>DAOSIS010000007.1:0-126208 GCA_035366835.1 Syntrophales bacterium | reverse complement strand
CGATATCTAATGTAACGAATTTCCTGACGGACTGTATAGACGGTGGTATTATTATTTACCCTGAGACTTCACGATTACAACTTATCAACAGCAATGCCATCTTATGTCCCGAGGATGCACTTGCTGCTTTCCAGCAGGCCTCCAGCATTGCTCCGCCGCCTCCCCGGGACCCCTTGATGTTCGATTTGGACGGCGACGGGATCGAGACGGTCGCATCCACGAACGGGGCCTTCTTCGACCACGACGGGAACGGCTTTGCCGAGAGGACCGGCTGGGCGGGCAGCGACGACGGGCTCCTTGTCCTGGACCGCAACAGCGACGGCATCATCAACAACGGAACGGAACTCTTCGGAGATCAGACGATCCTCCAGAACGGCCAGACCGCATCCAATGGTTTTCAAGCCCTTGCCGAATTCGATGTGAACAGCGACGGCAGGATCGACGCGAACGATGCCGTCTACACCCAACTGAAAATCTGGCAGGACCTCGACGGCGACGGCTATAGCCAGGCCGATGAGATGAAATCCCTCTCGGATCTCGGCATCGCCGCCATCAACACCGGTTACACGAATACAAATATAAACGACGGCAACGGCAACACCCAGGTCCAGGCCGGCACCTTCGAGAAGGCGGACAGCACGACCGGACAGATCGGCGGCTTCATGCTGCAGAGGGACACGGCGTACACGATTGCCAATGAATGGCTCGACGTGCCCGAAGCCATCGCCCTCCTGCCCGATCTCCAAGGCTACGGCAACGTCTTAAAAGTGCCATTTGACACGATGCGACATTTACGATATGGATGCCGCACCATAGTCAGCAATTCTAACCCAACCTCTTTCCTCCTCTCTCGCTCGACCAGGCAGTCTTGCTTCAGGCAGTAAGCAGTTCGAAACAGTTCGTCTCTTGGCGGTGTTGTCGCAGCAGGCAGTATCGTTCGTGGGCATGAACCCAGTCTTACGACATCTTTACATACTCTCAATACACCGGAGACTGCTATGTACTATTTTTTCATCCTGCCTGTCCTGATCCTCTATCCGTTGCTTACATATAAAACAACGCAGGAAGTCTGGAAAAGGACAAAGAGCAAACGCCTCACCATCATAACGCTCGCCATCTTTCTTCTGATCCCTACCTGGGACGTCGTGATCGGCTACGGAATTTTTCTCTACAAATGGGCCACCTGGTCCGGAACCAAAATCTACAAGACCGTCGAAGCGGAGGGTATGTATTACGAAGGAGCATACTCAACAATATCGGAGGGCATTGCCGTTTCAACCTGCGTGTAGGATGAATTAAGGGTATGGCGTGATAGCACTCACCTTCCTGATCAGTATTTACCGATTGGAGGATAATGGATGAAAAAAGTCGGTCTTTTTTGTCTAGCATTCCTACTACTTATTTCGGTGTTCTGTATAGCGGGCTTCAAAAAAAACGAATCCCAAGAGAAAGACAAAGGTAAAGACCCTAAAAGGGGTTACGGTATTGTATCTCCAACCCTCTCACCGGATAATAAAAAAATTATGCTCGTCGTCTGTCACGAGGGCATATGTGACCTTGCCGTTTATGAGGTTGCCACGGGTAGGATGGTACGATTTCATCCATCATCTGACAAATCTAACGGAGCGCCTTCCTATTCATCGGACAGTAAGAAAATCACATTCACATCCGGAGACTTCGGCGACAATTACAATATCCATCTCATGAATATAGATGGCAGCGGTCTCAGGCAGTTGACTCACGACTATAATGACGGAAAGACAAAGGACGGTCCCGATGTTGTCGTCAAGCTGAATGCAGTGCCATCATTTTCCACCGATGGGAAACGCATAGTCTACATAAAATCGGGCATAAAAAGGGTTCTATACCGCTCGGGGAGACAGATCCTGCATTGGGATGTCTATGAAGCGGATGTTGATACTGGGAAAGAACGCAGGCTGACGAATTATCGCTTTTTTCATATCGCCGGTAGGCCTGCTTATATGCCGGATGGGAAGCGGTTCATTTTTTCAGGTGAAGGCGCCAAGAACCATACGGATATAGGGCCGAAGGATTTTGAAGCGTACATGAAACTATACAAGCAAAATAATATCTTCATCATGGATGGAACCAAGAATGCCTTGGAGCCCGCCTTCACGTATGGCGACTGGACCCAAGAGCCTTCCGTTGCCAAGGACGGTACGATTCTTTTCATGGCACGGACATGTACCCAGAAAGACAAGAAATCTGTTTGCACCTACGACCTCTTTTCCCGGAGAGGAAACGAAATCAAAGCGGTGACGAACAAGCGCTTTTCTCGAATGGCGCAACCTCGAATATCTTTCGATGGGACTCATGCCGTGTTTCTGGCCAGCAGATGGGAAGGGGCGGGACCTTCGTTATTTATAACGAGGCTCGATGGTTCGGAGTTGAGATACTTTGAACTCCCACCTTGGGAATCAATTAAGGAAGTGAGGCATCCGTAATCGATCAGAAAGAACATCGATCAAGGAGGGTTGACCATGGATATGAGAGCTTTTGTGGCAAGATACGGGCTATACGGTGAATATGGCGGCCCTGATCATTCAGGAGAGAGGAGAAATGAGGATGGAACAGTCTATATAGATGTCCTGACAAATTCACCCGTCCCCTATTATTATGATCCCATCGACCTGTTGGATTACGCTTTCAAGTTACATGATTTGGCTTATGATGCAGCGAAGCTGAATGGCAATCAACCGCAGGATATCATGTTGGCAGATCTCCAACTAATCATCGATATGTGGACATTGCCGTCGGATCCTGACAATCCTGATCTTCAGTCTCCTGGATTTGTGGGGCAACAATATCGGGAACAGGCGACCATTTTATTTTTGGGAAAACTGATCAATGATGGATTGGAGTACGATGCAGCCCTATTGAATAACCTGATGTCTCAAATAAACGCGGCCGGCATTTTGAATCTGGTACATTCTCAATTCATCAATACCAATGCCATCTTATGCCCTGAAGATGCACTTGCTGCCTTCCAGCAGGCCTCCAGCATCGCCCCGCCACGGCGGGACCCCCTGATCCTGGACCTGGACGGTGATGGGATCGAGACGGTTGCATCCACGAACGGGGCCTACTTCGATCACGACGGGAACGGCTTTGCCGAGAGGACCGGCTGGGCAGGCAGCGACGACGGCCTCCTTGTCCTGGATCGCGACAGCGACGGCATCATCAACAACGGGACCGAACTCTTCGGAGATCAGACGATCCTCCAGAACGGCCAGACGGCATCCAATGGTTTTCAGGCCCTTGCCGAATTCGATGCGAACAGCGACGGCAGGATCGACGCGAACGATGCCGTCTACACCCAACTGAAAATCTGGCAGGACCTCGACGGCGACGGCTATAGCCAGGCCGATGAGATGAAATCCCTCTCGGATCTCGGCATCGCCGCCATCAACACCGGTTACACGAATACAAATATAAACGACGGCAACGGCAACACCCAGGTCCAGGCCGGCACCTTCGAGAAGGCGGACAGCACGACCGGACAGATCGGCGGCTTCATGCTGCAGAGGGACACGGCGTACACGATTGCGGAGGAATGGCTTGAAATCCCCGAAGCCATCGCCCTCCTGCCCGATCTCCAGGGTTACGGCAACGTCTACGACCTGCATCAGGCCATGGTCCGGGACACGAGTGATGCGCTGAAAACCCTCGTGGAATCGTTCATGGCTGAAACCGATCCCCATGCCCGCGGCGCTCTTTTGGATCAGATCCTCTTCAAGTGGACAGGCACGGAGAGTATCAGTCCCTCGAGCCGCGGCCCGAACATCGACGCCCGGAAACTCGCCTCGCTCGAAGCACTGTTCGGACAATCTTTTGTCGGAATTGACGGAACCGGAAACCCCAATACCAATGCCGCACCCGTTCTCAATCAGGCATACGCGGGAATGTTCGAGATGTACTATTCCCAGCTCATGGCCCAAACGCACCTTCAGGATTTCTACAACGCGATCACGTATAGCTGGGACGACGTGACGCAGTGCATCAAAGGAGACCTGGTTCCGGTTCTCGCGGAAATCCAAGCCGTTGCCGCCCTCGACAGGGATGCTGTACAATTGACCGTGATCGAGTTCATGCGGACCCTTGCAGGCGTTCAGGCTCAGGGCATGCTGAATATGGATTCTTTCCGTGAAGCGGTCTCTGCATGGGACACGGAATTTGGCCTTCTTGTCTATTCCGAAAGCGGTCACTACGTCTATGGAAGTTCAAGCAACGATACATTAACCGGAAGCGGCATTTCTGACGTGTTGGTGGGCTTAGACGGCAACGACGTGGTCAGCGCCGGCAGCGGCAACGACACGGTCTACGGCGGGGACGGCAACGACGTCCTGTACGGGGGTTGTTACTTAGACGGCGGCAACGACATCCTCCTGGGAGGCGCAGGCAACGACGTTCTGTACGGGGAATACGGCGACGACATCCTCGACGGCGGCCCCGGGGACGACCTCTACGCCTGGGTCCCCTACCAGACCGACGGGAACGACACCTTCGTGTACGGGCGCGAGTCCGGCAACGACACCATCCAGCGCGGGATCAATGGTTCCAGCAACCTCAACGGTTCGGACACCGTCCTCTTCGGCGAGGGCCTCACACCCGATTCCTTCGACTACCTCAGCACCGGCCTGGCCACCGGCGGGGACCTGGTGATCCGGATCAAGGACACGGGCGAGACCCTGACGATCAAAAACTGGTTCGCGCATGACTTCTACAAGGTGGAGAAGTTCCGGTTCGCCGACGGCACGGAGCTGAACGCCTCGGCGGTAAGCGAACTGGCCCAGATCACGGTCACCGGCACCGAGGGCGATGACAACCTCTCCGCCGCCGTGGTCTCCAACCGCAGGAACACCGTCTACGGCCTCGCCGGGAACGACACCCTCGCCGGGGGGTACCGGGACGACACCATCGACGCGGGAGACGGCAACGACGTGGTCAGCGCCGGCAGCGGCAACGACACGGTCTACGGCGGGGACGGCAACGACGTCCTGTACGGGGGTTGTTACTTAGACGGCGGCAACGACATCCTCCTGGGAGGCGCAGGCAACGACGTTCTGTACGGGGAATACGGCGACGACATCCTCGACGGCGGCCCCGGGGACGACCTCTACGCCTGGGTCCCCTACCAGACCGACGGGAACGACACCTTCGTGTACGGGCGCGAGTCCGGCAACGACACCATCCAGCGCGGGATCAATGGTTCCAGCAACCTCAACGGTTCGGACACCGTCCTCTTCGGCGAGGGCCTCACACCCGATTCCTTCGACTACCTCAGCACCGGCCTGGCCACCGGCGGGGACCTGGTGATCCGGATCAAGGACACGGGCGAGACCCTGACGATCAAAAACTGGTTCGCGCATGACTTCTACAAGGTGGAGAAGTTCCGGTTCGCCGACGGCACGGAGCTGAACGCCTCGGCGGTAAGCGAACTGGCCCAGATCACGGTCACCGGCACCGAGGGCGATGACAACCTCTCCGCCGCCGTGGTCTCCAACCGCAGGAACACCGTCTACGGCCTCGCCGGGAACGACACCCTCGCCGGGGGGTACCGGGACGATCTTCTGGCAGGCGGAACAGGCAATGACGCCCTCAACGGCGGCGCAGGCCAGGACACATACCGCTTCGACCTCGGCGATGGAATCGACACCATCACCGATGCGGGGAGCGACAGCGGCAATGAAGACAAGATCGCCTTCGGCGAAGACGTCAACAAGAACGGCATCGCCATCTACAGCGACGGGACAAATCTGACCGTGGCATATGGCGAAACAGACCGGCTCGTTGTTTCGAGCCAGTTTTCATCGTCTTACGGAATCGAAAAGATGCAGTCGGCAGACGGCCTCTTCCTTACGAACGCGGACATCAACGGGATCATCCAGGACATGACGGCCTTTGCCCAGAGCAACGGCATCCCCATGACCGGCGTGGAGGACGTCCGGCGCAACCAGGACCTCATGAACATCATCGTGAATTCCTGGCATGCGTGATGACGATGACGCGACAGGTCATTACTCCGGCGAATGAATATGCCAAGGCCGTCATCTCCGTCATTACGGCAGTGATTTGTTTCCTGGCAGCGGCGCAGGCTGCCTGCGCCGCGACGCTCGAATTCGAGGAAGTTCTGGAAAAGGCCCTTTTGAAGGCTTACGAAATCCGTATTGCCGGCGTCGACGTGCAGATCGGGGAAGCCGCCGTAGGCGAAGCGGAATCGCTCTACTATCCCACCGTCAACACGCGCTTCGATTCCGAATACGCCAAAGACCTGACCGGCGGCGCTTCCCAGATCACTTCCGTCGGCAACACGGTCCTTATCGACAGCACGAGGTATCAGAATTCCCTTTCCCTGAATGCCACGTACAATCTGTACGATTTCGGGGTCCGGCCGCGAAAGCTTCGGATCGCGCAGATCGACGCCGGCGCCAAGAAGCTGCTCCACAGCCGCGCGCTCCGGGACGTGAAGATCAAGGTTCTCGACCTCTATCGCGACCTGCTCGCCACCCGGCACGAGCTGGAGGGCAAACGGGAAACGCTCTCCCTTTGCAAGTCGCTCCTGCTCATGAAAGAGAGGCTGAACAAGGCCGGCTTGATCCCCCGGACGGACATGGTGAACGAGGCGGTGAAGGTCGCCGAGACCATGGAGGAGATCGAGCTGCTGTTATTGAGATGGAAAGAGCTTTTCAAGGAGCTCGAATTCCATACCGGCGACTCCTACGATCCCGACAACACGAACGTTGCGCCCCTGCCGGATGCCCGGGCCGCAAGCCGTGCGGGATTCCCCTACGAGAGGAGCCTTGAATTCCGCCTTCAGGAGGCCGAAATCTCCAAGAAGCAGGCGGAGCTCGAAATCGCGCAGCGGGAGAATCTCCCCAAATTCGGCCTGTACACCAACTACATCTTCTACGGTTCCGACCCGTCCGCCTACCAGGATTCTTTCGAGGATATCCGGCGCCGGAACTTCTTCGTGGGCCTCTCGGCCTCCGTCGCCCTGTTCGAAGGTTTCCGGAATGAATCGCAGACCCGGAGGCTCGGACTCGAGCTGGAAAAGCTTCAGGTGGAACAGGAGCGCGCTGTCGCGGAACTGAAAAAGAAGCATCGGCGTCTCGAAGAGGAAATCCGCTCTTATGGGCAGGACGTCTCTCACCGGAAGGTCATCCGCGACCAGACGGAGCAGAAGCTCGCCTTCAGCGAGCGGCTGTCGATCCAGAGCATTTCCGATCAGATCGACCTCATCAGCCGGAGGATCGAACTCGCGCATCAGAAATGGGAGCTGGAAAAGTCCGTCACGTTGCAGCGGGCCGCAGCCAAGGAGCTCGAATTCCTTGCGGAGGTCCCCCGCTGATGCAGACGGCGCTCATCGCTCTCGAGCTCGTGGCGCGGCTCAACCGGATTTCCATCGATATCCGCGCGATCATTCGTGAGTACGGCCTGACCGATCAGGAACTGACCAAGGAGGAATTCCTGCGGATTGTCCGCAACAGCGGATTCAAGGCGAAGATCAAGACCGTCTCCCCCGAAACCCTGATTGCGAAGTATCCCCTGCCCGCCATCGCGGTCCTCCGCGACGGACGATTCGCCGTCCTGCTGAAAGCCGATGGGACCGCAAAGAAGGCCCTGCTCTTCGTGCCCGCGGAAAAATCCCCCCGGCAAATCGGATTCGCCGAGTTTCCGGCCCTTTTCTCGGGGGATTTCATCGTCCTTCGCCACAGGCTGATCGTGCCGGATACGGCCTTCGGTTTTGCCTGGTTCTACCGGGAAATCCTCCGGTACAGGAAGGTCATCGGCGAGGTGCTGACCGGCTCCTTCGTGGTGCAGTGTTTCGGCCTGGTGACGCCGCTCTTCACCCAGGTCATCCTCGACAAGGTGATCGTCCATCGCAGCATGACCACGCTTGACGTTCTGGCCGTCGCATTCGTCGCCGTGACGGTCTTCGAGTTCCTGCTGAACGTCACGAGAAACTACATCTTCATTCATACCGCGAACAAGCTGGATGCGAAGCTCGGGGCAAAGCTCTTCCGCCACCTGATGTCCCTGCCCTTTGTCTATTTCGAATCGCGAAAGGTCGGCGTCATCGCGGCCCGCGTCCGGGAGCTCGACAACATCCGCGAATTCATCACCAACAAGTCCGTCTCGCTGATCATCGACCTCGTGTTTTCTCTCGTGTTCGTCATCATTATGTTCCTCTACAGCACCTCTCTTTCTCTCATCTTCCTCGCTTTTGTGGCGCTGGTTGCATTCCTGTATCTCCTGGTGACGCCCGAATTGAGAAAACGCCTCGAGCACAAGTTCCAGACGGGCGCCCAGGCCAATTCCTACCTCGTGGAATCCGTAACCGGGATTCAGACCGTGAAATCCCTGGCGATCGAGGGATCCATGCAAAAAAAGTGGGAGGACAACCTGGGAAACTATGTGCGATCGAGTTTCAGGCTGGCCAACATGTCCAACATCTCCGGCGCGATTTCCGGAACCTTCCAGAGGTTGATGACGATCACCGTTCTCTATCTGGGCGTCCGTCTTGTGATCGAAAATCAGCTCACGATCGGCCAACTGATCGCCTTCCAGATGTTTGCGGGACAATTTTCCGGACCGTTCCTCCGTCTCGTCGGCCTCTGGAACGAGTTTCAGCAGGCGCTCCTGTCCGTGAACCGCCTCGGCGACATCCTCAACAACCCCGTGGAGATCCAGAGCGGCCGGGATATCACCCTCCCCCGCCTGTCGGGGGACGTCCGGTTCGACAATGTCTCGTTTCGCTACGCTCCCAACGCCCCCTATGCGCTTCGGGCCGTGAGCTTCCACATCCGGCCCGGCCTGTGCGTCGGCATCGTCGGCCGGAGCGGCAGCGGCAAGAGCACCGTCACGAAACTGATCCAGCGGCTGTACATGACCGCCGAAGGATCCATCACGATCGACGGCGTCGACATCCGCCAGATGAATCCCTTCTGGCTGCGCTATCATATCGGCGTGGTCCTCCAGGAAGACTATCTCTTCAGTGGGACGATCCGGGAGAACATCGCCCTCCCCCGGCCCGACGCCCCTGCGGAACTGGTCATCGAAGCGGCCAAGCTCGCGGGCGCGCACGAGTTCGTTTCCGCGCTGCCCGAGGGGTACGACACGCCGGTCGGGGAACGCGGCGCCACGTTGTCCGGGGGGCAGAAACAGCGCATCGCGATTGCCAGGGCCCTCATCACAAACCCGCGGATCATGATCTTCGACGAGGCCACCTCCTCGCTCGACTACGAATCGGAGCGGATCATCCGGCGGAACATCCGGCAGATCCGCTCGGGCAGAACCATGTTCATCGTGGCCCATCGCCTCGCAGTCGTCCGTGACTGCGACCTCATCATCGTTCTCGACCGGGGCGGCATCGTCGAAACGGGAACGCACGGCGAATTGATGCAAAAGGCGGGTTACTATCACCACCTCTTCCATCAGCAGGAGGCGGGTGTTGATGAATAATCCCTTCCGGAAAGACGACGCCCACGAATTCAAGCCCGCGATAGCCGAGATCGAGGAAAATCCGTCCAGCCCGGTCGGAGGCGTTACGTTCTGGATCATCACCGCCGTGATCGTCTTCTCCGGTCTGTGGCTCTGTCTCGGCAAGGTGGACGTCGTGGTCTCGGCGCGGGGCAGCGCCATCCCCGTGGGCGACGTGAAAATTCTCCAGCCGCTCGACACGGGCGTCGTCGGCGCCATCCTCTGCCGGGAGGGCGATTACGTCGGGAAAGGCCAAATCCTCATGGAGATCGATCCTTCCACGACCGCTCCGGAACTGGAAGCGAAACGAAAGCTCCTCGCCTTCACCGAACTGGAGAGAATGAGGCTTTCGTCCGTCCTGGAAAAAAAACCTTTTCGGCCCGACCCCGCCCGCTACGATCGCGACCTGATCCGCACGCAGCAGGCCATCCTTGCCGCCACGGTCGGAAGCCTGGAAAAGCAAATCGAGACCAGGCGGACGGAGCTTGTCAAGATCGGGGAGGAAATCACGGCGGCGGAGAAAGAACGGGATCTCAACCGGGACCTCCTGGCAAGCGGCGCGGACAGGAAAAAGAGAATGGAGGCCGTACTCGACATCATCGCCGGGGACGATTACGAAAAGGTCGTCAACGAGGTGCGGACGTACGCCAACGCCATCGAGCAGTTGGGGCACAAGCTGGAGCAGTTGCGCCAGCGCAAGAATCAGATCGCCGGAGAAATCGCGTTCATTGACGAGGATTTCTGCAAGACCACCCTCAAGGAATTTTCCGAAAAGGACAAGCAGGCAAGCGAGTTGCGCGCGGAGATCGAGAAGACGTCATTCCGCAATGCCAAGCAGCGCATCCTCTCCCCCGTCGACGGCCATGTCGCCACGCTGCTCGTCCATACGATCGGCGGCGTCGTGACGCCGGCGCAGAAACTGATCACCGTCGTCCCGGCGACGACGCCCCTGACGATCAAAGCCACGGTGCTCAACAGAGACATCGGATTCGTGAAGGAGGGGATGGCGGCATCGATCAAGGTCGATGCATTCGATTTCCAGAAATACGGCCTGATCGACGGGACGGTGAAGGTCGTCTCCAGGCACAGCATCGAAGACGAGAGACTTGGTCCCGTCTATGAAGTGTACATCCATCCCTCGCAAAGCCACCTCGTGGTCGGCGGCCGGAAGACTCCTCTGTCCTCGGGCATGAGCCTGACCGCGGAGATCCGCGTCGGCGAGCGCCGGATCATCGAGTTCTTCATCTACCCCCTCATCCGCTATCTCGACGAGGGAATCAAGGTGCGGTAAAGATCCGATTCCGGCCATCGACGGCAAGCCGCGACTGCGGCCCCCCTTTTCTCCTGCCTGACGGAAACCAAGGGTATCGCCGATACGGCCCCGCGTTGCCATGCCCCTCATCGCCGAGAACAAACCGGCGGAAAAGGAACTCCTGGCTCGCGTCCTCGTCAGCCTGATCAGCTTGGGGGGAACCATGAGCGACCCATTACCCAATGGCAAAGCTGGGGAAGGGCCTATAAATATGAACGAAGTGGCATAACCGAAACGACCCCGGTTGACAGCTCCTTCATTTTCCTTATATTAATTGAAGTTACGGTTGATCCGGAAAATGACCGGAATTCCCGAATGCCGGGGACTTTGCGCCATGGGCTTCATCGCCGACAGGATTCAATCCCGCCTCGCGGAAGCGCCCGGACGGCTGAACGGCCGTCCCTACGTGACCCTGAGTTACGCCCAGAGCATCGACGGTTCCATCGCCCGGAAGCCGGGCCGGCCGCTGGCCATCAGCTGCCGGGAATCCCTCGTATTCACTCACTGGCTGCGTTCCGTCCACGACGGGCTCCTTGTCGGCATCGGCACGATCCTGGCCGACAATCCCTCTCTGACGGTCCGGTACGTCGGCGGCAGCAGTCCCCAGCCGATTGTCGTCGACGGCCGGCTGCGTTTCCCCCTGGATGCCCGGGCCCTGCAGCACCACCATCACGCGCCGTGGATCGCAACGGCCGAAACGGCGGACGCCGGGCGCGAACAGTCGCTCTCGGAGCGGGGCGCCAAGGTCATGCGGATACCGCCCCGCCAGGACGGCCTGATCGACCTCAAGGCCCTGCTTCGGCGGCTCGCGGAGCTGAACATCGCGTCCCTCATGGTGGAGGGCGGCGCGGAAGTCATCACGAGCTTCCTGAAGGACCGGCTGGTCGATCAGCTCGTCCTGACCATCAGCCCGATTTACGTGGGCGGCCTGCATGCCGTCTGGCCCATGCAGTTGAGCCTTCGAAATCCGCCCGTCCTCCGGAACATGGAATGGGAGGCCTGCGGATCCGACGTCGTCCTCCGGGCCGACGTCGCCTGGAACCGGAAATGAACCGTGCAGCCCTCTACTTCACCGCTCCGGGTCTGATCGAGATCCGTGAGGAGCCCCTGCCCCCTCCACTTCCCGGAAAGGTCCTGGTCAGGACGCTCCTGTCCGCCGTCAGCGCGGGGTCCGAGCTGCTGGCGTACCGCGGGCTCTGCCCCCCCGATCTCCCCCTCGATGGAACCATCCCGAGCCTGCGGGGGAAGTGCACATTCCCCATGAAGTACGGCTACGCGCTCGTGGGACGTGTGACGGCCCTGGGGGACGGCGTGCCCGGCGAGTGGCAGGACCGCACGGTCTTTTCCTTTCATCCCCATGAGACCGCTTTTGCCGCCGACATCGCGGAACTGTTGCCGCTTCCCGCCGGTCTTTCGCCGGAGGAAGCGCTCTTCCTGCCGAATCTGGAAACGGCGGTCAGCCTCGTGATGGACGGGGAACCCGTGATCGGCGAGAAGGCGGTCGTGTTCGGACAGGGCGTGGTGGGCCTGCTGACGACCGCCCTCCTGGCCATGCACCCGCTGGCGGACCTCCTGGCGGTCGACCGGCATAGGCCGCGCCGCGAAGCGTCACTGAAAGCGGGCGCCCGTGCGGTCTTCGACGCCGCCGATCCGGATCTTGCCGCCGCCCTCATGGATCGGCTCAGGGACGGGGAAGGCCGGGAAGGCGCGGATCTGGCCGTCGAAATATCCGGGGCTCCGGAGGCGCTGGATCAGGCGATTTCCGTGACCGGTTTCAGCGGCAGGATCGTGATCGGCTCCTGGTACGGCATCAAGCCGGTCCGCCTGGACCTGGGAGGGCGCTTCCACCGCAGCCGCATACGCATGATCGCGAGCCAGGTCAGCACGATTTCACCCCGGTTTTCCGGCCGCTGGACCAAGGCGCGGCGCCTGGGCCTTGCCTGGTCCCTCCTGAAGAAGGTGGATGCCGCGCGCCTCGTCACCCAGCGTTTCCCCTTCGCCCATGCCCGCGAAGCATACGACTTCCTGGACAGGCAGCCGGAGCGGTGCCTCCAGGTGATTCTTCAGTATTGATGCGCTCCGGCGCACAGCGAAGCCCGCCGGGGCGATGTCGAAGGACGCCTCCGCCGCCGCGGGAGAAAGGATCATCATCGTGTTCACGGTTGCGGTTCGACGGCACTTCACGGCCCGCCACTTCCAGCCCGGCAGCCGGGGCGGAGAAGGGGAGGAGCATCCCCACAGCTATCTCCTCGAGATCCGGCTGGAGGGGACGGCCCTCGACAGCCAGGGATATCTCCTGGATCTCCTGGAAATCGAACGCCGCCTGGACGGGATCGTGGACCGCATCGCGGACAGGCTTCTCAACGACCTTCCCGAATTCGCCGGCCTGAGCCCCACCATGGAACGCCTCGCCGACCAGTGCTGTCGGTGGTTCGCCGGCGGCTTGAAGAATCCGCCCATCGCCTCGGTCCAGGTCAGGGTCTTCGAAAACGAAGACGCGTGGGCCGCTTGCCGCCGGGAGGTTCCGTGAAGATCGCCCTGATGATCTACGGAGCGCCGGACCAGGTCTCGGGCGGTTATCTCTACGACCGCATGATGGCGGATGGCCTCCGGACTGCCGGCGCGCAGCTCGAGGTCCTGTCGCTGCGCCCGGCCGGCTACCTTTCCTGTCTTGCGGACGGCTTCTTCAGCGGCCTGCCGGAAGCCCTTCGGGAGCAGCGGCCGGACGTGCTGCTTCAGGATGAACTCTGCCATCCCTCCCTCCTCCGCCTGAATGCCAGATTCAGGAGAGTGCTGGACGGCCCCATCATCTCCGTTGTGCACCACCTGCGCAGTTCGGAGGCCCGTGACGGGAGAATGGCCGGCCTCTGCCGGCGGATGGAAAAGGCGTACCTGGAAGGCGTCGACGGCTTCATCTTCAACAGCCGGACAACACGCGCGGTCCTGGAAGATCTTCTCGGCGGGGAGCGGCCGTCGGTCGTGGCCTGCCCGGGAGGCGACCACGTCCGGCCCGCCGTGGCCGACGGGGGGGTCCGGGCGCGCAGCAGACGCGGCCCCCTGGAAATCCTCTTTGTCGGAAATGTGATCCCGCGCAAAGGCCTCCACACCCTCGTCTCCACCCTCGGACGGCTCCGGGGGGAGGACTGGCATCTGACCGTCGCGGGAAGCCTTTCCGCCGACATCCCCTATGCCGCGCAGGTCAGGGGCCTCGCCGCCGGGGCCGGCATCGAAGACCGGGTGGCGTGGACGGGCCCGGTCAGCGACGGAAGGCTCGCGGATCTCCTGGGGACTTCCCACTGCCTGGCCGTTCCCTCCTTCTACGAGGGTTTCGGCATCGTCTACCTGGAGGCGATGGCCTACGGGCTGCCCGTCATCGGTTCGACGGCGGGGGCCGTCCCGGAGGTCGTCGCCGACGGCGTCGAGGGATTTCTCGTGGCCCCCGGCGATGAAGCGGCCCTCGCCGACCGCATCGGCCGCTTCCTTCGCGACCGCGAACTGCTTGCCCGCATGGGCCTGGCGGCGAGGAAGCGATACGCGGGACATCCGACGTGGGCGTCCGGCGCAGCGCTCATTCACGGCTTTCTCCGGGACATGCTTGCCCGGAAGAAGAGGACGGCCGGGCCATGAACGCAACGCGGGCAACGAAACGGATCCTGGCCGGCGGTCTCGCCGTCCTCTTTCTCCTGGCAGCTTCCGCCTTGTTCCTCTTCGGCATCGACTCCTGCAAGCCGGGGATCGAAACCGCCGCCTCCGAAGCGGTCGGGCTGGAAGTCCGGATCGGGGGGAAGTTGACCGTCTCTCTGTTTCCCCTCGGCCTGTCGGCAAGGAACGTCCGGGTCACGGGCGGAGCCGGGCAGATCCTCGCCGTGGAGCGCCTCGGGGTGGCGCTGGAGCTGCTGCCGCTGCTGAGGGGGCAGTTCAGGATCTCGGGATGCAGCCTTGCCGGGCCGTCCGCCGCGATCGTGAAGGAGAAGGACGGCAGGTACAATTTTGCGAAAGGCGCGGGGAAGCCGCCGGGCCGGGCGCCGGGAGGGGCATTCCGCCTGAAGGACTTCCGGCTGTCCGACGGTTCGCTCGTCTACCGCGACGAGCGGACGGGCAAGACCACGGAATTGAAAGGGCTGCAACTGACTCTTCGGGATCTCTCGCTGGCCGGCTCCGCCGGAGGCTTCCTGAGGAACCTCTCCTTCACGGGGACGGCCGCCTGGCGGGAGGTGACGCGGAATGCCTTCCGGATCGGCGACGCCAGCGGCGCCGTGAAGGCCGGACAGGGGGTGCTCCTCCTCGATCTCCCGATCCTGGAGGTATTCGGCGCGAGGGGCGAGGGGAGCCTCCGGATGGATGCAGCGGGGACCGATATCGAGTACCGGATTTCCCTGAAGGTCCCGAACGCGGACTTCGGGAAACTCACCGGATCGTTCGGTGCGGACAGGTTGATCGGCGGCCGGGGCGACCTCTCTTTCTCCCTGACCGTGAAGGAAAAGGAGGGGCGGATCCTCCCGGGCGGGACGGACGGCATGGTCTCCCTCCGGGGCAGCGATCTGACCACCCCTACCGTGGACCTGGAAAAGGTCCTTTCTTCCTACGCGGCGACCCAGGAGTTCAACCTGGCCGACGTCGGCGCCTATTTCATCGCCGGCCCCCTGGGCAGCGCCGCGCTCGGCGCATACCGCTACGGGGACCTCTATTACCGGACCCGGGGCGGGCAGGGCGCCATCCGGCAATTCGTCTCACGCTGGCAGATCAAGAACGGCATCGCCGATGCCGTCGACTGCGCGCTTGCGACGCGCACCATCCGCGTCGCCCTGAAGGGGAAGCTCGACTTCACCACCGAACGGTACGACGGCATCACCGTCGCGATTCTCGACGAGAGGGGATGCGCGAAATTCACGCAGGGCATCAGCGGCCCCTTCGGGTCCCCCCGGGCCGGCGCGCTCGAGTCCCTGGCCGGCCCGGTCCTGAGCCTGTACAGGAAGGCGGAGCGTTTCGCTCAGGGCGGGAAATGCGAGCCGTTCTACCGGGGCTCCCTGCCGCATCCCCGCTGACAGTCGCGGCGCCGGGGAGACCTCTTCTCTCCCCTAAGGGTACGTGAAGTCGAAAATCAGGGATTCCCTGATTGAGCGCGCCTGCGCCGCAACTCTATAGTGGATCGACGAGCCTGAATCCCGTCGTGAGAAGGAGCGCCCCGATGAAACGCACCGCCCGCTTTCTGATCGTTCCTGCCCTTCTGCTCCCACTGGTTTGCCAGGCCGCGGCGGCTCAGGAGAACAGGCTTCCGTCCCCGGCGGTTGCAGCCGCGGGCCAGGACGGCGTTCAAAGGATAGAGATCGTGGGGGGGTCGTATTTTTTCAAGCCGAACCACATCATCGTGAAGGCGAATGCGCCCGTTCAACTGAAAGTCGTGAAGGAATCGGGCTTGATGCCCCACAACATCGTGATGTCATCGCCCGATGCCGGCATGGATTTCACCGTCGATCTCGACGACGTTCCCCGGGTGATCAGCTTCACGCCCACAAGGCAGGGCAGGTATCCCTTTTACTGCACGGAGAAATTTCCTTTGTTCCCCAGCCACAGGGAGAACGGCATGGAGGGCGTCATCGAGGTCCTGCCCTGAAGGATGAGGGCACACGTCCATGAATGAAGGAATCGGGACCCGTCTATCGGACCGCGCCGCTGCCGGGCGAAAACTCGGCGCATGGCTCCTCGTGGCGAGGTTTCCGTTCTATCCCATGGCCTTCGCCGCGTACGCCATGGGTGCGGCTGCCGCCGCGGCCGCCGCACCGTTCAGCCCGTCCGCCTTCGTCCTGGGATACGCCGCCCTGTTCCTGATCGAATTCTGTACGATCCTCGCCAACGAATACTACGACTACGAGACGGACCGCCTCAACGCAAACTTCAGCATCTTTACCGGCGGCACCAGAATGCTCGTGGAGGGAAGGCTCTCTCCCTCCGATATCCGAGCGGGCATCGCCGTGTCGCTGGTCCTCATCGCACTGCTGGGGTCCGCGCTTCCGGCAGTCAGCCGGAACGCCCCGCCCCTCCTCACGGCGGCCATGCTCCTTACGGGGATCTTCTTCGGCCTGGGGTATACGGTTCCTCCCTTCAAGTTCTGCTACCGCGGCTTGGGGGAACTCGTCGTGAGTGGAACCCACAGCTTCTATCTGGTCCTGTGCGGATATGTCTTTCAGGCCGGCACGCTGAGCAACGCGCTTCCGTGGCTCCTGAGTCTGCCGCTCTTCTTCTCCGTCCTCGGGGCCATAACGCTGGCCGGCCTTCCGGATCGACCGGCCGACAGCCTCGCGTCCAAGCGGACGGTGGCGGTGATCTTCGGGCCGGGGATCGCGGCCTTCATCGCCTGCTGCTGCGTCGCCCTGGCGGCCCTGTCCGGGGCGCTCCTTTTCCCCGGCGTCCTCGCGGGCGGCGGCGTCCGGACCGCCGGCACGGTCCTGATCGCGCTCTACGCCTGCACCCTCCTGTGGGTGCTTTCCGGGATGATGCGTTCAAAGGACTACGACCGGAGGATCAACGGCGTCATGGCGCTGGCCTTGGGCTACGTCATCTGGTTCGCCGCGGTTCCACTCGCCTCTTTCCTATGATCAGAAAATCGTCGTTCCCGCTTCTGGGCCTCCTCCTGCTTCTTCAGTCCGTGAATCCGCAGAGCGCGGCCGGCGCGCCGGCCCTCGAAGCGCCGACCGCGTCGCGGCACATCTACCGGTACCATTCCGTGCCCGCCGGCCATGTCGTGGAGGGCGAAGAGGAAGACATCGAGGTCGAAGTACTTTCTACCGCAACGGCGATGGAGTACCGGTCCGTCATCGCGTCCGCCGTGTCCCGGAAGAAGGTGGCCATCGTTACCGACGAAAAAGGCCGCTTCCTTTCGGCGGCAAGGACGATCATCGACGCCCGCGGCAGGGCCGTGACGGAGACCGTTCGAAGGAACGGCGGCACGGCCTACCTGGAACGCATCGAGGGAACGGACCGCACGAAGAAGGAAGTCCGCCTTCCCACCGACCGGGTCCTCGGGGTGGACGCATCGCTCGTCCTTCTTCTGCGGTTGTTTCCGTTTGACACCGGGTCGCGGTGGGAGCTCTTCATGATCGATTTTTCCGGGCATTCCGTGGATGTCACCGCCCACCAGGCGGCGGTCGAGCAGGTGCGCGTGGCCGCCGGGACCTTCGAGTGCTACCGCATCGACGTCCTCGTCCGCGTGCCGATCCTGATGCCGCGGATCATCCTGTGGCTGTCCAAGGAAAGCCCCCACCTGCTGGTGAAGAGTCTCGGCCAGCGGGGACCCTTCACCCCCACCTACGACACCTACCTGACCGGGAAGGAATAGGAGGGTTGCGAAACTCGCCCCATGGTGTCATAGTCTCTCATCGTGAAGACATCGGATATGAAGAGAGGGGCGGGATGAAGACGACGGGCGTTTACATTCACGGGCTGGACACGTCGAGCCGGGGCACGAAGGGACTCTTCTTCGCGGAGAAATACCCGGAGGTGCTGCGCGAGGACTATTCCGGGACCTTCGAGGACAGGATGGCCAAGCTGCGCCGCGTCCTCGACGGCCGGGAAAACCTCGTGCTGGTGGGATCGAGCTACGGCGGCCTGATGGCCGCTGTCTTCGCCCTCTGTCACGCCGACCGCGTGCGGAGGATCGTCCTGCTCGCGCCCGCCCTCACCCTGCCCGAGTTCGAGCCCTATCTCGCCATGCGCTCGGAGGTGCCCGCCGTCGTCTACCACGGCATCCACGACGACGTGGTACCGCCCGCGGGCGTCGAAGCGGTCTGCCGCAGCGTCTTCACCCGCCTCGATTATTTCTCCGTCGACGACGACCATCTCCTTCACAAGACTTTCCGCGGCCTCGACTGGGACGGGCTCCTGGAAGCGGCGGGCGGAAAGGCGGAAGGGTGAAATGAAGAAGCTCTTCTGCATCAACCGTCTGCGGGAACCGGGGCAATGCCTTCTGGCGGACGTCTATCCCGACATCCGCTCGTACGGCGTCCTGAAGGAGATCTTCGCCGGCGCCGGGGAAATCGAGCAGGTCCTGGCGCGCATCCGGGTTCTGGTGGCGGACCTGCCCCACGAGATGTTCGTCGACAACCGCGACGGCGCCATCACCATCGGCCTCGTCCACCTGCGGAACGCCCCCGATGAATTCCTCTATCTCGACATCATCCACGAACTCTGCCACGTGAAGCAGCACCTGCAGGGGCGGGATCTCTACGACCGCAGCAAGTCCTACGTGGACCGCGAGACGGAGATCGAGGCCTATGAAGTCACCGTGCGCGAGGCGCGGCGCATCGGCATGGACGACCAGGCGATCGCGAACTACCTCCGCGTCTCGTGGATCTCGCCGGAAGAGCACCGGCGCCTTGCCCGCAGAATGGGCGTGGCCGGCGGCTTCGAGGATTGCGCCGCCTGCCGGCCCGATCCTCGCCGCCCGGCGGGGAAACCGCCCCGGCGAAAGGCTTCCGGGGAATGAACCTCAGAGCGTTTCTTGCGGCCGTCCCGATCCTCCTGTCGTTCCTCCTGCCGCAACCCTGTCCGGCCGTCGACAGGGAGGCGCGGAAGGCGGACACCGTGACCCTCTATCTGGAGAACGACCTCTTCGGCTTCAACAACCGCGACCGCTATTACACCCACGGGACCAAGCTCTCGTGGACTTCGCGGGATCTCTCGAACTACCGGGAATCGCCGCTCGTGCCGAAGTGGATGCATCCCTATATCGAGCGGATGCCGTTCGTCAACGAGCCCGGGGACCAGCGATCGGTATCCCTTTCGCTGGGGCAGAACATCTACACGCCCGAGGACAAGGAGCGGAGCGACCTGATCGTGAACGACCGTCCCTATGCCGGCATCACCTACCTGGGGTTCGCGCTCCACAGCAAGAGCCGGAGCCAGATGGACACCCTCGAATTCGACGTCGGCGTCGTCGGCCGCCACTCCTACGCCGAGGACTGCCAGAGGGTGATCCACGGCTGGATCGGTTCCGTCGATCCCAAGGGCTGGGACCATCAGCTCCGGGACGAACCGGCCGTCAATGTCTTCTTCGAGCGCAAGTGGAGGGCCTTTCAGGCCAAGAGCGCCGAAGGCCTCGGGTTCGACTGCATCCCCCACATGGGCATCGCCGCGGGAAATGTCTACACCGGGGCCAACCTGGGCGGGCAGGTGCGCTTCGGCTGGAACCTCCCGAACGACTACGGGACCTATCTCATCCGGCCGGGATCGGACAGCAGCGCCCCCCTGGACGATGCGGACCCGCGGCTCCTTCAGCCCTCCAGGCGCTGGGGCATCCATCTCTTTCTCGCCGTCGACGGGAATGCCGTGGCCCGGAACATCTTCCTCGACGGGAACACTTTCCAGAAGAGCCACAGCGTCGACAAGCGGCGGTTTGTCGCCGACGTCGTGGGCGGCATCGGGCTGATCGCCGACCGCTTCAAGATCACCCATTCCTACGTCTACCGGACGAAGGAATTCGAAACCCAGAGGGACGAACAGTTCTTCGGGGCGTTCTCCGTGTCGTACACCTTTTGAATCGGGCAGCGAGCGCATTCCCCGCGGCTTGCCGCGTGGCAAGCGGGCGAATGATGTCCAAGATCCCTTCCTTGAAGACCGAAGATTCTCCGGGGCTTGCTCCGGAGAGCTTCAATTCCGGGAGTCCCTAATCTCCGTCAGTGCCCGGTCACTGCCGCGGCAGGCCGTCCTCCTCTTTCGCGGCCCGACCCGACGCGGCCTGCGGACGAAGCGCGTCTTTCTTTCTCCGGCCCTCGCGGTGCAGTTTCCAGCTCCTGTAGAACAGCGCCGCCCCGAACCAGGCGAAAAGCAGAAGAAGCGGATAGACAAGCGTGCGGGGAAAAAAGGCCACGAGGGCGGCGAGGACCAGGAACAATGCGCCGCCGCCCGTCATCAGGCGGGCCTCGACGGGCTCCAGCACGCGCCGGCCGGTGAACGCCGCGCCGACCGCATTTCCGATGCGGACCGCCCCGGCCGCCGCACGCCCGACGCTTCCGGCGCCGCTCGTCATGACCCGGTGCGCGCGGCGCGGTGCGCCCGGCGCGCGCACCTTCTGCCTCGCATCCAGGACCACCTCCGTCGCGTTCTCCAGGTCCTCGAGGTACATATCCTCCATCGCCCGCGCGAAGGGCTCGTCTTCCACCACCACGTCCAGCTCGCAGTTGCCGAACCAGCTGGCGATGTTGAGGTTCGTCGAACCGATGCGCGTCCAGCGCCCGTCCGTCACCGCCGTCTTTGCGTGCAGCATCGTTCCGTTCCACTCGAAGACGCGCACCCCCGCCTCCAGGAGCGGACGGTACCCCGCCCGCGACAGCGGCCTCAGGAGCGGGATGTCCGTCGCGTTCGGCAGGAGCAGGCGGACGTCGACGCCGTCCTGCGCCGCCGCCCTCAGGGCCTGAACGTAGGCGGTCGTCCCCGCGAAGTACGCGTCCGTCAGCCATACCCTTTCCCGCGCCAGCGCGGCGATGAGGTGGTCGAAGCGGAACATGCCGGCCGTTGCGGGGGCGCTTGCCACGACGCGCAGGCTCGTGTCGCCGGCGCGGCCGGGCCCATTCCCGTCCGCCCGTTCGCCCTCCGGGATCGGGGCGCCGGTCATCGCCCAGACCTCTGCGAAGGCCCGCTCGATGTCCGCGACCGCGGGGCCGCGCACCTCGATGCCCGTATCCCGCCACGGCTCGATGTTCTTGTCGGGGATGCCCTCCCACATCCGTCCGATGCACAGGCCCGTAACGAAGCCGACCTGACCGTCGACTGCGAGCATCTTGCGGTGGTCGCGCGAGAGCCAGCCGAGCGGGCTGTCCAGGCGCGGGGGATTGTAGCAGCGCACGTCGACGCCGCCCGCGCGCAGGCGGCTCCAGAAACGCCGCGAGGCCCTGCCGAAGCAGCCCATCCAGTCGTAGATGAGCCGCACGCGCACGCCTTCCCGCGCCCGTGCGATGAGCGCGTCGGCGAACGCACGTCCCGTCCGGTCCTCGTGGACGAGGTAGCTCTCGAAGTGGATGTGGTGCTTCGCCGCCTCGATGGCATTGAGCCACGCCGGGTAATTCTCCCAGGCGTTCTTGAGGAGCCGGACGGAATTGCCTTCCACGAGCGGCGCGCCGGCCGCGCGCGAAAACGCCCGGTCGGCAAAGGCCCGCGCCTCCTTGACGGCGTCACGCTCCGGATGGCAGAGTGGGGCGGCCTCGTTCATCGTCGGATCTCCGTCACTCCCTTTTCGCCTTCGCCGGCCTTCAGCCCGCGTCCCTCCGGAAACAGGCCCGGAAGCGGCGCACGGGCGGCTCTTCGGAATCGACGAAGTCTTCGAAGAAGGTTTCCGTCAGGCCGAACGCCCCGAACCTGCGCACTTCCGCCTCCGTGAGCGGCCAGGGCATGCTTCCCCGGGGCTCCTCTTCCCCGCGGGCGCGGGAAACGGCCAGGAGACACCCGCCGGGGGCGACGAAGCCGGCGATTCTTTCTTCCGCCTCCTCGCGCAGTTCCGGCGGAAGGACCTGCAGAGTATAGGCCTCCAGGACCAGCGGGAAGGCCCGCGTCCAGTCCGCCGGCGCCCGGAAGAGGTCGGCGAAGACATAGTCCACGTTGCTCTGCGGAAACCGCCGGCGGCATTCGGCGATCGCGCTCGGCGAAATGTCGAACGCGGTCACCGCGAACCCTCTGCCGGCAAGCCACTCCGCATCGTCGCCCAGCCCGCAGCCGACCTTGAGGGCGCGGCCGGCGGCCGGCAGCCCGCCTGCCTTTGCGAAGAGTTCGATGAGATTGGAGTTGGGCTTCCGGTCGGCCCAGGGAATCGGGATTCCCTCCGACAATCCCCTGGCATACAGCGTTTCGAACCATGCAAGCGGTTCCCCCCGGGAAACGGCCTCGGCGGCCAGTTTGCGGGCATAGGCGCGCGGATCACTCATGATTCCTTTCCTTTCGGCGTCATTCCGGGAAGCGGAAACGCCCGCTTCCCTCTGATGGGAGGATTGCGGGAAACGGACGGGCTGTCAAGAACATTTCCGGCCCTGCCTTGACACCGGAAAACGCTTTTCGTATAGTCGCAATCGTCGAAGGGCGTCACCATCGTCGAACGTTGTCGGGCCTCCCCATCTCAGAAGGATCTCGCCCATGCGCAACAGGCAACCGGCGGCCGCCAAGAAAACTGCAGGGAAAAAGGCCGCGTCCCCCGAGAAGACTTCCGCGAAGAAAGCCGCCAAGAAGACCTCATCGTCCGGGAGAACGGCCGCCGCGAAGGCAGCCGCGAAGAAACCGGAAACCGGGAAGCCGCAGCCAACGAGGGAGATCAAGCTGAAGGATCCCTCGCTCTTCCTGAACCGCGAAATCGCGTGGCTGGAATTCAACCTGCGCGTGCTGGAAGAGGCCTGCGACCCGCTGAGCCCGGCAATGGAGAAGCTCAAGTTCATCTCCATCTTCAGCTCCAACCTCGACGAGTTCTTCCAGGTGCGGGTCGGCGCCCTCGCCAGGCTCATCCAGGCCGGCGTCGTGGACCCCGACACGAGCGGGATGACGCCCCGCCAGCAGATCGAGGCCATCGCCGCCAGGGCCCGAAAATATGTCGCCGAGCAGTACAAGTGCCTGAAAGACATCGTCCTGCCCGGGATGCGGGAAGCGGGCATCGAAATCGTTCCCGTCTCGTCCCTGGACAAGAAGGACGCCCAGAAGCTCAACGCCTATTTCGAAAATCAGGTATTTCCGATCCTGACGCCCATGGCCGTCGATGCGGGCCATCCCTTCCCCTTCCTGGGCAACCTCCGGCTGAACCTCATGGTGTTCTTCAAGGAAGTCGACTCCTTCGGCGGCCAGCAGCCCTACGCCTTCGTGGAGGTGCCCTCCGTCCTGCCCCGCGTCATCCGCGTCATGGACGACAGGAAGGGGCACCATTTCGTCCTCCTCGAGGACCTCATCGCGTCGAATATCGGCAACCTCTTTCCCGGCATGAAGATCACCAACTGCATCCCCTTCCGGGTGACGCGCAACCAGGACTACGACCTGCACGAAGACGCCGTCATGGACCTGCTGAAATCCGTCGAGGCGGAACTCAAGGACCGTTCGAACAAGATCGCGGTCCGCCTGGAGGTCCAGGAGGGAACCCCCAAGAAGATGCTCCAGATCCTCTGCCGGAACCTCGACATGGAGCCGACGAACGTCTACGCGATCCCCGGCCCCATCAACCTGTGCGGCCTCATGCCCCTCTACGACCTGCCCGTCGCCGCCGTGCACCGGGACCCGCCTTTCAACCCGCGCATCCCCAAGCGCCTGGCGGGCAAAAGCGACATCTTCAGCGTCATCCGGGAAGGCGATATCCTCATCCATCATCCCTATGATTCGTTCGCCGTGGTCGTCGAATTCATCAGCGCCGCCGCCGAGGATCCGGACGTGCTCGCCATCAAGCAGACCCTCTACCGCGTCGACCGCGACTCGCCCATCGTCGAGGCCCTCTGCCGGGCGGCGGAAAACGGCAAGCAGGTGACGGCGGTCGTGGAGATCAAGGCGCGCTTCGACGAGGAGAAGAACATCGATTTCGCGAACACGATGGTGAAGGCGGGAATCAATCCCGTTTTCGGCTTCGTGACGTGGAAGATCCACTGCAAGGCGACGCTGGTGGTCCGGCGCGAGGGCAAGCACCTGCGCCGCTACGTGCACCTCTCCTCGGGCAACTATAACTCCGTGACCGCCCAGCTCTACACGGACGTAGGTCTTCTCACGGCCGACCCCGATCTCGGCAACGACGTCGCGTCGCTCTTCAACGTCATCACGGGGTTCAACTCCTGGACGGGCGGGGACATGCTGAAGCCCGAGACGGTCGAGACCCGGTTCAAGAAGATCTTCCTCGCGCCCGTGAACATCCAGGACCGGATCATCGGGCTCATCGAGCGCGAGATCGCCAGGTCCACGCCGAACAAACCGGGACGGATCATCGCCAAGATGAACGCCCTCATCGACTGGCAGACGATCCGCGCCCTCTACCGAGCGTCGCAGGCGGGGGTGCAGATCGACCTCATCGTGCGGGGCATCTGCTGCCTCCTGCCGGGCATCCCCGGCGTGAGCGAGAACATCCGCGTGCGGAGCATCCTCGACCGCTTCCTCGAACACTCGCGCATCTACTACTTCCACAACGGCGGCGAGCCCGAGATCTACTCGGGCAGCGCCGACTGGATGCCCCGGAACTTCAAGAAGCGCGCCGAAATCCTCTACCCGATCCGGGACGAGGCGATCAAGACGAGGATCATCGACGAGATCCTCATGACCTACCTGAAGGACAAAGTGAAGGCCCGCATCATGCAGCCCGACGGCACCTACCAGCGCGTCAAGCGGGGCGTAAACGAAAAGGAAGTGCGCAGCCAAAGCGCGCTGATCGCCATCGCCCGCAAGGGGGGCGTCAAATCGCCTCCGTACAGCCAACTCGTCCGCCAGATCGGCAAGAAGAAAGGAAAAAAGAAGTGAGGACCCCCCCGACAAAACCGGCGGCCCAGGAACGCCGCCAGGCGCTTCTCCAAGGCGTCAAACGTCTGGCCGACGCCTTCGACCCCGATCCGCAGCATTCGGCGCAGGTCACGGCCCTGTCCCTGAGCCTCTTCGACCGGCTCTCCGGCCTGCACGGATACCGCGGGCGTCCCCGCCTGCTGCTCGAAATCGCCGCCGTGCTCCACGACATCGGCTGGTCCCGGACGCGGAACAGCGGGCACCACAAGCACAGCCGCGACATGATCCTCGAGGGCAACCTGCCCGGCCTGACGGAACGGGAGCGGACCCTCTGCGCGCTTGTCGCCCGCTACCACAACAAGGCGATGCCGGACAAGAAGCGCCACAGGGCCTTCGCCGAGCTCTCCAGGCAGGACCGCGAACTTGTCTCCTGGCTCGCCGCGATCCTCCGCGTCGCCGACGGCCTTGACTGCAACCATGCCGGCGCCGCAGGGGGCATCCGGGAGATCGTGGCCGACGAGAAGCAGCTCATCATTTCCCTCACCGAGCCGGACCGCTGTGCCGCCGAGACCCGGCGGGCGCGCCAGAAGTCGGACCTGCTGGAGCGAACGACGAAGCGGAAGGTGATCTTCCGCTGATGATCGCCGCGCTCCTCTCCGACATCCACGGGAACCTGCCCGCCCTGAGGGCGGCCGTCGCCGATGCCGAGGCGCGGGGCGCCGAACGGTTCTTCTGCGCCGGCGATCTCACCGGGTACGGGCCTTTTCCCTCGGAGGTCTGCCGTCTTGTCGCGGAGCGGCGCATGGCGGGGGTCCTGGGAAACTACGACGGGAAGGTCCTGGAGGCGATCGAGAATCCCGCGGCCTTCGAAAAGGCCATGAAACCCGCCAAGTGGCGGATCCTCGACTGGACGCGGACGAACCTCGACCGCAAGGCCCGGGGCTTTCTCGCCGCGCTTCCGCCGGTCCACCGGGAGACGCTGCCGGGCGGCTTCGCGCTGCTGCTCGTCCACGGGAGCGTGCTGTCGGCCGACGACGCCGTTTATCCGAGCCTCACGAGCCGGGGCCTGAAGACCAAGCTGGGCGGGGAGCGGCCGGACATCTTCGTCTGCGGACACACGCACATCCCCTTTGTGAGAAGGATCGGGGGCGTTCTCGTCGTCAACTGCGGGTCCGCCGGCCATCCCGTCGACGGAGATCCGAGGCCGGCCTACGCCCTGCTCCGCATCGCCGGCCTTGGGGCGCCGTCGGCGCGGATCGTCCGCTTCGACTACCCGAAGGGGGAAGTTCTCGCGGCGCTCGCGAAGACGCCGCTGCCGAAGAGCCTTTCCAGAGACTACGAAGAGGGAAACAAGAGACGATGGATGCCGTGACGCCCCGCCCCGAAGCGACGGAGATCGAATACAAATTCCTGATGCCGGAGCCGGCGGCGAAGAACGCCGTTCTGGACCTGCTGCGCGACAAGGGGTATCGGACAAGCCCGCAGCGCGTCGTGCATCAGCAGGACCTCTACCTGGACACCTTCGACTGGCGCCTCCTGCGGAGCGGCCTTGCCCTGCGGCTGCGCCGGGCCGGCGGCGCGGCGATCTACGGGATCAAGAGCCTGGGAAAGGTCGAGGAGGGGCGCGCCGAGCGGCGCGAGGTCGAAGTCCGCATCGAGGGGAACGCCGCCGATCCGACCGCCGTAGCGGACAAGCGGATCCACGCGGAGATCGACCCGATCATCCATCCCCGGCGGCTTCTCGTCCAGCTCGCCGTCCGCACCGAGCGGATCCCCTACCGCCTCCGCTGCCCCGAAGGCGCCCAGGTGGAGCTCGTCTTCGACACGACGAGCTTCTCGGCGCGGGGCATGAACCGGCCCCGCCGGTCAAAGCCGCTCTACGAGATGGAGGCCGAGCTGAAGAAGGGTCCGCCCGCCGATCTCGAGGCGCTGGGCCGGCTCCTGGCCGGCTGCCCCGGACTCCTGCCGTCCCGCCAGTCCAAGCTCGAAACGGCGATCGAGCGACTGGGCATCGTCTTCCCGTCCAAGAATCCGCCCCCGCCGCTGCGCGTGAAGCTGGAGGACCGCCTCGATGTCGCGGTGCAGAAGATCCTGTCTTTCCAATTCCACCGGATCGAGGAGAACCTCCCGGGCGTCCTGGCCGATCTCGACACCGAATTCGTTCACCAGGCCCGCGTGTCGACGCGACGGATGCGGTCCGCCCTCCGCCTCTTCCGGAAGGCGATCCCGGAGAAGGCGGCCGCAGATCTCGCCGCCGACCTGTCCTGGCTCGGGGCCCTCTTCGGCGGTGTCCGCGATCTCGATGTCTTCCTGCTGAACCTGCCCGGAGCGACCGCGACGGTCGCCAGGGCCCCGGAACGCGCCGTCGCGATCCTGACCCGGCACATCCAGGAGCGGCGGGCCGTCCTGCTCTCCGACCTCCTGAACGGTCTCGCCTCCCCGCGGTACCGCCGCTTCCGGACGCGGGTCGCCGCCTTCACCGGGCGGCCGCCGGCGAAGAAGCCGGCGGCGCCGCTCGCCCTCACGGCCGTGCACACCTTCGCCTCCGAGCGGATCCCGGAACTCTTCCAGGCCGTCCTCGCGCAGGGCCGCAAGGTCCTCGCCAAGCCCAAGCTCCGCAATTTCCACCGGCTGCGCATCGAGTTCAAGCGGCTGCGCTACGCCTGCGAATTCGTCGGCCCCGCATACGGCGACGGGCTCAAACCCTTCATCGGGGAAACGGTGCAGATCCAGGATTGCCTCGGGGAGCTGCAGGATACGGTCTTCACGCGGTCGCTGATCGACGGGCTGCTCGAAGAATGGAAGGGGAACGTGATCGATCCCCGGCTCCTGTTCCTGTTCGGGGAACTCTACGAGCTCCAGGGAGAATTGGCGCGGGCGAGACAGGCGGCTTTCCGGGAGATCTGGTCGCGGTTCGACCAGGAAACGACGGCGGCCGGGCTCGCCGCGGCGCTGAAGAGGGCTTGAATCCGGCAGCGAGCGCATTCCCCGCAGCTTGCTGCGGGGGTTGCGAGCGAATGATGCTCAAGATCCCTTCCTTGGGGATCGAAGATTCTCCGGAGCTTGCTCCGGAGAGCTTCAATCCGCCTCTCATCGGAGGGAACCCGCAACGCCGCAATCCCGCCTGCGAATGCTCTTCTCCCCCCGGCGGGACTCACAGGATTCGCGAGCCCAGCTCGGCGAGGGCGGAGCGTTCTCCCTTGCGCAGGGTCACATGGCCCGCAATCGGCTCGGCCTTGAATTTCTCCACGAAGTAGGTCAATCCGTTGCTGCTGGCGTCCAGATAGGGATGGTCGATCTGTTCCGGATCGCCGGTGAACACGATCTTCGAACCTTCGCCGATCCGGGTGACGATCGTTTTGATCATCTGCGGACTGAGGTTTTGGGCTTCGTCGCAGACGATGAACTGCCTGGGAATGCTTCGTCCCCTCATGTAGGTCAGCGGTTCCATCTCGACAACGTCTCTTTCGAGGAGATGCTCCACGATCCGCACGGATCTCGTTCGATCCCCGTCGGATTCCCGGCCTTTTTTCCCGTTCCGCGGAAGCCTGCAGCGGCCTTCCTTGTCTTCCGGCGCGCCACTGAAGATGTGTTCGATGTTGTCGAAAATCGGCTGCATCCAGGGCCGTATTTTTTCCTCCTTGTCTCCCGGCAGGAAGCCGATGTCATTTCCCACCGGTACGATGGGCCGCGTAATCAGCAGACGGGTGTAAACATTCTCGTCGAGCACCTTCTGTAGACCGGCGGCGATGGCAAGCAGAGTCTTGCCCGTCCCCGCCCTGCCCACAAGGGTAACGGCGCGGATCTGATCGTTCAGAAGCAGCTCCATCGCAAATTTCTGCTCCTTGTTGCGCGCCTTGATTCCGAAACACTCGGCGTCTCCGTGGAGCAAGGGCACCAATGCATGATCCTGGCAGCGGCAGAGAGCCGACTGGGATGGATTCGTCGGATTCTTCAGGATGAAGAACTGGTTCGGCTGCCCTTGCCAGCCCTCGGGCATGGCCATTTTTCTGGCACGATGGAAGAGGTTGATCTGCTCTTCCGTGACGGTTTCGGTTGCCACGCCGTCGTACAGAAAGGAGAATTGGACCTTGTCCCGGTAGAAGTCCTCGGACGGGATGCCGATGACGTCGGCCTTGACGCGGAGATTCAGGTCTTTCGTGACCAGATGGACATTGTGCTTTTCCTGCCGGAGGTGATATGCGACCGCCAGGATCCGGTTCCCCCGCTGCTCCCAATCGATTCCCGCCGGCAGATCTCCGGCCGACCAGTGGTTTACTTCGATCCTGAGCGTCCCTCCCGCCGGCAGAATCACGCTCCTGGCCAGATTCCCCTTTCCGCGCAGATCGTCCAGCAGCCGCGACACCTCCCGCGCGTTTTTTCCGATTTCGTCCTGACGCCTCTTCTGATGATCGATCTCTTCAATGACTGCCAGGGTGATGACCACTTCGTTGTCTTCAAACGAGAAGATGGCCTGGGGATTATGCAGGAGTATGTTCGTATCCAAGATATAGGTTTTTTGCACCACTCCCTCCTTGTTCAGCTTCGTGAAAGGCGTCATCCGTTTCCCTTCCGGACGTCCTTCTTACAGCAGTCGTATGTCAACAGGGTGACCTCGTCGTGAACGGTTTCTGAATGACGGCAGGACCGACCCGACGCCCCGGAAGGCGCAGCGGGCGGGACGCGGCGCCGAGAGGATCCCGTTCAGTCCTCCCGGTGCCGGTCCGCGGGAGCGCTCCTTCCCGTCAGGTGATTTCGCAGAGAACTCCTGATCCGCTTCCACATGTCCTCGCCGACGCTTTCTTCGTCGATAATCAGATGATGCGACACCTCTTCACGGATGTCCCGATCTTTCCGGACCGTATGGATCCGCCAGCGGTCAAGGTTCCTTCTTGATGTCAGTTCTTTCAGCTCCGAATACGATATGAATTCGTCCTCTTCATCGATGAAGACGATGGTGGGCTTGTTCAATTTCCCATTCATGCTGCCGTGAAAGAAATCAATGGCTTCGAACAGCGCCTTGTAAGCGGCCATGGGCGTCCCCTGATTCGTCCGATAGGGCCGGGGGGACAGGCTGTCAATCACCATGTCCGGAAAGGGCATCAGAGCCTTCAGGAGATAACTCTTCACCGTGACATTCAGGGCCGGCGCGAAAAGAGCCATGCGTTCGTAATGAACATCGGGTTGCGAAAGGACAAGGTCACAGCCCAGCAACCCACCGAGAGAGTAGCCGATGAAGAATACCGGAACATTCCTCCTGGATGCCCTTTCCCTGGCCTTCAGGTAGGATGCATGCACCTCGGCCAACCATAGGCCGTACGTGACGCCGCGGAACGATTCCAGCCGGGCTTCATCGGGAGTGACGTTCGCATTGGGCACGAAGTTGCCGCCGTGACCGCGGAGCGAAACGTTCAGGACATCCATTCCGGCGTCGTTGAGTTCGGCGATGATGGGCTGCATCCTTTCCGGCCTCAAGTTGAGACCGTGGACGACGAGGGCGACTCCTCTCGTCCGTTTTGCTCCCTGCGCCGAATACCATTCCGCGGAATCTTTTCTCGCGACGAGTTCGCTCGCACGCGAAGGCACCGACGGGGGGATTCTGCTGTCCGAAAGCCAGTAGGAAAGGATGGAGACGGCAAGAACGAACAACACGCAGGATGTCGCGACAAAGCGCTTTGCCATCAAAAAACTCGTGCCATGACAGGATTCAGCCGCGTCTCCGGCGGCGAATCTCGACTCTTACGTGTACCTCTGGCGGATAACGGCGCTCAGCCGATCGACAAGGGCAACGGCGACGATGATAATGATCAGAATCGTCGTGACGTCTTTGTTTTCATAGGACCGGAGCTTGTCGAAAAGATACATGCCGATCCCGCCCGCCCCGGTGAAACCGAGGATCGTCGCCGACCGGACATCGGACTCGAAGCGGTAGAGGATCATGGACACGAAAAAGGGCACGATTTGCGGAATCACGGCGTAGCGTACCACCTTGAAGGGGCCCGCGCCGGTAGCCGCCACGGCTGTGATCGGCTCGGGCTGGATGTTTTCGATCCCTTCAGAGAAGAGTTTCATGAGAACCCCGGACGTATGAACGCCCAGGGCCAGAATGCCCGGCATGGGCCCCAGGCCGACGGCGCTGACGAAGATCAGCGCCCAGACCAGTTCGTTGATGGAACGGAAAAGATTGGCGACGAACCGGGTCGTCATGTAAAGCATCTTCCGCAAGACGGCCGAATGCCAGCTGCGCCCCGGGAAAATGATCTCCAGCGTATTCCGGGAGGCAAAGAACGAAAGCGGAAAAGCGATGAGGACCGACAGGATGAGGGCAAGAAAGGCCATCTGAATCGTTTCCACCATGGAAAGGAGATACTTGACGATCCGCGTTTCCTGAAACGCCGGCGGGAAGAATCCGCTCCCTTCAATGGCGGGATTCCCGCCGATGTAGACGATCATGTTCCGCCAGCCGTCCAGGAGAGCCCTGGCGCTCATCTCGGTGGAGCTCCAGCTCCAGGCGATGAGCGCTGCGAACACCAGACAGGCCGCCACGTTGCCGGGGTGAAACGGGTTCGTCTTCTGCTTGATCGTTTTCAGATCCATGGTGCCGAACAAACATCCTCCCGGCCGCTGGTCTTCCTCTGCAAGGCCGGAACGCCTCCCATCAGTTCTTCCTTGTCAGTGCCGCCTTGACTTCCATCTGATCCCGGATGGGATCGAACAACCCGTCAGAACCCTCCACATAGCCCTTGAGCTTCAATTTATCGAGGCCGACAGGGTCGTCGTAGGCGAGGAAGGCGTCTTTGAGGGCCTTCTTCAGGGAAGCGGGAATATCTTTTCTGTAGGCGATGGGCGATGCGGGAATGAGCTTCGATTTCCAGATGATCTCAAAATCCTCGTTCACCTTCCAGCGTTTACCGTCCCCTCTGGCCATATCGATGTCGTTCGTGGAGGCGGCGTCCACCTTGCCGTTCTTGACGGCCAGCATGGATGCCTCGTGAGAGCCGGAATAGATCACCTTGGAAAAATATTTCTCCGGATCCATCTTCAGTTCCTTGTAGAAATAGACCATCGGGACGAGGGTCCCGCTTGTGGAATTCGGGTCGGTGAAGGCCCAGACCTTTCCCCGGATATCTTTCATGTTCTTCAGTCCCGACCCCTTCCTGGTGATAATGACGCCGTAGTAGCCCGCCGCGCCGTCCCGGGACAACTCAACGGCGAAGGCCTCGGCATTGGCGCGTTTGGCCGCCTCCACATAGGACTTGGGTCCGAAATAGGCGAAGTCGATGTGCTTGAACTGCATGCCCGTAATCACGCCTGCGTAATCCGTCGCCGTCTTGATCTCCACCGGAACGCCGAGCCTCTTCTGAAGGTACCGAACGAGGCTGTCGTTCCGCTCCATGACGTTGTCCGACGAATCCGTCGGAATGACGCCGAAAACGAGTCTTGAGGGCCAGTCCGGGGGCACGGAGGAGCCGGCAAAGAGACTGGTCGCAACCATCGCCACGGCCATGACCGCAAGCGCAAGGATCATCAGGTACCGTTTCTTGTTCATTGTGAGATCTCCTTTGATGATTTCATCGCCTTCTTCAGGCGCTGTAAACGGGCAGCGGAGCGGCAGGACAGGATCGGCCGTCAACCAAGGGCATCCTCTTTTCATATCGGGCGTCCCGGTATATTTGCTTGATGACGGCCTGACCCATGCATTCCGGTCTTCCGTCATAGACGATTCTCCCTTCGTTGATGCCGATGATCCTCGTGCAGTAGTTCCTTGCATGATCCAGTTGGTGAAGATTGGCGATAATCGTGATGCCGTATTGGCGGTTGATCCGCGCCAGGGTGTCCATGACGTTTCCGGCGCTTACGGGATCAAGGGACGAAATGGGCTCGTCGGCGAGAATCATCTCCGGGCTTTGCGCCAGGGCCCTGGCGATCGCCACGCGCTGCATCTGGCCGCCCGACAGCCTGTCGCAACGCTGCAAAGCCTCTTCTTCGATCCCCACGGCCTGCATATACTCGTAGATCTTTTCATACTGGTCATGGGTGTAATACTTGATCGCCGCCGAAAGAGGCCCCACCCGCCGCAGCATGCCGGCGGCGATGTTGTCCAGAACGCTCAGCCGCTTGACCAGGTTATAACCCTGATAGACGGCGCCGATCCGCGATCGTACATGCTTGAGGGCACCGTTCTTGATGGTTCGCAGATTGTGATTCAAGACGGTCAGATCGCCGCCGAATATCCTCACGGTGCCGTTGATCGCCATGAGCAGCGTTGACTTTCCGACACCGGACGGACCGATGACGCTGATGAACTCTCCTCCGCAAACATCCAGATGGATGCCGTCGAGGACCACCTTGTCGCCGTACCCCAGGGTCACGTTCCTGGCGGATATGCACGTCCCCGACCCGGGGATGCGGGCGCACCCGGGACCTCCCGCCGCCGGGAAAGGATCCATCGGGATTCCGGACGGACGCGGCTGAACGCCGGCATTGCCAATGACTTCTTCCATCGCTGAAAAGCTCCTCTCCACGCTGTCGGACGAATTGTTGAAATCCTTGCCTTTTCGTCCGTTTTGTTCGTGTGTGCACCCCTCTTCATGGGTTGCCGCAGCACGATTCCGCTTTCATTTGCCTGGATGCCGATTTACAGGAGGATCATTGCTGATTGATGACAGGGAGGTAAAGAATTCGTGAAAAACACCGGCGGGGAGTCGATGCCGCGGATCATGAATCCGGCAGCGGGCGCATGCCTCGCAGCCTGCTGCGGGGGATGCGGGCGAATCCTGTTTGAGATCCCTTCCTTGGGGATCGAAGATTCTCCGGAGCTCGCTCCGGAGGACTTCAATTCCGATTCGGGGAACTCCACGAGCCCGAGGGGGAGTTGGCGCGGGCGAGACAGGCGGATTTCCGAGAGATCTGGCGCGGTTCGATCAGGAGACGACGGCGGCCGGGCCCGCCGCGGCGCTGCGGACCTCCATCGCCCCCGGTCCCGATCGCAGTTCCGGCCGCGTTCTCCGGCCCATCCTTTTTCCCGGGATGTCCGGCACCATCCCCGGAAAGCCCCTGCCGCTTCCCGCGTACGTCTTCATTCGCCCGTCGGTGCCGCCAGACGGCGGATGGGAACCGCGGCGCCTCCGGCGCCCAGGGCAACGGAGGCTTCTCCGCCTTGAAACGCCCCATGGCCGTTGCCGCCGACGATCTGCGCGAGGGTGCCGGCGACGCCCTTCAGGGCAGCGGCCTGCGCCTTCAGTTCCTCCGACGACGATGACGACTCCTCGGCATTGGACGCATTCTGCTGGGCCACCTTGTCCACTTCGGCCATGGCGCTGTTGACCTGCTCGATTCCCTGGGCCTGCCTCCCCGACGCGGCGGCGATTTCCCCGATGAGTTCGCTCGCCTTGAAGATGCTCTCCGTCACCTGGACGAAGGTCTCGTTGGTCGTTGCGACCGATGTCGACCCCGCCCGCACCTTCTCGATGGTGCCCTCGATGAGGTTCGTCGTGTCCTTCGCCGCCTCGGCGGAACGCCTGGCCAGGTTGCGGACCTCCTCGGCGACAACGGCAAAGCCCGCGCCCGCTTCCCCGGCCCGCGCCGCCTCGACGGCGGCGTTGAGCGCCAGCAGGTTCGTCTGGAAGGCGATCTCGTCGATCGTCTTGATGATCTTGGACGTGTCCTCGCTCGCCTTCGTCACCTCCGACATGGACTGCGTCAGGTCGGACATGGAGGCGCTGGTCCGTTTCACCGTCTCCGTCGCCGACTTGATGATCGATTCCGCCTTGCCGGCATACTCGGCGTTCTTCTTCGTCATCGACGACAGTTCTTCCAGCGAGGCGGATGTTTCCTGAATCGACGCCGCCTGCTGGGCCGCTCCCGAGGCCTGCTGCTGGCTCGAGTCCGTCAGCTGCGCCGCCGCTTTCGAAACCCGGTCCGACCTCTCTCCCAGGTCCCCCATGACGGCGTGCAGCGGACGGGTGATCGACCGGGTCATCATGAGGGCGACAGCGACGATCGCGGCGACGCCGATGACGGCCAGGATCAGGATGATCCAGAAGATCCGGGTTACGGCGGCAAACGCCTCGGCCTTGCCGATCTCGGCCACGAACGCCCACCGCGCCGCCCCCAGCGTGAAGGGATGGTAGGATGTCAGGACCTTCTCACCCCGGTAGTCGCTGAGGATGCCGCTGCCGGATTTGCCTGCGAGGGCCTGCCGAACGGCGTCGGTGTCCACCCTGCCGACGGAAGGATTGGCGAACGATGCCTCCACGGACCGGTTCTGCAGGTCCAAGACGGCATCGGACCGCATGAGATGGTCCGGTCCGACCAGATAGGTCTGGCCGCTCTTCCCCATCCCGGACCGATCCGTCATGATCGCGTTGATCTCCTTTGCGGAAATGCGGGCAGCCAGGACGGCCTGCTTCTCCCCGTAACCGATGACCGGCACGCCGATGAAGGCGGCCGGCTTCTTCTGGATCGGCCCATAGGCGGCGAAATCGGAAAAGACGACCGGATCCTTGCCGCTCTGCACCGCCTGGAAACACTTCCCGAGGCCGCTGTCCTTCAAGGCGCCGTTCACGACACTCTGCCCCAGGTCCTCTCCCTTCTGAAGGGTGTAGAAAACCGTGCCGTCGAGGGAGAGCATGATGATGTCGGCGTAGCCGTTCGCTCTTGCGAACTCCTTGATCGTGTCCTCGAATTTCATGAGATGGTACTGATAGGTGCCGTCCTTGATATTGCCCTCCGATGCCTTGAAGGAATTCTCCATCATCTTGGACGCTTCGATGATCAGGGCATTGGTCGTCTGGCCCTTCATGCTGTTCATGGTCTGTTCGAAATAGGTCTTCAGATGATTGCCTTTGAGGCTCTGCGCCGCATCAAGCTTCTCGAAAGCCATGGACGTCAGCGCCCCGTTCGCGTTGAGAAGACAGACAATTCCCGCGACCAGAAGCGGAAGCACCCCCACCAGCAGGAATGCCGTGACCAGTTTCGTGCTCAGTCTTGCGTGCTTCATTCTACAACCTCCGTGAAAAATCGTTCCTGCCCGGGCATCGCCGGGCCCTCACGAAATCGTCCGGCGATGCGTCCGCAGAAGAAAACGGCTCTAGTTCTATATCGGTTCGGAAAGGAGGTTCTTAAGTGGAAAAGCAGGATTTTCTGCAGGTCGGCGGCAAATTTTTTGCGGCGTTCGGAGGGGAATCACGGCCGGTGGGAACAGCCCTGCGTCAGGCGTCTTTTCCAGGGGCATTTTTCGAGGGGAAAACGCCGGCCCGGCAGGCGCCGGATCAAGGTCAAGGCCTGACCTTCCGCCGGTTACATGGCCGCTTCGATGCGGCTGACGATGGTCTTCAACACCTTGATGCGCGCGAACCACTTGTCGTTCGCCTCGACGATCGTCCAGGGCGCCACCTCCGTGGACGTGCGTTCCGTCATGTCGCACACGGCCCGATGGTAATCGTCCCATCGCTTGCGGTTGCGCCAGTCCTCCTCGGTGATCTTGAAGCGCTTGAAGGCGATCTTCTCCCGCTCCTTGAACCGCTTGAGCTGCTCCTCCTTGCTGATCTGGAGCCAGAATTTCACGACGATCGAGTCGTTCCGCACGAGCTGCATCTCGAAATCGTTGATCTCGCCGTAGGCGCGCATCCAGTCGGCCTCGGAGCAGAACCTCTCGACGCGCTCCACCAGGACCCGGCCGTACCAGGACCGGTCGAAGATCGTGAAACGGCCCCGGCGGGGGATATGCCGCCAGAAACGCCACAGGTAGGGCTGCGCGCGCTCCTCCTCCGTCGGCGCCGCGATGGGAACCCCCTGGTAGATCCGGGAGTCCAGCGCCGAGGTGACGCGCCGGATCGCGCCGCCCTTGCCGGCCGCATCCTGGCCCTCGAAGACGAGGATGACCGACTTGCTCTTGAATTTCGGATGGCGGGTCAGCAGGTTGATGCGCCCCTGCCAGGTTTCCAGGTCCTTCTGGTACTTCTTCTTGGTCAGGCTCTGGGTCAGGTCGAGGGAACTGAGGACGTCCCGGCCCTCGATGCGCGGCAGCATCGGGGGCGCCTTGACCTGCGGCCGCTCCGCGGGCTTGTCCGCGAGGCGCTGCCGCAGGCACTGCAGCAGGTGATTGCCCACGGTCAGGCTGCGGTAGCAGTGATCGAAGCCCTCCACGATGACCCACGGCGCCTCGGCCGTGCTGGTCTGGCGGATGAAATACTCGGAGACCTTCCGGAAGCGGTCGTACATCCGGAAACGGTCCCAATCGGTATCGGTGACGCGCCAGCGGGTCTTGGGGTCCTCCTCCAGCGCCTTGAGGCGCTTGCGCTGCTGGTCCTTCGAGAGGTGAAACCAGAACTTGAGGATCAGGGCGCCCTCGTCGGTCAGCATCTTCTCGAAGCGGATGTTCTCCTCGATCGCCTGGTCGAGGTGCGCCCTCTTGCACCGCCGCAGCACGCGGTCCACGATCGGCGCCGTGTGCCAGGCGCCGTAGAGGATCCCGATCTTCCCCTTGGGCGGCAGCGCCCGCCAGAACCGCCACATGTAGGGCCGCTCCCGTTCCTCGTCCGAGGGCTCGGAGAAGGCGTGGGTGTGGATGTGGCGGGGATCCATCCACTCGTTGAGCAGGTTCACGGTCTCGCTCTTGCCGGCGCCGTCCACCCCGCCGACGACGATGATGACGGGGAAGCGTTTCTGCTGGGACAGGTCGTACTGGGCGTCGAGGAGCTCCTCGCGCAGTTTCGGCGCCTCCTGGTTGTACCGTTCCTTTTCGATCTTTTGTCCGAGCTCTGCCGATTCGAACATGGGGCACCTCCTGAAGGCGGCGGGTGGGGAGAGAAGGATCGCGGCCCAAGCGGGCTATATAACTTGCTTTTTCGATTTGCGAAGTATACGGAGAAGACGGCCCCGCGTCAAGACGCAATTGCGCCCGCCGCGCAGATAACGGCTTGACAAGTTCCGGCCCTTTCCATAGGATCGTGCGAATTCGGGGGAAGAGAACGCATGGTTACGAAAAAAGTCGTCATTCGCTACATGCCCGACGTCGTCGAGCAGCCGATCATCTATCAGCTCGTCAAGAAGTACGATCTCATCGTGAACATCCTCAAGGCGCGGATCTTCCCGCGGCGGGAGGGCGTACTCGTCATGGAGATGAGCGGGACGAAGGAGAATTTCGACGCGGGCATCCGCTACCTGAAGGACCTGGGGCTGCGCGTCGAGCCCCTGTCCAAGAGCGTGAGCCAGAACGTCGACAAGTGCGTCCACTGCGGCGCCTGCATCGCCTTCTGCCCCACCGAGGCGCTGTCCATGGAACCGGCCACGGCGAAGGTCCGCTTCGACGCGGAGAAGTGCAACGGCTGCGAATTCTGCGTGACGGCGTGTCCGGCCAGGGCGATGGAGGTCGACCTTTTCTGAGGGCGGACCGTCGAAAAAGACCTGAAGTGATAAAAACGGCTTTTGAATCCCGCGTCTACGGCTTCCGGGGCGGCGTTTCTTCCCCGTCTTTCGGCTTGAAGAGGTCGCTCACCTTTTCGCCCTTTTCCTTGCCCTTCTCGTAGACTTCCTTGCCCTTTTCCACGACCTTCTTGCCCGTATCGATGACGGTCTTCCCCTTCTCGACGGCTTTCTCCGCCGTGACTTTCGCCTTTTTCGCGGCATCCATCATGTTCTCGGGCATCCGTTTGGGATCCTTGAAATAGAAATACCCTCCCACGGCGAGGACGGCGATCACCGCGATGAGGACCAGCATGAGAATCTTCTTGAAGAACCACCAGCAGAGGAACAGAATCACCAGCAGGGCGGCGACGCTGACGATGGGATTGTCGATAAACATGCGCGGCAGATTGTCCATAGGCGCCTCCTCCATTCCTGGCATGGAACTGTAACGCAACGGGCGTGCAACTTCAACAGGTTCTTCCTGTCTTGACAACCGGGGACAGGACGTCTACAAGGGGCGCTTCTGCCCCTTTTTTGCGCAGGGCGGACGGGAATCAGCGGAAAGGCAGCAGGATGACGAAGCGTGTGGCCCTTGCAACGCTCGGCTGCAAGGTCAACCAGGTGGATTCGGCGGCGATCGCCGAAGCGATCGAGCGGCGGGGCTTTTCCCTCGTCCCCTTCGACGCGGAGGCCGACGTCTACATCGTCAACACCTGCACGGTGACGGGCCGCACCGACTACCAGTCGCGTCAACTCGTGCGGCGCGCCGCGCGGCGCAATCCCGCCGCCGCCGTGGTCGTGACAGGCTGCTACGCCCAGGTCGCACCCGGAACGCTCAGCACCCTCCCCGGCGTCGTTTTCGTCGCCGGCACGGCGGAAAAGCACCGGATTTCGGAGATGATCGCCGATCTGGACCGCCCCCCTGCCGATCGGGTCCTGGCCGGCGGGCTGTCGTCGCTGCGCACGTTCGACGGTCCGAGCGCGGTTCGCTTCGCAGGCCATACCCGGGCCTTCCTCAAGGTGCAGGACGGCTGCGATGCCCGCTGCCGCTACTGCATCGTGCCCTACGCCCGCGGCCGCAGCCGGAGCCTGCCCCTGCCCGAGGCGCTGGCAAGATTGAAGGAACTGGGCGAAGCGGGATACCGTGAGACGGTCGTCACCGGAATTCATCTGGGCGCCTACGGACGTGACCTGAAACCTGCCGCGGATCTCCCGCTCCTGCTCGCGGCCGCCGAACGGCAGGGCGGCATGGAGCGGCTGCGGCTCAGTTCGGTCGAACCCCGCGAAGTGACGGAGGACCTGATCGCCCTGATGCGGCGGTCGCGCCTCCTCTGCCGCCACCTCCACATCCCCCTGCAGAGCGCCGACAGCGACGTCCTGCGTGGGATGGGGCGGGATTACGATGCCGCGCTGTACGGTGCGCTTGTTTCCGCCGTCGCCGCCGCGGTCCCGGACATCGCCATCGGCGCCGACGTCATGGCGGGCTTTCCCGGCGAAACGCCCGCCCAATTCGCCAACACCTGCGAATTCCTGCAGGCGTCCCCGCTCGCCTATCTTCACGTTTTCCCCTACTCGGACCGTCCCGGAACCGAGGCTTCCCGCATGGAGGGAAAGGTCGGCGAGGCGGAAAAGAAGCGGCGGGCGCAGCTTCTCCGCGAAATCGGACGGCAGAAGAAGCGGGACTTCGCCGGGCGTTTCCTGGGCCGCGAATTGTCCGTCCTGATCGAGGGGCGGAACGCCGGCGGTTTCGTCCGGGGATTCTCGGACAACTACATCCCCGTCCTGCTCCGGCACGAAGGCCTTGATCTGGCGAACCGTATCGTGCGAGTAAAGATCGAAGGTTTCAAGGAGGAGAAGCTTCATGGCGTCATGGTCGGAGAATGAGGAATGGAGGGCAGGCATCGACCGGCTGTCGGAGAACCTCGACTATCGCTTCCGCGACCGCTCCCGCCTGGAGACGGCCGTCGTCCATCGCTCCTTCCTCCACGAAAACCCCGGCGCCGTCGCCGCGGACAACGAACGTCTCGAATTTCTCGGCGACGCCGTGCTGCAGCTCGTCGTCAGCGACCTCCTGATGAAGCGTTTTCCCGATGCGCAGGAGGGGCTGCTGTCGCGGCTCCGCGCCTCCGCCGTGAACGAGCAGCAGCTGGCGGAGCTGGCGAAGTCGATCCGCCTGGGGGACTGCCTGCTCCTGGGACGCGGCGAAGACCTCTCGGGCGGCCGGACAAAGATCTCCATCCTGGCCGACGCGATGGAGGCCCTGATCGGCGCCGTCTACAGCGACGGCGGATTCGGCACGGCGTCGGCCGTCGTCGGGCGCCTCTACGAGCCGTTCCTCGCCGGTATCGAGACGTCGGAACCCTGGCGCGACTTCAAGGGCGCCCTCCAGGAGTGGAGCCGGATCCGGTTCGGCGAGATGCCCCGTTACGAAGTCGCCGGGGAGACGGGCCCCGACCACGACAAGACCTTCGAGGTGAAACTCTCCGTCGGCGATCGGGAGGTCCGCGCCTCCGGGCGGAGCAAGAAGGAGGCGGAGCAGAACGCGGCGCGCAGGGTCCTGAAGGACCTGGAGGCGGGCGGCGAAACGCAGGGAAAGGGAGATCATGGACGGCAGAAATGACCATCCCGCCATCGCGCCTCTCTTTATCCGCAACGGCGGATGCCCGGGGCGCTGCATCTATTGCAGCGAACGCCTGACGGACCCGGAAGGCGGGGGATGCGCCCCTGCCGACCTGCGGGAGGCAGTCGTGCGTCACCTGGGCCGCAGCCGGCGGAAGTCGCCCGCGCAAATCGCCTTTTACGGCGGGAGCTTCACGGGACTGGACCCGGCACGCCGGGAAGACTACCTGCAAGCGGCGGGCGCCTGCATCCGGGAAGGGCTCGCGGTCTCGATCCGCATTTCGGCCCGCCCCGATCAGATCGACGGAACGGTCCTGGAACGCCTCGCCGCCGCCGGCGTGGCGACGGTCGAGATCGGTGCGGAGTCCATGGACGACGAAATCCTTGCCCGGGCAGGACGCGGCCACGGGGCCGCCGACGTCGTCCGGGCAATGGGGCTTCTCCGGAGGGGAGGATTCGAAACGGGGATCCACCTCATGGCGGGACTGCCGGGGGATACGCGGGAACGCTTCGCCGCTTCCGTCGATCGCATCGCCGACCTCCACCCGGACATGGTGCGCATCCATCCGACCGTCGTGCTTGCGGAGACGGAGCTCGCGGCGATGTTCGGACGCGGGGAATACGAGCCGCTCAGCCTGGAGGAGGCCGTGCGCCGCTGCGCCGACGCGGTGTCCCGCTTCGAGGCCGCCGGGATCCGGGTTGCCCGCCTCGGCCTCCAGGCGACCGCGGCCCTCGAAAGACCCGGCGCCATCGTCGCCGGCCCGTTCCATCCGTCCTTCGGAGCGCTCGTGGAAGCGGAGATCTTCCGGCGGATGGCGTCGGCACTGCTCGCGGCCCGCGGCGACGGCGGCGACGCCGCGTTCCGGGTATCCGTCCGCGACGTGTCGAGCTTCCGGGGGACCCGCAACGCCAATATCCGCCTCCTGAAGGACGGATTCGGCCTGCGCAGCCTCACCGTCCGCGGCGAGGCCGGGCGGGAGCGCGGAACCGTCGCGCTGGAGGCGGCGGGGGTCCTTTTCGAGCGGAAGCGCGGCGAGACGGGCTTCGATCCTTCGATCGCTTCTCAGGATCTTGGATTCCCGCTCTCGCGGGAATGACAAGAAAAAGAGCGGGAAGGACAGATAGAAGGGTGGGGATGCCGCCCGTGCGGCGGCGGTGTCGGGATGAAGAAAGCGCCTGTGGAAGGCTGAAGGCCCTGGAAAACGGGAAAGAGGACCCTGCATGTTCAAATCCGGTTTCATCGGCATTGTCGGCCGGCCGAACGTCGGAAAATCGACCCTGCTCAATGCGCTGGTGGGGGAGCGCATCGCGATCACGACGCGCAAGCCCCAGACGACGCGGAACCGCATCACCGGCATCCGGAACCTCAAGGGCGAGCGGCCGGGGCAGATGATCTTCCTCGACACGCCGGGGATTCACCGGGCCAGGACGCCGCTCAACCGGGCGATGGTCGAAACGGCCATGGAGGCCTTCGGCGCGTCGGACATCCTGCTCCTCGTGATCGAGGCACAGGGCCTGCATTCCGACGACCGCTACATCCTGGAGGCGATGAAGGACCTCGCCGTGCCGGTGATTCTCGTCATCAACAAGACCGACGCCGTCGAAAAGAAGACCCTCCTCCCCCTGATCGACGAGGCCCGGCGCCTGCGGGAATTCGTGGAGATCATCCCCCTTTCGGCCCTTACGGGCGACGGGATGGGCATCCTGGCCGACGCCCTCTGGAAGCTGCTGCCCGAGGGGCCGGTTTACTTCCCCGAGGACATGATGACCGACCGGACGGAGCGTTTCATCGCCGCCGAGATGGTCAGGGAGAAGATCACGACGCTCACGCACAAGGAAATCCCCTACGCGACGGCGGTCGTCGTCGACACCTTCAAGGAAGACGGGGAGCGGAACCTCATCCGCATCCAAGCCACGATCCACGTGGAAAAGGATTCCCAGAAGGGGATTCTCATCGGCCGCAAGGGGGCGATGCTCAAGGAGATCGGCACGCAGGCGCGTCTGGAAATGGAGCGATTCTTCGCCGCAAAGGTGTTCCTCGAACTCTTCGTCCGCGTCCAGAAGAACTGGACCCAGGACGCTCGGATGCTCCGGGAATTCGGATACGCGGAGAAGCAGAGATGAAGGCCGCCGTGGGAAAAGAAAAGAATTTCGATGTAAGAGGTAGCTGTAGATGTCTGAGCAACAGGGGGACCATCGGAGAGGACTGCCGAGTCCTGGACCATGCAGTGAACCGCAGCTGTTTGAACCCGGCGCCGACGGAATCCGCGCCGGTCTGATCCTCGTCGACAAACAGAACCGCACGATCGTGCAGGCCAACCAGGCGGCCGTCGATCTTTTCGGGATCGACGGGAAAAGGGACGGACTCGAACGGGTCTGCCGCGAGTTCATCTATCCCCGCGCGCAGACCGTCCCGCCCGGCTCAAGAACCGACGCCGACGCCGAAGAACCGCTGGAAAAGGTGGCGGCCCCCCCCGGCGGACGGAAGGTCTTGAAGTCCGTCATGCCCATCTCGCTGGACGGCCGCCGTTTCCTGATCGTCAGTCTCGTCGATGTCACAGACCGCATGGAAATCGAGCAGGCCCTGCACGAAAGCGAGCAGAAATTCCGTTCCCTCTTCGAATACAGCCCCGACGCGGTGTTCGCCTTCGACGCCGACGGCAGGTTCCTGAACACCAATGTGCGGACCTCATCCCTGACCGGATATTCATCGGCGGAACTCCGCCTGATGACCTTCGACCGCCTCATCGACGACCGCGACCTCGAAAGGGTGCGGGAGCATTTCCGCAAGGCGATGAAGGGCGAGACGCAGAATTATGAAATCGCCGGCCGCAGGAAGGACGGAACCGTATTCCACGCCCAGATCACCAACATCCCGCTGGTCGCGAACGGCCGGGTCTTCGGCGTCTATGGCATCGCCCGGGACGTCACCGAAGCGAAACGGGCGCTTGCCGAACTGCGGGAGAACGAGGCGCGGCTTCGTCTCATCACCGACACCATGGGCGATATCGTCTGGACGCAGGACCTGAATCTGCGGACGACCTACGTCAGTCCGTCCATTGAAAAAGTCCTCGGCTATACGAGCGAAGAGAGAATCCGGCAGACTCTGGAGGACCAGCTGACGGCCGATTCCCTGGAGCGTGTCAAGACGCTCCTGAGCGAGGAGCTCCGCCGCGAGGAAGAAGGCGCGGATCCGGACCGGAGCCTGACGGTCGAAATCGAATACCGCCGGAAGGACGGCGGCACCCTGTGGATGGAAAACAAGATCAAGGGGATCCGGGACGCAAAAGGGAAACTGACGGGCGTCGTCGGGCTTTCCCGCGACATTTCACAGCGAAAGAAAGCGGTCGAGGCCTTGCAGGCCAGCGAAGACAAGTACCGGCAGCTCTTCGACATGGAATCGGATGCCATTTTTCTGATCGACAACGAAACCCTCGATATTCTGGAAGCCAACGAATCCGCCTGCGCCCTCTTCGGATACAGCCGCGGGGATTTGCTGTGCATGAAACAGACCGACCTGTCCAACGAACCCGCCCTGACGCGGCAGGCGGTGCTGGAACACAGGAGCAAGGTGGCGCTCCGCTATTACCGGAAAAAGGACGGGACGGTCTTCCCCTGCGAAATCGCTTCGCGGTATTTCATCCGCAACGACCGGATCGTCCACATCGCCGCCGTCCGGGACATCACCGACCGCAAGCAGAAGGAGGACGAGATCCTGCAGAGTCTCGCAAGATTCCGGACGGCCATGGGTGCCGTCATCCAGACCGTCACTTCCATGACGGAGGCAAGGGATCCTTACACGTCCGGCCATCAGCGCCGGGTGGCGAGTCTTGCGCGCCACATCGCCAGGGAGATGGGGCTGCCGCAGGAAAGCATCGACGCCGTACGGACGGCGGGGGCGATCCACGACATCGGCAAGATCTCCGTTCCGGCGGAGATCCTCAGCAAGCCGTCCCGGCTCTCGGATCCGGAGCTCGGCCTCATCCGGAACCACCCGGAAACCGCCTACGGCATCCTCAAGGGCATCGAGTTCCCCTGGCCGGTTGCGGAAATCATCCGCCAGCACCACGAAAGGATGAACGGCTCGGGATATCCCCGGGGGCTGAAGGGCGAGGCGATCCTCATGGAAGCGAGGGTCCTGGCGGTGTCCGACGTCGTGGAGGCGATCGCCTCGCACCGCCCCTACCGGCCGTCGCTCGGAATCGAGACGGCGCTCCGGGAAATCGAAGAGCGGAAGGGAACCCTCTACGACGAAAAAGTCGTCGAGGCCTGCCTGAGACTCTTCCGCGAGAAGCAGTACCGCTTCGAAGCCAACGGCTATCATCCCGAGCCATAGCTTTCGTCCGCAGTCCCTTCGTGGTATGAAGGGCCAGCGTCACCGAAAAGGAAGCCTTCATGAAGCCCGTCATCGCCATCGTCGGGCGGCCGAACGTGGGAAAATCGACCCTCTTCAACCGCCTGGCGGAAAAGCGGAAAGCCATCGTCATCGACGAGCCGGGAGCCACCCGCGACCGCAATTACGCGGACGGGGAGTGGTACGGCAAACCCTTCCTGCTCATCGACACGGGCGGCTTCGAACCCGCCTCCACGGAGGGCATCCTCGCCTCGATGCGCGAGCAGGCGATGTTCGCCGTCGAGGAGGCCGACATCGTGATCTTTCTCCTGGACGGCCGCGAGGGGCTTCTGCCGGCGGACGTCGAAATCGCCGGCATGCTGCGCAAGATCGACAAGCCGGTCTTCTTCGCCGTGAACAAGGTGGACTCACCGCGGCACGAGGCGCTGCTCTCCGACTTCTACCGTCTGGGCGTCGACACGCTCTACGCCATCTCGGCCCAGACGGGAATCGGCCTCGACGAACTGATGGACGCGGCGACGGCCGGGATGCCCGCCGCCGAGGCAGAGCCGGAGGAGCCGGAACGGACCCGCATCGCCGTCATCGGCAAACCCAACGTCGGCAAATCGTCCCTGGTCAACCGCATTCTGGGCTTCGAGCGCTCCATCGTCAATCCCGCTCCCGGGACGACGCGGGACCCCGTCGATACGCCGATCACGATCGAGGGCGCGCACTACCTCCTGGTCGACACGGCGGGCATCCGCCGCAAGGGCCGGGTCAGCCTCACCCTGGAGAAGTACAGCGTCATCCAGGCCCTGAAGACGATCGAGCGCTGCGACATCGCCCTGATGCTCATCGACGCGCAGGAGGGCGTCACGGAGCAGGATGCGAAGATCGCGGGCCTCGCCTTCGAGCGGGGCGTCGCCGTCATCATCGTCGTGAACAAATGGGACCTCGTCGAAAAGGACGAGCGGACCATCGGCACCTACGTCCTGGACATCAAGAACAAGATGAAATTTCTCGACTTCGCCCCCATCATCACCGTCTCGGCGCTCACGGGCCAGCGCGTCCTGAAGGTCTTCCGGGAAATCGAAAAGGTCCGGGAGCAGTACGTGAAAAGGATCGAGACGGGCGAGTTGAACCGCGGCGTCAGGCAGATCCTGGAGGAGAACCCGCCGCCCCGCCTCCACGGCCGGCCCCACAACTTCCTGTACGTGACCCAGATCGGCGTCAAGCCGCCCGCGTTCGCCTGGTTCGTCAAGGACCCCAAGGCCGTCCACTTCTCCTACGAGCGCTTCCTCGTGAACCGCATCCGGGAGACCTTCGGCTTCGAAAACGTCCCCATCCGGATCCATTTCAAGAAAAAATGACGATCCCGCCGGCTCGCCCCTTCGCGCCGAGGCGATCTCATGGTATAGTACGCCCGCTGTCAGGCTCATGGGATCTTCGGGAATCCCCGCTGCATGAAAGGAGATAGGTATGGAGAAGGCCGCACGGGAACAGCAGAAGAAGAAGGTGATCGAAGTCCTGAACAAGGCGCGGTCGATGGAGCTGCATGCGATCCATCAGTACATGAATCAGCACTACAACCTCGACGACATGGATTACGGCGACCTCGCCGCCAAGGTCAAGCTGATCGCCATCGACGAGATGCGCCACGCCGAGATGTTCGCGGAACGCATCAAGGAACTGGGCGGTGAACCGACCGCGGAGTTGGCCGCCAAGGTGCAGAAGGCGCAGAAGATCGAGGCCGTCTTCCCCTTCGATGCGGGACTGGAAGACAACACCATCGCCGTGTACAACGGCTTTCTCGAAATCTGCCGCGCGAGCGGCGACAGCACCAGCCTGAAGCTCTTCGAGACGATCATCGACGAGGAGCAGATCCACTTCAACTACTTCGACAACGTGAGCGATCATATCAAGACCCTCGGTGCGGTCTATCTGGCCCAGATCGCCGGGACCCCCGCCGATACGGGAGCGCCCTCCAAGGGATTCGTGACGGGCGGCACCCCCGGCGCCGGAGCATAGCGGCAGAGCGCCGGGAATCCGGATCTTTCTTTCCGGAGAAGGATCCGTCGCCGGCCGTTCCGGAACGTTCTTCGAAAATGCTGCCGTCCTTTTCAGCGGAGGTGAAGTCATGATTCGGCGCGCCGGTGAATTGCATTCCGAGGCCTTCAACAAGCGGCTTGGCGGCAAGGGCGATCTGCAGATGACCCGCATCCTGGAACCGGAACAATTCGGCGGCAGGGGCCGCCTCTTCGCCCGGAACCGTCTCAAGCCCGGCGCATCCATCGGCCTGCACCAGCACAAGGGGGATGCCGAGACCTACTACATCCTCAACGGCACCGGCACGGTGGACGACAACGGCGTCAAGGCGGCCGTCGGACCGGGCGACGTCGTCTTCACGGCCAACGGCGAGCTGCATTCCATCGAGAACACCGGGACCGCCGATCTGGAATTGAAGCTCTCCGGAGCAAGCTCCGGAGAATCTTCGATCCCCAAGGAAGGGATCTTGAACATCATGCGCTCGCTTACCCCGCGGCAAGCCGCGGGGAATGCGCTCGCTGCCGGATTCATCGCCCTGATCCTGTTTGCCTGATTTTCCGGCAGAGTCCGGCAACCGCCGGCGGCCGTCCCCCTGAGGAGGAGAAATCCGTGGATTCCATCCCGACCCTCGACGACATGCTGGCCGCCCGCAAAAGGATCCGGCCTTACGTTCACCGCACGCCCGTCCTGAAGAGCCGCTCCCTCGACGCCGATTGCGGGGCCGATCTCCGCTTCAAGTGCGAGAATTTCCAGAAGATGGGCGCCTTCAAGGCCCGCGGGGCCGTGAACGCCGTTTTCAGCCTCGGTCCGGAAGCGTTGCGTCGCGGCGTCGCCACCCATTCCTCGGGCAACCATGCGGCGGCCCTTGCCTATGCCGCGGGTTGCCGCGGCATGAAGGCCTACGTCGTCGTGCCGTCGAATGCCCCCTCCGTGAAGAGGGCGGCGGTCGCACGCTACGGCGCCGAAATCACCCTCTGTGAACCCACCTTGGCGGCCCGGGAGGCGGCGCTCGGGGAAGTTGTCGAACGGACCGGGGCGGTATTCATCCCCCCCTACAACGACTACCGCGTGATCTGCGGCGCGGCGACGGCCGCCCTGGAGCTCTGCGAGGAAGTGCCGGATCTGGACACCGTCATCGCTCCCGTCGGCGGCGGCGGGCTGCTGAGCGGGACCGCCCTGGCCTGCGCCGCCGTCCGGCCGCAGATCAGGGTCCTCGCCGGAGAGCCGCAAGGCGCGGACGACGCCTGGCGCTCGCTGAAAGCCGGGGAAATCCAGCCCGTGGGCACACCGCAGACGATCGCCGACGGCCTGCGGACGCAGTTGGGAACCTTGACGTTCCCCATCATCCGGAAGTACGTCTCCGGGATCGTCACGGTGAGCGACGAGGCCATCATCGAGGCCATGCGGTGCGTCTGGGAGCGGATGAAGATCGTCGTCGAACCTTCCGGCGTCGTGCCGCTGGCGGCCGTAATGGCAAAACGGAGCGAGATCCCCGGAAAGAAGATCGGCATCATCCTGTCGGGGGGGAACGTCGACTTGGATCACCTGCCCTGGATGACGTAGGCGGCCGCTGGTGGACGCGGCAATCTCGCCCTTGTCACCCCGAGCTTGCCAAAAGGTGCCGTCCCCGCCCCCGCCTCCGCGAGGGCAGGCTGCGGCGGGGACCCGGCTCTCTGCTTGGCGCGCCAATAACGGAACAAAATCCCCAGACCCTGATTCCCGCCTGCGCGGGAATGACCAAAAGGGGATCGCTTCGCTTTGCCTGCAATGACGGTGAGCGGCAGTCTCGATGGCCTGCCGTCGTCATTTTTCCGCTCGTGACGGCAGGTTTGCGGCGTCCTCCCCCGTCTCGCAGCGCACCCGGAGCCAGAACCAGGCTGTGCCGGCCAGTCCGACGACGCCGCCGACCAGAAAGGTCGCCTCGGGGCCGATCTCCTGCCACAGCAGATAGGAAACGAAGGGCGCCGGGCAGAAGGCGAAGGACCGGAGCCCCCAATACAGGCCGACGCCGCGGGCGCGGATCTCCGGCGGCAGCCCCAGGGAGATGAGCGCCTTGCGGGCCGGCTCGCCCAGTTCCCGCAGGCCGTTGAGAATGAAGACGATCGCGAGCGCCGCCATGAGGGGAACGCCCAGCGGCGGGAGAATCCACGGCAGCAGGACGAGGCTGATGGGAAAGAGGGCGAAGAGCAGGAACGTGAGCCCGATGTAGGGCTTCGGGTTCGGGGCGCGGTCGATCATCTTGCCGGCCGGCACATAGGTGAGAAGCGCGGTCAGGCTGGTCAGCGCGATCAGCATGCCCGCCTGGGCCGTGCTCGCGCCGAGCACTCCGACGACATACAGGACGGCGAAATCCCGGACAAACCAGTCCCCCCAGCGCAGCAGGATCTCGGCCGTGAGTAGCCGCCGGAGATCGGCCGGAATCCTCTCCAGGACCCGCCGCAGCGGCGCGGCCGGAGCGGCGTCCCTGGGCCTCATCCGCTTCAGGAGCAGGAACTGAACCAGGCAGGTGACCCCGATCAGGCCGAAGGCAAGGGACAGATTGATCCAGTAGCCGACCGCCATCACGAAGCCGCCGAGAAGCGGCCCCAGGACCTTGGGCAGGCGTTTCTGGATGCTCTGGACGGCGAAGGCGATGGTACGCCGGTTCTTCGGGACCTCGCTCCCGACAACCTCGAAGGTCGCGGGCACGGAAAGCGGTTCCCAGTTGGTGACGAGCAGGGCGCCGACGACGATCAGTACCGGCTCGCGGCTCGCCAGGAGCACCGTGAAACCGGCGGCCATGGGCAGGGCCGAAACCAGGAGCGCAACCCGCGCCCCCATGCGGTGCGCAATGGTCCCGCCGACGATGTAACCGATGCCTTCCAGGAAATTCACGAGGACGGCGAAGATCCCCATGTATTTTGCGGCCCCGAGGATGCGTGCGGCCTCCGATGCCCCCGTCACGGCGTCGCGCAGGTGGATGGCGAGGAAGTTGCGCCAGATCTCCTCGGCGAGCCCCAGGCCGCCGACAACGACGAGGACGGCCGCCGTGGCGCGGTTGATGCCGAACCACGCGGCCAGGGATTGTCGGGACGGGACGGACATCGGATCGATCCTCCCCAGCGGGCAGCTATTCCCCGCCCGCGGCAACCGGTTTGCCGTCAGGGCGATCGGGCGGAGTCAGCAGGGCCAGCTCGCCTGGTTCCAGGCGGCGGCAGCTTCCGACCGTCAGATTGCCGAGGTCGAGGCGCCCGATGCGGGTCCGGACGAGCTTCAGGACCTTTCCGCCCAGCGCCTCGATCATGCGCCGGATCTGCCGGTTCTTCCCTTCGTGCAGCACCATCTCCAGGACCACCTTCCCCCGCTCCCTTCCCACGAACGTGATCTCCGCAGGCCGCGTCCGGTAGCCGTCCTTCAGGACGACGCCGCTGCGCAGCGCTTCCAGGTGTTCCTGAGAGGGCTCGAAATCGACGGTAACCAGGTAGGTCTTCGGAACCCCGGAATCCGGATCCGTCAGGGCATCGCCGAAATCCGCGTCGTTGGTCAGGATCAGGAGGCCCGAGGTGTTCTTGTCGAGCCGGCCGACGGGAAAGACCCAACCCGTCTCGGGCGGCAGGAGCTCGTAGATCGTCCTCCTTCCTTCGGGATCGCCGTAGGAGGTGACGAAGCCGACCGGCTTGTGGAGGGCGAAGTAGACCCGCCTGCGGAAACGGAGCGTCCTGCCGTCGCAGGCGATGCGGTCCTCGGCGGGAGTCACCCACGCCTCCGGGTCCGTCACGATGCGGTCGTTGACCACGACGCGCCCCGCGACGATGCGGTCGACGGCGTCGCTGCGGGACATGACGCCCGCCCGGGAAAAGGCCCGGTCCAGTGTCATGCGGTTCCGGCGCCACTGCATTTCTTCCTGCGACGGACGGCGCGGGGTGCTTCTTCTGTCGTACGGCATGCTTCATCCCTCCCGATCATCCATTATTACTCCGGCAAGTAAACATATCAATGGTTGTCATGCCGGACTTGATAAGCCTGCCCCGGACTCGATCCGGGGGCATCCAGTCCTGTTCTGGATTCCCGCTGCAGTTTACCCTCGCGAAGGCGGGGGCGGGAATGACAGTATTGGCATCTTTGGTTGCCGGAGTACTAATCACAAAACGCGGTGATAGGGAACAGCTACGTTGACACCCCGGTTTCTTTCCCTTATAAGCAGCAGGACAAAAAGAAACCGAACCCTTCGCGGAAACTGAGAACGGTCCGATTCATGATTTACCTCAACGACCTACGCCTGTCCTTCGGCGACAAGGTTCTTTTCGACGGCATCAACTGGACGATCCACGAAAAGAGCCGCGTCGGACTCGTCGGCGACAACGGAACGGGAAAGACGACCCTGCTGCGGGCGATCCTGGGCGACCTGTGGCTCGAATCGGGCAGCGTCAAGATCCCCAACCGCCGCAACCGGGTCATCGGCTACCTGCCGCAGGATCTCGTGGAGCTGCCGGACGTCGAACTCCTCGCCTACCTGAGGAACAGGAGCGGCATCGCGGAAATGGAGCGGGACATCCGTCGCCTGGAGATGCAGGTCTCCGAGACCGGACCCGCGGACCCCCTCCACGCGGAGGCCATGAAGGAATACGAAAGGGTCGCCGCCAGGTTTCAGGCGGCGGACGGCTACGCCTTCGAGGCCAGGGCCAAGCAGATCCTCTCCGGGTTCGGCTTCCGCGAGCGGGATTTCGTGAAGCGCTGCACGGACTTCTCGGGCGGCTGGAAAATGAGGATCCAGCTCTCGCTCATCCTGCTGTCGCGGCCCGACGTGATGCTTCTCGACGAGCCGACGAATCACCTCGACACGGAAAGCATGGAGTGGCTCGAAAGCTATCTGAGGGACTATCCGGGCACGCTCATCGCCATCGCCCACGACCGGTTCTTTCTCGACAAGATGGTGAACACGATCGCGGAGCTGGCCGGCGGAAGGATCACCATCTACCGGGGGAACTACTCCCGTTACCTGGAGGAAAAAGACCGCCGGCGCGACCTCCTGCTCAAGGAGATGGAGGTCCAGAAGGCGGAGATCAAGCGGATCGAGGCGTTCGTCGAGCGCTTCCGCTACAAGGCGACCAAGGCAAGCCAGGTCCAGAGCCGTCTCAAGATGCTGGAAAAGTTTTCCGCCGTCCGCCAGGAGTCCAACGGGAAGACGATCCGCATGCGCTTCCCGGAAGCCGCCAAGAGCGGCAGGGAGGTGGTCGTCCTCTCCAAGGCCGCCCAGCGCTATGGCGACTTCACGGTCTTCCGCGACGTCGATCTGACTTGCTGGCGCGGCGAGAAGATCGCCCTTGTCGGCCTCAACGGCTCCGGAAAATCGACGCTGTCCCGGCTGCTGAGCGGGACGGAGGCGCCCGCGGAGGGAACGGTGCGCTTCGGCCTGAACGTGAAGACCGCGTTCTTCTCCCAGGAGAGCGCCGAGAACCTGGATTACAGCCGGACGGTCTGGCAGGAGGCGAACGCCCCCGGCACGCGGGGCGACGACCAGCAGCGCCGGAACCTGCTGGGCGCCTTTCTGTTTTCCGGCGACGACATCTTCAAACCCGTGTCCGTGCTCTCCGGCGGCGAAAAGTCGCGCCTCGCGCTCCTGAAGATCCTCCTGACCGACTCCAATTTCCTCATTCTGGACGAACCCACGAACCACCTGGACCTCAAGACCAAGGAGATCTTTCAGGAGGCGCTCCTGGCGTACAACGGCACGGTCGTCCTCGTCTCGCACGATCGCTTCTTCCTCGACCGCATGGTGAACCGCGTCCTCGAAATCCACGGCGGCCGGATCCGCGACTGGCGGGGCAACTACTCCTGGTTCATCGAAAAACGGAGAGCGGAGGCCGACGGCGCAGCGGAGATGCGGCCGTCCGAAGACGAATCCCCGGAAAGGGCTGCCAGGAAGTCGAAAGAAGAGCGGCGCCGGGAAGCGGAGGAGCGCAACCGCCTCTCCCGCACGCGCCAGGCCAGGCAGCGTGAATTCGCGGCCCTGGAGCGGCGCATCGAGGAACTGGAAAAGGAGAAGTCGTCCTGCGAGCTGTCCCTGTGCGACCCTGAAGTGCTGCGCAACGCCGAGGCCGCCCGTACCTTGAAAAGGAAGCTGGCCGGGATCGAAATCGAACTGGCCGAAGGCAACCGGCGCTGGGAAAGGCTCGCGGAGGAGTTGGGCGCCTCCGGAGAACCCGGCCGGGAAGATCGGCCGGCGGAATCCTGAGCGCCGATTTCAGTATGCCTCGTCGGACGCGATGTCTTCCTGCGTCACCTTCCCCCTGAATACGTAATAACCCCAGACCTGATAGGCGATCACGACCGGCACGAAGGTCAATGCCACGCCCAGCATGATCTTCAAGGTCAGCGGGCTGGAGGAGGAATTGAAGATCGTCAGGCTGTACGCGGGATCCAGGCTGGACGGGAAGAGGACGGGGTGGAGCCCGGCGACGCCGAATAGCGTCGCCCCGGCGATGGTCAGCGCCGATGCGAACCAGGCCTTCACCCAGGCCCTCTTTGCGACAAGGAAACGAACGGCCAGGAGGGCGGCCACCGTCACCAGCGGGACGGCCCAGAGGGCGGGGTTGCCCAGATAGTTCCGGTACAGGCCGGTGGCGAACCAGCTGGCCCCCAGAAACGCCGCCGCCGCGACGAGCAGCGCCGGCCACAGCCCGGCGGCCGTCCGGACGGCCCTCCGCGACAGGTCCCCTTCCGCCTTGATCGCCAGCCAGAGCGCCCCGTGTACGGCAAAGAGAAGAACGAACAGAACGCCGCCGAGGAGTCCGTAGGGATTCAGCAGGGTGAGCAGGTTCCCGTGGAAGATTCCCTCCCCGTCGATGGGGATGCCGCGGAAGATGTTGGCGAAGGCCACGCCCAGGAGCAGGGATGGAAGGAAGCTGCCGACGAAGTGGCACGCATCCCAGACCTTTCGCCAAACCCCGCTGGTCAGCTTGCTCCGGAACTCCAGGGCGACCGCCCGCAGGATCAGGGCGAACAGGAGGAGCAGGAGGGGCGTGTACAGGGCGCTGAACATCACGGCGTAGGTCGTGGGGAACGCGGCGAAGGTGACGCCGCCGGCGGTGATCAGCCACACCTCGTTCCCGTCCCAGAAGGGGCCCATGGCATTGTACATCACCCGCCTGTCGGCGTCGGAGCGCGCCAGAAAAGGCGCGATCGTCCCCAGGCCGAGATCGAAACCGTCCAGCATGAAATAGACCGCCCAAAGGATTCCCCACAGCAGGAACCAGATTGTCTCGAGCATGACGCGATCCCCTTTCCTACCCGGCCGCCGGAGAGACCGGCGCGGGCGCTTTGCGGGCGTACTTGGCGATCAGGTAGAAACAGGCGATTCCCAGCAGGGAGTAGACGACGACGAATGCCGCCAGGGACAGCCCCACCTGGATACCCGCCAGGGGCGAAGCGGCATCGCCGGTTTTCATCATCCCGTACACGATCCACGGCTGCCGTCCCATTTCGGTGACCGTCCAGCCGAGCTCCGCCGCGAGGTACGGCAGCGGGAGGCACCACATCAGGAGGCGGAGAAATCCCGGGGACGCCTCCGGCCTGTTCCGTTTGAGCCACGCCAGGACGCTCATGAGAACGAAGAAGAATCCGAGGACCACCATGATCCGGAAGGACCAGAAGGTCACGGCGACAGGAGGCCGCTGCTCCCTGGGCCATTCCTTCAGGCCTCTGTACAGGCCCTCGGCATCCCCGAGGGCCACCAGGCTCAGGAGCTTCGGAATCCCCAGGAGCTGCACCCGGTTTCGCTCATTGGCTTCATCGGGGATCACGATCAGGTACATCGGCGCCCCCTTCACGGACTCCCAGACGGACTCCGCCGCGGCCGCTTTCGCGGGCTGGGCCTTCATCATCTCCCTGCCGTGGAAATCGCCGATGCCGACTTCCGCGATGGAGAAGAGCAGGGCCAGGGTGGCCGCCATCTTGAAGGACCGCCTGAAGAACGGAATATTCGTGCCCCGGAGCATGTGATAGGCGCTGATGCCCATGACGAAGAACCCGGCAACGAGGAACGCCGCCGCGAGCACGTGCAGAAACATGAAGACGGCATAGGTCTGGCTGACGACCGCCCAGAAATCGGTCAACTCGGCGCGGCCGTTCCGGATGGCGTAACCGACGGGATGCTGCATCCAGGAATTGGCCGCCAGGATCCAGTAGGCCGACAGATTCGAGGCTGCCGCAACCAGCCAGATGCAGGCGGCGTGCATCTTCGGAGAGAGCCTGTTCCAGCCGAACAGCCAGATGCCGATCAATGTGGATTCAAGGAAGAAGGAAGTCGTGGCCTCGATGGCCAGAAGGGAGCCGAAGATGTCTCCGACGTATTTCGAGTAGCGCGACCAGTTGGTCCCGAACTGGAATTCCAGCGTGATTCCCGTGACGACTCCCAGGACAAAATTCATGACGAACAGCTTGCCCCAGAACTTGGTCATCCGCTTGTATTCTTCGTCGCCCGTCCTGACGAATTGGGTTTCCATGATCGCGACCAGCACGGAAAGGCCCAGCGTCAGAGGTACGAAGAGGAAATGGAAATAGGTGGCGACCGCAAATTGGAGACGGGAGAGCGTAACGGCGTCCATAACAGCATACCCCTTGCGTGGTCGGCAACTTCGGGAACTTTGTTATGACCTGCCGATAAAACGACAGGGACTCGTTGTTTCCGTCCAAACGACCGCGGACTCAAAGTGCACACCCGACGGAAGGAAATCGATCGGCGGGAAAGCCGGGTGAGGGGCCTGAGGGCCTGCCGGTGCAGCCCGGAGGGGCCGGCTCCGGCCGCCGCAAAGCCGTCATGCACCGTCGAGGCCGGTCTTGCCGAATTTCTGGTACCACATGGCCGGCTCCGTCAGGAATTCCTCCGTATCCTTCAGCGAAACAAAATGCTCGTGTTCGATGTTCGCCAGGAGGTCGAAGAAGCCCTTTTCTTTCGGGTCCGTCGATGCGTCACGCAACTGCGCGTAGTGGGCGGCGCCTTTCGCTTCGAAGTCGATCGCCGTGCGGATCGCCTTGAGGTCGTCCGCGTCCCCCTTGCCCGCCTTCGGGGACTTCTTCAGGGCGCCCCGGAAGGCACTCTGGATCGCCGTATTGCTGACCTTCAGCGGGACCGTTTCCGGCCACTTCTTCTGCTTGTTCCAGGCATCGTGGAGCTGCTGAAGCCTCTCGTGGTGTTCCAGTTCCTCCTTGGCGATCTGTTCGAACATCGCCCTGCCGATAGGGTTGGAGGTACGTTCGGCGTTCGTCTTGTAGAACTGGTGCTCCTTCATTTCGTTGTTCAGAGCCACTTCCAGCGCATTCATCCGTTTTTCCATGACGTATCTCCTTTGCCTCAAGGGTTTTGCACGCTTGTCGTACGGGCCTCCGAACCCCAGCGTGCCTGCCGATCGATCATCAACTATCATGCTATTCATGCGATCCGGTTTTGTCAACGTCGGCGATTCCCGGGGCTCCCTGCGGATGTCTCAGCGGGGGGCCCTTCTCAGCGACCTCCGGGAGACCCCAGGGACGGCATAGCGGAGATCCGGAAACCGCTGGGACCTGTCTTCCGGAAGGTTTTGAGAAGACGCGGCGGCTGCCCGCCTTGCCCGGACGACGAACGCCCTACAGACCCAGCTCGCCGCTGATCCCCTGCATCGCGGAGAGCGCGATGCAGGCGAACTCGTCCAGCGGCAATCCGATCTTCTCGCACTCCAGGACCGTGCCGCGGTTCACCGAGGCGGCGAACGCTTTCTCCTTCATGCGCTTCGTCACCGACTTCACCTTCACGCCGGCGAGCTTCCTGTCCGGATAGACCAGCGCCGTCGCCGTGATGAGACCCGTGATCGTTTCTCCGGCGGCCAGGGCGTGGTGGAACTCCTTCGACCGGCAGGCCCCCGCCGCCGCCTCGTTGTGCATCCGGACGGCTTCGACGATCTCCGGATCGCAGCCGTTTTCCGACAGGATCTTCTCGCCCGCCAGTCCGTGGACCGCCAGGTCGCCGCCGACCTGCTCGATGTCGATGTCGTGGAGAAGGCCCGCCAAGCCCCATTTCTCCTCGTCCCGGCCGAGACGCCTTGCCAGCGCCCGCAGCACCGCCTCCGCCGCCAGGCTGTGTCGGATCATGTTTTCGTTCTTCACGTACCGCGCAAGAAGCGCCGCTGCTTCATCCCGCGTCATGGTTCCTCCTCCCTCTCGAAAGGTTTCAAGGATTGCGACAGGACCGTACCTGTCAGCCGGCCGCCTGCCCGCGGGAGCGGACCCGCAGGGCCGAGTCGGGCCGTCGACCGGAGGACTGCCGCCGCGGCCCGCGTCACGCCCGGCGGAATTTCCCGTCCAGGTCGCGACGGCCGAATAGGCGGTAATGCTCGGAATTCCTGAATGCACTGTGGTAGGAGGCGTTGAACCCGTAGGCCATGGCGGCCGCGACCGGATTTCTCGTCGTCCAAAGGGTGTTCAAGGTCCTCTTCACGGTCTCCCAGGCGCCATAATAGCGCTGCCGCAGATAGGTGAATCCCTCGTACACGTCGTCGATCGACATCTGCGCCGGCTGGAACGCGAGTTTCGTGAGGCGGTAGTCATCCCAGGCCTCGGGGAAGTTCTCCTGGAGAATCCTCCCGTCGCGCCGGAGTTGTTCCCAGAGTCTCGTACCCGGCAGGGGGGTGGGCTTGGTGAGCTGAAGCACGTCGATATGGGAAGAGCGCACGAATTGCAGCGTCTGGTCGAAGACGTCCGGCCCGTCCTCGTCGCCTCCCAAGACAAAGGCGCCGTGAAAGGCGATCCCGCCTCTGCGGATGGCCGCGATCAGCTCCCGGTAGCGGTTCTGGTGAAGGCGCTGGAGATTGAGAGACTTGTTGTAGGCCCGAAGCGTGTCGGCATTGATGGATTCCATGCCGACAAAGACGATGCGCAAACCGGCCTGCGCCGCGATACGGATGAGATCGGGATCTTCGCCGAACTGGATGGATGCCTGGGCGAAGAAATGCTTGCGGATGCCCCGCTCCAGGATGCGCGAGAAAAAAGCAAAGGCCCAGTCCCGGTCCTCCCTGCCGAAGCCGATGATGTTGTCATCGGTCAGCATCACCATCCGCTGCGGGATCCCTTCCAGTTCGCCGACGACGGACTCCAGCGGCCGTCTGCGGAAACGACGGCCGTTGAATGCGGTGACGGAACAGAAGATGCAGTCCATGGGACAGCCGCGCGACGTCTGAAGGCTTCCCCAGCGGTAAATGTCGTTCCGCAGGAGGTCCCGGCGCGGCGTCGGCAGATTTTCCAGGCTTTCCCATCCGCCTTTGTACAGTTTCCCGAGGCGTCCCGCTTCGAAATCGGCCAGCACCCGGGGCCAGACGGATTCGGCCTCGCCGACGACGACGGTGTCGCAGTACCGCAGGGCCTCATCGGGAAGCATCGAGACGTGGATGCCCCCCATGACCGTCGGAATCCCCCGGTCGCGGTAGATCCGGGCGATCTGGTATCCCCGGAAGACCGAGGCCGTATAGGCGGTGATGCCGACGATGTCGGCTTCCCGATAGGCAAAGGGCTCGATATTCTCGTCAATCAGTTCGATCTGATAGTGGCCGGGAGTTGCGGCGGCTACATAGGAGAGGTTCAGCGGCGGCCAGGACGTCGCCTCGGCGTTCCCCAGCCCCTTGTGGGCATTGGATGGATTGATCAGCAGCAAACGGGGCATCGGGCCTCATCGCATCCTGACAAAAGAATCGGGGGTGAAAAAGAACCGGGGTCCGGTCGGGAGACCCCGGCTGATCCGAATCCTGGCCTACTCGACCTTGCGGAAAACCTTGCCTTCCGCTCCGCAGACCGGACAGGTGCCTGGTGCTTCCCTTTCCGCGGTAAAGCCGCAGACCGGACAGACGTAATAGGCATAGCCCTCCGCCCCCGCCGGCAACGCCGACATGGCCTCGTAGAGCTTCGCGTGGATCTTCTCCACCTCGTTGGCGAAGGTGAACGTCCGCTCCGCTTCCTTGTTTCCTTCCGCCTTGGCCGCCGCGATCATCTCCGGATACATCGACTTGAATTCGTGGATTTCGCCGGCAAGCGCCTCCCGGAGGTTCTCCTTCGTGGTGCGGATGCCTTTCATCGCCCGCAGGTGATTGTGGGCATGGACGGTCTCCGCTTCCGCCGCCGCCCGGAACAGCCGGGCGGCCTGGGGAAAACCCTCCGCTTCCGCCTTGGCGGCGAAGGCAAGGTACTTGCGGTTCGCCTGGGACTCGCCCGCGAAGGCAGCCTTCAATGCTTCTTCCGATTTGGACATGGTCATCTCCTTTCTGCAAATCGGCCGGTGCGACTCTCTTTCCCGCCGGACGCCGTTCGCCGTCGCGGGGAGCCTCCCGGCCCTGTCAGTACTTCCCCGGGAAGTTCGGCTTTCGTTTCTCCCTCTGGGCCAGAATCCCTTCCCGTGCGTCCTGGCTCCCGAAAACGGGAAAGCCGATCTCGACCTCCCGGTCAAAGGCCTGCGGCCATGGCATGTCTTTCGTTTCCCGCCAGCAGCGGATGACCCCCTGGACGGCCAGCGGGCCGTTGGCGGCGATCCGGGCGGCCAGATCCATCGCCGTGTCCATCAGCTTCTCCTTCGGCACGACCCGGTTGAGGAAGCCCCATTCCAGGAGCGTCTTTGCGTCGTAGTTGCCCGCCGTCAGCAGGATCTCCAATCCCCGGCACGGCGTCATCATCCGCGTGAGGTAGACGTTGGCCCCGCCGATCGGCATGATGCCGAGGCTCGCCTCCCGCATCTGGAAAACGGCTTCCTCGGAGGCGACGCGCAGGTCGGCTCCCATGACGGTCTCGAATCCCCCGGTCAGGCAGTAGCCGTGAATCGCCGCGATGACGGGCTTCGTCACGATGTTGGGTTTGAGCATCGACTCCCCTACCTGGGATCCCACCTCGATGAGCCAGCGCTCCGCTTCCGTCTGCGGGGGCCGCATCCGGGTCAGGATGGGAATGGCCGCTTTCAAATCCATGCCCGAACAGAAAATGTCGGGCAGGCAGGAATAGAGGACGGCGACCCGGATGGCGTCGTCTCCGCTCACATCCTTCCAGGCGCGATGCAAATCCAGAAGGATTTCAGGATCTAACGCGTTTCTTTCCTTGGGGCGGTTGAGACCGACCTTCGCGACGGGGCCATCCTTCTCATAGACCAGAGCCATGGCATTCCTCCTCAGCACGTTCGACCGGGGTCCCGCTTGTCCAAAGGCAGGATGGGCATCGGTTGAGTTTGTTACCATGCACAATAGAATTTGACAAGTCGCGATCTTTTTGTCTAGAATCGCCCCGTCTCTCACCCCGACGCATGGGGCTCGCCCGAGAAAGACCGGCCGGCGCATGAACGGGATGCACTGCCGTTCCAGGCGGCGCCCGCCGCAGGAATCCCACGGACGGGAATTTTTCGGAACACGATTGAGGGCTTTTCGCTCCTGAAGAGGGCCGTGGATTCGCTTTTGCCCGTTTCCCCGCGGCGTGGTCGGGGGAGGCAAGGTCGCCATCGGGTGTCTGTTTCAGGGAATGCGCAGGCAAAGGCGGGGATGGACGGGGGATGAAGAAAGATCCTGAAATCGGCGAGGAGATGCCCGCGAAGGGGAAACAAGAGCCCTCCGCCCTGCCGCTGGCGTTCCGGCACGGCGAACTGTTCTCCCATCTGGAAGAAAACCGGGAACTGGACCGGAACGGCATCGTCAACATCCTCAATTACGCCCATTTCACGGGCCTCCCCGTATACCTGCACCTGCGCCACCCCCGCTACGATGCGGGAGTCCTCGTACCGGCCCAGACGGATCCCTGCGGCGAAGAACCGTTCTGCTGCCGCTGGACCGCGAACGGCAACGGCCCCATCCTCGACGCCTATTCGTTTCACTCCCTGCTGATCCTGGACGAACCGGGAGTCGTATTCATCCCGGCGGAATCGCTGCAGAAGGGCAGGGAAACCTGGATACTCTCCCTTCCGGAGAAGGGCTATATCATCAACCGGAGGCAGAACCGCCGCCATCCCGCCCGGAACGCCGGTGCGGAGGTCATGCAGTGCGGATTTCTGGCCTGCGGGGAGCTGCTGGATTTCAGCACCCGGGCCTTCCGCGCCCGCGTCCGTCCCGAGAGTTCCTCTTCATTCGCCTGGTTCAATCCCGACGCCCCGATGAACGTCCGTTTCATCAGCGGCGGCCGCGTCGTCTTTGCCGGGGAATGCCGCCTGCTCAGGCAGAGCGTTGATCCCCTGGAGCGTGAGATAGTCCTGGCGCCCACCCGCGATACCGTCCAGCGCTTTCAGCCCGAGCCGATCCGCAACCCGCGCCGGCAGATCAGCCCGCCCCTGATGGCCCTGTTCCGTCACCCCCTCCTGGGCAAGAGGAAGAAACTCGAGATCTTCGACATCTCCACATCCGGCATTTCGGTCCGGGAACCCCTCAGCGAAGGCTTCCTTTTCCCCGGCCTGATTCTTCCGGACGTCGACATCCAATACGCCGGAACCTTCCAGATCCGCTGCTCGGTCCAGACCATCTACCGACGGCAGGCCGAGAACGCCGCCGCCCACTGCGGGCTCGTGATTCTGGACATGGACATCCATTCGTACAGCCGGCTGAATTATCTCCTCGGCAAGTCGATGGATCCGCACACGTTCATTTCCACCGAGGTCGACATGGATGCCCTGTGGGAATTCTTTTTCGACACGGGCTTCCTCTATGCGAAGAAATACCGCCTCCTGCAGTCCTACAGGGACCGCTTCAAGGAGACGTACCGGAAACTGTACCAGGAGAACCCGGACATCGCCCGGCACATCACCTACGAGAAGGACGGACGGATCTACGGCCACATGTCCATGGTCAAGGCCTACGAACGGGCCTGGATGATTCATCACCATGCCGCCCGGAACCTGGAAAACCGGCTCCCGGGGTTCCAGGTGCTCAAACAGATCATGATCTTTCTCAACGGGATGTGCCATCTCCCATCGGCCAAGATGGACTACGTGATGTGTTACTACCGCCCGGACAACAAGTTCCCCGAGCGTGTCTTCGGAGGATTCGCACGTCACCTCAGCAATCCGCGCGGCTGCTCGCTGGACCTCTTCTCCTACCTGACCTGGCCGGCCGCGGGCGGAGGCGATCCGCTCCCGGCGGGGTGGACCCTGTCGGACACCACCCCCGGCGAACTCCGGGAACTGCGCCTCTTCTACGGCCATGCCTCCGGCGGCCTGCTGCCGGACGTCCTGGACCTGGAGGGAATGCGCAAGGGACGTTCGACGCTTCAGGAGGTTTACGCCCGCCTCGGATTCCTGAGGAACTGGAAATCGCTTGCCCTCCGGTTCAACGGGAAGCTGGCCGCGGTCCTGATCCCTAACCGGTCCGATCTGGGCATCAATCTCTCCGAGCTGCTCAACGGCGTCACGATCCTCATCCTCGAGCCCGCGCTGCTTTCTCAGGAGGCCCTCTCGGCCGCAATCTCAGCGGTTTCCGGGGAATACAACCTTGACAAAGTACCCCTTTTAATCTATCCCCACACCGGGGCCGCGGCCCTGGGTCTGAAGCACGAAAAACTGTATTCGCTGTGGATCATGGACACCCGCTTCGCCAATCACCTCATGGAATTCGTTCAGCGGAAATTCAGGATGAAGTATGAGTAGCTCTTCCGCCGAGGCGCCGTCGGGTGTCATGGATGATGTTGCACTGTACAACAGCAAGATCACCCGGAACTACGTCGAGTACCTGAAGACCTTCCACCCCGACGTCGATGCCGACGAACTTCTCCAATACGCGGGCATCACGTCCTTCCACCTCGAGGACAGCGGCCACTGGCTGACGCAGCGTCAGGTCGACCGTTTTCACGAAATTCTCGTCCGCAAGACCGGCAACCCCGATATCTCCCGCGAGGCGGGACGGCTCACCGGGTTTTCGAAGGCGTCCGGCGCCCTGCCCCACTACGTCCTCGGTTTTCTTTCCCCCGGCTCCGTGTACGCCATGCTCGGCCATTTCCATCCGATCATGACCCGCGCCGCCACGATCCAGACCAAGATCCTGGGCGCCAACCGCATGGAAGTCGTCGTCACGCCGAATCCCGGCGTGGCCGAAAAACCCTACCAGTGTGCAAACAGGATCGGGACCTTCGAATCGGTGGGGAAGATGTTCACGCCCAACTATTCGCGGATCGAGCATCCCGAATGCGTCCACCGCGGCGGGAAGCGCTGCCAGTATCTGATCACCTGGGAGAGGACGCCGTCGTACATCTGGCAGCGGATCCGCAACTATCTCCTCCTGGGGCTTGCCGTCACGGCGCCGATCCTGATTCACACCATGCCGGGGACAAGCTGGCTGACGTCGGTCCTCTCGGGAGGCGCCGTGGCGCTGGGCGCCGCGTGGTATACGGAGTTCCTGGAAAGGAGGCGGCTGGCCGAGAGCATCAAGAGCGAAAGCGAATTGGCCGGGAGTCTGCTGGACGAGATCAACATCCGCTACAACAACGCCCTGCTCATCCACGAAATCGGGCAGGCCACTTCGATGATCCTCCATATCGAGGACCTCCTGAAGTATCTGATCGACGTCCTGCGCAAGCGCCTCGATTTCGACCGCGGCATGATCCTGCTCGCCAACCGGGAGCTGACGAGGCTGACGTACAGGATCGGGTACGGCTACAGCGAAGAGGACGAGGCCTATCTGAAGACCGTGAACTTCAACCTCACGAACCCGGAATCGAAGGGGGTCCTGGTCGTCGCCTTCCGGAAGCAGACGCCCTTCCTCGTCGACAACGTCGACGCCATCGAAAAGGACCTGTCGAAGAGGAGTCTCGATTTCGCCCATCGCATGGGGGCGCAGTCGTTCATCTGCGTTCCCATCGTCTTCGAACAGGAGTCGATCGGTATCCTGCTGGTCGACAACATCCGCTCGAAGCGGAACCTGAGCCAGAGCGACATGAACCTGCTGATGGGCCTCGCCCGCCACATCGGCATCAGCATCAACAACGCCCGCATCTACGCGCGCATCCGCGAGAGCGAGGAGAAGTTCCGTTCCCTGAGCGAAAGCGCGCCGGACATCATCTTCACCCTCGACGACAAGGGCGCCATCAGCTACGTGAACCCCGCCTGGGAAAAGATCCTCGGATACCCGCCGGACGAGGTCATCGGGCGGCACTTCGACCGTTTCGCGAAGCCGGAGGATCATGCGCGGTTGATCGCGTTCTTCAAGCGGATCCGCAGCGAACGGGCGACGATCCGCCAGGAGATCGGCATCATGCTCCACCGCGACGGATCGGAACGCTACTTCCTCGGCAGCGCCGCGCCCAACGTGGACTCCGAGGGGCGGTTCACGGTCGTCGGCATGCTCAAGAACATCACGGAGCAGCGGCAGCTGGAATTGAAGCTGCACCATGCCTCCAAGATGGAGGCCGTCGGAACGCTGACCGGGGGAATCTCGCACGACTTCAACAACATCATGCAGGCGATCGGCGGCTACAATCAGCTCCTGATGATGAAGCGCCGGGAATCCGATCCGGACTGGAAATACCTGACGAGCATCGAGAAACTCGTTCAGCGCGCATCCGACCTCATCAAACAGCTGCTGATCTTCAGCCGCAAGATGGAAAGCAAGCTCAAGGCGGTCGACCTCAACGAGGAAATCCTCCGTTTCCACGACCTGATCGTCCAGACCATCCCGCGCATGATCACCGTCGAGACCGATCTGGAAGAGGGCCTTTACGTCATCCAGGCGGACCCGGTTCAGCTGGGCCAGATCATCATGAATCTGGCCGTCAACGCGCGCGATGCGATGCCGGAGGGCGGGATCCTCCGCATTCAGACCGCCAACGTGAGAATCGACCCCGAGATGAAGATCGGCGGCCTCTCCCTTCCGCCGGGAAAGTACGTGCAGTTGACGATATCGGATACGGGAACGGGCATGACCAAGGAGGTTCTCGAACACATCTTCGAGCCGTTCTTCACGACGAAGGAAGCCGGGAAGGGAACGGGGCTCGGACTCTCCGTCGTCTACGGCATTGTCCGGAACCACGGCGGCACCATCGCCTGCGCCAGCGAGCCGGGCGGCGGAACGGTCTTCCAGATCTATCTGCCCGCATGGTCGCCGACCGAAATGCCGGCAGCCGCCGCTCCCTCGCAGGAAGAGCCGACGGCCAAGGGTTTCGAGACCATCCTTCTGGTGGACGACGAAACGCACCTGCTGGAAACGGGGAAGGACATCCTCGAGGAGTACGGATACAAGACGCTCCTGGCCCAGGACGGGGAAACGGCCCTCAATCGCTATCGGCGGAACATGAAGGAGATCGACCTGATCATCCTGGACCTCATCATGCCGGGCATGGGCGGCATCAAGTGCCTGAGCGAACTCGTCGCGCTCAATCCCCATGTCCGGGTGATCGTGGCAAGCGGCTACTCGGCCAGCATCAAGGAAAAAGAGGTGCGGCGCATGGGGGCCCGGGGCTTCATCAACAAGCCCTACAAGATCCAGGACCTCCTGAGGGCGATACGCTCCGTCCTGGACGAATCCTGATCCCTCCCGGCGAGCTGTTCAAAAAGGTCCGGATGCAGGGCGCCGATGGTTCGACAAGCTCACCATGACAGACTCCTTAGCCTGCCCTGAGCCTGTCGAAGGGCTGCACCGACGAGGAACGAGGCAACGCTGCAGACGGGGACTTTCTTCTCGGCCTGCTAGGGTCTCCGGCCCTTCGCCATCACCACCGGCGTATAGGTAAACCGCCGGGGGTCCTGGAAGAAGGCGCGGAAATCCCGGTCGAAGGCTGCCGCGCCGCCGGGGTAGCCGCCGAACATTCCGGGAAGGCGCCGCGCCGCAACCTCCATCTTCTTCGTCCAGTTGAACAGTTCCTCGTCGCGCACCTTCCCGTAGATCAGATGGTGGGCCCGGACCTCCACGCCGATGTCCTCGAATTCCGCATCGTAGAGGTGTGCATAGAGCCGGCGCCCGGCGTAGGTGTCGAAATTGAACTCCTCGTCCACGCGCCGCATGACGGCCTCCATCACCTCCTGCATCCCGGCCGGCAGTTCGAAATGTCCGAGGCAATTGTGGTCCAGGTCGATGAGGCACAGCGTGCCGCCGGGCTTCAGGCATTCCTTCAGATTCCGGACGATCTGGAGCCCTTCGGCGCGGTTGTACTCCAGGACGAAGCGCGCCCAGACGATGTCGAAGCGCCCGGAATACCGGTCCGGAAGGTCGCGGAGATCGTGCAGCTCGAAGCGGAGGTCCGCCCCGCGGCCATAATGCCGGTCCGCATAGGCGATGCGCTCGGGCGAGTAGTCGACGCCGAGGACCGAGCCGCCGGGCTGAACCATCTCGAGGAGGATCGAGGACGTCTTGCCGGGGCCGCAGCCCGCGTCGAGCACCGACTGTCCCGCCCCGATCCCGCACCAGCGGGCCTCCTCCCGCACCCTGCCCGGGTCCGTCTTGACTTCAAGGCGGATCGCCTCCTCGCTGTTTTCCATCAGGTACCCGGCTCTCGGCTGCATGGTCGACCCCCTCCGCAATGCGACGACACCTCTTGCACAAATCTCCGGCGCTGTCAATTTGCGCGGACCGCCGAGCCTCGCCCATCAGCCGCCGCCTCCGTCTCCCGTCCCACGCATTCCTTGACAGGCAGCAGCGCCTCTAGTAGCAATGAATTGAAGCCCTCCGGAGCAAGCTCCGGAGAACCTTCGATCCCCAGGGAAGGAATCTCAAACAGGATTCGCTCGCCTACCCCGCAGCAAGCTGCGGGGTAGGCGCTCGCTGCCGGATTCACGGCCCGAGGCCGGTGCGGGACAGAGGTGGGGGAAGAAGCCGTCGCCCGCGGGCCGGGCCCGAAACGAAAAGAGGAGGATCCCATGCGCATCGCCGTTCTTGACGATTATTTCAATGTCTCCCAGAGATTGGCGGACTGGAGCCCGCTGAAGGGACGCGCCGAAACCACCGTATTCCGGAAGCCGTTCGCAAATGCGGAGGATGCGGCAGGAAGCCTCGCCGATTTCGAAATCATCGTCGGGATGCGGGAAAGGACGCCGTTCCCCGCCGGTCTGCTCCGCCGCCTTCCGAAATTGAAGCTCCTGATCACGACCGGCCGGCGCAATTCCTCGTTCGACATCGAAGCGGCGCACGCCCAGGGCGTTACCGTCTGCTGCACCGGCAGTGCGGGCAATGCAACCGCCGAGCTCGCCATCGGGCTGATGATTGCGCTCATGCGCGATATTCCGGGGCAGTTCGCTTCCATGAGGCAGGGGGGATGGCAGACGCGCCTCGGCAGCGATCTCTCCGGGAAGACGCTCGGCTTGCTGGGTCTGGGCAGGGTGGGGGGCGCCGTTGCGGCCGCGGCCAAGGCCCTCCGTATGGAAGTGATCGCCTGGAGTCAGAATCTGACCGATGAGAGGGCGGCGGAACACCATGCCCGCCGCGTGGAAAAGGACGAACTGTTTCGCCGGTCCGACGTCCTTTCGGTCCACATCGTTCTGAGCGCGCGCACGGCCGGCATCGTCGGCGCCGGAGAACTCGGCCTGATGAAGCCGACGGCGTATTTCATCAACACCTCGCGGTGGCCGGTCGTCGATGGCGAAGCCCTGCTCCGGGTGCTGCGCGAAAAGAAGATCGCCGGCGCGGCCATCGATGTGTACGATGCCGAACCCCTGCCGGCGGACGCCGCCATCCGGAAACTGGACAATGTCCTCCTCACGCCCCACCTCGGCTACGTGACCGAAGGGAACTTCGCCAGGATGTATCAGGACGCCGTTGAGGACATCGTCGCTTTTCTGGATGGAAAGCCGATCCGCGTCATATCGTGAAAGCCGGGGCCGTTCGCCGAAAAGGCATCCGCTTCAGGGAACCGCCTCAGGACCTGCACGCCGGGCAGACGGCTTCGCATCGGAAGCACTCGTACTGAAATCCCATGGGAATCGCCTGGTAGAGGCTGAGGAACAGGGGGTCCGTCAGCAGGGCCTTCTGCTGGTCCGGTGCCGCGGCGGTGAATCTGCGGATGAAGGAGATGGCCGCGCCGATCCCGTAGGGTTGACTGCCCCTCAGGCACTTCATGGCGTCGGTCCTGCCTTCCGCGTCAAGGGCATGGGCCGGGCAGGCGGCGACGCAGGCGCCGCAGCCGTCGCAGAGCCCTTCCGCGACGGGGGGATCGGAGGCCAGGGGAAGATCCGTCAGCACGGCCGTGAAGAGCACGCGCGTTCCGAACTTCGGATGGATCACGAGGTTGTGGCGACCGAAGACGCCCAGGCCCGCCGCCACGGCGGCGTGACGGAGGGATATGTCCCCGGCAAGGCCCATCTGCGGCGGATGCATGTTCAGAGGGAAGGAAGGAGCGATGGCGGCGGCCTTCGCCTGGAAACGATCTTCGAGGAAACGCGCCGTCAGATAATTGTTCTTCTTCATCAGGTCCATGACGGCCAGGCGCGTCATCATCGCGATCCGGGGAACGGGGCTGTCCAGGGAACCGTTCGTTTCCCGGTAAGCAAGGACCACCAGGGATTTCACCCCCGGCAGAAGCGACCGCGGATCAGGCGTGCGGGGGGACTTGTAGTCCTCGACGGCGGCAAAGCCCACGGCGTCCGCTCCCAGATCCCGACCGTACCGACGAATCTCCTCTTTGCTCTGCATGGTCTTCCCTCCTTTTTGTCGTGACTTCGCCCCCGCTTCCCCTGCCGGTTCCGGGAACGCCGGTCCGCACCAAGTCCCCGGCATTTATGTTTCGTATACGAAATAACAAGGCAAAAAAATTCACCCCTGCAGATCGCGGAGCATGCGCTTCAGGAGAAGACGTTCCTCCGCGCGGAGAGGCTTCATGATCTCGGCGTTCGCGGTTTCCCGGATCTTCGCGAGGACCGGGAGGATGTTCCTTGCCTTGGGAGAAAGAAGGATTCTCACGGTGCGGCGATCTCTGTCGTCCGTTTCCTTCACGACCCATCCGGCGGCCGCGAGCCGGTCCAGGACGCCGGAAAGCGTGGCATAGTCGAGGCCGAGCCGTTTGCCGAGGTCGCCGACGGAAGTGCCCTCCCCGACGCCGAGGGCGGTGAGGACGAGGGTCTGCACGGGCGTGAGATCATGCGGCTGAAGCTGCTTCCGGAATTGCCCGTGGGCCCGCTGGTAGGCCTTGGCGAGGAGAAAAACGATGCAATCGTCATAGGGCGTCATCAGCGGCAACGCTTCCTTTTCTGCTCCGGTCCTGCGCGGCATCCCGCGCAATTATTTCGCATGCTAAATACATGATCCGCCGGCCCTTGTCAAGCGCTCCCGCGCTGCCCGCCGGCCCAATTCCCTTGACACCTTGTGCCGCTGTCTCTATAAAGGCGTTGGAAAAGGAGAAACTCTTATGAGCGCAGGCGGACCCTTCGGAACACCCTGGCCGGGCGGGCATCCCGGATCACCCCTCAGGAACAGCCGCACGCTGTTGCTGGTCACGGTGCTGTTCGGCACCGTCGCACTGATGTGGCGCGTCGTGGAGATGATCACCGACTGGTACTGGTTTCAGGAGCTCGGTTATCCCGTTGTCTTCCTCGTCACGCTGATCAACCAGTTGAAGGCCGCCGCACTCTTCGGCGGCCTCTTCTTCGTGATCTTCTACCCCAGTCTCCTGGCGGCGCTCCGCCTTTCGCCCGATGCCCCTCCCCCGTCGGCAACGGACTTTGTGCCCTTCCCGATCCTCACGCTTGGCAGGCGGTTCCTCGGCATCGTCATCCTGGCCGCGGCGGTCGTGATGGCCATCCTGATGGCGGTCCAGGGGTCCACCCAGTGGGAAAACCTCCTGCGCTTCGTCAACCCGACGCCTTTCAATCTGACGGACCCCCTGTACGGGCGGGACATCTCCTTCTACATCTTCCGGTTGCCGTTCCTGACGTACCTGTACGGGTGGATCATGAGCGCGCTCTTCCTGACGCTCGCCGGCACCGCCTTCGTTTATTTCATCCGCCGCTCCCTGACGTTCATCCCGCCGCAGACCCTTCACCTGCTGCCGGCGGCCCGGATGCACATGGCGATTCTCGTCGCCGCGCTCCTCTTCAACGCCGCCTTCGGCTTCTGGATCGACCTGAGCGAGATGCTCTCCGTCAAGCGCGGCGTCGTATTCGGGCCGGGCTACACGGACACCGCGACGCAGATCTGGGTGCTGAAGGTCCTGATCGGCCTCGCGGTCCTGGCCGGGATCGCCGTCGTCGCCTACATCTTCAGCCGGAACTGGCGGATCCCCGCCGTCGCGATCCTCGCCCTGATCGCCTGCCTCGTCATCGGCCGGGGCATCCTCCCGGGCGTGATCCAGAAGTTCATGGTCATCCCCAACGAAATCGTCCTGGAGAAACCCTTTCTCGAACGCAACATCGCCTACACGCGCGCCGCCTACAAGCTGGACGCCATCGAGGACCAGGAGTTCCCCGCCGACGAAAACCTCACCCGGGAAGACCTGCGCCGCAACGACATCACGATCAAGAACATCCGCCTCTGGGACCATGCGCCGCTGCTCCTGACGTACAGCCAGCTCCAGGAGATCCGCACCTACTACAAGTTCGTCGACGTGGACAACGACCGGTATACCATCGACGGCGAGTACCGCCAGGTCATGCTCTCGCCGCGGGAGCTCTCCTACCGGGCGCTCCCGGCCCGGACCTGGGTCAACGAGCATCTCAACTACACGCACGGCTACGGCATCGTGATGGGGCCGGTCAACCGCATCTCGAAAGAGGGCCTGCCGGAGTTCTTCATCAAGGACATCCCCCCGGTATCGACGACGGAGGTCCGCGTGACCCGGCCGGAGATCTACTTCGGCGAGGTCTCCAACGAGTACGTCTTCGTCCGGACCAAGCGGCCCGAGTTCGACTATCCCGTGGGCGACAAAAACGTCTATGCGCGCTACGAGGGCAAGGGCGGCGTGCCCCTCGGCTTCTGGCGGAAGCTCCTCTTCGCGGCACGGTTCCGCTCGATGACGATCCTCTTTTCGGACGACATCACCGCCGAAAGCCGCGTGATGTATTACCGGAACGTCCGCGAGCGCGTGTCCCGCATCGTCCCCTTCGCCCGGATCGACGCGGACCCCTACCTGGTGGTCTCACCGGAGGGAAGGCTGCTGTGGTTCCTGGACGCCTATACGACATCCGACCGCTTCCCCTACTCCGAACCGACGCCGCAGGTCGGCAACTACATCCGCAATTCCTTCAAGGCGGTGGTCGACGCCTACGACGGCTCGGTCAAGCTCTACGTCAGCGATCCCGACGATCCGATCCTGAAGACCTACGCCCGGATCTTCCCGGGGGTCTTCCAGCCCCTCTCCGCCATGCCGGAGGCCCTGAAGAAGCACATCCGCTACCCCACGGGGATGCTGTCCGTCCAGGCCCGCATGTACCGCGCGTACCATATGAAGGATCCCCAGGTCTTCTACAACAAGGAGGACCTCTGGGCGATCCCGGGCAAGGCCATCAAGGGCTCCGAGCAGGAGATGGAGCCCTACTACACGATCATGCGGCTCCCGGACGGGAAGAAGGAGGAGTTCATCCTGCTGGTCCCCTTCACGCCGCGCAACAAGGACAACATGTCGGCCTGGATGGCCGCCCGCTGCGACGATCCGAATTACGGGCGCCTGATCGTCTACAACTTCCCCAAGCAGAAGCTGGTGTACGGCCCGCGCCAGATCGAGGCCCGCATCGACCAGCACTCGGAGATCTCCAAGCAGATCTCCCTGTGGAGCCAAAGCGGCTCCGAGGTCATCCGGGGGAGCCTGCTGGCAATCCCGATCGAAAAGGCGCTCCTCTACGTCGAACCGCTGTACCTGGCGGCGGAAAAAGGCCAGCTCCCCGAACTCAAGCGCGTCATCGTCGCCTTCGGCAACACGATCGAAATGGAGGAAAACCTCGAGATCTCCCTCCAGCGCATCTTCGGCGGCGAGCAGATGAAGGACCGCGGCGGCCCGAAGGCAGCGGCTGCGGCCGCGGCCGAAATCGCCGCGGCGGGAAGGCCCGACCGGACGGAACGGCAGCTGGCAATCGAGGCCCTCGGCCATTACCGCAAGGCGCAGGATGCCCTGCGCCAGGGAAACTGGTCGCTCTACGGCGAGGAGCTGCGGAAGATGGAAGACCTGCTCCGGATGGCGGAAAAGAGGAAGTGAGGAGAACACGGCAGGCGATGGGAACCACTCCGACAGCCTGCCGAAAAAATGAAGCCTGTTCAAAAACGTCCGGATGCAGGGCTCCCGCAATCCTGAGCCGTGAAGCCGTGCTGGAATGTACGTCGAACGGCGAAGGATGAGGAAAACGCGGCAGGCGGGCGTTTTTCAACAGCCTGAGGGGGGATGAGATCATGTACGAGACCAAGCCCTGGCTCAAGTTTTACGGCGATGTGCCCGAATCCCTGGATTATCCTCAGGTCACCATGTACGAGGCGCTCGTCCGCACCGTTGAACGCTTCCCGGATGCCATCGCCTACGACTTTTTCGGGACCACGTCCACCTACCGTGATTTCCGCGGAGAGATCGACCGCTGTGCAGCCGCGCTGGCCTCCCTGGGCATGAAGAAGGGGGACCGGATCACCATCTCCATGCCGACGACCCCCCAGGGCATCATCTGCTTCTACGCGGCCAACAGGCTGGGCGCCGTCGCCGCCATGATCCATCCCCTGTCCACGGCCAAGGAGATCGCCTTTTACCTCAACAACAGCAAGAGCCGCTTCGCGCTCACGATCGACGCCTTCTACGGAAAGTTCAAGGAGGTCAAGGCGCAGACCCCCCTGCAGACGCTGATCCTCACGAAGATCCCCGACTACCTGGGCCTCGTCAAGCGGATCGGGTTCAACCTCACGAAGGGGCGCAAGATCCCGCCCGTTCCCGCCGACCCCATGGTCCGCTGGTGGAAGGAGCTCATGGCCGCGGCCTATCCGCAGGCTCCCAAGGCGCAGATGGGCACGAACGAGATGGCCGTCATCCTCTACAGCGGCGGCACGACGGGGATCCCCAAGGGGATCATGCTGTCCAACATGAACTTCATCAGCGAGGGGATGCAGGTTTCCGCCTGGGGAAAACTGGGAAAAGGCGATTCCATCCTCGCGATCCTGCCGATCTTCCACGGCTTCGGGCTGGGGGTCTGCGTCAACGCCGCCTTCATGGGCGGCTCCAAGAGCATCCTCGTCCCCCAGTTCACGCCGGAGACCGTTGCCCAGCTGATCCGCCAGAAGCGTCCGAATTTCTTCGTCGGGGTGCCGACCCTGTTCGACGCCCTGAGCCGCAATCCCCTGTTCCGCAAGACCGACCTGCGCTGCCTCAAGGCGACCTTCAGCGGCGCCGACACCCTGCCGCGGACCGTCAAGGAGCGCTTCGAGGAGGTCGTCCGCAAGCAGGGCGGCTCCGTTTCGCTTCTGGAGGGCTACGGCCTGACGGAGGCGGTGACGGCGATCATGGCGATGCCGCTCAAGGAATACCGCGAAGGGAGCATCGGTGTCCCTTTCCCGGACATGCTGGCCAAGATCGTCAAGCCCGGCACGGTCGACGAGGCCGCCGTCGGCGAGGAAGGCGAGATCTGCCTGAACGGGCCGGCGGTCATGATGGGCTACCTCGACCAGCCGGAGGAAACGGCGAACACGCTGAAGCTTCACGCCGACGGCCGGATCTGGCTTCACACCGGCGACATCGGCACCATGGACGCCGACGGCTTTTTCTACTTCAAGCTCCGCCTGAAGCGCATGATCAAGTCCTCGGGCATGAACGTCTATCCCGCCCAGGTGGAGGAGGTCCTCTACAAGCACCCGGCCGTCCTGAAGGCCTGCGTCATCGGCGTGCCCGACGAGCAGCAGGTGCAGCGCGTGAAGGGCTTCGTTGTCCTGAAGGACCCGGGGCAGGCGGGGCCGGAAATGGAGAAGGAACTGGTCGCGCACTGCCGGAAGGACCTGATCCTCTGGAGCTGTCCGCGCGAGATCGAGTTTCGCGAGACCCTGCCCACGACGCTCGTCGGCAAGGTGGCTTTCAACGTCCTCGAACAGGAAGAAATCGCGAAGCTCAAGGCCGCGGGCAAGTACGCGGGCAAATGATGATGGAAAAGGTCCTGCCCCGGGCCGAGTTCTTCCCGACAGTTCATGCCGAGTTCTTCCCGGCAGTTCATTCTGCATATGGACTGCCCCCGGAGCAAGGCATGGCAAGCCGGGTCATTCCCGCGAAAGCGGGAATCCAGGCCCTTTTCTGTCATTTCCGTCTTCTCTCTGTCATTCCCTGTGGAAACGGGGAATCCAGAGTTTTTCATGTTTGTTTCTGTGCACGGTAGAGTGCTGGCCCCCCGCGTTCGCGGGGGTGACTATGGAATCGGGATCCCGGATCTTCACCCGGGAGCTGCCCCCCCGCGTTCGCGGGGGTGACAGAAATGGAGATGAGGCGACAGAATAAGACGCGGGAGTGACAGCAGTGAATATTTGTCATTCCCCGTCGTTCTTCCTATCATTTCCGTCATTCTTCCTGTCATTCCCGCGGAAGCGGGAATCCAGGGCTTTGCAGAACTTGAGCTGCACAGGACACCGGCTCCTCGCTGCAGCCTGACCTCGTGGAAGCGGGGGCTGGAACGACATGATAAAGGAGACCGCATCGCATGGATCCTCTTGCTGAATTCCGCGCCGCCGTCGCGGACCCCGCCTCGTACGTCAGGAGCGCCACGGCCCAATCCGGGAAGAAGGCGGTTGGCACGCTGTGTTCCTATGCCCCGGAAGAACTGATCTACGCGGCCGGCGCACACCCCGTCCGCCTCTTCGGGACGTCGGGCGCGGAACGCCTCGCGGACCGGCACCTGCAGTCCTACTGTTGCTCCCTGGTGCGCGGCGTCTTGGAGGACGCCCTTGCCGGCAGATCCGACTTTCTCGCAGGTGTCGTCTTCCCCCACACCTGCGACTCCATCCAGCGCCTCTCCGACCTCTGGCGCCTCAACGTGCCCGGGGCCTTTCACATCGACGCGGTCCTGCCGGCCAGGCTGGACACGGCGAGCGCCCGCGACTATCTGCTGGACGTCCTCCGCCGTTTCCGGTCCGACCTCGAGAGGAAACTCCGGGTATCCATTTCGGACGAAAGCCTGCGCAGAGCGATCGACCTGTACAACCGCATCCGGGAAATGCTCGCGCGGCTTTACGAGCTCCGCAACGAAAATCCCTGCGGCATCCGCGGCCGCGACGTCCACACCATCGTCAAGGCCTCGACGATCCTGGACCGCGACCGCCTGGTCGTGGTTCTTCCCCCCGCGTTGCAGGCCCTCGAGGACGTCCACGAGTGCACCGCCGGGAACAAGGCCAAGCGCGTCCTCCTCGCCGGCGGGCTCTGCGACCATCCGGAACTGTATTCCTTCATCGAGGAGGCCGGGGGGGTCGTGGTCTGGGACGATTTCTGCACCGGCACACGCGGCTTCTCGGGAACGATCGACGGCGACGGCGATCCGCTGGCGGCGATCGCCCAACGCTATGCGGAGCGCCCCGTCTGCCCGGCGAAACACCGCGGCATCCGCGAGCGGGCAGAGCATCTGGTCCGGCTGGCAAAGGAGAAGGAGGCCCGGGGCGTCGTCTTCCTGCTCGTGAAATTCTGCGATCCCCACGCCTTCGATTACCCCTACCTCAAGGAGGCGCTGGACGGCGCCGGAATCCCGTCGATGCTCTTCGAGATGGAAGACCAGCTTCCGGCGGAAGGGCAGCTCAGGACGCGGTTCGAAGCCTTTCTCGAGATGATCTGACATTGGAGAAACCATCATGGCCGAAAAAGACCCGGAAAAGGAAAAGCGCAAGATCAAGGCCGTCGCGAAGATGAAGGAGATCATGACGGCCTACTACATCGACGCCAAGACGGCGGAGCAGACCGGCAAGAAGGTGGCATGGATCACGAGCGGCGGGCCCGTCGAGCCGCTCATCGCGATGGACATCATCCCCGTCTACCCCGAAAACCACGGCGCCATGATCGGGGCCTCCAAGATGGGCGTCGACCTCTGTACGAAGGCGGAGGCCATGGGATACTCCTCCGACCTCTGCTCCTACGCGCGGTCCGACATCTCCTGCGCGACCGTCAACGGCGGGCCGATCGGAGGACTCCCCAGGCCCGACATGCTCGTGTGCTGCACGAACATCTGCGGCACCGTGCTCAAGTGGTACGAGGTCCAGGCCCGCTATTTCGGCTGTCCGCTCTTCATCCTGGACACGCCCTTCTGCCACACCGGCTTCCACGACGAGATGCGGCGCTACGTGCGGAGGCAGTTGGACGAATACATCGCCTTCCTGGAGTCCGCCGCAGGCCGCAGGTTCGATTACGACCGCCTGAAGGAGGTGGGCCGGCTCTCCATCGAGGGCCAGCGGCTCTGGCAGGCGGTCTTGGACACGGCGGCCCACAGGCCGGCGCCGCTTTCCGCCTTCGACGCCTTCTTCCACCTGGCGCTCATCGTCACGCTCAGGGGCCAGCAGCAGACGATCGACTACTACAGGATGCTCCTCGCCGAGATGAACGAGAGGATCGCCGCGGGCATCGGTGCCGTCCCGGACGAGCGCTACCGGCTCCTCTGGGACAACCTCCCCGTCTGGTTCCGGACGAAGTGGCTCTCCGAAAAGTTCGCCGCCGCCGGCGCCTGCCTCGTGGCCGACACCTACACCTCGGCCTGGTGCGGCTCGCTGAAGTACGCCGACGAAAACAACTTCCTGGAATCGATGGCCGAATGCTACACGCGCATCTACCTCAACATCGGCGTGGACGAAATGGCCCGCATGGTCGTCGACATGGTCGACAAGTACGCGGCCGACGGGCTCGTCATGCACTCCAACCGCAGCTGCAAGCCCTACTCGCTCGGCCAGTACGACATTCAGCGGCTCGTGCAGGAGCGGCGCGGCATCCCCACCCTCATGATCGAGGCGGACATGGTGGACGAGCGGAGCTTCGCCGAGGGGCCGACGGAGACGCGCATCGAGGCGTTCATGGAAATGCTGAAGACCAGGAAGGCCGCGTAGTTTGAAAAACCCCTCTTCCGCGCCGCGCGGGGCGTTCTTCCTGTCATTCCCGCGTAAGCGGGAATCCAGCGTCCTGGATCTTTTGGTGCTGCGACTGGTGTTCTTCCTGTCATTCCCGCGAAAGCGGGAATCCAGGGTCTTGGGTCTCTTGATCCTGCGAGCGGTGCAACACAGAGAACTGGGTCCCCGCGTTCGCGGGGACGACAAGAAATAGAACCATGCAAGCCTTATGATCACCGCCGGCATCGACATCGGTTCCATCAGCACGAAGGCCGTCCTCCTGAAGGACGGTGAAATCCTCGCGCAGTGCGTGATCTTCACGGGCTACAGCGCCGAGGCCGCGGGGAGGACCGCCTTCGCCGGGGCGCTGGCGCAGGCGAAACTGGACTCCGCCAACCTGGAGAGGATCGTCGCCACCGGCTACGGGAGGAAGAGCGTTTCCTTCGCGGCGCGTTCCGTGACGGAGATCGCCTGCCACGCCGCCGGCGCCCATTTTCAGAATCCGGCGGTGCGGTCGGTCATCGACATCGGCGGCCAAGACAGCAAGGCCATGGTCCTGAACGATCGCGGCGGCGTGGAGAACTTCGTCATGAACGACAAGTGCGCCGCCGGGACGGGACGCTTTCTCGAGGTCATGGCGCGCGCCCTCGAAGCGGACCTTTCGGCCTTCGGGGAGCTCTCCGCCCGCGCCCGGAAGCCGGCGCGGATCAGCAGCCTCTGCACCGTCTTCGCCGAATCGGAGGTGGTCTCCGCCATCGCCAAGGGCGAGGCCCGCGAGGACATCGTCGCCGGCATCCACGAAGCCATCGCCGCGCGCATCGCCTCCATGGCGCAGCGCATCGGCGTCCGCGCCCCGCTCATGATGACGGGCGGCGTCGCCAGGAACCCGGGCGTCGTCCAGGCCGTGGGAAAGTCTCTCGGCCTTCCGGTCCTCACGACCCCGCACGCCCAGATCAACGGCGCCCTCGGCGCCGCGATTCTCGCGCGCTCCGCCTGAGGGACTGCTTCCCTATCGTTGCGGGAAGACCCCTTTTGCTTCGCTTAGGATAGACTCAGGGACGCGGCAATCTCGCCCTGTCATTCTGAGCTTGTCAAAAGGTCGTCCCCACCCCCACCCCCGCCCCCGCCTCCGCGAGGGCAGGCTGCGGGCCCCAGATCTCTGCCTGACGCGACAGTCGCAGGAGCAATATCTCCAAATTCTGGATTCCCGCCTGCGCGGGAATGACATAGGTTGTGTCTGGAGCGGCCATTGACGGCGGCGCCGTACGCTGCTATGGGTAGAGGAACTTCGGGGTTTCGCAGAGGCAGCAATGCTGATCGTCATGAGCTACAAGGCCACCGCGGCCGAAATCGAGGCCGTGGTCAAGGCCGTGCAGGACATGGGCTTCCGGGCGGAGCCGATCCCCGGCGGAGAGCGGACGGCCGTGGGCGTGCTCGGCAATGAGGGGTACGTCGCCGACGCCGTCATCGCGGACCTCCCGGGCGTCCAGGAAGTGATCCATGTTTCCAAGCCCTACAAGCTGGTGTCCCGGGCCTTCCATCCCAAGAGCAGCGTGGTCGACGTCTGCGGGGTCAGGATCGGCGAAGGCTGCCGCCCCGCCGTTGCGGCCGGGCCCTGCGCCGTGGAGGGGGAAGATCAGATCGTGAGGACGGCCCTCGCGGTCAAGGCCGCCGGGGCCGATCTGCTGCGCGGCGGCGCCTTCAAGCCGCGGACCGGCCCCCATACGTTCCAGGGTCTGAAGGAAGAGGGCCTGCGCCTGCTCACCCTGGCCCGCAGGGAGAGCGGCCTGCCCGTCGTGACGGAAGTGATGAACCCCGAGCATTTGGAACGGATTTCCGAATGCGCCGACCTTCTGCAGGTCGGGGCCAGGAACATGCAGAATTTCGACCTTCTGAAGGAACTGGGAAGGGCCCGGAAGCCCGTGCTCCTGAAAAGGGGCATGAGCGCCACCATCGAGGAGTTTCTCTCCGCCGCCGAATACATCCTTGCGGGCGGCAATCCCAACGTCATTCTGTGCGAGCGGGGCATCCGCACCTTCGAAACCGCCACGCGGAACACCCTCGATCTGTCGATCGTGCCGCTGATCAAGGAACTGTCGCATCTTCCCATCATGGTCGATCCTTCCCATGGGACGGGCAAGCGGAGCCTCGTCCCCTCCATGGCCAAGGCGGCGCTTGTCGCCGGTGCCCACGGCCTCCTGGTCGAGGTGCACCCGGAACCGGAAAAGGCCCTCTCGGACGGGCCCCAGTCCCTCACCTTCCAGGGATTCGAGGCGCTGATGCGCGACGCGAAAAGATTGAACGCCTTCCTCGGATTCTAAGGTTTCCGCTTCAGGGGGCGGCCTTCCTCTCCTGAAGGATCTGCCAGCGCTTCTCTGACCCGCTCCATCACGGCCGCCATGGCCGGACTCTCCTGCCCATGGGCGACGCAATCGGCGATGCCATCGCAGGGCGTCTCGTCGCGGTTGACGGTGGCGAGCTCGCGCCGCTGCGCTTCGCGGACGAGCGGCAGGCATTCGGTCCGTTCATAAGGTCACCTGTACAGGTTTCCGAGGACCCGTGCGTCCGCCCGACCGACGCAGGGCGGCCACCGAAGCGGGGTAAGCGGTCCCCTACATGAAGCCCAGCACCTTCGGCAGCCAGATCGCCAGCGAGGGGAAGAAAATGAGCAGGACCAGCCCCGCGAACATGGAAAGAAGCAGCCAGGCGTCCCAGCGGATCGTCGATTCGATGGAGCAGCCGGCGAGCCGGCAGCTGACCATGAGATTGACCGCCATGGGCGGCGTGAACTGCCCCAGGGCGATGTTGTAAGTCATCAGAACGCCGAACCACACCAGATCCCAGGAAAAGCGCTCGGCAACCGGGACAAAGAGCGGAAGGAAGATCAGGAAGATGGAGATGCCGTCCAGGAACATCCCGACCACGATCAGGAAGAGCATCAGGAGGATCATGACGCCCAGCTCGCCGCCGCCAAAGGAAACGACGGCCTTGGCGATCGGATCCACGATTCCCATGGTGCTCGAAGCCCAGGCGAAGACGCTGGCCAGGCCCACGACGATGAGGATGACGGCGGAGGTCTCCGCCGACTCCACCAGCAGCTCGCCGAGGTCCTTCAAGCTGAGGCTCCGGTAGACGACGAATCCGACGAAGAGGCCGTAGATGACGGCCATCGCGGCGGCCTCCGTCGGAGTGAACCAGCCGGTGCGCATGCCGCCCAGGATGAGGACCGGCGCCATCAGCGCCCAGAAGGCCTCCTTGAAGGACTGCCAGACCTTCGGCCGCGGCTCCTGGCTCCGGCCGCTCCCGAAATCGTGGTAGAGGCTGAGCAGAAGCGCCGGAACGACCAGCGCGATGCAGGCGATGACGCCCGGGACGATGCCGGCGACGAACAGGGCCGGGACCGTGGCCGAAGGCACCAGCACGCTGTAGATGATGAAGGCGACGGAGGGCGGGATCAGGATATCGGTCGAGCCGGCCGCGGCAGTGACGCTTGCCGCGAAGGACGGCGGATATCCCTTCCTCATCATGGCCCCGAGCATGACCCCTCCTACGGCCGCGGTGCAGGCCGGTCCGGAACCGGAAATGCCGCCGATCACCATGGCAACCAGGATCGTGATGACCGCCAGGGATCCGCGTCCCTGCCCGATGATGGACGCGGCGAAGCGCAGCAGCCGGGCGGCCACGCCGGACCGGTCGAAGATGGCGCCGGCCAGAACGAACATCGGCACGGCCAGAAGCGGATACTTCGCGATGCCGGTATAGACGCTCGTGGGGACCGCCATGATGCCCAGACCGGCAACGGCGATCGTCAACGAACCGGCCAGGCCGAGCGAGGCGGCGATCGGAACGCCGCAAAGGAGCAGCAGAAAGAAGCAGCCGAAAAGAAGAACAGCGGGGTGCATCAGCCCTGGCCCCTCCGGATGCGGATGAAGAGGCCGATCGTGCGGCCCAGGATCGCCAGCGAGAGAATCGGGAGCCAGACGGTGTAGATCCAGGTGGGAATGCCCAGTCCCGGCGACGTGACCTCGTAGCGGTATTCGTCATAGGCCATCGCCCCGCCCAGAACGGCGAGCATGGCGAATGTGACGATCACCGCCCCCGACGCCGCAAGGCGGATCCAGCGGCGGCGGCGGCGCGGCGAAAGCCGGTCGACGAAATAGGCGATGTTCAAATGGCCGTTCTTCGCCATCACGCTCGACGCGCCGAACAGGGTCATGAGCACCATCAGGAAGATGGAGAACTCCTCCGTGAAGGCGAAGGAGAAATCGGTCGCGTACCGCACGACGACGTTCGCGAACGTCAGCAGCGCCAGCAGCGCGATGGCGGTTGCCGCGAGCGATTCTTCGATCTTCAGGGGTACTCTGGTCTTCGGCCTGCCGCCGCCGCGGTCAGGATCGCACAAATCGGCCATACCGATGCTCCGATGTCATGATGCCGGCAAGAAACCGGCAATCTGCCTGTTCGCCCCCGCGTCTCATACCGACGCCCCCGCTCTGCTTCTGTCACCCCCGCCCCGCCTTCGCGAGGGCAGGCTGCAGCGGAGGTCCAGCCCCTCTGCACGACACGCCAACAAAATGTTAACGACACTGGATTCCCGCTTCCGCGGGAATGACAAGTTATTAGTCAGAAAATAGCATCGCTATGGAACGTTTTCATCGTTCGCGGGTGCAGCCCCTGCATGAAATTACTCCGGCAAGTAAACCTATCAATGGTTGTCATGCCGGACTTGATAAGCCTGCCCCGGACTCGATCCGGGAGCATCCAGTCCTGTTCTGGATTCCCGCTGCAGTTTACCCTCGCGGAGGCGGGGGCGGGAATGACAAATTAAAGAAACTTTCGTCGTCCCCGCGTACGCGGGGCCCCAGACCGGTCCGCCGGGCTGATTTCCCGGTATTGCACGTCGTCCCCGCGTACGCGGGAACCCAGAGCATGCTCCAACGGGATCGCACCGAAAAAGTCCGTCGTCCCCGCGAAAGCGGAGACCCAGATCCATGGCTGTTCGCCCCCGCAGGACCGCAGATCGAAAGACGCCGGATTCCCGCTTGCGCAGGGAATGGCATAAGGGGAACCGGAGTTTCTCCTTCACGCGGATGACGATTCCGACCCTCAACGGGTTTCCGTCGCGACAACGGCGCGCATCCGCCCGCAGAGTCTTCAGGGGCCGATGTGCGCCGCCTCGGTCCTCGGGGATCGAACGATCCCGGTGAGCTACTTCCTCTTCGCGATGGCCTGTTCCGCCTTCTTGACGAGTTCCGCCCCGATCGTCTTGGCCCACTTGTCGTAGACCTTCTGGGTCGCCTTCTTGAAGGCCTGCTTGTCGGCATCGGTCAGTCTCACGACGTTGACGCCCCTGGCCTCGACCTCCTTGATCGTCGTGTCATCCGGCGCAACCAGGCCCTTGCGCGCCATGGCGATTTCTTCCTTGGCCGCCTGCTCGGCAGCCTCGCGGACGGCCTTCTGGTCTTCCGGCGTCCAGGTCTTCCAGACCGACTTGCTGACGACGAAGATCAGCGGGTCCGCCACATAGCCCCAAACGGTAAGATGCTTCTGATTCGCGGCCGTGTCCAGCTTGGCGCCGGTGAAGATGCCGAAGGGGTTTTCCTGGCCGTCGACGGCTCCGCTCGCGAGGGCGGGAACTGCATCGGCCCAGCTCATCTGCGTCGGGTTCGCACCGAGGGCGGTGAAGGTTTCCAGGTAGAGGGGAGAGCCGACGACGCGGATCTTGAGTCCCTTCAGATCGGCCGGGGTCTTGACGGCCCGCTTGGAGTTGCTGAGTTCGCGGAATCCGTTCTCTCCCCAGGCCAGCGGCACCATGTCCTTGCTCTCCAGGATCTTGAAGATTTCGCGGCCGACTTCACCCTGGGTCAGGGCGTCGATGGCCTTGTAGTCCGGCATGAGAAAGGGCAGGGAGAAGATATTCAGTTCCCTGATCTGGGGCGACCAGTTGATGGTGGAGCCGACCGACACGTCGATGGCGCCCTGGCGAATGGCGGTGAATTCCTTGGTCTGATCTCCGCCGACCAGGCTCGCACCCGGATACATTTTCATGTTGATTCGGCCGGCCGTCTTTTCCCGCACGAGATCGCACCAGCGGTCTGCACCGGCACCCCAGGGGAAAGCCTTCCCGACAACCGTGGAGAGCTTGTACTCCGTCTTGTACTCGGCGGCGCCGCTCATCGGGACGAAAAGAACCGCCATGGAGAGAACCGCGCCGAAGACAAAAGCACATCCCACGTACCGGAAACCCTTTTTGCTCATAGTGCCTCCTTTTCCTGAGAAAGTGGAATCGATATCGGATCCAATGTTGGCTTGGATTGTACTGCGTATTATGAAAGCTTTTCCGCATTGTCAAGCATTAAGACCTCCGGAAAAGCGAGGATGCCCTTCCGCCGGGGACGCGTCGGAGACGTTGCGGGATCCTCTGTCCGCGCAGGGCGCAGCGGACATCCGTCCGCGGACCGTGCGCCCGATTCCCGGATTAGGGACATTTCTACTTTGGCTTGACACGCGGACACGCCGCTTTGACATTTCCGGGGCGATCGCTTAGTACTGTTATCCATAAATACGGGACAGTATCCGATACCTACATCGTCATTCCGGGCAAGCGAAGCGCGACCCGGAACCCAGAAAGATCCTGGATGCCGGCTTTCGCTGGCATGACGGACGCCAAGCTTCATACGTTTAATACGTCACCGAATTTATGAATAGATGTGCTTAGACTGCAGCCCTTTTTATCCCCGGCGCCGGCCTCACCGCGGGGAGCGCGGCCGGACAAGGTGATCCGCATTGATGGCCTTTCTCAGAAAGAACTGGTTTCTCCTCGGGCTCCTCGCCGTTTCCGGCGTGACGCTGCTGGACGGTTCGGAGACGGTCGCCGGAATCGGGAAGTGGTGCAAGGCGCACCGCGGAGCGGATGCCGTCATCTTCCTGGTCTTCCTCGGCTCCGGTCTGCTGCTGCAGGGGCATGAGATCCGAAACGGCGTCGGGGATGCCCGCGGGACCCTGGCCGCCGTGGCGGTCATCTTCGTGGCCGCCCCCGCCATCGCCTGGCTTCTGGCCCTGGCGCCGCTCGACCGCGAGGTGAAAACCGGCCTGTTTCTTGTCGCCGTCATGCCGACGACCCTGAGCAGCGGCGTCGTCATGACCGGCGCAGCCGGCGGCAATATCGCCCACGCTCTTCTGGTCAGCCTGGTCACCAACGGTCTTGCCGCCGTCACGACGCCCCTTTCCCTCGCCCTGCTGCTCGACATCGGCGGGGATTCCACGGCCCTTCTGATCGACAAGGGCGCGCTGACGGCGCAGATCGGGTTTCTCGTCCTGGCCCCGCTCTTCCTCGGATTGGCTTTCCGGCCCGCCCTGCAGCGGTTCACGGGTCTTTTCCGGAGGGGCATCCCGGTGCTCAATCAGTGTTTCGTCCTGGCCGTCATCTGGATGGCGCTTTCCGAGGCGAGGGCGACGGTCCTGGGCGGTGGGCTCCAGGCCCTTCTCGTCGTGGGACTGTCCTTTGTCTTCCACGCGCTTCTCCTGGCCGCTGCCTTCGGGGCTTCTGCTCTTTTCGGCCTCGGCCCCGGCCGTCGGGAAAGCGTCATCTTCATGGGCGGTCAGAAGACCCTGCCACTGTCCATCCTGCTGCAGATCAAGCTGTTCCCGGATTTCGGCCTGACGCTGGTTTTCTGCGTCGTCCACCACTTCGTGCACCTGATCATGGACGGCTACCTGGTGGGGTGGTTCCGCGCGAAACGCCCGGCAGTACAGGCATAAAGGACTGCAGACCGGCGCTCTATCGCCGACGACAAAATGACACCCTTTTTCTCCGCAAGTCTTCTGCTTGCTTGATCGTTCGTTCTTTCAGAATATTCTCTGGAGGTGGATCCTATGAAGTCTTTCCGCAAGGAACTTTGGTTCAACATCCCGAGCCGTCGCGGTTTCGTCAACATCACCCCCCAAGTGGAGGCTTGTCTCCGGAAAAGCGGCATCCAAGAGGGCCTGATCCTCATCAACGCGATGCACATCACGGCGTCGGTCTTCATCAATGACGATGAGTCCGGGCTTCATCAGGACTATGAGCAATGGTTGGAAAAGCTTGCTCCACACGAACCCGTTTCGCAATACCGACACAACAGGACAGGGGAAGATAATGGTGACGCCCATCTGAAGCGGCAAATCATGGGCCGGGAAGTTGTCGTTGCTTTGACTGACGGCAAGCTTGATTTCGGACCGTGGGAGCAGATTTTCTATGGCGAGTTTGACGGTAAACGTAAGAAGAGAGTTTTGGTGAAAATAATAGGAGAATAATCCAGACAAAGAGAAGCTTGACGGCTCCGGTCAGCGCGCCTCGGAACCTTCTCTGTCCGATTGTCGATAATGTCATGGGCAGGCATCGATCAGGTTTCCATAAGTTCGGGATAGGTCTTGCGCAGCCACGCTGCAACCTCATCGCGGATTTTTTTCGCCAGAAGAAACATCTCCTCCGCTTCCTGGTCGGACGCGACCCCGGCCCGTTCGTACCCGCCGAGGTTTCTCTTTTTCCGGAACTGATCGAATTGGGCGATCAGCGCCGCCGGCGCGGCGATTGTATGAACGAGAGACTGGATGATCCGATAGTGATGCGCGTCCCGCGCGACGCGATAGCCGGCCGCGGCAAGGGCGATGGTCGCCGCCTGCAAGGCGGCATTATAGGCGATATTCAAACGCCAGTCGGCGCTGAGTCCGGCCGCCCGGCAATCGGCCAGGTCGCGTTCGACCATGGCAAACAAGTCCGCAACCTCATTCCGGCTTGTGGTATGCGGTTGCAGCCAGCCGTTAAGAAGCCAGCTTTGCAAGGTCATGCTCGTCTCCGATCAGGAAGACTTTCTTCCCCTCCAGGACCGACTTGAGGAAATGGTGGCCCGCCGCATGCTTGGCCCGGAACTCCTTGACGGGATAAACGGTCGGATTGATTTCCCGGTTCAGGGTCAGCTGCACGGGGCTGAGCGTTTCCACGACCTCCGCCAAGGTCACGTCGCCGACCACGAGGATATCCACATCGCTTCCGCGTCTTTCGCCGCCGTACGCAACGGACCCGTAAATGAAGGCGGTCCGGATGCGTTCCGCCAGGGGCAGCATCGCCATTTTCAGGGCATCGCCCATGCCGGCGGTTTTCGTAATCAGGCTTTTCAGTTCCGGATATACCGCGCACCGGGCATTGGCCTGGTAATAGACCTGCCTGCCTTTTGCGATGCGTTTGACGATCCCCGCCTCCGTCAGGGCTTTCAATTCCCGTTGCACCGCGCCGGTGCCGCTGCCGGCGACCCGCACGAGCTGGCGCAGGTAGAACGTCTCATCGGCATGTCCATACAACACCGATAAGAGGGATCGTCTGGTCTTGCCGAGGAGCGTTTCCGTCAGATGATCATTCACCGTTATCGTGCTCATGCGTCAATCTACCGTACCCGTTTTGGGTGCGATTGTACCCAAAACGGGTACGGATATCAATAAGAAACGTTGATCTGTAATTGATTATTTCTTGAAAAGTATAGGGTGTGGCCTTGCGGGCATATATGGAAGACTTCAAATACCTATACGTAACAAAATGGTGATTGACAGTCTTTAGGACAGGCGATCATCATCCATCTGTTTTTCTTGTTGATTCAGGAGAAAGGAGAACAGATGATGACCCCTGAGATCAACTTAATCCCCATCACCGAACCCATTCTTTATTACCAGACAAGCTTTCGGTTCCGGCCCCGGCCGGAAGGAAGCATTGAGGCCTTGCAGTCGATCCTGAGAGAAATGGCCAGGAGGGACTCGCTGGGCAAAGAGCAAGTCGAGGCCTACCTACGGCGACTGGCCCGCGGCAATCGCAGACCGAGAACTCTCTATAGCCGCTGGGGCACACTGCGTATCTTCCTTGAGATGCTCAGAGACGAGGGCAAAACACGGCTTGAAGAGATTACCCGACGAGACATGGAGGCCTTCATCGAGCATGAGCAGGACCGGGGGATCAAGGTGACCACGATCCGGATGCGACTCACGGGGGTGCAGTCGTTCCTGCGCTACCTGGAAGAAGAGGGCGTGATCGGCCGAGAGGTGTTCGGCAGGAGGATCCGCCTGCAGATACCCGATCGGCTGCCCAGGGCGATGGACCCGGGCGACCTTAAAAAGCTCTTGTCCGTTATTGAAGGGAGCAGGGACCGGGCAATTATGCTGGTACTGTTGAGAACGGGGATGCGCATCGGAGAGCTGCTTCAGACCAAGGTGATTGATGTTCACCTTGAGGAGCGTAGGATCGAGATCTACGAGGCGCAGAAGAACCGCCTGGGAAGAGTGGTGTACCTGAGTGACGATGCCGTGATTGCTCTGAAGGGCTGGATAAATAGGAGATCTCCTTGGGGGGATTACCTCTTCCCTGGTCAGGACAAAATGGAGCCCATGTCATACAGCGCCGCCCGATCCAAGTTTGCAGGATATCTCTCGAAGGCAGGACTGGAGCACAAGGGTTATAACACATCAGGTAATAGTGCGTCTTCAGAGACCATAACAAGGGGTATGCGTCTTCCGTGGATAGCTTTACTCCGATAATGGTATTCCTCAAGTTTGTGATATCCAGATAGCTCATTCTCTGTGGTGGGTTCTTTGATGACTATCGGGATATTCCTCCTTCCGACATGCACAATGTCCTTGGCCTCATATGGTGGTGTAACGATGGCGTTCCCATTCAGGCACTGAATGTTTATGTTGCCATTATCATCTAAAGAAATGTCATCACCATAACCGAGACAACAGAAGCGATGTGTATTAAGGTCTGTTCCATTATCGAAGCGAAATATTTTGTTAGATGATTCATATTTTACTGAGCGCACGCGCATAGTTGCTCCGTTATTCCATTGTATGTGGTGTTTACCTGTTCTCAATAACCCTTATGTCAATAATGTAACCTGTCTCAGTTCCCTGGTCACCGCCCGGTACACTTCGTCAAATTCTGGAAGGTTGGCCATCTGTGCCGCCAGTCTGACGGCCCAGAGCTTCCTGAGACGGGCCTCCTTCCGCTGAAACAGCTCCTTTGCATCGTTGAGCGTTCTGCTACGAAATGCCGCCTTTGCCCTGACTGCCTCAATCAGCTCGGCGGGTTTGACAAGCCTGTTGCCGGACAGGTGCCACAGGTCGTAAAGGTCCCGGGGCTCGTTCCGCGCCGGATCGAACAGGGCAACGATCTTTTCCGCGGCTATTTCGTTGAGGGAATAGACGCCGATGGTTGCGTCCGTCGGAAGGTCCCGATATTCGGCATAGGCCTTGAGCACGGGCAGGGTGGCTACGGGAAAGACAATCTGTTCCCGGATGGTGATGTCCACCTTGACTTCCTTGCTGGCGGCACCGGGAAGAGGCCCTTCGTAGGCGAGGTAGAATGTGTGGCTGTTTTCGTGGGAGTGCCGGTCGTATCGGCTGAAGCGGATCTTGACGCCCGAGGCTTCTTCCGTGTGTCTGAATGCCTCGTCAAGATGGCCCTGGATTGCTTCAAAGGGCGTCTCTTCGCGCAGGGTGAAATCGAGATCTTCCGAAAAGCGGTAGTCAGGGATGTGGCATTTCTTGATTGCCGTGCCGCCTTTAAAGACAAGAATGTCTCTGAGAGGGGTTGCGGACAAGCCCACGAGGAACCAGGAAAGGCAGTAGTCCTTTTCCAGGACAGCCTCGGGAATGCGGCGCTCTCCCTTCTTGGCGAGGCGGTTTGACAGCAGCGACAGATCGCATTGCGGAATCATCAGGTCCTCACTGTTGAAAGCAGTTCATCGGAAGACACATTCAGGCGGAGTCGCCACTTGCGCAGATACCTGCCCTCAGCCGGCATGAGGGGATCGAGGTTGGCGTAAGTGTCTGTCAGTTTGCCCCGGAGTCGATCACGATCCGCGGGGGCGCCGATGTCGTAAAGCTCCATGAGATATCCCAGCCGGCGGATGACGGCGCCGACATCCATTTGTAGCACATAATCGACCAGCCTGACGGCTTTCAGGTCCGGCTTCCTGATCCAGAGCCCCTTGGCCAGTTCGGTGAGCCCGCCGCAGTATTCCGGCATCCGGAGCCCGTCCAGGATGGTCCGTTCGGGATCACTGATCCTGACCTTTTCCTGCTTGGTGACCCAGTGGTCCATCAGGCCGAAGAACCCGTCCTTTGCGGATGCGATGAACCGGAATTCGGTGCCCATGATCCGGATAGGGCGGCGCGGCGCCGTCGTGGTCACGTGGACCACCAACTGAGGTTGTGTGACCATGCCGTGGATTGACATCGCCGTACCATGGGAGAGAAAGTAATCTTTCCCGCCGGCCAGTTCGCGGGCCACAATGAAGGGGTTTCCCAGGTACTCCCGCTCTTTCCCCAGTTCGAAGGGGACAAGGGTGAAAAGGCCCGGTTTCAGGCGTGCTGCCACGCCCCTGTTCACAAGCGTTCTGACCAGGCTGCGGGTAGTCGGTTCTTCGAGGCTGAGGATCCGCTGGACATCTTCCAGGCGAAAAACCAGCTTGTTGTCTTCATGGAGCGATGTGACAAGCTGTGCAGCTTGGGGGCCGAGAGTTTTGAGCGGTCCGTTATGTTTCAGCATTGAAGTGTGTCCTCTGAGAGCACAGAATGCACATAAAACATGATATTGTCAATCAGTAATTACGTTCTTTTATCATATTCTGACTACACAATGTGTCTTCGGGGAGCACGCATTGCCGATAAAACATTATTACCTTCTGCCGTTGAGGCCTTTGGCAGATAAACGCATCTTTCATTCAACGCTATTAAGACCCTTAAATGGCGCATGAAATTGGATGATAATCCTTTGTGGCGTTCAGCTTCTCATCCGGCGCCTGAATTGAGACGGCCTCTCATAGCGGCTTCCCTGGGACCAGATGCCTCTGCCCTGGGCCATGGCCTCCTGTTCGGCCTGGAGGAAGGGGGTATACCGAGGCATTCCTCTGCTCCAGCCTTGCCACGGCCTTTTTGTTTCCCAACAAAATTGTTGTGAAGCTTGCTTTAGGCGGTACCCGCATGTTCATTATCGGTAGAAACTTGCATCTGGACCGAATAGGCCGTCTTTGTTGATTTCAATAAGACTGCTCAAAAAACATCCGGATTGGTGAAACGGCAGAAACTGGTTGACAACCGGGGGCGCTCTTCGTATCTTGCGGCTTCGCAAAATTGTTTGCCCATCCATTCCCCAAGGAGGAGATATGTCGTACAAAATCGCTGTCATCGGCGGGGACGGCACAGGCCCCGAAGTCATCCGCGAGGGGATCAAGGTCCTAGGCGCCGTATCGCAGAAATTCGGTCTGTCCTTCGATTTCCACCATTACGATTTCGGAGGCGAACGGTACAAGAAAACGGACAAGATCATCGAGAAGGAGGAGATCGACGAGCTGCGGCAGTTCGACGCGATCTATCTGGGCGCCATCGGCCATCCCGACGTGAAGCCCGGCATCCTGGAGAAGGGCCTTCTCCTGCGCATCCGCTTCGAGCTGGACCAGTACATCAATCTCCGCCCCGTGAAGCTCTATCCGGGAGTCCAGACCCCCGTCAAGGACAAGGGACCCGAAGAGATCGACTTCGTCGTCGTCCGCGAGAACAGCGGCGGTATCTACACCGGCCACGGCGGCGCCTCCAAGGTCGGCACGCCGAACGAACTGGCGAGCCAGGAGATGGTCTATGACCGCTTCACCGTCGACCGCTGCCTGAAGTACACCTTCGAATTGAAACGGCGGCGCAACAGGCAGAATCCGAAGTACGCCGCGAAGCCCATGCACCTCGTGCACAAGACGAACGTCCTGACGTACTGCGGCGACCTGTGGTTCCGCGCCTACCACGAGATGGGCGCCAAGTCGTACCCGGAGATCCAGAGGGATTACGCCCACGTCGATGCGACCACGATGTGGTTCGTGAAAAACCCCGAATGGTTCGACGTGATCGTGACGGAAAACCTCTTCGGCGACATCATCACCGACCTGGGCGCCATGATCCAGGGCGGGATGGGCATCGCGGCCGGCGGGAACATCAACCCCGAAGGGGTTTCGATGTTCGAACCGATCGGCGGCTCCGCGCCGAAATATACGGGCAAAAACATCATCAACCCGCTGGCGGCCATCGAGGCGGCGCGCATGATGATCGAGGAACTCGGCGAGGCGAAAGCGGGGGCGGCGATCCAGAAGGCCGTCGCGTATGCCTGCACGAAGATGAAGGATCAGTCCGCCGGCAGGATGGGTTACTCCACGACGGAATTGGGCGATCTCGTGGCGGCCCAGATCTGATCCCCGATGTTTCCGCACCGAAGGGCTGTCGCAAGACGGCCCTTTTTTCATCAGGCACCGCGGGCGACGAAGGGCCCCGGCGGGGAAGTCGTTTGTCCATGAGCGCAACCGAGGGAAGCATCTGCGGCTACTGCAGGAGACCGGGCGGCAGGGTCCTGTACCCGACGGTCGACATGTCCGGGAACGCCTGGACCGTGAACCGCTGCGGGGACTGCAGGGCGTTCTTCCTGTCGCCCCGGCCGTCGGCGGAACAGATCCGCCTGGCCTACGACGCCGCCTACTACGGCGAGCAGGAAGAGAAATTTCCGTCTCCATGGATTGAAAAGACGCTGGACCGCTTTCGCGCCGGGAGGGCCCGGAGACTCAACCGGCATCTCCCGGAGGGCGCCCGCGTCCTGGACATCGGCTGCGGCAACGGGAACTTCCTGCGATCTCTGCTCCGGTTCGGGTCCTACGAACTTCACGGCGTCGAGAGGGAGGGCAAGGCCGCGGACCGGGCGGCGAGGATCAGGGGAATCCGCCTGAAGAAGGGGACGCTCGCAAGAGGCGATTTCCCCGGGCGCACCTTCGACGCCGTCACGCTTTTTCACGTCTTCGAACACCTGGAGGAACCGGCGGAGGCGCTCGATATCGTCGAGGAAATCCTGAAGCCCGGCGGCATCGCGGTATTCTCGTTCCCGAACATCTCCAGCTTTCAGAGCCGCCTCTTCCGGGGCCGCTGGCTGCACCTCGACCCGCCCCGGCACCTCTTCTTCTTCGATCCGGACGACTTTCAGCAGATCCTTGCAGTCCGGGGGTTCGATCCGCTGTACAGGAGGTTCTTCAGCCTGGAGATGAATCCCTTCGGCATGGTCCAGAGCCTTCTCAATGCCGTGCTGGGGAAGCGGGAAGTGTTGTTCGAGGCCTTCAAGGGAAACCGGCAGTACGTCCGGGACTATTCCACCCTCTCGCTTGCGCTGCAGAAGGCCTTCTTCCTTGCGGCCATGCCCGTATTCGTCCTCACCGACGCGGTCGCCAGCCTCGCCGGCAGGGGCGCAACCGTGGAGATGGCCTTCCGGAAACGGGACTGACACCGGGAGACCTTCCCTGAAAAAAGGGCTCTCGCCTGCGGCGTGTCACCGGCTCCCCGCCGCGTCTACTTCTTTCCGGCCGCCGCCTCCCGGATCTTGGCGGCGATCTCCTTCCCCTCGAAGAGCTTCTCGATGGCGTCCGACAGCGCTGCGTTGATCTGCTGTTCGATTCTCTCCTCGGAAAAGAGGACATGATCGAGACTGACGGCGCTCTGCGTCGTGACCTTGTAGAAGATCTTCCCCGTCTGCGCGTTGGCGAAGAGCGCGGTGATCTTGGCCTTTGCGGAGTACTTCTTGACCGTGAGGCTGTCCCGGCATATCACCTCCAGTTCGTCGATGCTGCCGCCGATCACGATCGACCCCCATTCCTTGCGGATGCTGCCCTCCTTCAGATCCCACGCCGGAGTCTCGGGCGAAATGCGGTACCCCGCCCGGACGAGGAAGTCTTTCAGGGGCGACGTCACTGCCATGGACGGCTTCACGAACTTCGGAAGAACGGGGATGCGCCTGCCGTCGGACTCGACGACCCATCCGATCAGCATCTTGTCCTCGATCTTGCGCTGGTCTTCGAAAGCGGTGACCGTAACGGTGATGATCTGGCCCGTCCCCTCGATCCTGGGCATGACGCGGGACGGCACGTACTTCATGTCCACGCTGTACAGCGCCGGTGCGCAACCGGCAAGCATCATCAGACACAACGCCAGCACGAATATTTTCAAGAGAGCGCCGATGTCCTTCGTTCGTCCTGCGCGAATCTCCCTGTCCTTCATGTTCGTTCCTCCATTGTTGTTTCTGAGGCTGCTCAAAAATGCCCGGACGCAAGGCCCCCGAAGCCCGAGGAGCCTTCTATTCCTTGCCGCAGCCGTAATGTTCCTTGATCCACTCCTGGTACGCCCCCGTACGGATCCGGTCGACCCACTCCCGGTGCTCCAGGTACCAGACCAGCGTCTTGCGGAGACCCGATGCGAACGATTCGCGCGGCGACCAGCCGAGCTCCTTCGCCAGCTTGGTAAAGTCGATCGCGTAGCGGCGGTCGTGGCCCGGCCGGTCCCGGACGAAGGTGATGAGTTCCTGCCGCGGGCGGCCGGACGGCGGCGGCACCAGGCCGTCGAGGAGGTCGCAGATCATCCGGACGATCACCACGTTCTCCATCTCCGAACCGCCGCCGATATTGTACGTCTGCCCCGGCCTGCCCCTCCGCATGATCGCCCAGATCGCTTCGCAATGATCCCGGACATAGAGCCAGTCGCGGACGTTCCGCCCGTCGCCGTAAACGGGGAGAGCCTTGCCTTCCAGGGCGTTGACGATCATGAGGGGAATCAGCTTCTCGGGAAATTGATAGGGCCCGTAATTGTTGGAGCAGTTGGAGATCGTCGTCGGCAGTCCGTAGGTTTCGTGATAGGCGCGGACCAGGTGGTCGGAGGCCGCCTTGGAGGCGGAATAGGGGCTGTTGGGCCTGTAGGGCGTCTCCTCCGTGAAGAGCCCCTCCGCGCCCAGGCTGCCGTACACTTCGTCCGTGCTGATGTGATGAAAGATCCGGAACCTGTCGCCGCTGGCGCGCGCCGCCTCCAGGAGGTTGAAGGTGCCGACGATGTTGGTCGAGATGAAACAGCCCGGCCGGCGGATGGAGCGGTCCACGTGCGATTCGGCGGCGAAATGACAGACCGCATCGATCTCGTATCGTGCGAAGATCCCGCGCACCGTCTCTTCGTCGCAGATATCCGCCTTGACGAAGGAATAACACTTCCCGAAACGCTCGGCCACACCGGCCAGATTCTCCACGTTCCCGGCGTAAGTCAGATGGTCCGCATTGATGATGCAGCCGCGAAAGCCCTCTTCCTCCAGAAGATAGCGGATGAAGTTGCTGCCGATGAAGCCGCAGCCGCCCGTGACGAGCAGATTCCTGATCTCACCCGCCCTGTCCGATACCGAACCTGCCATGAAAATCGACCTCGTTTCCAGTATTCCGCCGCCGGCCTGCCCGGCCCGGCGCGGTGAAAAAAACCGCGTCAGGCCGCGGGGGGTTGGTCTCCGGCCGCATCCTCGCTGCGCACGATCTGGAGGTACTGCTTGAGCCCCACGGCCCGGAAATGCTCCTCGACCATCTCGGCGGTGGAAAATCCCTCTTCCCGGGAAGGGGGAGGCGCCACAAGAACGAGCCGGTTGTTGAAGCGCCGGAAGCTCGCGGCGACCGCATCATGGGCGAGGCGGACGATCCCCGAAAGCGCGATCCGGCGCGTCTCGAGGACGAGGCTTTCGGCCAGGAGAATCTTCTTCAGATAGGGCGGCAGCAGGAATTTGTCCACCACCGCCACCCCCAGCTGAGGATGCACCTGATCGATGAAGCCGTCGGAAACATCGGCCTCTTCGAGCCCCTCCTCCTTGAGATACAGCTTCCGGTAGAGCATGATCATGATCCGGCCGATTTCCAGCAGCAGCCCTCCCAACTCGACCTTGCGGCCCGCATCCTCGCGCAGGGCGAATTCCTTCGACAGCAGTTTCCCGACCACGGCCGTCGCGAAGCTCCGGGCAAAGACGTTCTCGATGTCCCGGTCGCCGCGCGCCAGCGCCTGCTGGGCGAGGATGATGATGAAGGCCTTCGTCTGGTCCATGCCGAGGCGGCTGACCGCTTCATAGAAGCTGTGCACGGCCCCCCGTTTGAGGCTCCCGTAGTACACGGACGAGGCGATGCTCAGGAGACGCAGCAGGATCTCGCCGCTGAGCCTCCCCTTGAGTTCCTCGATCTGGTGGCTGCTGGCGTCGGCATTGTCGAGGACGGACAGGACCTCAAGATCGAAACCGAGATTGATCCGGCTGATCATGCGGTCCTCGACCTTCCTGAGAACGATACGCTCGCGATCTGTCAGCATGATGTCCTCCCGATCGTCTCCCTGCGGCCGCAGGGAGATTCCCGGCAGCGGTCCGCCCGGGGCCGTCACTGTAACAAAATGCCGCGGCTTCGACAAGCACGGTTTGCCGCGCCTCCGGCGCGGGGGCCGTCACTCGTGCCATCCGACGACGGTGAACGGGGCCCAGGCATAGGGCAGATAGCCCCTGCGGATCATCTCCAGCTGCGCCGTCTGCAGGGATTCGTCGACCGCCTTTCCTTTCCGGATCTCCCCGTAGAAGAGGCCCATCAGCGCCACCGTCGACCGCTCGTCCACGCTCCAGAGCGTCGAGAGGACGGCAGGGCTGCCCGCGTACAGAAATGCCCTGTGAAGCGCGGCGATCTCGCCGCCCGTGGGGTTTTCGCCGGGGCCGGTGTCGCAGGCGGTGAGGGACACGAGCCGTCCGGCAAAGCGCATCCGGAAGATGTCCAGCGCCGTGAGCCGCCCGTCGTCGCCTTCCGCCGGAGACAGGAGCAGCGAGGACTCCAGCGGTGCAGCCGCGGAGAGCCTGCCGCGGGCGGCAAAATGGACGATATCGAAGCGGCCGAAGAGCTCCCGCGCGCGCTTCCGCGTCGCCTCTCTGCCGAGATAGGCCTCGACGTCGCCGAGCCTCCGCCGGATCCTTTCCACCTCCGCTTCCGCGAAGACCAGATCCAGTTCCCGGCTGCCGAGGTCGGGATTCCCGAAGGCAAGAGTCCTGAAACCGCGTGCGGGGCTCCTGGCGGCCGCGTAGCGCAACGACCCCGCCGAGGGCAGGGAGAACATGGAGAAACCGTCCACGATGTAGTGGCCCCGGTAGTTCATCGCGGCGAAGGGCAGATAGGCAAGGCAATCGTGAGGGACGAATCCGATCCGGTCGCCCCCCACGAACGGGATGACCGGCTTCAGGAAGGCGTCGTAGACCCTGTGGTCGTAAGCGGCGATCCTTCCCCTGTCCCGGGACGAGATCGCGTCGAGGAAATCCACGACCAGCCCCCGGGCCTCGGCGCGTCCCATCGGGATCTTCTCGAGGCGGATGCGCTCCTTCGACAGGGCCCAGACGTAGAGGTTCCTGCCGGTCACGAAGTACGCAAGCAGCGTCGTGTTGTCGTCCAGCAGGCCTTGCAGGGCCGCGGAATCGGCCCGCTCGCCGGCGAGAAGGGCGTACAGCTCCTCGTTCTGCTGCCGGATCGCGAGCAGGACGCTGCGATGGGTCCTCTCCAGGCCGGACAACTCCTCCAGGATGCGGTCCACGCCGCGTTCCGAATCGCGGCGCTCCAGCGCCATGCGGACCGCGAGGATTTCCCCGGCGAGATCCCGCTCGGCCTTCAGCAGCAGTCCTTCCGCCCCGTTTCTGTCCGGTTCGCGGCCCGCCAGAAGGTTCGCCAGCGGGCGCGCCTTCGCCCGTTCGGCGACCTCGAAGGCGCCCCGCACGTCGCCTTCCTGCGCCAGCTGTTCCACCAGGGCTTCGTAGAGGACCTGCCCGTCGAACCTGCAGGAACCCCTCGCGACATCGGGGGAAGCCGAAGACCGCTGATCTTCGACGATCGCCGCGGCCTCGCGCAGGAGGGCGACGGCCCTGCCGGCCGCGCCGGATGCCGCTTCATAGCGCGACCATGCGAATCTGGCCCAGACGCGGTAGAAGGGAGAGCGGAAACGGTCGGCGAGGCCGGTGAGCCTTTCGGCGGCCCTCGGCCCTTCCATCGTGTCTTGCGCGAGCAGGCAGACGAGATTGAGGAAGAAGAGATTGTCGAGACGGCTGGCGCGGCGGCCGGCGCGCTCGGCCAGTTCCGCACCCCTGTCCAATTGCCGGCGGGACTCCTCCCAGTTTCCGCGGAGCCCTTCGGCGAGCCCCAGGAAAGTGCGGACATCGGCTTCCGCGATGACGGCGGAGGGCTCCGGCGTAAAGGCCCCCTCCCTCATGCCGCGAAGTTCCGCGTCCCGGACCAGCCCCAGCGCAAGATTCGCAATCCCCTCCTCGATCCGTTCGCGAAGGGCCGCGGGTTCGGGCGGGAGACCGGAAAGGCAGTTCCCCGCCATCCACGGGCCGGTTTCTTTCAGGACGAAGGCGATCCCGCAGGCCCGTTCCGCGTCCCGCCTCAGCAGGAGGAGGTTGAAGTCGCCGCGGAAAGACGGGTTCTGCGCAAGGGAGCGGCGGAAGGCCTCCAGGGCGCCGGCATGATCGCTTTTTTCGAGCAGGCAGCGGCCCTTCAGGTAAGACGCGAAGGCGTCGCCGGGAGCGCCGGTCCAGCTCTTTTCCTTCTCCGCGGCCCGGTCGCAGGCTTCGCCGGTGCGTCCGAAGGCGATCAGGGCCAGCACGGCGCGCGTCTCCGCCGTCCCTCTGCCCGCGAAATCGCCGCGCCTGAGGAATTCCGCACCGGCGCGGTCGTAGAAATGCAGCGCCTTCGCCTCCTCCCCCTTCGCCTCGAAATGGGCGCCGACGTCGAGGAAAAGATAGGGAACCGCCCAGTCCGAAACGCGGCCCGCCTCGTGCAGGGCCTTCACGAACGCTTCCGGGATGTCCCGGTCATGGGGGCCGGCGAGTTGGATGAGGACCGGCGCGGCGGCAGGCGGTGGTGGCGGCACGCGCTCGACGACCCTGGCGCAGCCCAGCGGCAGGAGGGCGAAGATGGCGATCGGAAGAAGAAGCCGTGTTTTCATTTTTGTGCCGCGTCTGAGGAACCAGGGAAGAAGGGTTACGCGGCGTGAACCCCGCATCCGATATGATGGAAAACAACGGCGCTGTCAAAGAGTTTTTCGGTCTTCCTCACAGGTACGACCGAGATCCGACATATCTCGCTCCGTAGTAGTCGCCGTCGAGGGAATCCATCCGGATGCGTTTCCCCTTCCCCGGGGCGTGGATGAACCTCCCTCCCCCGGCATAGATCCCCACGTGCGACGCCTTTCCGGGCTCCGCGGTGGCGAAAAAGACCAGGTCACCCCCCGCCAGGCAGTCTCCCTGCACCGGATTTCCCGCCTCGAACTGCTCCCGCGAGGACCGGGGGATATTGATCCCGTTGAGCTGGTAGACCGCCATCGCCAGGCCGCTGCAATCGAAGCCCGCCTCCGGAGACGTCCCCCCCCACAGATACGGTACCCCCATGAAGCTTCGCGCCGTCCGGACCAGCTCCGCCCGGAGATATGCTCCGCCCAGCTTTGCGCTCTTGGAGAGGGCATATTCCTCCGGCGTGACGATGTAGAACTCGCCGATGACGCCCCCTTCCTTCAGCTCTTCCGCGCGCTCGCGCGCATCCGCCTTCGTCGGGAAGTTTCCGAAGCGCACCTTGTAGAGGTCCTTGCGAAACACGAAATAGTAGGCGTCGAGGCCTTTTGCCTTCAGGGCCTCGGTGAGGCGGGCGGCGTTCTCCACGTTCGCGAAGGCGCCGGCCTGGATGCTGTACCCCAGACGCGGCGTTGCCGCGCGGACCGGCTCCGCGGGCTTCGGCTTCACCGGCGTTTCCGCCTTCTGGACATGCCTTCCGCCGCAGCCGGCCGTGAAGAGCAGGCAAATCGCCAGGATCCACGCCGCAGCGCCGCGGCATCGCCGCACGTTGGCCTTCATAAACCGTGAGCGCTCCTTTTGGGGAATTCTTACCAGAACCGCCCCCCGCTCTCAACTATCATTTGCCAACGAACGCGCTTTACGGTAAAAACAACGCCATGATCCGGCAGCGCCATATCGTCGTATAGCCGTCATTCCCGCGAAGGCGGGAATCCAGAATCGGACTGGATGCCCCCGGATCGAGTCCGGGGCAGGCTTATCAAGTCCGGCATGACATTTTCGATGTTCTGCCGGCGGCGCGACCGTACATCCTCCCGAAGGGACTCGTCATGAATGACCCCGTTCCCGCTGCTATCCTGCTCCTGTGCGTCGTCATCGTCCTTGCCGCATTCCTCTTCATCCGCCTCCGCCGCAACGCCCCGCAACCGCTCGAAGGGCGCCTGGCGGCCATCGAGCAGGCACAGGAGCGCGCGGAGCGGGCGCTGAGGGAGGAAATGGCCCTCAACCGGGACGAGACGGCGAAGTCCGGCCGGGACGCCCGCGAGGAACTGACGCGCGCCCTCCGGGACATCAACGAATCCCTCCTGGCCAGGGTCGCCGAGGCCGCGACCGGTCAGAAGCAGCAGCTCGATATCTTCACCGCCCAGCTCAACGCGCTGACGGCGCAGAATGCGCAGAAACTGGACAGGGTCAGCGAGACCGTCGACGCGCGTCTGAAGGGCCTGCAGGAGGAAAACAGCCTGCGGCTCGAGCAGATGCGCGCCACCGTGGACGAGAAGCTGCATGCCACGCTCGAAAAACGCCTGGGAGACTCCTTCCGCATCGTCAGCGAGCGTCTGGAACAGGTCCACAAGGGGCTGGGAGAGATGCAGACGCTGGCGACCGGTGTCGGCGACCTCAAACGCGTCCTCAGCAACGTGAAGACCCGCGGCATCTTCGGCGAGATCCAGCTCGGGAACCTGCTGGAGCAGATCCTGACGCCGGACCAGTACGAAGCCAACGTCGTCACGAAGGCCGGCAGCGCGATGCGGGTGGAATTCGCCGTCAAGCTGCCGGGGCGGGACGGCGACCAGGACAATCTGCTCTGGCTCCCCATCGACGCAAAATTCCCGCAGGAGGACTACCTCCGTCTCCTGGACGCCCAGGAAAAGGGCGACGCCGCGTCGGCCGAGGAGGCGTGCAGGCAGCTCGACCGGGCGGTCCGGGAAATGGCCAGGAACATCCGCGACAAGTACCTGGACCCGCCGGCGACCACGGACTTCGGCATCATGTTCCTGCCGACGGAGGGGCTTTACGCGGAGGTGCTTCGCCGGACCGGCCTGTGCGAAACGCTCCACAGGGACTTCCGCGTCGTCGTCGCCGGGCCCATGACGTTGACGGCGATTCTCAACAGCCTGCAGATGGGGTTCCGGACGCTGGCGATCGAGAAGCGCTCCAGCGAAGTGTGGACCCTTCTGGGTGCGGTGAAGGCCGAATTCACGAAATTCGGCGACATCCTCGACAAGACGCAGAAAAAGCTCCGCGAGGCCAGCGACACGATCGAAGACGCCTCGCGGAAGACCCGGACGATCGAACGGAGGCTCCGGTCGGTGCAGGGACTTCCGGCCGCGGACGGCCGCCTGCTTGCAGAGGGTTCCGGCGAGCCGGACGAGGACCGCGCCCCTCAGCCCTGAAGAGCCGGCCGGATCTTCTCAGGGGCGCGGACAGATGTCGATACTGCTCCGGCGCTCCTTTTCCCTCTTCTTCTCCGGAAGGCGTGTCTGCCGCCGCGCCTTCGCCTCCCGGTTCCGGCGGATCTCCTCTTCCGTCTCCAAGATCAGGAGAGGCAGCGGACTTCTGCAGCCTTTGCGGGGAGCGTCCGTTGACAAAGGACGGGTGGGATGATAAAAAACGCCGCGACGTCAAAGCCGGGGAGGAAGGCCATGCCCATCTATGAATTCCGTTGCAGGGACTGCGGTGAGGTTTCCGAAATCATCGTGAAGCTCGGCGGGGAACGCAGCGCAAGATGCCCGAAATGCAAGGGCAGGAAGATGGAAAAAATGCTGTCCTCGTCGAACATGTCCGTCGCGAATCCGAACCGCACGGACCCGCCGCACACCTATCCGACGAAGAAATTCCCCTTCTGATTCTGCCTTGCGCTGATCCGGTTTCGGCAGGGCCCATCGCCGACCCGTTGGTGAAGTCACTTCTTCAGGGCGGCGCTTGCTGCCGGATGCAACGGCCCTGCTGCCCTCCGCCCGGGCTGTTCAAAAAGACCCGAATGCAGGGCCCCCGGCGGTTCGACAGGCTCACCGTGACATTCACATAGCCTGCCCTGAGCTTGCCGAAGGGAAGGGCGAGGGCAATGCCGCAGACGGGCCTTTTCAACAGGCTCACTGTTCTTTCGCCGGGTTCCCCCATCGCGTCTCGACCCACGCCAGCGCCTCCTCGCGTGTCGCCACCTCGCCGTTGAGCTGCGCGTCTTCGACCGCGCGCAGGATCGTGCCGAAGAGGGGCCCGGGCGAGTAACCGGCCGCGGTCAGGTCGTCCCCCGTGACGAGACGGGGGGGCTTCAGGTCCTCCTCGGGAATTTCGGCCAGCTTCCTCACACAGAAGTTGTAGCTGCTCAGATCGCCGTGGCTGGCGAGGCAGTCCAGGCGGTGCAGTTCCAGGTGCAGCGGGAATCCGTCCATGCGGAGGAAGCGCTTGAGGCGGTTGGGTCTCATCCGCTCGACGCTCATGAAGCGCATGTGGTGGCGAATCAGCATGAGGACCGTCTCGAGGTCGTCGCGGGAGAACCGCAGCCGCTCCAGGATCCGCCCGGCGAGCTCTTCGCCCTTCTGAACGTGGCCGTAGAAATGGATCCCCTTCTCGTCCTCAGACCGCGTGACGGTCTTCCCGAGGTCATGGAAGAGGACGCTCCAGGCGAGACGCGGGTCCACGGCGCCGCCTTCGCCCAGCAGCGCAAGCATGCGCAGGGTGTGCTCCCAGACGTCGCCCTCGGGGTGGAAGGCGGGCGGCTGACCGACGCCGATCATCTTTTCCACCTCGGGCAGGATCTCCCCGAGAAGCCCCGTTTCCAGGAGCAGTTCCATACCCCGGCGCGCCCCGCCCCGCGACAGAAGCTTCGTCATCTCCTCGCGGATGCGTTCGGCGCTGACCGCGCCGATGGCCGGTGCGCATTCGCGCATGGCCGCGAGCGTCCGCGCCTCGACGGAGAATCCGAGATTCGCCGCAAACCGCGCGGCCCGCAGCATCCGCAGGCGATCTTCGCCGAAACGCAGCCGGGGATCGCCGATCGTCCGGATCAGCCGCAGCCCCACATCGGCGAGCCCCCCCACGAGGTCGATGACCTCACCCGTCTCCGGATCGAGGACGAGACCGTTCATCGTGAAATCCCGCCGGCGGACGTCCTCCCCGAGCGTCGCAAAGACCACCGCCGACGGACGGCGTCCGTCCAGGTAGGCCTCGTCCGCGCGGTACGTCGCCACCTCGAAGCGGCGTCCGTCCTCGACGACAAGGATGACGCCGAACCGGGCGCCTACGGGCACGGTATGGGGAAAGAGGGACGCGACGCGGTCGGGACGGGCCGACGTGACGACGTCGAATTCCTCCGGAACGACGCCGCGCACCAGGTCGCGGACGCAGCCGCCGACGAAGAAGGCCTCATGCCCCTCCGCCCGCAGACGCCGGACGATGCCCCGGGCGGCCCGGCAGGCAGGGGTTTCGGGAAGGGAAAGGTTCATGGATTGGCGTCCTGGCGGGGCGGTGCGATCAGGCCTCACCGCCTTTCTTCTTTCCCAGCTTGATCGCGCACAGTTCGCCGCACATCGTGCAGCCTTCCTCTTCGGCGCTCCGGCTCTTCTCCAGCATGGCTTCCGTCGTGACGGGATCGACGGAAACGTCGATCTGGCCCTGCCAGTCGAATTCCTTGCGCGCGCGGGCCATCCGGAGGTCCCGTTCGAGGGCCCCGGGGAGCCCCTTGGCGATGTCGGCGATGTGGGCGGCGATCTTCGAGGCGATGATTCCTTCCTTCACGTCTTCCAGAGTCGGCAGGCGCAGGTGCTCCGACGGCGTCACGTAGCACAGGAAATCCGCACCCGCCGCACCGGCGATGGCCCCGCCGATGGCGGAGGTGATGTGGTCGTAGCCGGGCGCGATGTCCGTCGGCAGCGGACCCAGGACGTAAAAGGGCGCACCGTTGCAGAGGTTCTTCTGCATCAGGATATTCGCCTCGATGTCGCGGAGCGGTACGTGGCCGGGCCCTTCGATCATCACCTGGACGCCCCTTTCCCGCGCCCGCTTCGTCAGCTCGCCCAGGGTGATCAGCTCCTGCACCTGTCCCCGGTCCGTCGCGTCGGCCAGGCATCCCGGCCGCAGCCCGTCTCCCAGGCTCAGCACCATCTCGTAGCGCCGGGCGATGTCCAGGAGGCGGTCGTAGTCCTCGTAGAGCGGATTTTCGCGCCCGTTGCAGGCCATCCAGTTGGCCAGGATGGAGCCGCCGCGGCTGACGATGCCCAGCGTCCTGCCCTGTTCTTCGACGGCCGCCACGCTCCGGCGCGTCACGCCGCAGTGGACCGTGATGAAGTCCACGCCGTCCTCGCCGTTTTCCTCGATCACCCGGAAGAGGTCGTCCGCCGTCATCTCGGAAATCGCCGTCTTCCGCGCCGTCAGATCGACGACGGCCTGGTAGATGGGCACGGTTCCCACCACCAGGGCAGAAGCCGCCATGACGGCCTGCCGGATCCCCCGGATGTCTCCGCCCGTGGAGAGATCCATGATGGTGTCCGCCCCTGCGGCCGCGCAGATGCGGACCTTCTCCAGTTCCAGGGCCGGATCGGTCTTGTCCTTGGACGTCCCGATGTTCGCGTTGATCTTGGTCCGCATTCCCCTGCCGATGGCGAGCGGGCGGATGGCGCCGTGCCGCACGTTCCGGCAGACGACGATCGTCCCGTCTTCGACGCCCCGGCGGACAAATTCGGGCGTCACACCCTCCTGCCCGGCGCAAAGCCCCATTTCTTCCGTGACGATACCCGCACGGGCGCTTTCCAGTTGTGTCATTTCTTTCGTCTCCTTTTCGCCCCGCCTTCCTCTTCGGCGAGGATCAGTTCGGCCGCCTTCCGTCCCGAGAGGAGCATCCCTCCGAAGACCGGCCCCATGCGCGGGCCTCCGAAGGCGGCGTTTGCGGACATCCCGGCGACATACACCCCCGGGCAGATGAGCCGCGTATTTTCCAGCGTCATGCGCTCGGCCCGGTCCGCCCACATGGAGCGCTCCCCCATCACGCGGCCGCCGGCCGTCGCCAGCTTCACGTCGGCCTTGCGCTCGATCACGCGGAGGACCTCCGTGTCGTGGCCCGTCGCGTCGATGATGCGGCGCGCGGCGACCGTCATCGGATCGACGTGGAGACCCGCCATCTCCACGGGGGACCAGTTCAGGACGAGGCCCGTGACGACGCCCCTGCGGATCATGACGTCCTCGACGGTGATGCAGTTGAAGACCCGCGCCCCCGCCTTCAGGGCCTGGGAACAGATGGTGCTGACGGCTTCGACGGCATCGGCCGTGTAGTAGCCGGGCGCGTACCGTTCGGTCCGCACGCCGAAGAGATCGAGGACCTCCCGGCCCTCCTCCTGGACGACGATCTCGTTGAACATCATGCCGCCGCCCCACATGCCGCCGCCGACGCTGAGTTTCCGCTCGAAAAGCGCCGTCTTCTTCCCCGCCTTCGCGAGGAAGTAGGCGGCCACGAGGCCGGCGGGGCCGCCGCCGACAACCGCCGCGTCGAGTTCCACACAGTCCAGGAATTTCTTCAGATACCGTTCCGTGATCGCCCTGGTGACGACCGTTTCGCTCAATTCCATGCCCTGTCCTCTCCTTTCGGGGCGCGGCGCCGCTCAGCGGCCGCCGCACCGTTTTCTGACCATCCTCGCGATGCCGATGACCCTGTCCGCCACTTCGCCGGGGCTCTTCCCCAGCACGCGGATCATCGGCTCCTTGCCGATCCCGCCCCGGTCCCAGACGCAGTCCGGCACCGACCCGCGGCGTGCGATCGCCGCATCGGTCCCCCACTCCAGCGTCGAGCCCTCGGCGTTCTTGATCTCCTCCGGTTCGTCCGCGCGGTCGAAAGAGGCGAGCTGCAGCCCCAGACGCCTGCACGCTTCGAGGGTGTCCTCGCTGAAGCGGATGTTCATGGCCGAACGGTATCCGGGGTCATGACGCATGGCCGCCAGGATGACGCGGGCGATATGCGTGGAAGCGCCGAAGGCGGGCTCGCAGAGGACGCCGGCCCCCTCGCCCAGGCGGACGATGCGTCCCGGCACGGCGGCGACGTCCGGTATACCCCGTGCGCCGGGCACGGCGTAGCCCAGGTTGGACGACACCTCGGGAATCACGGCGCCTACCGGTTCCTCGAGAAGACGCTGCACGGCGGCCCGCAGCTTTTCGAGACAGCGCTGCCGCTCCAGAAGGAGGCCCACGGGTGCGAAGTGGTTCGTCGGCCCGTGGCCGCCGCCGATCCGGAGCGAATGCCGGATCGCCTCGGTGATGTAGCGTTTGGCTCCATCGACGGCTTCCGCGAGGGGTTTCCCCTTCGCGAGGCCCGTGGCGATGGCCGCCGCATAGGTGCAGCCCGTTCCGTGCGTGTCGGCCGTGTCGAACCATTCGGCGGCGAATTCGCGGAATCCTCCGCCGTCGAGCAGGATGTCGACGGCGCGGCGGTTGCCCGCCAGGTGCCCGCCCTTGATGAGGACACTCCTCGGCCCGCGGCGGAAGATCGCCTCGGCGGCCCGTTTCATGTCGTCGACGCCGGCAATCTTCATCTGGGCGAGGACCTCCGCTTCCGGGATGTTCGGGGTGACCACGCAGGCGAGCGGAAGAAGCTCGCGGATCAGCACCTCGCGCACCTCGCCGCGGATGAGCGATGCCCCTCCCTTGGCCACCATGACGGGGTCCACGACGAGCTTTTCGATGCCGTACTGGCGGATCTTCGCTGCCACGACCTCGAGCACCTCCCTGGAGGCCAGCATGCCCGTCTTGGCGGCGTCGGCGCCGATATCGGACAGCACGGAATCGAACTGCGCCGCGACGAATGCGGGCGGCACCTCGTGGATTCCCTGGACGCCGAGCGTGTTCTGGGCGGTCAGTGCCGTGATCACGCTCATCCCGAATCCGCCGCAGACGGTGATCGTCTTGAGGTCGGCCTGGATGCCGGCCCCCCCGCCGGAATCCGAACCGGCGATCGTCAGTACGCGTATCGGTTTCATCGAGCCCCCTATCTCAGATCCGTCCGGAAGTACCGGATGACGAGGAGGATCCCCTCGGCCACCCGGATGGTTCCCTGCGGGCCCGACAGCCGGTTGCTGACGCCGTAGGGATTCCCCGGCGCCATCACGGCGCCCCGCAGGGGGAAGTCGAATCCCGTCAGTTCGATGCCCGTCACCCGCGACGACAGCGGAAAGACGGAGACGGTCTGCCCTTTCCGTCCCTCGATCCCGCGCTGGGACGTCACGACGAAGACCTCGCAGTCCTCGTCCAGAAGCCGCGCCGCCACTCCGCGCTCCGCCGCCAGGACGAGCAGCGAGCAGTTGGCGAGGGTGTGGTCGAGGCGTCCGCCGAGGGCGCCGTAGATCCGGATCTCCCGGCAGGGCATCGCGAGTGCCTTCAGCAGGGCGATCTGAGTGTCGGTTTCGTCCTTCGCGGCGGGGAAGATCTCGATCCGGCTTCCCCTGCGCTCGAAGACGGCCCGCTCCTCCGGCGAGAGGGAATCCATGTCCCCGACGATGAGGTCCGGAACGGTCCCGGCCGCGAGGAGATGCCGCGCGCCGCCGTCGGCGGCGATGACCGCCTTCGGCCGGCAGGCCTCCAGCTCCGCCCTCAGATAGGCGGGGTCCCCCATGGGGCCGCCGGCGACGATGACCACCGTTCCTTCCATCTTTCCGGCCATCCTTCCTTCCGTCCCTTCGGCAAAACAAAAGGGGGCCATGCCCGCACCCGGAACATGGCCCCTTCGTCGAAAATCGCGTTCGATTTTGTCAATCTCAGTGCCAATCCCTACGCTGGCATTACCCAGGTCAGGTTCGGAGGGTATTCTCTCAGCTTTTTCAGCACCCCTCAGCACCTAAACATTGTCCGTTCCTATGGCACGAACCGCCCGAAAAATCAAGCCTCCTTTCCCTCTTCCCCGCAGATGCCGAAGACGTCCATGGCGTTTCGCGTCGTGGCCTCCGCCACTTCGGCAGGAGGGATCCCCCTGATCTCGGCGACCTTGGCGGCCGTATGGACCACGAAGGCGGGTTCGTTTCGTTTGCCGCGGTTGGGGACGGGCGACAGATAGGGAGCGTCCGTCTCCACCAGCAGCCGCGACAGCGGCAGGTCGCGCACGACGTCCCGCAGGGACTCTGCCTTCGGGAACGTCACCGCGCCCGGGATGGACAGGTGGAAGCCCAGTTCCATGCATCGTTCCGCCATTTTCCGGTCGCCGGAAAAGCAGTGGAAGACGCCGCCCCGGCGCCCCGGCCGGCCGGAGAGGATCGCCAGCGTCTCATCGTGGGCCTCCCGGTCGTGGATGATGACGGGCAGATCGAGGTCCGCGGCGATCTCCAACTGCTCGCGGAACCGTGCAAGCTGCACCTCCCGGGGCGAACGGTTGCGGAAGAAATCCAGCCCGATTTCCCCGTAGGCGACGACCTTCGGCGAGGCGGCGAGCTTCTTCAGCGCATCGTACGTCCCGGCGCCGATCGCCCGCACTTCATGGGGATGGACGCCCACGGCGGCGTAGACCCCCGGATGCCGCTCGGCGATGGCGACGGCCCTGCCGGCGTCTTCCAGCGTCGTGCCGACCGTGACGATCCGCCGCACCCCGGCCGCGAAGGCCCTCTCGAGGACGGCTTCCCGGTCGGCGTCGAATTCGCCCATCTCTAGGTGGCAATGGGAATCAAAGAGGCTCATTCGCAGGCAGGTCTTTCCTCTTCCCCTTCCGACGCAGATCCATGTCGATTTCGATCTCCTTGGCATTCTCGGCAACGTCGGGCAGGCTTTTCAAGTAGCCACTCAGTTCCTTCTCCTTGAGTTCGCCGACGAGGATCTTGCTCTTCAGGATCCTCTTGTCCATGCTCCCCTTGTACGGGGTTTTTCCCTTGTCCATCGATCTTTTCCCTCCAAAAGGTGTGTTTCTTCTTTCAAGAATCCGCCTGCGCCGACTTCTATACCAATCCGCCCCTCTTTTCAACCCGGCGGCGGCGCCCCCGGCAGGCACTGCCTCAAGCCCGGGCCAGCCTCAGCGCCTTGTCCAGGTGCCCCGCCGTCTCCCCGGCCATCCGGTCGAGCAGCTCCCTGCAGGTGGGGATGTCGCGGATGAGACCGATGGACTGCCCCACCATGAGGGGGGCGTAGTCGACGTCGCCGCATTCCCAGGCCTGCTTGATCCGCTCGCCGCCCAGGAGCGGGATCAGTTCGGCGAATCCGCCGCCGCGTCCCTCGATCTCGAGGATTTCCGCGATGACCCTGTTCTTCAGGGCGCGCCCCTGTAGGCCGATGGACTTGCAGAAGAGCGTCGTTTCGTTTTCCTGCCGCCGGATCAGTTCCTGTTTGATCGCGTCGTGGACTTCGCATTCCTTCGTCGCGACGAAACGGCTGGCCATCATGACGCCCTGGGCGCCCAGCGCAAGGGCCGCCGCCACCGACCGGCCGTCCGCGATGCCGCCGACGGTCACGACGGGGATCTTCACCGACTCCGCGATCCGCGGCGTCAGCACCATCGTCGTCACGTCGTCGTTCAGCGGATGGCCGCCCTCCTCGATCCCGGCGGCGTAAATCCCGTCATAGCCGACCTTCTCCGCATGCAGGGCATGGCGGACCGACCCCACCTTGTGGAACATCTTCACGCCGGCCTTCTTCAGGGACTCGATCGCCTGCGGCCCGCCGACCTTGTCCACGGGACTGCCGGATACCTCGATCCCCGCCACCCGCTCGTCGGCGCAGACGCGAAGGTACATGGCGTGGTGCTCCGGCGTGATGCGCAGCGACGGCAGCAGCGTGATGCCCACCATGAAGGGCCTGTCGGTCAACTTCCGGACCTCGGCGATCGCGGCGCGGAAGGCCTCTTCGGTCTCGTAGTTGCCCGCCGTGAGATTTCCCATGCCTCCGGCATCGGACACGGCGGCGCAGAGGCGCGGCTTGCAGAGCCACATCATGGCCCCGCAGATCATGGGATAGCGGATGCCGAACATTTCCGTGATGGCCGTCTTGAACATGATTTCCTCCTTTGCGGAACTTGAGCAGGACAGAAACCGGATTTCCGGGTCCGGCAACGGCAGACAGCGGATTTTCCCCCGCGGACCGGTGCGCTCCATGAACGCGCCGCGGCCGCTGAGCAGCTATACCACAAAAGCCATCCCCGTTCACCTGCTGCGATCCAGCCGGAAGGAAACGAGCGACCGAACCGGTCGGCCGACATGCTGCGGTTTCGCCACGGCACGAAGCGCGGGAAAGCGCGGGGAAAGGACCCGCCGGCGGGTCAGCAACCAGAAGGTTGGCGACATGGCGATCCCTGCGAGAGTCTCTGACGGAATGCCTCATGCGACTGTTGGCCCGTCATCTAGAAAAGGCCGGAATTCCGACGCCCTGCATGGGCAGAGCACTCGACATCCTCAAGGCCGTAAAGACGCAGCGCACCGACTTTCAAAATCCCGCGATATCGTCCCAGTTCATGGAGACTCAATTCCATGCGGTTTTTTTCATCGCGAAATAGGTCCCTAATGTATTCCCGCAGGCAAAGGAAACGATACTATAGATTCCGTCTGCAATGCTGTCTTTGAGAATCAGCGACAACAGCAAGAAGTTCACGATCGTGATAAACCCGCTGAGAATGGTGGCTATACCGATCTTCTTATCAGCCACGGCGCGTGTGTAATAGGTGATAAGCAGATCGACGACAATACCAACGACGAAAATCACAATAATTTTCATTAACATCTGAGTGCCTCTCAAGAGTGGAGGGTTAAAAACCACATTTTCCCCAAACGCAAAACGGCTTCCATTCTGCCAATCCCCGAATAATCGACGTCTTCATCAGAGTTGTCATGAAAAGGATGGCAAGCCGGATTCTCTTACGACGTTGCGGGTGGAAGGCACTCACGATGAGAGGCAAGACTGAAGAAATACTCAGGTTGAGCACTCCGGAGCAGACTCCGGAGAATCTTCGATCCCCAGGGAAGGGATTTCAAACATGATCCGCTCGCTTGCTCCGCAGCAAGCTGCGAGAAATACGCTCGCTTCCGGATTGGATTCAAATCACGCGTGCCTTCACCCGCAAACCTCCGGTTTTTCGACAGTATCCATTCGGTGGTCCTTTCAGTTAATGTCGTTGTTCGTTCAATCTCCTCAAATGGGTTGACTGTCATTTCGTACGAACGATTGAACGATTCTTTTCAGTCAAAAGGTTGTCCCGGTCGGTGACCGGACAGCCCAGGGAGAAGGGATTATCCGCCTGATAGGCTGCGGCAACGACGAATAGACGGGAGCCGCAGATGCCGTATCTTCTCAGCATACTGGCGCGCTGTCAGCCACTGAGTTGATACGGACATCGCAGCGTCCCGAGACAAATAATCATTCTCCGCCTCCGCAAGACCGCATATCACGACCGGAATATTTTACATGCGGTGTATGCGCCCGATAGGCGTCAGTCGAGTTTTTCCGAAGTCATTCTGCCGGATGGTCAGCCCGAAATGCATGGTGTGCCGACGGATGCGCCCTGCGCTTGCCGGCGAAAATGACGGCTGCGAAGAAGCCCTATCCCGATACGGCCGGCGGGCAGGTTTCATTGTGGATAAACGATGCATGCCCATCGCCTGCTCCAGAAAAAGCTTTTTTCCCGTCGAAAGTCATATTTGCCTTGACGGGCATGGACCTGACCAACGATTCATAATTTCGGAATTCATTATATCTTCTCATATCAATCGGATAATCCCAGGAGCCGTTACGATGGATGACGGTCCCTCCAAAGCCCGTCTTGAATCGATACATGCCGTAAAACGGATGGATCGGATCGGGATTTGGAGAGACGGAGCCCATATCGTAGGTGAGACACCGCCTTCTCCGCGCCCATTTGATAGCCTCCCAGTGCACCGCGTACGGTCCCATCAAATCACGCCATCTATTGGCAGATGCGCCGAACAGGTAGACCGCTCGTCGTTCGGAAATGGCAACAATCGCTCCAGCCAAGATGTCCTGGCCTCGTGCAGCAAGAAGAAAGAGTATCTCAGAAGACCGCGAATTGAGATCGAAGGTTGAAAAAAGAGTCAAAAGATGTCGGTAAGTCGCTGGTTGGAAGCGGTTGCGTCTGGCTGTCTGCAAGTAGAGATCGTAAAACAGCGGTAACATTTCAATCGATGCGTGAAACACACGGACGCCCTTTCGTCGTGCCAGGCGAATGTTGTACCGTGTTTTGGGTTTCATGGTTGACATGATATTCTCTTCGTCACGTGCAACGTCAATGATCAACGCATCGGCGACAGTAAGATCCGAAACTGCTTTCCTCAGATTCCAGGTACGCGTACCGAAATTCATGCGCAACTCGCGCAAACGAGGCTCAGGGTGCTCAAATAATCGATGCCCGATTGCAGTTTCGGCAGCATACGGCGATTCCCAGGGAAGGTCGTAACGAATGAACGCAACCGTCGAATCCAGATGCCTGGTCAGCGCCTGCGACAGGGACTCGAGAAATCGTCCATATTGATCCGGTTCGGGGTTCGACTCAGGACCCTGTGGCACATAGGCGGCTGCGAAACCAAAACCAAGTGGTCTGATCAGAGCCAAGATATCTCCTTCTTCGCCCGACGAAGACTGAAAATCAAAGGCAATCGGTTTCCAGCCGAGACGGGATGCAAATCGACTCCAGCACGCAGTCTGAAAAAGAATGTCCGTAGGAAACAGCGTCTGTATTGTTTTCGGGTGCACACATATATTCATAGATACGGGAACCTCACTTGAATTTGCATTATATCGAAGCGTCAAAGCGAATCAGACGACTCGTATTGGAATTAATATCTTCAATGCAGTCATGCCATGCACCGATTTTTTCTGTTTCTTTTGTCTGATTAATAAGTTAAGTCTAACCTGTAAATAACCATAAAATGCCCTGTTATTGCCCATAACAGATAGGCAATAAGTGTTTTTTTCTTGAAATTCATTGGGGTAAGATAACGAATGGCACAGGAAGAGAAGATAAAAACTGCCTTGGAAGAGCGCATCAAGGAGTTGAATTGCCTGTACGGGATGGCACGCCTGGCAGAGAAACATCACGACTCCATGACAGAATTCTTGAATAATTTCGTAAACTTCCTCCCATTATCATGGCGATATGCTGAGGTTGCCCGCGCCCGCATCGTCTTTCAGGAAACTATCTTCGAGAGCAAGGGGTTCGTGTGGACTGAATGGAAGCAGTCCGCTCAAATCCGAGTGGGCAATAAAGTTGTCGGCGATGTTTCGGTCATTTATGCAGACGAACGACCGGAATCGGATGAGGGGCCTTTTCTCAAGGAAGAAAGAACATTGTTGGAGGGCGTTGCTCAGCGCATTGCTGAGATATCCGTCCGGCTTTTGGCTGAGCAGGAACTGCAGGAAAACAACCGGCAGCTCTCCCTGGAGAGGAAGGCACTCCAAGAAGCCAACATTGCTCTGCGGGTCGTTCTTTCGAATATCGAAAATGAAAAGAAACAAATTTATGAGGATATAAAATTGAACGTTAAGAGCGTGATCCTGCCGATCCTTGATGCATTGACACCTGCGATCAGCAGAGAAAAACGACCATACGTTGAGTTATTGAAGACCAACCTTGAAGAACTCGGTTCCTCTTTCTCAAGTCAAGTCTCCAATCACCTTCGATCTCTTACGCCGACGGAAGTGAATATCTGCAATATGATACGGAACGGCCTGCGGACCAAAGAAATCGCCCTCTTGCGGGGTGTCTCTACAGATACGATTAATCGACACCGTGAACACATTCGCCGCAAGCTCCACATTACGAATCAGAAGATAAATTTGATAGCCTACTTGCAGTCGCTTGTCGTGCTAAGTTCGCTGAAATAGGGATTCCCCACCGGAACCGGTCTTTTGACCGTCGCGGCTTCTGATGCAGGGAGTTGAAAAAAAATGGATTCCATGCGACCTGTAACAAACGTCCGTAATGTTATTCGGCAACGACTTGAGTCTGCAGGTGATGAAGTTCGATAGACTGAAGTTCCTGTTGATCATTGCCTTTCTGCTGGTGGCGGTTGTTCCCCTTTCCGTTCTCATCTACCTTGTGGAAAGCAGCGGAGAAAACCTGATCAAGGAAAAGGTGTCGTCTCACCTGCTCGGTCTTTCCGATAAAGGCGCCGAGGCGATCTCCGGATTTCTTCTCGAGAGAAGGAATGATCTGCAAATGCTTGCATACACGATTTCGATCGCCGGCACGGCATCCCGGGATGACCTTCGGCAGTATTTGAGCATGATGATCGAACATTACAGAGTTTACGTTGATTTCTTCATCCTGGATCAAAAGGGCGGCTTTTCTTTCTCCGGTCTGACAAGAGAAATCCCTCCTGCGAGCCTATCGCGGCATCTGCCCAAGATCCGCATAGCGGATGAGGAAAGGGCAAGCGACGTTTTCCTCTTGCATCATCGCGGCAGGGAGTTTCCGGCGATCCTCCTGTCCACGCCCCTTTATGACCGCGAGCGACGGCGAACAGGAACCGTCTTCGGCCTCATCGATTTCAGCCAGATGGCGGATACGCTGAAGAAAACCGTGATCGAGCAGACGGGCGAAGTCTATCTCGTGAACGGGGACGGCTTTTTTCTTTCCTCTTCCCGCTTCGGCGTAAAGGTCCTCAAAGACAAAATCCGGATATCGCCCCGACACCGGAACAGCAGCGACGAAGGCACCTACGAGCAGATCGACTACCGCGGCAAAACCGTCCTGCACACCTACAGGAGAATTGCGGCGTTCGATTGGTACGTGATTTCCGAACAGGACCGTGAAGAAGCCTTGTCCGAGCTCTATCGATTCCGCAAGTTCATGGTATTCTTTGCGATGACGACCCTGCTCCTCGTCTTTCTCCTGGCCTATTTCATCGCCGCGCTGATCGTGCGCAAGTTGAAGGCAAACTACCGTCGGGAAAAGGAGCTCGAATTTCAAGTGGTGCAGAAGGACAAAGTGGCGGCGCTCGGCCTGCTGTCTGCAGGTCTCGCACATGAGCTCAATACCCCCTTGGCCAATGCCCTTCTCTACACCCAGATGCTCCAGGAGGAGCTCGACAACAACGATCAGGCGCAGATCCGGGAAAGACTGACCACCATCGAGGAGGTCGTGAAGCGCGGAAGCAGCGTCGTGAGAAACCTCCTCGACTTCACGCGCCATACGGAAAGCGGAGTGAAACGGACGGACGTCGCTGAAGCCGTCGAAAAGCTGCTCGCCTTGGTAGGCCCACACTGCGAATCAAAGAAAATCCGCATCGACAAGGTCCTGGAATCCGGCATGCCGCCGGTCCTAGCGGAAACAGGCATCGTTCAGGAGATTCTGACCAATCTGGTGTCCAATGCGATCGACGCCATGCCGCAGGGGGGAGTCCTGCAATTGACGGCCCGATATCTGCCGGTTCTCGGAAAAATCAGAGTCGACGTCGGCGATACGGGTGAGGGCATTCCCGAGGATCTGCTCGGGAAGGTCTTCGATCCCTTTCTGACGACGAAAAAACAGGGTGACGGCATCGGCCTCGGTCTTTTTGTCAGCTACGAGATGGCGCGGCGACTGGGAGGCACCATCCGCGTCATCAGTTCACGCGGTAAAAAGCCCGGCAACATCGCCACCCTATTCACCTTGGAACTTCCCATCGGTGGGGACGGAACGGCTGGGGGATGATTTCATGCAGAAGCACAGAATGCTGATCGTGGAAGACGACGAAAAGATGAGGGATGGCCTTCGCGACATTATGCGAAAGGAGGGCTACGCCGTCGACGTGGCGGCATGCGGTGAGGACGCCCTGTCGCAGATCAGGAAAGAGAATTATGAGTTGATTCTGTCCGACCTGAAACTGCCGGGCATCGGCGGGATGGATGTCCTGCGCGCGGTGAAGCAATACGACGCGGACGTCACCTTCATTGTCATCACCGCTTATGGAACCGTCGATTCCGCGGTTCTCGCCATGAAATCCGGTGCGGAAGACTACGTCACCAAGCCCTTCAACATCGATCATATCCGCCTGGTCGTGAGGAAGGCATTCGAAAAGCGATCCCTCTTCATGCGGAATGCCCTGCTCGAGAGTCAGCTAAGAAAGAAATACCGTTTCGAAAACATCATCGGAAACAGCGAACCCATGATTGCCATCTATCGCCTCATCGAGCAAATCAAGGATTCCAAAACCACGGTGCTGATCAGAGGCGAAACCGGCACCGGCAAAGAACTCGTTGCACGCGCGATCCACTTCAACAGCGTCCGGTCGGCATTCCCTTTCATCCCCGTCAATTGCGCCGCCTTGAGCGAAAATCTGGCGGGCAGCGAATTGTTCGGCTATGCCAAAGGCTCTTTCACGGGCGCCTTCAAAGACAGACGGGGAATTTTCGAAACGGCGGAGAACGGCACGATCTTCCTCGACGAGATCGGGGACGGCAGTCTCGCACTCCAACAGATGTTCCTGCGGGTGCTGGAAGACGGAGAGATCCAGCCGGTCGGGTCCGCCGAAAGGAAGAAAGTCTCGGTCCGCATCATCGCCGCTACGAATCGGGATCTCGAACGGATGGTGAGGGACGGAAAATTCCGCGAGGATCTGTACTATCGGATCAACGTGGTCGCGATTGATCTGCCTCCGCTTCGGGCGCGCAGAGAAGACATCGGGGTTCTGGCGCGGCATTTTCTGGGAAAATATGCTTGTGAGAATCGCAGATCGATCAGCGGAATCTCAACAGAAGCCCTGGCCGTATTGGAAGCGCACGCGTGGCCGGGAAACGTCCGGGAACTTGAAAATGTGATGGAGAGAGCGGCGCTTCTGGCAACCGGCGGCATGATCATGCCGGAGGATCTTCCCTCGCACTTTCCGGTCTTGTCTTCGGAGGAGACGCTTGTTTTCCGGTCGAACCATTCGTTGGAGCAGGTCGGACGAAACCACATCATCGAAGTCTTGAAATCCACCGAAGGGAACAGGACACGGGCCGCGGAAATTCTCGGCATCAACCGGACCACCCTGTGGCGCATGATGCAGAGACTGAAGGTCGAAGACGTCGACCGCCCGCCGGAGGAATAGACGCTACCCCTACGTTGCATTCGGCAACGCATGCTTCATATTGCAGCCCCATCGATGCCATCGGGGCATCGACGCGCAAGCCGCCTCAAACATACCGATCTTTCCGAATTTACTGACACTCTATCGCCTCATCCCTCCGATTTCGTCGGTTGGCACGCATCGTGCCTTCTGTTGCGTGCACCGGGACCACAAGCGCTCCGTCGGCTGTCGCGCCGGATGTCGGAAAACGCAACGCGGATCTCTTGACAAAACAGTCCCGCAAATATGAGGCACGGCAGGTGGAGGGAAAATGGCGAATTACCTGTTTGAAGATCTCAAGGATTGGAGTGACGTCATTAAGCAATTGGAGATGCTTTCGAAGTCCAGGAAACTCAAGGACCACCAAAACGAACTGATTCGAGTGCTTCACTATGATGACAACTGGCGGATTCGTGAAGCCGCGATCCAAGCCGTTGCGAGCATAAAAGAACCGTCTCCCGCCCTCATTGCCGAGGTCGTCGGGATCATGATGCGTCAGGATCTCTACTATGAGGTCAGAATTCTTGCCGCCGAAGCTCTGGGCACAATTCTGTGTTCACGCAAAAGAGGCACGCTGAGCGAGAAGGCTCTCACCGCGATGTACGATGTCTTGAGGAATCCCCATCCGCCGTTTTTTCACCAGGCGGTTGAGGATTCCATACGCAAAATCATGGGGACAATTCCGGACCCGCTGTCGATACAGGATTCGTTCGTCCCGGGCAAGGAGAAGTTGTTATGATCATTGGAGTGCCGAAAGAAATCATGGTCAATGAGAATCGGGTCGCCGCAATCCCCGAGACGGTGGCGAAATTCAAGGAAAGAGGGTTCGATGTCGTCGTGGAGACCGGCGCAGGAGCGGGCGCTTATCATGACGACGATCAGTATCGCCTCGCAGGCGCACGGGTTGCACCCGATGCAAGGAGGGTTTACGAAGAGGCCGACATCATCCTCAAGGTCAAAGAGCCGATGTTTGATGACAGGACAGATCGGCATGAACTCGACCTGCTGGTCGAAAAGAAGATGTTGATTACGTTCCTGCATCCTGCCGCACCTGCCAACCGGCGCATGGTGGAGATCTTGAGAGACCGGAACGTTACGGCATTTTCGATGGATGCCGTTCCGCGAATATCCCGCGCACAGAGGATGGATGCACTGACCTCGATGAGCTCCATCACCGGCTACAAAGCCGTTATTATCGCGGCAAGCCGACTTGCAAAGTTCATCCCCATGATGGCAACGGCCGTAGGCATGATCAAGCCCGCAAATATCCTTGTTCTGGGCGCCGGCGTGGTCGGGCTTCAAGCGTGCGCGACGGCGAAGCGGCTCGGCGGCGCGGTGAAGGTCGTCGATATCCGGCCGAACGCCCGTCAAGAGGCGGAGAGCATCGGCGCCAAGGCCGTGGGATTCGATCTGCCCGCTGAACTCGCCGTCGCCGAGGGCGGATATGCAAAGGCGCTCCCTGCGGAATGGCTCGAAAGAGAGCGCTCTGCCATTGAAGGCTTCGTGAAAGATGCGGACATTGTCATCCTGTGCGCCTTGGTGCCCGGAGAAGTGGCGCCGATTCTCCTCACCGACTCCATGGTCGCAGGCATGAAGCCGGGCTCCGTCATCGTCGATGTCTCGATCGATCAGGGAGGGAACTGCGCCGTCACCGCGGCCGGATCCGAAGCGATCCGCCATGGCGTGCATCTGTACGGCATCAAGAACATTCCCGGCTCTGTGCCGGTGGATGCATCGAGGTTGTATGCGAACAACCTCTACCATTATCTGGAAAACCTGTTCAAGAAAGGCATGGGGCTGCCCGACATGGAAGACGACATCGTCCGCAGTTCGCTGGTCACGTATGGCGGGAAAATCTTCCACCAGGGAACATTGAAGGCTCTGGGCGTGGCCTGATCGCAAGGTTTTTGGAGGAGGGAAATGATGGCGGACATACTGCTGATGCTCGGAGTATTCGTATTCTCATTTGTTGTCGGCTACTTTTTTATTTCGAGGGTTCCACCGCTTCTGCATACCCCGCTGATGTCGATGACCAATGCGATTTCCGCTGTGACCATCCTGGGTGCCGTAATGGTCTTTGCCGGTTCCTACGGGACAACCGAAACGATTCTTGGCGCCGTAGCCCTTGTCGCCGCCGCTTTCAATCTCATCGGTGGGTTTGCCATCACGGACAGAATGCTCAGACTCTTCAAAACGAATTCCTGAAGATTGAACGAGGGGACAACATGAGCGGGTTCCTCATCGACCTGGCGGTGATTCTGACTCTTCTCGCCGCTTTCCGGCAGTTCCGCACACCGCGGGGGGCCAAGTCGGGAAATCTTGCCGCCGCATTGGCCTTGATGGCGGCGTTGTTGCTGGTGCTCTGGCGAAACGCCTTGGTGAGTCCGGGGATCGCTGCGGCGGCAGGATTGGCGGGAGCGTCCGCCGGATACATCATTGCCATGCGGGTCAGCATGATCCGGATTCCGGCGATGGTGGCCTTTCAGCACGGCGGAGGGGGAGTTGCCGCATTTCTCATTTCCTTTGTGGAACTCTCGCACAGACCGGCCGGTGTCACAGGGCTCGGCGAAATTTCCGGTTTGATCGGTCTGACCGTCGGCGCGGCGACATTCAGCGCCAGTCTCATAGCGGGCGGGAAACTCGCCAACAAGATCCGGCAGACGCCGCGGATTCTTCCCGCACACGGCGTCCTGCTGACGGTCAATATCCTTGCAATCCTCGTCACAGGCGTCCTCGGTGTCGGATGGGGCGACACCGGAATCCGTTACGATCTTTTGTTCCTCATCCTCTTGTCCGTATCGCTGGGGATCGTCTTTTCCATGAGGATCGGCGGTGCGGACATGCCGGTTCTCATCTCCTTTCTGAACGCGACGGCGGGACTGGCCGCGGCCTTCTGCGGAATCGCCATCGAAAACAGGCTTCTCATCGCCTGCGGCGCCACGGTCGCGGCGTCCGGGTCGATTCTGACGCACGTGATGTGCAAAGCCATGAACCGGTCCGTTTTGAAAGTGTTCCTGCTCTCCGCCATACGGTTTCCATCGCCCGCGGCGGCGCCGCCCGTTCGTGAAGCCTCTTGCGCACCCCCGGCGGTGGATATGCCGCCATCGTCCGATGCCGATCCGGGCGGGAACGTGGATCGGGTTCTTGCCGCGCTGAAAAGCGCGAAAAAGGTGGTGATGGTCCCCGGCTACGGCATGGCGATCGCCCAGGCTCAGTTCGAAGTGGTCGCTTTGGCGAAAAAGCTCATCGGCATGGGGAAGGACGTGAAATTCGCCATCCATCCCGTCGCCGGCAGAATGCCCGGGCATATGAACGTTCTTCTGGCCGAGGCCGATGTGGACTACGAGATGCTCAGAGAAATGGACGAGGTCAATCCGGAATTCCGTGAGACGGATCTGGCTCTGGTCATCGGCGCCTGTGATGTCGTCAACTCCGCGGCCATTCATGTTCCCGGCACACCGATTTCGGGCATGCCCATTCTGCTCGTGCACGAAGCCAGAAATGTCGTCGTCTTCAATCTCGACGAACGGCCGGGCTACTCCGGCGTTGAAAATCCTTTGTATCGAAGCGGCAATACGATCATGATGTTGGGGGACGCAAAAAAAACGCTCCGTCCTATCTTGGAAGAGGCGACATAGGAGCGAACACTTTGAGAGGAGTCAAGGGGCGTGGAGAAGAATGCTGGCATGAAAGAAAAAGTCATAATCATTACGACATCCGATCTGGAGAAACTCCGAAATTTGATTGCGGGCATTCGAGAAGGCAGCGCAGATGCGAAAACGAATCTGAACAGCCTGGAAAAGGAGTTGGACAAGGCGATGGTCGTCGACCTGGAATCGATTCCGGAGGACGTCGTCACAGTGGGATCCGCCGTCCGCATTCGTGACCTCGCGTCTGAAGAGGAAATGACCTACGAGATCGTTTTCCCGATTCATGCAGATATCGCAGAAAACAGGATCTCCATACTGGCCCCTGTCGGCACGGCGCTGCTCGGATATCGTGTAGGTGATGTCGTCGAATGGACAGTCCCCTTCGGGACGAGGCGCTTCAAAATTCTGGGAGTAAAGTATCAGCCGCAGGCTGCGAAAATATCATGATTCTTAAAGGAACGATATCGGGAGATTCGACGCTGCAGATTTTTTCGCGAGATCTTTCTCAGTTCATGAAAGAGGGCCAAAGGCATCGCGCTTGTGCATATTCTCTGCTCCCGACGCAAGTCATGACATACGAGAAGAGTCATTTCATGACTTGACAGTCCCATCCCCACTGATCTCCCTGACCATCGCTGAAAGTTATTGGTATCTTGTCAATGGCCGGCGTATCTCCTGCTCCTGCAAGGACGAGGTCCTGAGTTTATGAAAGCGAATCGTTGCAGACTGCTTTTCAACGCCGAGGACTACGATCTGATCGAGACCGTGGACAAGCTTCTCCTGCGCGACAAACGCCAGCAGCAATTTCGTGAGCTGTTCGACCCCTACCTTCATCCCCGCGGAATCAAGGAGATGGGGGCCCCGAGATCCCTTCGCATCGCCTATGCCATGATCGATCTTCTGGAGTCTCTCGAGAAGGAATCATCGGAGGAGCGGGTGCGGGCACTCCGGGTCGTGCACGATGAATTGATGCGCGACACCACGTTCAATCTGCGATACAACGCCGCCCGCGTTATGCTGCAGATCATGAAGGAATTCGTGCGCGCGCACGGCGACGAGAAACGGCAGCTCCTCCTGGCGCAGGATTTCCGGAATGCGGCTTCGGGCAACCCGCGGCTGCTCCGCGGACAGATTTCCAAGTACGGCCTCATTGAAATGCCCGAGGCATGGAACCAGCTCGCCTTCGACGACCACGTGCACGACGCCAACACCAAGGGCCGGAAGTCCCCGACCCACCTCATCATGGACGCCTGGATCAAGGGCATCCGCTATCTCTGCGTGATCTACTACAACTACATCTCGCCGGAGGCGGCGACGGAACTTCTTCAGGCCGCGGAGATCATGGGCATGAAGCTCCGCATCGGTGTGCAGCTCTCGTCCAGCTTCCGCGACAAGTACGTCCACCTGGTGTGGATCCCGCGCGGATTCAACCACCACAAGGATTTCCTGACCTTCCTGGACGAACCGGCCGTACGGCGGTTCATGGAGGAAGGCCGCGCCGTCTCCGAGCACCGTTCGCGATGGGTCCTGTCCCTGCTGCACAGCTTCAACCGGATCCATCTGGCCTCCATCAACGATGCCTACGGCCTTTCCGTGCCGCCGCTGGAGGAACGGGAATTCCTGGCCTTTGTCGGCAAGGCGCAGCCTTCGCTCGTGCATCTGGCGGAATTCATCCATGCCGTATTTCTGCCGCCCATGTCCCGCCGCGTCGCTGCGCTGTCCGAGGCCTACCGGAACGCCGACGGCGGGGAACGGGAGAAGATCCGGGCGGCCGTCGCATCCATGAACAGCTTCATTCCGGAGGAGATCGTCGACCGCTATCTCCGCCCCAGGGCGAATCCTCACCTGTCGGACATCTGGACGCCCGGCGAGGACAGGGACGCCCCTCCGTCGCTGCGGCTGGTGCCGCGGGAACTCCTGGACAAGCTGCACGGCCTGCCCTGCCGCTCCTACATCACCCTGAACCCATCCAACCTGTCTCCCGAAGACGTGCTCGAAGTCCTGTACGACGGAGAAGGCGGCATCACCCACCTGGAGATTTTCAATCTCAAGGACTGGTCTCAGGGCCGCACGGAGCATCGCGAATCCATCAACCGGATACGGCTGGTGCTCAACGACGGCAGCGTCGTGGAGGCGAAGCGGCTGGTCCAGGGCATGCTCCGGACGATCGCCGAAGGCGGCGACGGCGGCCGCGCCGAGAAATTCCGGAAGATCCTGTACGACGTGCAGCGGCTGCAGAGCTTCTACCGATACAACCGCCTGCGCAGCCGGCTGGGAAGCGATTCGATGGGGCGCTCGCGCCACTCCCGGGGCATGGGACTGGTGGTGGTCCCCACGCTGACGGCCCGCTCCCGGAAGGCGATCCGGAAGGACGCGCAGCGGGCGCTTCCCGTGAGGACTATGGCCTGTCTCAACGTCACCTTCGCGCCGCGGATCGTCAGAAGCCGGGCTGTCGGGCTTTTCTTCCGCCTGCTGCGCCGGATCCCCTTTCTGAACGCCTATGCCTTCACTCGCAGCGAAAACTGGAAGGTGTTCCCGAACACGACGCACCTGGCGGAAAAGGGAAACATCGCTTCGCTGGGAGGATTGCCCGAGGCGATCGACAACCAGTTCTCCGTCCCGATCGGAGCCGGACCGGCGGCCAGGACGGAAAATCCGGGGTGGACATGCATCAACACCCCCCTGAGGAATCTGGCGAAGGTGGTCCTGGGATTCATCCCCGCCTTTTTCACCTTCTATCTCACCAAGGACTGGTGGCTGCTGGCCTACTTCGGGGCCGTCATCTGGTTCGCCATCACGGGGCTGCGGAACATCACGCAGTCCGTCGTCGGCGGCGGCGGGCTTTTCCGGTCTTCCCTCCTCAAGTGGAACGACCTGGTCTCGTGGAGCCGGGTGGCCGATTCGCTGCTCTTCACCGGCTTTTCCGTGCCGCTCTTGGATTACCTGGTCAAGACCGTTCTCCTGGCCGACAGGCTGAACATCACGACGGCGACCAATCCCCTCCTCCTGTACTCGGCGATGGCCTTGGCCAACGGGATGTATATCTCCAGCCACAACGCGTTCCGGGGTCTGCCCCGGGCGGCGATCGTGGGAAATTTCTTCCGCACGATGCTGTCCATCCCCCTGGCCTTCGCGCTGAACGGCCTCATCCTGAAATCCCTGTGCGCCGCGGGCATGGCCATGGCGGAGATCAACGCCGGCCTACAGCTGTGGGCGGCGGTGATATCGAAAACCGCATCGAACCTCGTTGCCGCCGTCATCGAAGGAGCGGCCGACCGGCAGAAAAATCTGAAGCTCCGGCTGCTCGACTACCGGGAAAAGCTGAAGCAGGTCGACGCGCTCTATCCCGAGGAGAATCTCGCCACGCTGATGGAAGATCCAAAGGAATTTCTCAGCATTCTCCGCAGCAAGAGCCGTGACATGGAGCGGCGATTGATCATCAATGCCTTGGATCTGCTGTATTTCTGGATGTATCAACCTCGAGCGGAAACAGCGCTAAGGCATTTCATCCGCCCGATGTCACGGGACGAAAGGCGCGTGATCTTTACAGTTCAAAGAGTTTTGGAAAGGAAACGTGAGGTTTCCGAAATGTTGCTCGACGGTCTCGTCGGCCGCCATTTCGGCCGGGCGCTGGCATTCTATCTTTCGCATAGTGAGCGATACCTTCAATCGCTCAAAAGAATTCTATCATCGGAAGGGCGGTGCCGATCAGAGCCGTAGTAAGCGTCCTCGAGAGACGGAGATGCCAAAGAGGCATCCTCCGATGGAATGCCTCCCGGAAATGTCATGCAAAAGGTCTTCACGGAGACTCCGATCATCGGGATCTCACGGAAACGGATCCAGGCATCCCGACTGAGAAGATCTACCGGAACTCAGGGAGCTCTGGCGCCGCACCCTGCAACTGGAAATCCAGGCAGACATGAGCAATTTCGGCACAAATGCCTGAAAGAGCATGTATCAGGAGGCATTTTCCCGAGGCGCCTTTCTTGACAGTTTCTTCCGCCGGGTCGATAATTCCGGCATCTTTCGAGGAGACCCGTCCATGACGGAATCGCACCGCCGCTGGCCCCTGCGCGGCTGGGCCGGACTCGCCCTGATCACCGTTTTCTGGCCGCTCAACTGGCTGCTGACCGGCCCGAGGACCCACTGGGCCTTCTTCCCCCTCTGGCTGGGCTACTGCCTGGCCGTCGACGCCGCCGTCTCCTTCCGCAAGGGCTCCTCGCCCTTCTCCCGGGATCCCGCCGGATACGCGGGCATGTTCCCCGTCTCGGTCCTCGCCTGGTGGCTCTTCGAATTCGTCAACTGGCGGACGGGAAACTGGATCTACCTGGGGGAGGAGCACGTCGGCCCGGTGGGCTTCTTTCTCCTGTCGTCGCTCAGTTTTTCGACGGTGATTCCCGCCGTTTTCGGGACGGCGGAACTGGTCGGCACCTGGCGGCCGATCCGGCGCATGAGGACCGCCGCCCCCCTCGCGGTTACGCAGCCGCTCCTCGCCGGGATGTTCGCCGCCGGATGGGCCATGCTCGCGCTGCTTCTCCTCTGGCCGCGCTGGTTCTTCCCCTTCGTCTGGCTCTCGCTCTTCTTCATCCTGGAACCCGTCAACGCCTGGAGGGCCAATTCCACGCTCCTGGGATTCCTCGCCCGGGGCGACCGCCGGCCGATCCTCGCCCTTTCCCTGGGCTGCCTCGTCTGCGGCTTCTTCTGGGAGATGTGGAATTTCTTCTCCTATCCGAAATGGATCTACGAGATCCCGTTCGTGGGATTTCTGAAGGTCTTCGAGATGCCGGCCCTGGGTTACCTCGGCTACGCCCCCTTCGCCTGGGAACTCTTCGCGTTCCATGCCTTCGTTCTGGGGCTTGCAGGCAGAAGTTCATCCGTTGATTTTGCCGGCGAATTTTGACAAGATAGGCCGTGACCCGCGGGATCGACAGGGAGGGAACGATATGAATAGGGTGAAAGTCTACACGCTCAGCACGTGCAGCCACTGCAAGGCGGCGAAGAAATTCCTCACCGAAAATGACATCCCCTTCGAATACACGGACGTGGACATGCTTTCGGGCCAGGAGCGCGCGGACGCGATCGAAGAGGTCAAGAAATTCAACGCCCGCTGCACTTTTCCGACCATTCTTGTCGGCGACAAGGTGCTCGTGGGCTTCAACGAGCAGCAGGTCCGGGAGGCCCTCGGTCTATGAACGACGTCGAAAAGCTCTACGAGGCGCTGCGGAAGATCCACGAACCGAAGGGATATTTCTTCAACGCGGACCGGGAACGCGTCGACGATCTCCTTGCGGGTTTGCTTCTCAACCGCAGCCGCTACGGCTACATGTGCTGTCCCTGCCGCCTGGCCGCCAACGACCGGGAGAAGGACCGCGACATCGTCTGCCCCTGCATCTACCGCGAGCCGGACGTGAAGGAATTCGGAAGCTGCTACTGCAACCTCTATGTCTCGCGGGAATGGAACGAGGGGAAGATCCCTCACGCCTACGTTCCGGAGCGCCGCCCGCCGGAGAAGTTCGCATTCTGATATGAAATACTCGGAAGCTCAGCAGGGAAGGGTCTTCGTTCTCCGCCTGGAGGACGGCGATGTGCTGCACGAGGCCATCGAAGGCTTCGCAAGGGAAAAGGGCATCCGCTCCGCCGCGCTCATCGCCGTCGGCGGCGCCGACAAGGGAAGCCGCCTCGTCGTCGGTCCCGAGGAGGCCAGGAGCAGCCCCGTCGTGCCCATGGAGACGGTGCTCGGGAACGTGCATGAGGTGATGGGCACGGGAACCCTCTTTCCGGACGAAAAGGGGAACCCCGTCCTCCACATGCACATGGCCTGCGGCCGGAACGAGGAGACGATCACGGGCTGCGTCCGGCGCGGCGTAAAGGTCTGGCACGTGATGGAGGCGGTCCTCTTCGAGCTGACCGGCACGGCCGCGACACGCCGGCTGGAGCCGGCGACGGGATTCGAACTGCTGCAGCCGTGACGGCCGATCCGCCCGCCGGGACCTCCATTCCTTCAGCGCCCGCCCCAAAGAGGTTGACAGAAATCCCCGTTTCC
>DAOSIS010000006.1:0-134505 GCA_035366835.1 Syntrophales bacterium | reverse complement strand
ATCATCCACACACCTTCGGGATCTCGTTCCACTGTTCTCCCACAATTCGAATGCACTTAGAGAGGGAAAGAAAGAGGGGTTAGGCTTCGCCAGTCTAACCCCAAAGTCCCACGCATTTTCTCTAGAAACTGAAGATGGTTAATGGGAAATGTTGTGCTCCCGCTTGACAAGTCGGTGCTTTCCTATGGGCTACTGAACCAGCACTATTGCTTCTGAATCTCCATCAAGTGCGAAACATTCTTGACCACTGTATAGCATTCGAGGCCCTCGACGCCTCCTTCACGGCCGTAGCCGCTCTCTTTGACGCCGCCGAAGGGAGTTTCTGCGATCGACGCAACGAAATGATTGATCGACAGGTTGCCGACATCGATCTCCTCGGACAGGCGGTAAGCGTAGGAAGACGAGTTCGTGAAAGCGTAACCGGCAAGGCCGTAAGGCAGCGAGTTCGCCTTCTCGATGGCCTCATCCAGGTGGCGGAACGGGCTGAGAAGGGCAAGGGGACCGAAGGGCTCTTCATGCATGGCGAGGGCATCATCCGGGACATCCGCGATCACGGTCAGGGGATAATGATAGCCGCGCCCCTCTATGCGACTGCCGCCTGAGAGAACTTTGGCGCCTCTCTTTTTTGCATCGGAGACGAGCCTTTCCATGGCGGCGATACGTCGCGCGTTGGCAACAGGTCCCATTTGGGTTGACGGATCGAGGCCATTGCCCACTTTCAAGGCGGCCGCTTTCTCGGCGAAGGATTGGCTGAACTTCTTGTAGATGGACTCATGGACAAAGAATCGGGTCGGTGAAACACAGACCTGACCGGAATTGCGCGATTTGCCTCCGATGGCCATGGTGGCCGTCCGGCCGGGATCGGCATCTTCGCAGACGACGACCGGCGCATGGCCGCCCAGTTCCATGATCACCGGTTTCATGTAATTGGCGGCAACAGCGGCCAGTCGTTTGCCTATCGGGGTCGATCCAGTAAGCGTGACGAGCCTGACGGCGGGCTGGGGGATCAGGTAATCGGAGATGAAGTCCGATTTGCCCAGTATGAGATTGATCACTCCCGGGGGAATACCGGCATCTGCAAAAGCCTGGCACATCTTCATGGCGCCGCCCGGCGTTTCGCTCGATGCCTTGATGATGATCGAGCAGCCGGCCGAGAGAGCGCCTCCGATTTTGCGTGCCGGCGAGGTAAAAGGGAAATTCCAGGGAGTGAACGCAAGTACGACGCCGATCGGCTGACGGAGCACGGTATGACGCATCCCCGGCTCGCTCGGGATGATGCGCCCGTAGAGGCGGCGTCCCTCCGTGGCATCCCATTCGAGGATGCTGACGGCGCGCAGGACTTCCAGACGCGATTCCCTGAGGGTCTTGCCATTCTCCATCGTCAGCACGACCGCGATCTCCTCGATACGTTCGCGGATCAGACGAACCGCGTCGAGGATGACCTCGGCCCTTTTTGCGGGCGGTGTACGGCGCCAGACCCGGAAGCCTTTTTCGGCCGATTCGACTCCCTCCGCGAGATCCGCTTCGGTGCAATGAGGCAGAGTGGCGACCTCGCTTTCGTCAGCCGGATTGAGCACCGGTTCGCCGGGTCTGCTGATCCATTTGCCGTCAATGAGCATTTTTAAATCTGGATACTGGTTCATAAATATTTCTCTACCCTCCTCTTTGTTTTGGGCGTGGCGGATGAGGTACCTCGCCGCTGTAAAATGTTAAGATGCGTATTTCACGACCCTTTCTGTCATCAATGAAACTTGGGGCATTCTCCTCCTCATCTGAGGGAAACATAGTCCAGATTATTATGCTATAAAAAGCATAAGGTCAAGGGCAATCTTTCACGCGTGACCGCCTCTGGAAACATGGTCCAGCTTTTAAGTTAAGATTCTGGCATAATGAGGGTCAGGATAGGGGAGGTTAAGATGAGTCGGAAGCGGTTTACGGGGGAGCGGATCATCGGGCATTTGCGGGAAGCGGATAGAGGTCTCGGTGCAGGTGATTTCATGAAGAACCTGTTTGCGGAAATTCCCGACAATCTCAAGGATGAATGGATCGAGACGATTCTCGAGACGCCCGGTTTTCGTGTGGAGAGAATCGTCTCCCGCGGTCACAGTTCACCGGCGGGCTTCTGGTATGATCAGGATCAGGACGAATGGGTGCTGCTTCTGAAGGGAAGCGCCGGTTTGTGCCTCGAGGGCCGGGAAGACGTCGTCGTCCTCAATCCCGGCGACTGCGTTCACATCGACAGACACCGGGGGCACCGCGTGGAATGGACCGATGCGACGCAGGACACGGTCTGGCTCGCCATCCATTATCGATAACCGTCCCGCGCGGGGGCTGTTCCGGAACCTGTCCGTTGCCCCGCCCGTGAAGCGCCGGAGGATGTCTGATGGCCGTCCATATCATTCCCGTCGAGAAGCTGAGCCCTGAGGCCCTGGAAGGCGTCATCGCGGAGTTCATTTCGAGAAGCGGCACCGACTACGGCGCAGTCGAGGCTTCCTGGGAGATGAAGTTCCGGCAGGTGAAGGACAAGCTTGAAACCGGGGCTGCCGTTCTCGTCTTCGACGACGAAACGGAAACCACCAACATCCTCCTGGCTGACGATCCCGTCCTCAGGAAGGCGGGCATCGGTTCCTGATCCTGCCCTGGTGACGGACTCTGTCCCGCCCGCGTCCCAGCGGCAGGCGTCGGCCGGGGAAACGGGCCTGCCCCTGTTTTTCCCGAAGCAGGGCGTCTCGGTCTTCGTGCCCGTGGACCCCGGGGATTCCTATCTCCTGTTGGCCTTGGTTCTCTTCTGAAGATACATCAATCCGTCGGCCGCCGACATCAGCCCGTCCAGGGAGACGGGCGATTCCGGGTCGTAGACGGCGGTTCCCCAGCTCATGGCGAGCCTGCATCGGCCGGGCTTGCCGGCATAGTATTCATCGATGCTCCCCTGAAGGCGCGCCGAAAAGGCTTCGGGATCGTAGCCGTTCGTGTTGACGGCGAGGATGGCGAACTCGTCCCCTCCCAGGCGTGCGATGATGTCCGATTCCCGGAACGTCCGCCGAAGAATGTTGGCCGCGTCGATCAGGATCCTGTCCCCTTCCGGGTGGCCCAGGTTGTCGTTGATCCATTTCAGGCCGTCGACGTCGGCGAACGTAAGCTGGAGCCACCTCTTTGTCCTTGCCGCGCTCTTGAGCTGATGTTCCGCGAGATTGATGAATCCGCGCCGGTTGTACAATTCCGTCAACTGGTCCCTCAGGAACATCTCCCGCATCTCCGAGTCCAGACGCTTGCGCTCGGAGATGTCCTCCACGATGATGAGGTTGCGGCCGGACGCTTCTCCCGGCTTCCAGAGGGAGGATATCGTGAGGTTCGCCCAGATGACCTTCCCGTCCTTCCGGAGGTAGCGCTTCTCCAGCGTGAAGTTCCCGATCTTTCCAGCGTCCAGTTGGGCGATCTTCTCTTCATGAACATGGCGGTCATCGGGGTGCGTGATCGCCTGGAAGGTGGTTGCCAGCATCTCTCCTTCCGTCCTGCCGAGCAGTTCGCAGAGGCGCCGGTTGACCGCAAGGTAACGGCCCGTCCCGATGTCGATCTCCGCAACCCCGACCGCCGCCTGCTCGAATATGGCACGGAACCGCATCTCGCTCTCCCGCAGGGATCTTTCCGATTCCTTGAGGTTGCTGAAAAGCCGGGCATTGGCGATGGCTCCGGCGATCTGGGCACCGATCCTTTCCGCCAGGCGGAGATCCTGGTTGTCGTAGGCGTCCGGTTTTTTCGCGCGAAAGTGCAGGGCCCCGATGACGTCGTTCCGGGAGATCAGCGGCACGCTCATGAACGACCGCATTCCCGCCCGAAAACTGGGAAAGCGATGGGGATGGCGGCGGACGATCCCCTCCACGCTCCCGGCACCAAGGATCAGGCCGGCCCTCCTGTGCACGAGGATCTCATTTGTCGACCCCGCCAGGGGGAAGGAGTCTCCCGGCCTCCGACCGGGGATGTCCGGTCCGAAAACATAGGCGATGTGTACGGCGTTTCGGGACGGATCGTTGAGGTAGACATTGAGCCTGTCGAAGGGGATGAGTTTTCGGGTTTCGGTGACAAACCGGCCGTAGACCTCGTCGATGTCCAGGGTGGAGCTGATCAGCCGCCCGATTTCGGCGATCACGGCCATTTCCCCGGCCAGCCGCTCGGCGATCCTGCGGCTCCGGCTTAGCGCCTCTTCCGTCTTTCTGCAACCCGTTCCCTCCGCCTGCGGCCTCTCTGTTTTTTCCCCGGCCTCGACCTCCGGGCATCCTTGGTCCCCACAGGCCTCTCCGGCCTTTCCGCCTTCCTGCCCTGCCTTCGTCTCTGCAAGCGCCCTCCGCACCGCCGGAACGAGCCTGTTCAGGTCCTTCTTCATGACGTAATCCGCGGCGCCGCCCGTCAGGATTTCACTTGCCTTTTCGTCGCTGACGGCGCCGGTCACCAGGATGAAGGGGACATCGGGACAGAGCCTTTTCGCCTCGGCCAGGGCCAACGCGCCGGTGTACTGGGGGAGATCGTAGTCGGAAAGGATCAGGTCGGGAAAGAAATCCCGAAGCGCCAGCAGGAAATCTTTTTCCGTCATCACGACTTTCTCTGTAAAAGAGAACCCGGCACTCTTTAATTCCATCTGAACGAGCTCGGCATCGCACGGGTTGTCCTCCAGCATGAGGATGCGCAATGTCTTATCCATGCGGATGATCGACGACGGAGCAGTTTTGTCGTTTTGTCATTGACTTGTCCCGCACTAAGGGTTATTAATCACCCTAACGCGGGACGCCCTTTCGAGATTTGATGACCTTGGATGTGCTTCTTTTCGGCGGCTGAAGATAGTATTCCGGGAATACCTCTTGGGGCGGCTTTCCGATCCGCTCGGCGATTGCCCGCATCACGTAGTCCGAAACCATTTGCCTGTGGATCGTCCTGGATACGGAATTTTCCGAGCGTCTGATCTCCCTGGCCAACGACTTCTGGGTGTAGCCGTTGTCGCTGAGGGCGCCCTTTATCTGTCCCGGGGTCATGGCGGCAGACCTCTTGGGATGGTTCGTTAGGTAAAGCCATAGTATATATAATACTAATTTTGTCAAGGAAAAGTTTCGTAACGCTTATTGTGCGCGGGAGACATTTTTTCGATCAAACGCATTCTCTTTAAGAAAGAGCTGAAATGACCCTTCTCGCCGACCGCCTGTTGATTGATTTCAACACGACCTGGGAAAGAATACGCCAAGTCACCGAGTGGAAAAGTTATGTTGAGTGCGCCAATTACTTGAACATCAAACCGGGGACCTTCGCGGGCGCAAAAAGAAGAGGCGCCATTCCTTTCGAATGGCTGATGGAGATTTCGGAGGGCTGCGGCGTCAGCCTGGATTGGCTCATCCGCGGCAAGGGAAAAAGATGGCGCGAAGGCTTTGCGATCGGCGAGGCAATCAAACGCCGCCGCGAATTCCTGAAGGTTTCCGTCGACGACCTCGCCGCGCGGCTCGGCGTTGCGGCCGAGGTGATCCGATCATGGGAAGAGGACCGGTCGCGGCCGCAGGAATCCCAGACGGAATCCCTGGCGCGCATCCTGGGCATTCCGCAGAGGGTGTTCCGGGTCAAGGACGCGGAAGTTTTCACGGTCGCTTCCGGGCTCTCTTCGGGGGAGGGCGGGCCATTGCAGCCGCTTGGCCCTCATGATCCCACGGGCCCGCCCCCGCCCGGGGATTCAGGCCAGGGTCGTGCCGTGGCGGAATTCAAGATATCCGAGGATCTCACCCTTGCAGCCCGGGTCCTGGAACCCGGAGCGCCCTATTCCACGACAGCGCTGCGTCTCGACATTCGTTCCTTCGCCAAGCCGGTCACGGCCGAGGCAAGGATCGCCCGGATCGAGGAAGATCAAAAGAAACTCAACGATCTCTTGACGCAGGTCCGGGACGAGAACAAGGCCCTGCGCGCCGAACTCGACCGCCTCAAGACCTCCTGCGAGGTCCCGGGAAATCTTCCCCGCAAGGACGTTCAGGAAGCATAGGTCGGTGCGCCCGGCGAATACCCCGCAAACCCCTCTTTTGCGAAGTTGACCTGCAGATCCGTTTTCATCGCAGCCAATTTACCGGCAAGGTTGACACGCTGCCGGATCTGGGATAGCGTCCCGGCAGCCAACGGTGCCGGCGAAACGGGCGGGTGCGACGCCGGCATCGGGCCATTTCAACGGAGTCGGCCCGGGAAGAAAAAATGCATCCTTCCGTGAAACGCCTTCGAAGCGATCCGGCGCACCGCTTCCCTCTCCCCTTTTATTGGGTTCTGTTCGTGGCCGTGGCCGTCTCGCTCCTGCTCGTAGCGACCAGCGGCTTCTGCGCTCAGGCGTTGAAAACGGCGACTTTCCTGCCGCAGTGGCGTCCCCAGGCGCAGTTTGCCGGCTTCTACACGGCCTACGAAAAGGGGCTGTACCGGAAATACGGCATCGACGTGACGGTTCTCCGCGGCGGTCCCGACCGCCCCGCCGGCGCGGCACTTGCGGCGAGGCAGGCCGATTTCGTCACCCTGTTCCTCTCCGAGGCGGTCCAGGTCCGTGACAAGGGCGTCCGCCTGATCAACATCGGCCAGCTGATGCAGCGTTCGGGGTTTCTGCTCGTGGCGAAGGCGGGCAGCGGCATCGCGGCGCCCCGGGACCTGCAGGGCCGCAAGGTCAGCCTCTGGACGAGCTTTCAGGTCCAGCCGCTGGCCTTCTTCCGCAAGTACGGCATTGCGGTGAAGCCCGTGGTGCAGGGCGAAACGGTAAATCTCTTCCTGCGCGGCGGCGTCGATGCCGCCTCCGCCATGTGGTACAACGAATACTACACCATCCTCAATTCCGGCCTGAACGAGGAGGATCTGACCACCTTCTTTCTCGACCGCCACGGCCTGAATTTCCCTGAAGACGGGATCTATGTCCTGGAAGAAACATTCCGGAGGGACCGGGCCCTCTGCGACGCTTTCGTCCGCGCTTCCCTGGAGGGCTGGCAGTACGCCTTCGACCGTCCCGAAGAGGCCCTGGATATCGTCATGGCGTACGTCCGGAAGGCGAACGTGGCGACGAACCGTCCTCACCAGCGGTGGATGCTGGCCCGGATGCGGGATCTGATCGGGCCGAAGGACCCTTCGGTCCCCATGGGCGTGCTGCCGCGGCAGGATTTCCTGACCGTGGCGGAGGAACTGCATCGCGCCGGCCTGACCGGCGGCGTTCCGTCCTACGGAGAATTTTATGTCTTTGGCCCCGCGAAGCCCTGAATCCGGCAGCGAGCGCACTCCCCGCGGCTCGCCGCAGGATAAACGAGCGAATGATGTTCAAGATCCCTTCCCTGGGGATCGAAGATTCTCCGGAGAGCTTCAATCCCGGCTCGGGGGAGGGCTTGCCTTCAAACTGGCCCTGTTCATCCTGACCAGCACCGCGGTCATCTATCTCGTGGCGTTCCTGTACAGCTACGTCACGCTGCGCAAGGAAATCCTCGCCGACGTGAAGAAGGACGCCCTCGGTGTGACCATGGTGACGCTGGGAAAGATCGACAACGTCCTCGGCGGCATCGAGAAAGTCGCCGCTTTCCTGGCGCGGGACCTGTCGGGCGAGGGGCGGACGGCCGCCGTCATGATCCGGCAGATGGAGGGGCTCCTGCAGGCCAACCCGGAGATTTTCGGCGTGGCCGTCGCCTTCGAGCCGAGGGCCTTCGACGGCCGGTCGCGGTATTACGCCCCGTACATCCATCGCGGTCCGGAAGGGTTGAAGCGGATCCTCATCGGCGGCGCGGAATACGACTACTTCACCAAGGACTGGTACCAGATCCCCCGGGAGCTCGATCGCTCCCTCTGGAGCGAACCGTACGTCCATGAAGGAGAGGGCGGAGACCTGGTCGCGACTTTTTCCGTGCCCTTTTACCGGACGGCCGCGGGGGAGCGTGGGCTTGCCGGGATCGTCCGCGTGGACGTCTCCCTCGACTGGCTGCAGGACATCGTCAGCAGGCTCATGCCCCAGAGGCAGGGCTATTCCTTTCTCATTTCGCGCAACGGCGTCTTCGTCACCCATCCCCGCAAGGAATTCATCATGCGCGAGAGCGTCTTCAGCCTCGCCGACGCCACGCAGGACGAGGAGCTCCGGCGCATCGGCCGCCACATGGTATGGGCGGGGAAGGACTTCGTTCCCCTCACGGGCAGCGCCTTCGGCAGGGATTCGTGGATGTTCTATGCGCCGCTTCCCTCCATCGGCTGGTCCATCGGCCTCGTCTTTCCCGAGGCGGAGCTCTTCGGGAACATCTTCGAGCTGAACCGCGTGATCCTGATGATCGGCGGCGTGGGATTCCTGGTGCTGCTCATCGTGATCGTGGTCATCTCCGGGACGATCACGCGGCCCCTGCGCACCCTGACGGAGAAGGCGGCGGAAATCGCCAGGGGCAACCTGGACGTAGCGCTGCCGGAGATCCGCTCCCGGGACGAGGTGGGAGAACTCTCCCGCTCCTTCGAAAACATGAAGGGCGCCCTGAAGGAGTACATCAGCAACCTGGCGGAAACGACGGCGGCCAAGGAGCGCATCGAAAGCGAGCTGAAGATCGCCCGCGCCATCCAGATGAGCTTCCTGCCGAAGAAATTTCCCCCCTTCCCGGAACGCAGGGAGATGGATATCTACGCCACGCTCATTCCGGCCAGGGAAGTCGGCGGCGACCTGTACGATTTCTTCCTCCTCGACGGGGATCACCTCTTCTTTTCCATCGGAGACGTCTCCGGCAAGGGCGTTCCGGCGGCGCTCTTCATGGCCGTGACCAAGACCCTGATGAAGGGCATGGCGGACCGCGACCTGGCGCCGTCCGCCCTCCTCGAGGCCGTCAACGGCGAACTCTGCCGGGAGAACGAGACGTCCATGTTCGTCACGATCTTCTGCGGAGTCCTCGACCTGAAGTCGGGGCGGCTTTCCTGCACCGCCGCGGGCCATCCGGCGCCGCTGCTGATCCGTGCGGGGAAGGACCCCGAACCGCTCGTGATCGGCCAGGGCTTCCTCCTCGGCGCACTGGAGGGCGTGACCTACAGGACGACGGAAATTGTGCTCGCGCCGGGAGACAATCTTTTGTTATACACGGATGGCGTGACGGAGGCCCAGAACGGGAACCGGGAATTTTATGGGGAGGCGCGTCTGAGGCGTGTCGCCGCGGTCCACGCGGCAGGCGGGACGGCTTCCCTTGTCGACGCGGTTGTGGCCGACGTGCGGTCTTTCGCCGGAGATGCGCCGCAGTACGACGACATCACGCTTCTGTCGGTCGTCTATCAGGGCGCGGACGGCGATTCCCGCCGCCGTGACCGGTGACATATCCAATCGGAGAGGGGAACGACTATGGACGTCAAGATGCGGAAGGAAAACGGGGTGACCGTCGTGTCGCCGGTCGGGAGGATCGATACCGTAACGGCGCCGGAATTCGAAAAGGTCCTGACCGGCCTGATCGGCGAAGGGGAGACGCGACTTGTCCTCGACCTCCAGGCGGTGGACTACATCAGCAGCGCCGGTCTGCGCTGCATCCTCGCTGCGGCGAAAATGCTCAAGCCGAAAAACGGCGCACTCGCTTTCGCGGCCCTGCAGGGGCCGGTCAAGGAAGTGATTTCGATCTCGGGCTTCGCTTCGTTGTTCAAGATCTTCGATACGCCGGAAGAGGCCTGCCGCCAGGTTTGAAGCATGTCGACATCGACGACGCTGCGGATGAAGGCGAGGATGGAGTCGTTCCGGCCCCTCACGGAGGCCGTGCTGGAATGCGCGCGCGGGCTGCATTTCCCGCCGGGGCGGCTCGGCGAGCTGGAGCTGGTCCTCGAGGAGGTGATCGTTAACGTCATCCACTACGCCTACCCGGCCGGGGCTGAGGGAGAGATCGAGGTCGCCTGCGGTCCCGCCGGTGAAGAAGGGCTCCGGATCTCCGTCCTGGACGCCGGCATCCCCTTCAATCCGCTCGAGAAAGGCGATCCGGACCTCGACGCGCCCCTCGAGGACCGGACCGTCGGGGGGCTGGGGATCTATCTCGTCAGGAAGCTGGCGAACGAGGTGCATTACCGGCGGGAAGAGGGGAAGAACGTCCTCACGCTGGTCGTGAACAGAAATCCGCCGCCGGCGTGAATCCGGCAGCGGGCGCATTCCCCGCGGCTTGCCGCGGGGGGTGCGAGCGAAGGATGCTCAAGATCCCTTCCTTGGGGATCGAAGCTTCTCCGGAGCTTGCTCCGGGAGCTTCAATCGCCGGTTCAAACCAGCGGAGGCGCACCTGGCGGCGCCCTCCGTCAGCGTCCCGCCGGTTCCGCAACCGCCCGGCTCCAGTCCCGTCTGATCGTTTCCAGGAGACCCTTCGCGAACTCCGAGTGCAGGACAATCGATTCGAAATCGGGCGGACAGAGCAGCCTCTGCATCAGGAATCCGTCTTCATCGAACCAGCGCGGCAGGGCGCCGCCGAAAAAATAGCCCCTTCTTCGCAGTTCGTCGACGGCGAAGCCGACTGAGGGGTCGGCCAGCCTGACCATGACCTGCAGGACCACGGCCTTCCGGGCGGTCGCGTCCGTTTCGACGCGGGCGAAGGCGTCCGGGAAATCGGCGCCGACGTCCCGGACGCTGATCCGGGCGACGCGGGCGAAATCGAAGACCTCCGTCGCGATCTGCGAGGCGGAACCGGGAGAGGGCGGGAGATCGGACAGGGCGAGATCGCGCCTGTCGTCGAGGCGGGCATAGACGGTCCGCAGCTCGCGCTCGTAGGCGGCGGGCAGGTAGATCCGGTGCGGCTTGGATTGGTAGCAGCGGAAAGCGGCCAAAACCGCCACCCGTCCGGGAGCGCTTCCCTCCTTGGCATAGGCCTCGGCGGGCATCAGCGCCACCTCGATGCCGGTCTCGACGTGGCGGAAGCGCTCCACGACCTTCTGCATGAACGGGTGGTTGCAGACGGCCTCGCCGTAGACCTCCTCGATCTCCCGCTTCTGCGGGACGAATTCCTCGTAGAGGAAGCCCAGCATCGCGACATTGAGGCCCCGGTTCCGCCAGTCCCTCCGGACGAGGCCGGCGCCCGCCTCGTAGAGCGACGGACCCGGAGCCGAACGGTACAGGTGTTCCACGCCGATCACGGCGCCGTCGTCGTCGCGGGCGACGATCGAATGGTACCGGCCCTCCGCGTTCGCGCGCCGGACGGCCTCCGCATCGTAAAAGAGCCGGATGGGGTATTGCTCGCCGTAGACGCCCCGGAAGAGGAGGACGATCCCCTCCGCATCCCCGGGCCGGAACGTGCCGACGGCATAGGATTTCGGCTTCCCGGCAACCGTCCTGTCTTCATCGTTCTTCATGCGTCCCACTCCTTTCTGACGGTCGTTTCTCCCTTTGCCCGCCTGACGGCCCTTTCAACGATACGGACAGCGCAAGGGAAAGCAGGGCGAATCCCGCCCCGCCGTAGAACAGAAGATCGAACCCCGCTCCGAACGCAAGCACCGTGCCGCCGAGATAGGGGAGGAGGAAGTAGGCCAGATCCAGCGTGAAGAGGCCGAGGTTCGTATTGAGGCCGCGCAGGGCGGGCGGGGATGCCGAAAAAAGCAGGGCGTTCAGGAGCGGCAGGACGATGCCCATGCAGAATCCGTACAGGAGCGCCAGGAGGTAGTAGGCGGCGGGGGAACCGGCGTGCGGAATCGCGATCAGGCAGGGGAGCAGCAGCCCGAGGCCCGCCCGGAAGGCGATCGGCTTGTCCATCTTGTCGAAGAGCGCGGTGCCGAGGGCGCGCACCGCGATCATCGTCAGCATGGAGAACATGAAGAAGAGACCGACATCGCCGCCGCCGGTCTTCAGGGTGAGGTCCTTCAGGAAGTAGAAGACGGCGGCGTGGGCCAGATAGACGAGGAGGCTCGCGGAGAGAAGCACGACCACGGCGCGGAGGCGGAGATTCTCCCGGATTTCGGCAAGGGTGGGGCGGCGCAGGAGGACGCTGTCCATGCCGCGGATCGCCTTCCCGACGCGCTTGCCCATCGCGGCGAGGAGGGCGAGCGCGGCGACGGAAAAGATCGAGACGCCCGCGTAGATGTCGGCCTCGTTCCGCACGCAGGGCAGGATCGCCTCGGCCAAGGGCGGGATGACCGCATAGGGGATCATCGTTGCGATGCTGACGGTGCTGAAACCCCGGCCGCTCAGGTCCTTGGGAATGAAGTTCACGACGAGGGCGATCAGCGCCGACGTGAGAAGAACGAAGGCGGTCCCGTGGACGATGCGCAAGACGATCATCGGGGGCACGGTCGTCACCCACGGGTACGAGCAGGAGGCCAGGATCAGCAGGACCAGCGACGCCACGAGTACGGAATAGGCGTTGCGCAGGTGGAGCCACGGGAGGACGAAGAGGCGGAGGACAAAGGCCGCCATCGGCTCCAGGCCGACGAGGAATCCGCGCCACACGACGGGGATGCCGATCGTGCCGAGGTAATGGTAGAAACTGTAGAAGACGCAGACGTTGCCGAAGGCCGAAAGGAGGATCAGGCAGAGGGCGTAAAATTCGAAGGTCAACCGCTGCGGCGTCTGGGGGGTCCCGCCCACGGGCTTTCTCCTCAGCTCAGGATTTTCTTCAGGGCGGCGACGAAGGCCTCCATGGCCTCCATCTGCGCCAGCGTGACCCGGATGTGGTTGGGATACCGGAAGCCCGTCATGGGCCGAATCATCACGCCCTCCCGCATGAGCTTGCGGTAGGCGAGCGTGTCGCTGCCGGGCAGCCTGACGATGAGGTAGTTCCCCTCGTTGGCGATGACGGGAAGCCCCATCCCGGCCATCTCTTCACGCAGGAAGTTCCGGCCCTGCCCGACCAGCGCGCGGGTCCGGCCGATGTGGTCCGTGTCGTCGCGGAGCGCCGCCAGCGCCGCTTCCTGGGCGATGCTGTTGACGGAATAGACGACGCAGGTGCGGCGGATCATGTCCACGACGCCCGGATCGCCGGCCAGGTAGCCGATCCGCAGCGCGGCCAGCCCGTACATCTTCGAGAAGGTGCGGAAGACGACGAGGTTCGGGTACTCCTTCATGAGGGAGATCCCGTCGGGATAATCGGGGGCCTCGACGAATTCGCAGTAGGCCTCGTCGACGACGACGATCCTTTCGCCGCCGATCTCATCGAGAAAAGCGGCGAGCTTCTCCTTCGTCCAGTAGGTGCCGGTGGGATTGTTGGGATTGCAGACGAAGAGGATCTTCGTGTTTCCGTCGACGGCCTCCAGCATCCGCCGGTCGTCGAACGTCTCGTCCTTCAGGGGGATCACCCGCGCCTTGATCCCGGAAAACACGGCGACCCACTCGTAGACGGCGAATGTCTTGTCCGCCGTCACGATGTTGTCCCCCTTTTCGCAGAAGGCCTTGATCACGAAGGTGATGACCTCGTTGGCGCCGTTGCCCACCAGGATTTGGTCGGGATCGAGGCCGTGGCGGGCCGCGATCTCCTGCCGCAGGTAGTAGGAGTCGCCGCTGGGATAGACGGCGCCCTGCGGCGGCGGGAAGCGCCGGATCACCTCCTGTGCCGCGGGAGGAGGGCCGAGGGGATTTTCGTTGTTGTTGAGGCGGAAGAGCCGCCTGCAGCCGTAGAGCTTCTTCAGCTCCGGATCGGGCCTGCTGGGGATGTAGGGCTCGAATTCCCGGACATAGGCCGGAACGAGGGAATCAAGGTTCGGTCTCATGGGCCTCGAAGATCACGAGATCGGAATGACCGGCGAAGGGCAAGAGGATCGCCGGATGGAAGCCGTTGTGGAGGAGTGCGGGGACCAGTTCCGCATGCCAGGGAACGCCCAGGTCGAGCTCGAACAGGAGGTTGCGGTAGCGGTCGCCGCGCAGAAAGCGGACGTGGCGCTCGACGTTGGCGGCGTAATCCGCGCCCGGCAGCTCGGGGCGCAGGACGACCTCCGACCGCTCGCCGTTGACTTCGGCCGAAAAGAGCGAGCGGCCGGAACGCGCCTCGCCCATGTCCGTCAGGAGGCGGATTTCTCTCGCCAGCACCAGACGGTCGTACTCGCGGCGCAGGTGGTCGGCGAGTTCGGCGTGTGTCCAGACCTCGCAGACGGGGTCTTCGTGAAGGTGGCGGTAGAAGAAGGGGCGCGCGACGGGCGGCCCTTCCGCGGGACGGAACGTCAGCGAACCGAGCGGTTCGAAGTCGGCGCGAAGCCCTTCGGGGAGGCCGGAGAGGCTCAGGAGACCCAGGGCCTTGGTCCGCGCGATCTTCGCGATGCAGGCCGCGAGCAGGGCCGCGGCGGTTTCCGCCTGTCTCGTCCGGGAAAAGACATAGGGGCCGCAGCACCAGACGGTCTTCTCCGTGCGGTGGCCGAAGAGAATCCCGCCGACGATGTCCTTCTTTTCGCCGAACGCGGTCAGGACCTGGCAGTCCCCGGCGGCGGCCATGTCCACGAGTTTCCCCGGATAGTCCAGGAAAGAGGGCCGGTCCGGATCGGGCAGGGCTTGCCGGGCCAGGACGGCGAAACGCTTCAGCCTCTCCCGGTCCGGCGTCTCGACCGCCGTTCCCTCGCCGGCTTCCGGAGAGGGAAGCGTCTCCGTGCTTCGCGGATAGACCTTCTCCTTGGTGACGGCGAGCGCGACGCGCTGACGCTCGACGGACAGGGAGAGGCGGTCGACGGAGCGGGAGGCGATCAGCAGTCCCATCTGCTGCAGGTCGGCCTCGCCGTCATAGGAGATCGTCGAGGTGATGTTGAGGCCGCCCAGATCCAGTTCAGGCGAGGCGAAGCGGAATTCGGCGCAGACGTAATAGAGGCCGTTGACGAGCCGCACTTCGAGGTCCTTTCCCGGGCATACGACGCCGGAGAGGTACATGAAGATCTCCTCCGTCGCGAGGAGGAGCTTTCCCTGCTCCGGCCGCCCCAGCCCGAAGACGGCAGCGGACGTCTCGACGAAGGACATGACCACGGCGAGATGGTCGGCCCGGGCGGAGAGGGCGAGGGTGAGGGTGAGGTACGGGGTTGTCTGGAGGCTCATGGACGTTCCCCTTCGGGAGGGACTGCTTTTTTTCTGCGGCCGAGTATAGGGAAAAAGGCGGCCTCCGTCAATGGAAACCGCCACGATCCCCTCCCATTCCTTCGTTGCCGCGTGTCCGGCCCTGTGCTATAAACGCTCGTCGTCTTTTCCATCGCCCAGGGGAACGCAAAATACATCCGTCCGGAGGAAGGGAGCGCGGTCATGAAGGCATCGGTATACGCCGACGAGTACAGGCGGAAGCTGACGACGCCCGCGAAGGCGGTCGAGGCGATCCGGGACTGGGACACGCTGGTTCACGGCGTCGCCATCGCCGAACCGCCGGCGCTGCTCGGCGCGATCGCGGACAGGGCGCGGGCGGGCGACCTGAAGGAGCTGAAGATCTATTCCTTCTTCCCCATGAAGCACGCCCTCCGGACCGTGCTCGCGACGGACCTGTGCGACGTGATCCGCTCCTACACGTGGTTCGTGAGCGGGGCGGACCGCTCGCTGGTGCGGGTCGGGCTGAACTACTTCGTGCCCGCCTACTTTCACCAGATCCCCAAGCTGTGCCGGGAATACATGAAGATCGACGCCGTCGTCACCACCGTGTCCCCGATGGACGACAATGGCTTCTTCAGCTTCGGAACCGCCAACGACCTGACCTCCACGGCGGCCCGCAGCTGCGGAAGGCTGATCGTCGAGGTGAACGAACGGATGCCGCGGGTCTTCGGCGAATCGCTTCTCCATATCTCCGAGGTGGACGCCATCGTCGAGAACACCGCGCCCCTCATGGAGCTTCCCGCCGCCCCGGCCGAGCCGGAAGACGACGCCATCGGCGAAACCATCGCCGCGATGATCCCCGACGGGGCAACGCTCCAGCTCGGCGTCGGCGGTCTTCCCAACGCCGTCGCCGGCCGTCTTGCCGGCCACAGGGACCTGGGCATCCACACGGAACTGTTCTGCCCCAGCATGGCGGACCTGATCGAGCGGGGCGTCGTCACCGGGGCCAAGAAGACCCTTCACCCCCGCAAGAACGTTTTCACGCTGGCGCTGGGCGTCGAGAAGACCTACGCCTTCATCGACGACAACCCCAGCATGGAAAGCTATCCCGTGTCGTACACGAACGATCCGTCCGTCATCGCCCGCAACGACAACATGATCTCCATCAATTCCATCCTGGAGGTCGACCTGCTCGGGCAGTGCAACTCGGAATCGCTGGCCGGATTCCAGTTCAGCGCCACCGGGGGCCAGCTCGACTTCGTCCGCGGCGCCTTCAACGCCCGCGGGGGCAAATCCATCCTGGCCTTCTATTCCACCGCCAAGGGCGGCGACGTCTCCCGCGTCGTCGCGCGTCTGGCCCCGGGCGCCGTCGTCACGACGCCGCGCATGGACACGCACATCCTCGTGACCGAATACGGGACCGCCGATCTGAAGGGGAAATCCACGCGGGAGCGGGCGCTGGAGATCATCGGCATCGCGCACCCGAGGTTCCGCGACGACCTTCTGAAGGAAGCAGAAGAAATGTACCTCCTCTGAACGCCGCCCTCGGCGACGGCGGTCGGGACGCCCGGGGGAGGACATCCTTTCGAAGCCGGGGCCTCCTTCCCGTGGAAGTGGGAATCTAGGGTCGTTGGGTTTGCCTACGCGACGGGTGCATAACCAGAGCACTGGGTCCCCGCGTACGCGGGGACGACAGGTGGGGGCGCGGGAACGGCAGAAGATTCGTTGATTTTGTCATTCCCGCGGAAGCGGGAATCCAGGATCGGTGGGGTTTTCTCGGAGATAAGGACCGCGACGTGAAAAGCGACATTCCCGAGATCGGACGGTCCGTCCCCAGGGCGGACGCGGCGGCCAAGGTGACGGGCGCCGAACGGTACGCCGCCGACTACTACGGCGAAGACCTGCTCTGGGCCGCCGTCAAGCGGGCGGAAGTCCCCCACGGCCGCATCCGCAGCGTGGAAACCGCGGAGGCGAAGGCGCTCCCCGGTGTCGTCGACGTCCTGACGGCCGCCGACGTGCCCGGGACGAACCGGCAGGGCATCGTCCACAAGGACCAGCCCGTCCTCTGCGGCGACAAGGTCCGGCACTGCGGCGACGCCGTGGCCCTCGTGATCGCCGAGGACCGGGAGACGCTGCGCAGGGCCCTTTCCCTCGTCCGCGCCGACATCGAGCCGCTCCCGGGCGTTTTCGGCGTCGACGCGGCCCTCGCGCCCGGAGCGGCCCTCGTCCATGAAGAGAATCCCGGCAATGTCCTTCTGAAGGCCGTCATCCGGAAGGGAGAAGCGGCGGAAAATCTGACGGCTTCCGACGTCGTCGTCGAGGAGACCTTCGAAGTGCCCGTCGTATCCCACGCCTTCCTGGAGACCGAGAACGGCATCGCCTGGCAGGAGTCCGACGGGAGGATCGTCCTGGTCGTCTCCACGCAGGCCCCGTTCAGGGACCGCTGGGAGGTCGGCTCCGCCCTCGGCATCCCCATGGACCGGATGCGCATCATCGCGCCATACCTGGGCGGAGCGTTCGGCGGGAAGGACGGCGCCACCGTGCAGTGCTTCCTCGCCCTGGCCGCGCGGCGGGCGGGCGGCAGGCCCGTCAAGATGTGGTGGGACCGTCGGGAAAGCCTGCTGGCCGGATACAAGCGCCACGCGGCGCGCATGGTCTACCGCCTCGGGGCGAAGAGCGACGGCACGCTGCAGGCGCTCCACTGCAGGCTCTACTACGACACGGGGGCCTACGCCCACCTGGGCGGGGAGGTGCTGGCCCTCGGCATGGAGCACGCGGGCGGCCCGTACCGCATCCCCCACACGCTGATCGAGGGCTGGTGCGTCTACACGAATTCCCCGGTCGCCGGGGCCATGCGGGGATTCGGCGTGATCCAGGTCAGCTTCGCCTTCGAGCGGATGATGGACATCCTCGCGGAAAGACTGCGCCGTGATCCGCTCGAACTGCGTCTGCAGAACGCCCTCCGGCGCGGCGACCGGAACTGCGCCGGCGTGACGCTCACGACCTCCACGGGCATCGCCTCCTGCCTCGAAACGGTCCGGCGGCATCCCCTCTGGCGTGACCGGGATGCCTGGACAGCGGCGGCCGCTCCCTTCAAGAGGAGGGGCGTGGGCGTCGCCGCCGTCTTCAACGCCATGGGATACGGCCGCGGCCTGCCCGATTCCGCCATCGCCAAGGTGGAACTGACGGAGCAGGGCGGGATCCGGGTCTACTGCGGCGTCACCGACATGGGGCAGGGGAATGCCACCGCCTTCTTCCAGATCGCCGGTCAGATCCTCTGCCAGGAGAGCGGCGCCATCGAGCTCGTCCAGCCGGACACGGACCGCACGCTTCCCTCGGGTTCGGCGTCGGCGAGCCGGACGACCTACACGTACGGCAACGCCCTGATCCGGGCCTGCGAGGAGCTCCGCAGGCGCCTCATCGGACGGGCGGCCCTCGTTCTTCTGGCCGACACGACGGACGATCTCGAACTGCTCCCCGGGAGGGTGAAGCACCTCCGGACCGGCCGCGAGGTCCCCCTGCCGGGCCTGGCGGCGATGATGTCCGCCGAGGACCGCGTCTGCATCAGCCAGTTCATCATGCCCGTCGCGCGGGACGGCCTCGACACGGGCAGGGAATTCGTCATCGGCTTCCCCCACCTGCTTTTCTCCTATGCCGCCCATCTGGCGTACGTCGAGGCGGACGAACTGACGGGGGCCGTGGAGGTCAAACAGTACCTGGCGGCGACGGACGGAGGCCGCGTGCTGAATCCCCAGGCCTACGAACAGCAGATCCAGGGTGCCGTGGCGCAGGGGATCGGCTACGCGCTCTGCGAGGAGGTGCAGCTTCGCGAAGGGCGGATCCTGACGCCCGATTTCGCCACCTACGTCATTCCCACGGCGATGGACGTGCCCGAGATCGCCTCGCTGGCCGTGGAGACCTGCGAGGATTCCGGACCCTACGGGATGAAGGGCGTCGGCGAGGTCGGGATCAACGGGCCGCTTCCCGCCGTCGCGAACGCCCTGGCAGGGGCCTGCGGCGTCCGGATGACATCGGCGCCGATCACGGCGGAGCGGCTGCTCGCGGCGATGCGGACGGCGCACTCTGCCCGCAAGGGGGGATCGTCATGACGATCCGTTTCGTCCTCAACGGAAATGCCGTGCAGATCGAGGCGCCGGCGGACCGCCGCGTCGTGGACCTCCTCCGGGAGGACCTCGGGCTGACGGGAACGAAGGAGGGCTGCGGCGGCGGGGAGTGCGGCGCCTGCACGATCCTTATCGACGGCGAGAGCCGCCTGTCCTGCCTGATGCTGGCGGCGCAGCTGGAAGGGAGGGCCGTCACGACGATCGAAGGCATGACGCGGGACGGCGTCCTGCATCCGGTCCAGGAGGCCTTCGTGCGCTGCGGCGCCGTGCAGTGCGGCTTCTGCACCCCGGGGATGATCCTGTCGGCTTCGGCGCTGCTGAAACAGCGGCCTGATGCCGGCCGCCTGGAAATCCGCGCCGGATTGAGCGGCAACCTTTGCCGATGCACGGGGTACGCCAAGATCGTGGACGCCGTGGAAGAGGCAGCTGCGGAACTGCGGGGGAAAAAACCGGAATGAGAGAGGTTCATCTCCCACGTACGCCGGAGGAGCTCTGGCCGATCCTGGACGGGGAACCGGAGGTCGCCGTGTATGCAGGCGGCACGGACCTCATCGTGAGAATGGGGACGGGGCGGCCCGATCCCCCCTCCCTCGTCTGCCTGGAGCGCATGGAATCCTGGCGCGGCGTCCGGGACGAATCCGGTGCCCTGTGGCTGGGGGCCTGCACGACCTTTTCCGAACTGCTCCGCAGCGGCGATGTCTGCGGCCGGCTGCCGCTGCTCGCGGCGGCGGTCGCGACGCTGGGGTCGCCGCAGGTCCGCAACATGGGCACCCTCGGCGGGAACCTCTGCACCGCATCGCCCGCCGGCGACAGCCTGCCGCCGCTGTACGTCATGGATGCGGCCGTCGAGCTGCAGTCGTCCCGCGGGACGCGCCGCATGCCGATCCGGGAATTCATCACCGGGCCGGGCAGGACGCAATTGCAGAGAGGAGAGGTCCTGACGGGCGTGCGAGTCGGGATCCCACAGGGATTCCAGGTGCACCGCTTCGAAAAGGTCGGCCAGCGGAAGGCCCTGGCGTGCGCCATCGCCAGCATGGCGGCCCTCCTGAAATTGTCCGGCGACGGCGCTGTCTCGGAAGGCCGCATCGCCTGGGGAAGCGTGGGCCCGACGGTTGTCGTTTCGGCCGAAGTCGAAGGATTCCTCCGGGGGAGGAAGGTCACGCCCGCAACGGTGGAGGAGGCTGCAGCCCTTGCCGAACGGGCCGTCGCGCCCATCGACGACGTGCGCGGATCCGCGGCCTACCGGCGGCAGGTGGCGGGAAACCTGCTCCGGAAGCTCCTGTACGAGACCCTCTAGATGCCTGTGCGGCGGGATCCGGAAGCGCCCGGCTTTCCCCGCCGTTCTCACGGCACCTGCTTGTCCCAGAGATCCAGATTTCCGCGGTGGACCAGAAGACTCTTCACCTGGTATGCATCGGTCACCGCCTGCCCCTTGAGGGCCTTGAGGGCGGATCGGAGGACGGCCCCGGCGACGGAAGCCGTGGAAAAAGCCACGCTGGCATCCATGTGGCCCGCCCGGATCGCCCGCCGCGCCTCCCGAACGTCGATCTTCGCTGTGAATTCACGGGCGGCGTTCTCGTAGCCTTCTTTCATGGAAACCCAGTACGGATTGGAGAGTGTGACCAGCACGGCGCTGAGCCTGCCGGCCGCGCGGACGTCAGGCGCCATGCGAGTCCCCCGTTCCCGGCGATCCGGATATCATCTCCACGAAGGCTTCGATCCTCGTCCGGATCTGTCCGGCGTCGCCTTCGGAAAAATCCGTCTCCAGCTTCAGGTAGCGGAGGCCGAGTTCGTCCGTGACAAAGCGCCGCACCAGGGCGGACTCCACGTTGAAGGTGTGGCAGGCATGCAGGACCGTATCGATGACGGCGTCGACGCGATAGCGTTCGGCCATCCGGCGCATCAGTTCGAAGCGCCCCCTGTTGGGGCTCATGCAGGAGCAGGGGATGGAAAGCGTGCGCTCGGCCAGCGCCTCGAAGGGATCGGCGTCTTCGTTCACGAGGCGGTCGAAGGATTTCACGCCGCTGCATGCGTCGTGGCAAACGACGCGCCCGCCGGCCTCCTCCACGCTGCGCAGGACCTTGTCGGAGGCCGGCGAGATGGGGGTGCCCGTGACCAGGATACGGGGTTTCCGGGCGCGGAGCGGCTGCGGGGTGATGTCCCGCAGGGCGGAGAGCAACCGGCGCAGCAGTTTGAGGTATTCCGCACGGTCCGGCATGAAGTTGCGGGCGTGCAGGACGTGCATCGCGGAGAACCAGGTCATGGGGGGATCGTCCCGTTCAAAGACGGCCACGAGCTCCCCGAGCATCCGCCGGAGCGCATTTTCCTCGCGGATGGCGCTCCTCATGCCTGCCAGCGTCGGGACGCAGCCGGTCTGCGTCTCGATGAAACGGGCGGCGCGGCGGATTTCCGTGGTCCATGCCGCAAGGGACTCCGGGGCGTCCTGACGGAAGGGGAGCTGCATGACGTGGATGGGCTTCAAGCCCGCCATGAGTTCGAAGACCTTCTTCTTGCCGTCGCAGGTGGTCTCGCCGATGACGCAATCGGAAAAGTGGAAGAACGGGCATGTTCCGGCGACGGCCATCCCATAGCTCGCCTTGATCAGCGGGCAGAAGCTCCGCGGCAGGTCCCGCTCCGCCACGTCGAAGGCCTGTTCACGGTTTCCGCACAGGGAAACGGGCACTGCCCCCGCTGCCCGCACCAGTTCGCCCGGCACATAGCTGCAGTACAGGCCGACCACCTTGCCGCCGCGCTCTTTCCATTCCTTCAGTTCCGTGCGCGCCTGGCGGGTGCGTTCCTCAAACTCGGCGACGATCCGGTCGACCGCACAAGTCTTCGAAGGAGTCTTTTCGGTCTCCTGGTGGGAACTCGATTTTCTTGATGTGGGAACGACCATTCTCGCCTCCTGGATTCGTCATGCCGCGGCTTCCACGGCATGACTCCCAAGAGGTCGATCGGTCAGCGGAGAAGAGCGGCAGGACGACGTTTTCCGGAGAACCGCCCGGGTTCTCTGTCATCGCCTCATATTAAGGGAATGAAGAATCTAAACATGCAACTCACGTATATCACTCCTGAAATCAGCTCCGCAGGTTTTCCGTGCCTTCCCTGCGCGCACGGAATATAGCGGGAGAGGCCTTATGTGTCAACAGAATCTTGATCGCCGGGGACCCGCCGGGAGGGGCTCGGGACCGTGAGGGGACCGATCGGGACAAGGCGTCACGACGCCGGACGAAAGGCCTTTCCTACTTCTCCACCTTCGTCGACCATTGTTCGCGGCATCGCCGCCCATCCTCCGACGGGCGGCGATGCCGTCTTGACCGGACCACGCGGGCGGCGGATCAGAAGCTCTTGAAGTCCTCTTCGAGGGGAATGACCTGATCCGGTTTCACGATCTTTCCTGACAGGCCGCCGCCTTTCAGAGGGGCGACGGCGCCGGACTGCTTTTCGGTGAGGGCCTGAGTCGCAGGCTTCTTCGCGGAACGGTGGACCGGTTCGGCGGACGACGGGGAGATCGAATTTCCGTTTCCACCGTGGATCACGGAGACCAGCTCTTGGACAAAGTCCTTCATCATGTGCGCCTGGGCGTTCATCTCCTCTGACGCCGACGCCGATTCCTCCGCGCTCGCTGCGGTCGCCTGCGTCACCTTGTCCATTTCCGCCACGGCCGTGTTGATTTGGCTGATGCCTTGGGCCTGTTCCTCGGAAGCCGTCGCAATTTCATCGATCAACTGGCCGATCTTCCCGGCGATCGCCGCATTTTCCTTGAACGCCTCCTGTGTCAGGCTCGTCAGATCACTGCCTCTGCGCACCGCCTTGACCGTGCCTTCGATGAGATTGTTCGTGTTTTTCGCCGCTTCCGCTGCGCGCATTGCCAGATTTCGCACCTCGTCGGCCACGACCGCAAAGCCGGCGCCGGCTTCGCCCGCGCGCGCGGCTTCGACCGCTGCATTGAGGGCCAACAGGTTTGTCTGGAAGGCGATTTCATCGATCGTCTTGATGATCTTGCTGGTCTCTTCGCTGGAAGAGGTGATTTCGCTGATCGCATCAGACATATTCTGCATGTGGCCGCTCACCTTCTCCACAATCTGCCGGGCTTCCCCCATCATGGCCTTCGCCTGGTTTGCATGATCGGCGTTTTGTTTCGTCATGGACGACATTTCCTCGAGCGAGGACGATGTCTCCTCCAGCGAAGAGGCCTGTTCGGATGCCCCTTCAGCCAGCTGCTGGGAAGCGGAGGATACCTGCGTGGCCGCGGAGGCGACCTGCCCGGCGCCCTCCGTCAGTCCTTCTGTGACGCGGTTGACGGGACGGGTGATGGAAAGTGTGAGGAAGGTTCCCAGAATCACGGCCGCGATGACGATCAGCCCCGTAATGACGGCGCTGAACCACATCGCCGCGGTTGCGGAAGACGCGTTGTTTTCCGCAGTGCGCCGGGCCGCTTCCCTGTTCAGGACAATCATGCTGTCAAGCAGGGTAGTAAGCTTCTGCCCGAGGACGGCGCCTTCGCCTTGCATTTCGCGGACCGTCTCCTCCTTGTTGCCTGCCGAAACCGCCGCAAGCAGTCGGTCCCGCGCGGAACAGTACCTTTCGAGACTCGCCTTCAGATCCTGGTAGATCTTCCGGTTTTCTTCGCTCGAGACGGTCTTCTCATACTGGGCGAGAAGCCCGAAGCCTTTCTTGTCGAGTTCCCGGATGGCGGAGACCCGATTGTCGATGGATTTGCCCAGTACGAATCGATCGACCGCGCTGTAGATCGTAAGCGTTCTCATTTCCAAAAACATGGCGTCGATGCGGGAAGCCGCTTCCAGACCCACGACGTTTTCGTCGTACATCATCCGGTCCGCTTTCTCGATGGCTCTGATCTTGATCATCCCCACGGCCCCAACGACCAGCGTCAGTGCCGCGATGCACAGAAACCCACCCATCAATTTCACACCCAAGCCGAACTTTTTCATCATTCCTCCCCGATCCATTTCATGAAAGAATCTTCAATCGCAGAATTCAAGCCGCCGACGGCACCGCAATAAGAAATCGCTCATGCAACGTCGATCCTCTATTCCCGTTCCGGGGGCGGCAACTCATGCATCTGTTCGCGGACGTCCTGCCGATTTTTCCCGAAAACAAGAATCGTACCAACAAGGTGAAATAATAAAATCGTAGAATAATCGATAGGTTGTGATGATGCTGCTCCGTGATGTGACGGCTGCCGCACCGACGGACACCCCTCGGGAGAAAAATGCGGGGGACGAGAGGAGAAGAGATGTTGAAGCTATTCGATGACTTATGCCCTTGTTTCGTGCGGAGAAACGAGTTTCGTTCTACGAAAGGTTTTGGAAGTCCTTCCTGGCCATTCCATGTTTCTTGAGGAGGACGTACAACCTGACCTTCGAAAGTCCGGAGATCCTGCAGGCGGAGGCAATATCCCCGTCCGTGGCGGCCATGAGTTCCTGAAGATACTGTTTCTCCTCACGGGCGATGGCCGTCTTCCTTCTTTCCTGGAGGGACCCCAATGGGGCGTTCGTCTTTTCCGGATCGGTTTTCAGGCAGCCCACGACTTCGCGAACCATGCGGAGCCTGATATGCATAGGCAGATGTTTCGGAAACAGGATCGGCTCCTGCAGGGCGGCAAGAAACGCCTTTTCCAGCACATTCACCAATTCACGTACGTTTCCGGGCCAATCGTACATCTGGCAGGCGTGGAGAAACTCCGGCGAAAACCCCTTCATCTCCGTTCCGTACCGATCGCAGAACTTCTTCGTGTAATGGAGGATCAGTTCACCGATGTCTTCCAGACGTTTTCGCAGGGGAGGCACTTCGATTGTGAACGTGCTCAGGCGATAGAGGAGATCGCTGCGGAAATCCCCCGCCTGCGCCATCCGTTCGAGATCGCGGTTCGTGGCGGCGATGAGGCGGAACCGGCTTTCGATCTCGCAGGAGGATCCCACGGGGCGGAAGCGATGCTCCTGCAGAACCCGCAGGAAAGTCTTCTGGAGTTCCAGGGGGAGCTCGCCTATTTCGTCTAGGAACAGCGTGCCGCCATCCGCCTGTTTGACCAGTCCGGCACGCTGGCGATCGGCACCGGTAAAGGCCCCTTTCTCGTGGCCGAAAAGGACACTCTCAATAATCGTCGGGGGAAGGGACGCGCAGTCAACGGTCACGAACGCCTTTCCGCCCCTCCGGCTGTTCTGATGTATGGTTCTCGCAATCAACTCCTTTCCCGTCCCCGTTTCCCCGGCAATGAGCGCGTTGACGTCTCCGGCAGCGGCTTGCGCCACGAGTTCCAGGCATGCGTTGATTGCGGAACTGCCTCCGATGATGCTTTCGCGTCTGAGCGCAAGGACCTTCTTGGTTTCCTTCTTCGTCTCTCGGTATTGCAGGGCCCGCAACAGGGGCAGTTCGATCATCGTCTTTACGATCGGTTTTTCAATGTAGTCCCAGGCGCTGTTGGTGATGGCCAGCTCGGCGTTCTCGACGCTGCCGAATCCGGTCATGATGATGACTTCCGGTTTGCCGGGAACGTCCCGGATCTTGGAGAGCAGCGTCAGACCGTTTCCGTCCGGCAGGTTGATATCCAGAAACACCGCGTCGAAATGACGGGTGTTTGCGGCTTTCATGCCCTCATCTGCGGAGCAGGCGCACTCGATCCCGTGCCCCATGCCGCCGACGATGTCGCGGAACAACTCCCGGATGGAAGCTTCGTCATCAATGACCAGGATATTTGCCATGTCGATTACCTGTCGCGGTCTTTCGGAGGTGGAAGCAGCGCTTCGATGACCTTGCCGAGCTGGTACAGAACGATCGGTTTGTGAATGATCTCGCGAACGCCAAGTGCGTGCAACCGGGCCATGGAAACGGGCCTGTCGAAGCCCGTACACAGGATAACCGGCAGGTCCGGGCGGATCTTCAGGATTTCCTCCGTCAATTCGAGACCGCTCATATTCGGCATGTAATGATCCGTGATCAGGAGATCGAAGGCGTCCGGCTTGAAGCGGAATGCTTCCAGCGCCTCCACGCTGCTGCTCCTGCTTGTGACCGTGTATCCCAGGTTGCTGATCATTTCTTTCCCCAGTTCGGCCAATCCGGCTTCGTCATCCACAAACAGAATATTTCCTTCGCCTTTGAGCAGCGGAGCCCGATCCTGTGCCGCCGATGATTCGTTTGCGTCCTTGCAGAGCGAGGGCAGGTAAATATCGAATCTTGAGCCGTTTTGCAGTTCGGAATGCACCGTAATCGTTCCCCCCAAGTCCTTCACGATGCCGTGGACGACCGCGAGGCCCATACCGGTCCCTTCGCCTGATTTCTTCGTGGTGAAAAAGGGATCGAAGATCCGGTCCAGGATGATCGGATCGATCCCGCAGCCGGTATCGGCGACGGACAGATGCAGGTACTGTCGCGGCGTCAGGGAGGTATGCGGGACAAAGTCTCCCGGTTTGAATTCGATGTCCTCCAGGGTAACGGTCAGCAGGCCTTTTTGATCCAGCATCGACTGCGCGGCGTTCGTGCACAGGTTCATCAGCACCTGATGAATGGACGTCGGATCGGCCAGAATGAGATCGTTCTGGACGTCGATGTTCTGTCTGATTTCGACCATGGCCGGCAGAGACGCCCGCAACAACTTCAACGCCTCCTTGACCACCGGCAGCGCATGAAGGGGGATCTTCTTCCTTTCGGTTTGGCGGCTGAACGTGAGGATCTGTTTCACCAGGTCTTTCGCCCGCTCGCTCGCTTCATACACATGTGACAGATATCGCTTCAGCGGGCCGTCTTGGGGCAAGGCGCGCAATGACAGATCCGTATAGCCCATGATGGCGCTCAGAATGTTGTTGAAGTCATGGGCGATGCCGCCCGCCAGCGTGCCGATGGCCTGCATCTTCTGGACCTGTCGCACCTGGAGTTCCAGCTGCTTTCTTTCCCGCAGGTCCACATTGAACGTGAAGAACGCCGGATCTCCCTTTTCGACCCGGACGGCCGTCAGGATTGCATACACGGGGACGCGAGCGCCGCTCTTGTCGAGAAGCTCATATTCCCCCGCGGGCATGAATTCCCCGGAATACCCGACCTTCTCGAATTCCTGCATATGGCGGTGAAGGGCGGGGTAAATGTCGTTGGGGATGATGAGGTCCGTAATCCTGCGCCCCCGGGCTTCATCCGCGGAGTACCCGAAAAGGGATTCGCCGGCCTTGTTCCAGTAGGCAATGACGCCGTTGCGGTCCGTGCGGATGACGGCTACAGGCATGCAGTCCATGAGCGTCCGGATGCGCGCCTCGCTTTCTTTGAGCTCCGATGTGATCCGCTCGCGTTCCGTGATATCGCGCCATGTTGTGTGCAGCATCCATTTCCCCTGAAAGGGGATGCCGGTCAGTACGACCTCCGTCAGGAATTCGCTTCCGTCTCTCCGCCGGTGCATCCACTCGAACTGGACGCTGCCTTCCCGATAGGCCTGATCGAAGAGGACGTCTTCTCTTTGGCTGGAACTCAGGCCTTCGGGCTGAAAGGCCGGAGAGATGTCGGAAGGCCTGAGACCGAGGATTTCCTGCCTGTCGGCGCACCCCAGCATCCTGAGGGCCGCTTCATTGCAGTCCACAAAGAGTCCACGGTCGATCAACAGCTGCGGTTCACCGGATCGGTCAAAGAGCAGCCGGAAGAGTGTTTCACTGTCCTTCAGTCTGCCTTCGATGGCTTTTCGTCTGCTGATGTTCTTGACGGAACCGATGTAAAAAGTGTCGCTCTGGTCCTTGACCATCTTCACGCTGACCGAACAGAACACTGAATCGCCGCTGCCGTGCTTCAGAAGGACTTCGTAGTCGCTGAGACAGCCCTCCGAGCGGAGCAGATCAAGAAAATGCAGGCAGTCCTCCCGCTGCGCATACAGGTCTGCAATCGGAGTTCCGATCAGGTCTTCCCTTGCATAGCCGAGCATGTTCTTTACGGAGGGAGATATCTCCAGAACCACTCCCCGGTCATCGACCTCGTAATAGATCTCCTGGATCTGTTCGAAGATCCTGCGGTACCGCTTCTCCTTCTTTTGCATGGACTCCTGATTGCTCTTGTCGCCGGTAATGTCCCTGACCATTCCCATCATGGTCAGGGTTCTGCCTTTTCCACGGCGGGAGGGCAGTTCCCAGATGCGGACGGTCACGGGGAATACCGAGCCGTCCTTGCGGATGTACTCCTTCTCGAATTCGTCGGAATAACCACGCTCGGACACCTGCTGCAGGATACACCCGTCGAGGTTACGCCATTTTTCCGGCGTGACATCCTGGTATCTGAGACGTCCGATTTCCTCCGCCGAGTAGCCGAGCATCCGGCAGAAAGAGGGGTTCACGTCATGGAAAAAGCCGGACGCGTCGCAGTGAAGGATGCCGATGGCCGTCGTGTCAAAAAAATAACGGTACTTTCCACCAAACATGATCTACCCCCCCCGTCCGTCCGGGCACGCGGCAAGCATCCGGTTCGAAAAGAAAAAACCCTCTCAAGATTCCAGGGAGGAGACTGGAATGAAAGGGGACCGCGATGGCAGACCGTGATGATAAAGCAATTATTGTACCGATGAACGGCAGGCAGGGTGTCCCGGACCGGAAAGCCCCGCGGGAAGAAGAGCGGGATCATGGGCGGCCCTTTTTTCAGTTCTCCACCTTCGAGAGCCTTGCGCCGATCAGCGTCGCCATGATGACAAGGGCCGTCGAGAAGAAGATCATCAGGATTCCCAGGGCGGAGAGTTTTCCCCAGAGGCCGTCCTCGGCGAAGCGCAGGATCTGCACGGCCAGGACCTCCGTGCCGGGGCGGGAGAGGACGACGGAAATGCTCAACTCCCGGACGAACATGGTGGCCATCAGGATCCAGCCGGAGACGATACCGGGGATGAGAAGCGGGACAATGATCCTCCGCATCGTGTAGAGCGTCCCGCCGCCGCAGACGCGGGACGATTCCTCCAGATGGCTGTGGATCTGGACGAATGCACTCGAGAGGGGGCGGATCCCGTAGGGAAGATAGGTGGCGATGTAGCCGATGAGAAGCGCCCAGATCGTCGCGTAGAGCGGCGTGCGGACGAAGAGCCACATGAAGCCCACGCCGATGACGATCCCGGGGAAGGAGAAGGAGAGGAAACTCAGGGATTCCAGGACGCCGGCGGCGCGCGTCCGGACCTTGACGATGACGTAGGAGACGAAGACGGAGAGGATCACGCCGAGTGTCGCTCCCGCGACGCCGAGGAAGAGGCTGTTCTTCAGGGACAGGAGAGAGATCGGGTCATGGATGACGGCGGTCCAGTTCTTCAGGCTCATCAGCGAGAAGGCCTTGGCGCTCGGCACCATGGAGTAGGGCAGGAGCGAGGCGTAGAAGAGCACGATCACCGGCAGGACGATGAGGATGAACGACAGGACGCCGACGGCGCCGAACAGGGGGATCCGCGCGCCCTTGAGGTCGATCACCGTGGGGCGGTAGCCGCGGCTCGAAATCGTGACGTATTTCTCTCCTTCGGAGGTCAGGTGACGGTAGAGGTAGATGAGCGTGACGGACGCGGCGAGGACGCTCATGCCCACCGCCGCCGCCACGCCGTAGTCCGTGGCAAACCCGGTCGAGACGATGCGGTAGATGTGCGTCGCCAGGACGTAGATGCGCCCCGGCATGCCGATGACGGACGGAACGGCGAAGGAGGCCAGGCTCCGGATGATCACCAGCGTGAAGGCGGCCAGGATCGCCGGCCGCAGGATCGGCAGCGTGACCCGGCGCAGTGTGCTCAGGTTCGAGGCGCCGCAGACCTTCGACGATTCCTCCAGGGAGACGTCGAATGCGGCCATGGCCGGCGCGACGATCAGGTAGGCGATCGGCAGATCCAGCAGGCCCTCCACGAGGATCATCCCCGGCAGCGTGTAGATGTTGAAGAGCGCCCCCTGGATGTTGAACAGCTGCTTCAGATAGAGATTGATCAGCCCGTTCGTCGGGTTCAGCAGCAGGACCCAGCTGACGGCGAAGAGGATATGGGGGATCATCATCGGGATGATGGAGATGACCCGGAACAGGAACTTGAAGGGGATGTTGGTCCTCGTATTCAGGTAGGCGAGAAAGAGCGCCAGGAAGGTCGCGACGACGGCGGAGCCGAGCGTGAAGACGGCCGTATTGACGAGAATATGGGCGAAGGCCGGGTCCGTGTAGGACGTGACGTACTTCTCCAGCGTGAAGGTTCCGAACGCGTCCAGGCCCGAACTGAAGCTCCCGAAGAGGAGCATGACGACCGGGCAGACCGTGAGGAACCCCACGATCGCGATGAGGCTGGGCGTCAGAATCGTCCGTCGGCTTCCCATCGTTCGTTCCCCGCTCACCGCGAGAGCACGGAGCAATGGCCCGGCTCGAAAAACAGGGAGACCTCGTTCCCTTCCGCGACGCGGACGGTCGGCTCGACCCTGACGACCATCAGGGTGTCGCCGATCCGGACCTCCCCCTCGTAGGCGTCGCCGACGAAGACGAGGGATTCCACGCGGCCGCGGAAGACGTTGCGTTCCGGCGGGCGGTCTCCGGGCACCACCCGAATGAACTCCGGCCGGACCGAGACGGCGGCTTTCTGTCCGACCGCCGCCCCGGACTTGTTCGCGCAGGCGATCTCCCCGATCGTGGTCTCGACGATCGTGCAGGGCGGCGCGGAAGCCTTCACCTGTCCCTCGATCAGGTTCGTCCGGCCGATGAAATCGGCGACGAAACGCTGGTCGGAGTCGAAGTAGATCTCCTTGGGGGTCCCGATCTCGACGATGCGGCCCTCCTTCATGACGGCGATCGAGTCCGACAGCGACAGGGCCTCGATCCGGTCGTGGGTGACGTAGACGGCGGTGATCTGCAGTTTGGTGAGGAAGGCCCGCAGCTCCTTGCGCGTCTCCTCGCGGAGCTTGGCGTCGAGGTTCGAGAGGGGCTCGTCGAAGAGGATCACCCTGGGCTCCGCCACGAGGGCGCGGGCGAGGGCCACGCGTTGCTGCTGGCCGCCGGAGAGTTTCGTCGCCGGACGCTTTTCGAATCCTTCGAGCTGCACGAACCGCAGCGTTTTTTCCACTTTTCTGGCGATCTCTTCCGCGGGTTCGTTCCGGGCCTGGAGCGGATAGGCCACGTTGTCGAAGACGTTCATGTGGGGCCAGATCGCGTAGGTCTGAAACACCATGCCCAGCCCGCGCTTCTCCGGCGGAACGAAGATGCCTTTCTCCTGTGAAAAGACGATTTCATCCCCGATCGCGATCTCGCCGGAATCGGGGGATTCCAGGCCCACGATGCTGCGCAGGAGCGTCGTCTTCCCGCAGCCGCTGGGCCCCAGGAGGGTGAATATCCGGTTTGCCGGGATGACGAGATCAACATCCGAAAGGGCGGTGATCGTTTTGCCCTCGGAGAAGTAGCGCTTGTGGAGATGCGAAATGCGGATTTCCATGGGCGGACACCGAAAATACCGAGGCGATCCCTTTTGAAGATCATGACGAGGGTCTGCCCCGGGCCGCCTGGATCTTTTTCGACCCTGCAGCTTCTCGCTGCGCGGCCGATGCCAAACTCGGGCTTGCGCCCTCAGACAGCGGCATCGAAAGCGCCGCTCCGCTGCGAAAGCAGGGGGCCCCGAAAAATCTCCAAAGCGCCCCTACGGGCAGAACCTCTTTCATACGCGGGCAGTCTATGAGCGAATTCTCACGGCACTTCGAAGATCTTCTTGAACTCGCCGCCCCACTTCTTGATCTCGTCGTCCGACAGCTCGCGGATCGCCATGACCTTGGCCTTGTCGATGCCCGGAACCGGGGGATAGATGCCCGGACGGAGAACGTACTCGCCCACCTTCTCGGCCAGCACCTTCATCGCGTCCTGAGACATCCAGTAATCCACGAAGAGGCGCGCGGCATTCGGATGGGGTGCGGCCGCGGTGATCGCCATGCCGCGGGGCGTGCCCATCATGGGCTGCTCGACCCGCGCCCAATCCAGGGGCGCCGGCGCCTTGGTGATGATGTACTTGGGCATGGAGATGGCGAGGTGCTTTTCCCCGCTCTCGATGGGGGCGGGCGTGGGGCCGAAGGAGTTCACGAACATGGGCTTGTTCGCCGCGAGGCCCTTGACGAATTTCATCCAGGCGTCATCGGTCTTGAAGACCTTCTCCTTGAGCCCGATGAGCCAGGAGATCGTCGTCGCGTGGGTGGAGGGATCGGCCATCACGAGTTTTCCCTTCCACTTGGGGTCCGTGATGTCCTCGTAGCGCTTGGGGACGTCGGCGGGTTTGACGAGTTCCCTGTTGTACAGGAGGCACACGTACTCGATGCCGAAGAGCTGGATCTTGTCGTCTTTTCTCGTCCACTCGGGATAACCCGCTACGGAAGGCGACTTGTAGGAGGCCAGGATGCCCTTGTCCTTCAGGATCTCCAGGATCGGCATCGGCGCCTGGAGGACGTCGGCCAGCAGCTTGCCGGCGCCGTGCTCCGTCGCGACCGTCGCCACGAATTTGGACGTGGAGATCCGCGTGTATTCCCCCTTGACGCCGTATTTCTTGGAGAAATCCGCGATGATCGGCTCGACGGCGGTGATGTTCGCGTAGAAGGTCGCCTTACCCTCCGCCTTGGCCTTGTCGGGCGAGACCTGCGCCGCCGCAGCCGAAGCGCCGACAAGGGCCAGAGTCAGAATGACGAGTAGGATGAGCATTCTTTTCATGACGTCGCCTCCTGGGGGATGATTTTGACCGCATCCTAACAGCCCTTCCGGGCCTTGTCAATTTGGCCCTGAGGCCGGCGAAGGCGGGTTGACAGGCCGGGGAAAGCGTGTTAGAGGCGGTCCCTGAAATCCGGTGGGAGTTGAAGGCGTTTGCAAGGCGTCTGCAGCTTCCACCGCTCTTTTTTGGAGAAGCCCATGAAAATCGGCATCATCGGTCTTCCGCAGACGGGCAAGCGGACCCTGTTCGGACTGCTGACGGGCGCCAGGATCGACGGACCGTTCGACTCGGCGAAGATGCCGGAAGGCGTCGCCGAGATCCTGGATCCCCGTTTCGACCGGCTCAACGCGCTCTACCGGCCGAAAAAGGAGACGCGCGCCCGGCTGTCGGTGCAGTTGCTGCCCGACCTGGATTCGGAGAGCATCCGCGAGGGGAAGATCTTCCGGGACATTGCGGGCCTCGACGCCCTCTGCCACGTGGTCCGGGCCTTCCGGGATGATTCCGTCTACCACGTCAGCGGCGCCGTCGATCCGGCGCGGGACATCGAATTCGTCAACGCCGAACTCCTCCTGCACGACCTCCTCTTCATCGAGAAGCGCTTCGAGCGGATGGAAAAGGACGCGAAGCGGACGCGCGCGGAGGCCCTGAAGAAGGAAGCGGAGGTCCTGCAGAAGTTCAAGCGGCACCTCGAAGCCGACAGGCCGCTGCGGGCGTTGGCGGTGTCCGCCGAGGAAGGCAAGGTCGTCTCGGGCTATCCCTTCATCACCATGAAATCGATGATCGTTGCGCTCAACGTCTCCGAGGGCGACCTGACGGACAGCGGGCTTTCCGGGACGCTGGCCGCGCGCTTTCAGGGGCAGGGGATGACGATCATGCGGATCTCGGCGAAGCTGGAGGCGGAAATCGCGACCCTCTCCTCGGCGGAGGAGCGGGAGGCCTTCCTGAAGGACGCCGGCATCGAAGAGCCGGCCCTGCACCTCCTCTCGCGGCTCTGCATGGACGCGGTGGGGCTCATATCCTTCTTCACCGTTGGCGAGGACGAGGTCCGGCAGTGGCTGATCCCGAAGGGCGCCTCCGCCCCGGAGGCGGGCGGCGCCATCCATTCCGATATCCAGCGGGGCTTCATCCGCGCGGAAGTCATCCAGTACGGGGATCTCATGGAATACGGGAGCGAGGAGGCGGTGAAGAAGGCCGGGAAACTCTCCGCCATGGGAAAGGACTACCGGGTCGCCGACGGCGATATCATCAACTTCCGGTTCAACGTCTGATCCTCCGATTCCCCGCCCGCCGTTGCAGCGGCCCGACAGACAGGCTATGATCGCATCCGTTCCCTGGGTTCTCCTACGGCGCAGGGACGGGAGGCATCCCATGAGCGCTGCAATCGAAGACTTGAGGCATGAACACGAGGCGATCCTTTCGGCACTTCAAATCCTGGCAAAGATGGCGGCCGGGTCCGACGGCGAGGGGCAGACCGCCCAGGAAGACCGGCTCAGCTTCATCGGATTCCTGAGGGAGTTTGCCGACAAGTGCCACCACGGGAAGGAAGAAGGCTTCCTGTTCCCGGCCCTGGCCGCCGCCGGCATGCCGGAAGCCGAAGGCCTCGTGGAAGAGCTGCTGGCGGAACATCTTCAGGGGAGAAAACTCATCCAAGAGATGGAAGCCGGTGTCACGGTCGCGGCGAAAGCCGCCGGATTCGCCCGGGCCGCCGCGGAATATGCGGGACTCCTGACCACGCATATCGGGAAGGAAAACGACAGATTGTTTCCCCTGGCGGAACGGAGGCTTTCGAAGAGCGAGCTGGAGCGGCTTTACGGGGCCTTCGAGGAACACGAGGAAACGGTCATCGGGCAGGGGCGGCACGAACAGCTGCACGGGATGCTCGAGGCGCTGGAGCGGAAATACGCCGCCTGACGGGAGCGGAAGCATGATCATTGCGATCGACTATGACGGCACCATCGCCGATACGAACCGGCAGAAGGTGAGATGGATCCGGGCCAACCTCGGGATCGAGGTCGAGCCCTGGCAGTGCAACCGGACGGACTGCGTCCCCCTGATCGGCAGCGAGGCCTACGAGCGGATGGGACGGGAGATCTACCAACGCAAAAGCAGCCTGGGGGCGCCGGAAGTGCCCGGGGCGCTGCAGGCCGTCCGCACTCTCGCCCGCACGGCCGAACTGCACGTCGTGACGGCGCGGCCGCCCCGCATCATGGATTACTCCCGGGAGTGGCTGCGCGAGAAGGACTTAATGGGCTGCCTCGCGGGGATCGTCTCTTCCGATGGATCGGCCAAGAGCGAACTCTGCGCCGCAATCGGCGCACGGGTCCTCATCGACGACGACATCCGGCACCTGCGCGATGTCGAGCTCGAAGGACTGGTGAGGATTTACCTGCAGGAAGGTCGCCGGGACATTCCCGAGTGCGGGCCGGGCGTCGTCTTCTGCCGGAGCTGGGAAGGGGTCGTGCGGGTGGTCGGCGGATTGTAATCGGTTGAAAGGCGCGTTGCCGCGCCGCGGCCGCTTCAGGAAACGATCGATGTCACGTCCGTTGCGGCGCTTCCGCCGACTTCCTGCGGACGAAGCCGCGCAGGTCGTCCAGGCAGCGGGCCTCCTCTTCGGGAGGCCGCCCGTCCACCCATTCCCGGGATTCCGAAGACATGCCGTCAACGGCACCGGCCGCCACGATGCGACGCAGGCGCTCGCGGGCCTCGCCGGCGTCCGGAAGAAGATTCTTCCCCGTCATCAGCGACAGCGCAGCCGTCAGGCCGTAAGCCCCCCAGTTCGAACAGCTCGCAATGACCAGATCCGTGGTGCCGGTCGCGCACAGCGTGTCGTCGCCCGGCAGGCCACCCGCCGTCATGAGCGCGCGGACGTTCCCCATGCCGATTTCGTTGCCGCCGTCGCCGATGCCGATCGAGGCCGTGTGCCCGCAGAAGAGGAAGTCCGTCCTGGCATTGAAGCCCGTGATGTCGATGCCCATTGAGTTCCGGTAAGTGCCGTCGGCGAAGAGGCCGGGCCGTTCGATGGCGATCAGGAGCGATGGGCGGTGGGTCTCCAGCATCTCCGCGGCAAAGCGAGCGGAGGTTTCGTTGTCCGCGATCGGAAACTCGAGGACGGGATCGCCGTCGGCCAAGGCTGCAACGGCGGCCAGGGAGAGGCGGTCGGTGACATACGCGACCTCGTATCCCAGCGTCCGCAGGGCGCGGCCCACCGCGGCGGCGCCGGGCGGACCGTCCGTCTCCGTTCGTCCGGCGCGGACGATGAAGAATCCCGTGACGAGAAGAACCCTGCCGGGGCGGTCAAGGACGCGGCGGGCCGCACGGGACAGGAAATCCTCCGGCACGTAGGGCCGCAGGCGGGAGACGTTGCGGGTGTCGCGGGACAGCACGATGTCTTCGAGAGTGAGGGGCGCGGCGGGATTGTCCATCGGCTACAGAACGGCGAAGTCTTCGTCGCGCAGATCGGTGACGAACATGTGCCCCGGGGCGTGCGTGATCATGAGTTCGGGCTTGGAGGCCATCGCGACGGCCTGCGGCGTGACACCGCATGCCCAGAAGACGGGCACGGCGTCCGGCGAGGGCGGGGGCCATGCGTCGCCGAAGTCCGGCCGGGCGATGTCGCGGATGCCGATCCGGGCGGGATCGCCGATGTGGACGGGAGCGCCGTGCACGGCCGGAAACCGCGATGTGGCCTGCACGGCCCGGACGACTTTGTCGGCGGCGATCCAGCGCATCGAGACGACCATCGGGCCGGAGAAGACGCCGGCGGGCCTGCAGGCGATGTTCGTTACGTACATGGAGACGTTCCGGCCGGCGGTGAAGTGAGGCAGCGGGATGCCGTTGCGGACGAGGGCGTGTTCGAACGTGAAGCTGCACCCGAGCAGGAAGGTGACGAGGTCCCCTTGCCAGATGCCGAGGAGCGACTGCGGCTCGTCGACGAACCGGCCCTGCCGGTAGACGCGGTACAGGGGCACGTCGGTCCGGATGTCGGAGCCGGGCGCGCTGAAGCGCGCTTCGACCTCGCCGGCTTCCAGGACCTCAATAACGGGGCAGGGCTTGGGGTTCCGCTGGCAGAAGAGCAGGAAGTCGAAGGCCAGCTCCTTCGGAAGGATCGCCACGTTTGTCTGGACGAAGTCAGGCGCTGCGCCCGAGGTCGTCCGACGGCATCTGCCGCTCCTCGCCGCGGCGCGGAGTTCCCGGCCCGTCCGGGGCACGTCTGCCTGCTGCTCCATGCGAGATCCGCTCTCCTCGAAAAGATGGGGGAGTGTAATGGGAAGAAGATGCGCTGTCAAGAGAATCCACGTTCCTGAGAATCCACATTCCACGACGTTCAAGGATTCCGGATTTTCCAGAGTTTGAGGATGTTGGTCTGGAAGGGCTCGCTGCCGATCACCATGCCGAAAGTGACGGCGATGTCGTCGCCCGGCCTTACGAGGCCGTGCCTCAGGAGTTCCGCCTCCGCCTGTTCGACGACGCCGGCCACCCCTTGCACCCACTGGCCGTTCAGGGGCTTGACGCCCCAGAGGAGGGCCAGGCGGTTGAGGACCTGCGGGTGGCGGGAGAAGGCGATGACGCTGGCCTCGGGGCGCTGTGCGCTCACGAGGGCCGCCGACCGGCCGGTCTCCGTGTAGACGGCCAGGGCGGCGAGTTTCAGGCAGCGCGAAGCCTCCACGCAGGCGTCGGCGATCGCGCTGGAAAAGGCGTGGACAGCGGGGACGCCCCGTTCGCCCGGTTCCGGGCAGGGAAGGCGCATCCGGCCGTCGGCCGCCCCGGCGCCGCCCGACTCGATCTCCTCGATGATCGATCGCAGGGTCTGCACGGCCTCGACGGGGTACTGCCCCACGGACGTTTCGCCGGAGAGCATCACGGCGTCCGTCCCGTCCAGGACCGCGTTTGCCGCGTCGGACACCTCCGCACGGGTGGGGCGGGGGTTGCGGATCATGGAATCGAGCATCTGCGTCGCCGTGATGACGGGCTTGGCGAATTTCCGGATGTCCCGGATGATGCGCTTCTGCAGGAGGGGGACCTTTTCGGGGCCCGCCTCGACGCCGAGGTCCCCGCGGGCGACCATCGCGCCGTCGGCGGCCTCCAGGATTTCCTCCAGGCGCGCGACGGCCTCGGGCTTTTCGATCTTGGCGATCACGGGCGTGCCGCCCGCGAGCTCCTTCGCCGCGCGGATGTCCTCGGGCGTCCGTACGAAGGAGAGCGCGAGGTAGTCCACGCCCAACTCCCGCGCAAAGCGCAGATCCTCCCTGTCTTTTTCGGTGAGCGCCGGCGCGCTGAGCTTCATGGTCGGCAGGTTCATTCCCTTGTGGTCCTTCAGGACGCCGCCGGTGACGACGCGGCAGAGGACTTCGTCGCCGCGGACGGACTCGACGACGAATTCCAACATTCCGTCGTCGAGGAGGATCCTGTCGCCCCGTCGGGCCTCGCGGGAGAGGGGCGGGTAGGAATGGAAGATCCGGTCCGCATTCCCGGCCCGATTCCCCGCCGCCAGGATGATCGGCTGGCCGGGTTTCAGCGCCACGCCGCCGCCCTCCACGGGGCCGACACGGATCTTGGGGCCGCACAGATCGGCGATGACGGCCAGGGGTTTTCCCGCCTGCAGGGCCGCTGCGCGGACGTCCAGGAACATCCTCCGGTGCTCTTCGTGCGTGCCGTGGGAAAAATTGAGCCGTGCGGCGTCCATGCCGGCTTCGACAAGCTGCTTGAGCCTCGGGATGCCGGCGGCGGAAGGGCCGAGCGTACAGACGATCTTCACCTTTCTCATCGGGGCGGCTCCGCGGATCAGTCGATGGTGACCGGTTCGATGTTCCAGACCGACTCGCAATATTCGCGGACCGCGCGGTCCGAGGAAAATTTGCCGATCCGGGCGACGTTGAGGACGCTCATCCGCAGCCATTCCCGTTCGTTGAGGAAGGCGCGGCCGACGCGCTCCTGGCAGTCGACGTAGGACGGAAAGTCTGCGCAGAGCATGTACTCGTCGCGCCGGCGCAGGGACTCGGTGAGCGGGCGGAAGAGATCCCGGTCGCCGCGGGAAAAGCGGCCGCCTTCGATCATCTCGATCGCCTCGCGCAGCCCGTCGTCGGCCGCGATGGCCTCCTGCGGCCTGTATCCTTCGGATCTTTTCCTGGCGACGTCGTCCGCCGTCAGGCCGAAGAGGAAGAAGTTTTCCGCCCCGACTTCATCGCGGATTTCCACGTTCGCCCCGTCCAGCGTGCCGATCGTCAGGGCGCCGTTCATGGAAAACTTCATGTTGCCGGTGCCGGACGCCTCCTTCCCGGCGGTTGAGATCTGCTCGGAGAGATCGGCGGCCGGGTAGACGCGCTGGGCGTTCTTGACATTGTAGTTCGGGAGAAAGACGACGCGGAGCAGGTCCTTGACCCGGGGATCGCCGTTCACCGCATCGGCGACCGAGTGGATCAGCTTGATGATCAGCTTGGCCATGAAGTAGCCCGGCGCGGCCTTGCCGCCGAAGATCACCGTACGGGGAGGCATTCCATCGGTCAGGCCCCGGCAGATGCGGTTGTACAGCGAGATCACGTGCAGGACATTCAGGTGCTGTCGCTTGTACTCGTGGATCCGTTTGACGTGAACGTCGAACAGCGACGCGGGATCGACGGCGACGCCGGTTTGCCGCCGGATGATGTCGCCCAGCAGGCGCTTGTTCTCGAGCTTTGCCCCGTGCCAGGCGCCGAGAAAGGCGCTGTCCCCGGCGGCGGGCTCCAGTTCCCGGAAGGAGGACAGGTCCTTGATCCAGCCGCTGCCGATCCGGGCGGAGATGAGCGCCGCAAGCGTCGGATTGGACTGGACGACGAACCGCCGCGGCGTGACGCCGTTCGTGACGTTGAGGAACTTCTCGGGACTGATGCGGTGAAAGTCGCAGAGGACCTGCTCGCAGAGGAGGTCCGTGTGCAGCTGCGCGACGCCGTTGATCCTGCGGCTTCCGACGCAGGCCAGGTTCGCCATGCGGACGTAGCGCTCCCCCCACTCGTCGATGAGGGACAGGCGCTGCACGAGCGCTTCGTCGCCGGGATAGGCGCCCCTCACGCCCTCGAGGAAGCGCCGGTTGATCTCGAGGATGATCTCCAGGTGGCGGGGCAGGAGGCGCTGAAACAGCGGGACGGACCATTTCTCCAGCGCCTCGGACAGCAGCGTGTGGTTCGTGTAGCAGAAGGTCTTTTCCGTGACGGTCCAGGCCGCTTCCCATTCCATGCCGTGGACGTCCATGAGCAGCCGCATCAGTTCGGCGACGCCGATGGAGGGGTGCGTGTCGTTGAGCTGGACGGCGTACTTCTCATGAAATCCGGCGAGGTCCGACTCGCGCTGCAGGTAGATGCGGATCATGTCCTGCAGGGCGCAGGAGACGAAGAAGAACTGCTGCATGAGCCGCAGCTGCTTGCCCGCCTGCGGTTCGTCGTTGGGGTAGAGTACCTTGGTCAGATTCTCCGAGCCGATCTTGTCGTGGACGGCGCCGTAGTAGTCGCCGGCGTTGAAGGAACGGAAATCGAAGGAGGTCGTGGCGCCCGCCCGGAACAGCCGCAGCATGATGACCGAGGGCGAGTCGTATCCGGAGATCATGGTGTCGTAGGCGACGCCGCGGACGAACCGGTCCGGAATCCAGCGCGGACGGAAGCGGCCCGATTCGTCGAAACCGCCCTCCGTGTGGCCGCCGAACGGGACGTCGTAGGCGATCTCGGGGCGGGGGATTTCCCAGGGATTCCCCTTGCGCAGCCACTGGTCGGCCACCTCTTCCTGCCAGCCGTCGGAAATCTTCTGCGTGAAGATGCCGAATTCGTAGCGGACGCCGTAGCCGATCGCCGGGATGCCGAGGGTGGCGAGCGAATCCAGGTAACAGGCCGCCAGCCTTCCCAGTCCGCCGTTGCCGAGGCCGGGTTCCTCTTCTTGTTCGATGAGCTGCCGGAGGTCGAGCCCGAGTTCCTCCGCCGCCCGGCGCACCTCCTCGTAGATCCCGAGGTTGATCATGTTGTTTTCCAGGTGGGGACCCAGCAGGAATTCCGCGGACAGGTAGCAGACGGTCCGGCTGGCCTTCTGGAAGTACGTGTGGGCGGTCTTCGCCCAGCGTGAGAGCATCCGGTCGCGCACCGTATAGGCGAGGGCGAGGTAGTAGTCGTTGCGTGTCGCCACGGGAGGAAAGCGGCCTTGGGTACAGACGAGGTTGTCGAGTATGGCCTGTTTGATCTCGGGGACACTGGCGCCGGTGCGAACGGACGGCACGACCGGTTTGCCTTTGGCTGCTTTCACCATCTCTCCCTCCGGGGGCCGCACGGGGGCCGGCCTTGTTTTTTCGAAACGGGAACAGAAAATTGGGTTGTTTGATGGGAACGCGCCTGCGATAGGGGAAGTATAAGGGGGAGAGGGGGGGAGGTCAAGGAATTCCGTGCGGCGGCCGCCGGATGACGGCGGCCGCTGCACGGGCCGGAGAAGTTTCGCCCTAGTAGCGGCTTCGGAACCCGCCGCCGCCACCCGGTCTGCGGGGCCCGCCGAAGGACGGACCGCGTCCTTCATCACGTTTCGGCCGGGCTTCACTGACGATGATGGTGTTTCCGTCGAGCTGGCCGCCGTTGAATTTCGTGATCGCCGCCTGTGCCGCCTCGGCGGTTTCCATTTCGACAAATCCGAAACCCCGGGAGGCGCCGGTGTAGCGGTCCTTGACCACGTTCACGGACAGGACGGTGCCGCACTGGGAAAAGTTCGATTTGAGATCTTCATCGGTCACGCTCGCAGAGAGATTGCCGACGTACAATTTCTTGTTCATGGGACATTCCTTTCGTTGGTGGGGAAAAAAGAGGGAAGAGCCGTGACGGGCACGACTCTTCCCCTCCGAAAGACAGGGTTACAGAACTTTCACGTTCGTCGCCGAGGGGCCTTTGGTGCCCTGCTCGACGTCGAAGCTGACGCGCTGATTCTCGTACAGGGTCTTGAATCCGTCGCCCTGAATGGCGCTGAAGTGAACGAATACGTCTCCGCCGTCATCCTTCTGGATGAAACCGAACCCTTTTTTCTCGTTGAACCACTTAACGGTACCTTCCGACATCGGTTGCTTCCTCCTTTCTAAAGTGTACCAAGTTGGATCGCCACCGTGGCAGAAAGCAGAAAACCGCCTCGACGCATGCGTACCGGCGGTTTCACCCTGCACTGCAAGTTGTCTGCATCCAACTCCCCGGGGCGCCCAGGCACTCCGGAGGCACCGGGAGAACCGGTAAACCTGGAAAGCTCATAGTGCGTCTCGGAGGCAAAGTCAAGCGGTATTTTCTTCGGGAGGATCGAAGATTCTCCGGAACATGCTCCGGACAGCTTCGATCTTACGCGCGGCGCGCGGTTGTGGTATAGGAGGCCTCGCAGTGCCGAAAGAAAACCGGATGCGGCACGCCCCGCGGAACCGCGGGCGCGGAGAGGAATGAAGGGAGAATTTCTGATCTCGGCGAAGGAGGCAAGAGCGATGCTGAAAATCGAGGGAGCGACGGCGGTGATCACGGGCGGAGGAAGCGGGATCGGCGAGGCAATGGCGCGCTGCTGGGTTCGGCAGGGAGGGCGCGTCGTCCTGGCGGACGTCGTTCCGGACGCCCTGGAGCGGGTGGAACGGGAGATCCGGGCGGCCGGCGGCGAGGTGGCGACGAAGGTCTGCAACGTCACGAAGGAAGAGGACAGCGCCGCCCTGGCGCGGCTGGCCGTGGAGCGTTTCGGCGGCATCCACCTGGTCTTTCCCGCCGCCGGGATCATCCGCGACGGCCTGATGGTTGCCGTCGACCGGGAATCGGGAAAGGTGACGAAGAAGATGTCCCTGGACCAGTTCCGGAGCGTTCTGGACATCAACCTGACCGGCGTCTTCCTCACCGTGCGCGACTGCGCCGAGCAGATGATCAACAGCGGCTCCCGCGGGCTCATCTGCCTGATCTCATCGACCGGGTCGCTGGGAACGGCGGGGCAGATCAACTATGCCTCTTCGAAGGCGGCCATGTCGGTTTTCCCGAAGGTGATCACCGCGGAGTTCTTCCGCCGCGGGGTGGCGGATCGCATCCGTTGCGTGGCCGTTGCGCCCGGCTACGTGGCGACCCCCATGGTGAAGGGGATGGATCAGAAGGCGCTCGCTGGCATTCTCAAGGAAGTGCCGGTAGGCCGGCTCGTGGAGCCGGATGAAATCGCATCGCTGGTCTCCGAGATGTACCGCAACGAGGCGGTGGCCGGGGAGGTCTACTTCATTCACGGCGGCCTCCGCCTGGGTTCGCGGGGGTAGGCCCGCCGCGTACCGCAAAGAGCGGAAGGGTTGCCGGGAGGACGGAGTTGGTGAAAAGAATCGTTGTCACGCTGATCGCGCTGCTGGTCCTGTCGGGGACACCTGCACCGGCGTTCGAGACCGTTCGCATCGGCCTTCTGGGGCCCTTGACGGGTTCCTGGTCCGATGAAGGACTGCAGGCGAAGCAGGTCGTGGACCTCCTCGTTCGCGACCTCAATGAAAAGGGCGGCATTCTGGGCAGGCCGGTCGAACTGATCGACGGGGACTCCGCCGCGACCGCCAGGGCGGCCCAGGCGGCGGCCAGGGAGATGGTCGCCTTGAAGGTCAGCGCCGTCATCGGTCCCTACGGATCGGAGGCCGCGGAGGCCGTTCAGGACATTTTCAACGATGCGCGGATCCTTCAGATGGCCAACGGGGCGACGGCCGTCTCCCTGTCCGAGAAGGGCCTCCGGTATTTCTTCCGGACCTGCCCGCGGGACGACGAGCAGGGGCGAGTCGCGGCTTCGCTGGTCCGGAAACTCAAGCTGAAGAGGATCGCCGTCCTGCATGACAACAGCCTCTATGCCAGGGGCCTCGCAGAGCAGTTGCGGGCCCTGCTGGAAAAGGAGCTCAGGATTCCCTTTTTCGACGCCCTGATTCCGGAACGGCAGGACTACGCCGCGGTTCTCGCGCGGATGAAGGCCGCCGGCGCGGATGCCGTCTTCTTCACGGGCTATTATCCCGAAGGGGGCCTGCTGCTGCGGCAGAAGATGGAGATGGGCTGGAATGTGCCCTTCCTCGGCGGGGACGCGAACATCAACCCGGAGCTGGTCATGATCGCCGGCCGCGATGCGGCGAGGGGTTTCCTCTGCGTCGGTTCCCCCTTGCCCGCGGACATGAAGACCAGGCAGGCCAAGGCCTTCCTGCCGGCCTTCGCCAGGCAATACGGACATCCCCTGACCTCCATCCATGCCATGATGGCGGGAGACGGTCTCCTGGCGGTTGCGGCCGCCATGCGGGAGGCGAAGAGCCTGGAGGCCGACAAGACCTCCGAGTATCTCCGCCGGAAATACAAGGAGCACAACGGCCTGACGGGACGGATCTCTTTCAGCGAAAAAGGGGACCGGGTGGGCGACATCTACAGGACCTATCGGATCGACGCCCGGGGCGATTTCGTCCCGCTGCCCTGAAGGATGCGCAGACCGGAACGGCAGGAAGGGAAGACCCGAGCGGTGTCCGGCGCCCGCCGTTGAGTGCGGCGCCGCAAGCGAGCGGAGGAGGCGGTAAATGAGAGCGGCGACGATACGCTGGAAGGGCGAAGAGTCCGCCGCCATCGTTCTGGCGGATGGATGGGTTCCGGTGGACGCCATCAATGAACGATGGGGCAGGAGATGGCCCACGGACATGCTGGACCTGATTTCGACGGGCGGATTCGACGAGCTTCACGCATGGTATCGTGCGGAGGGAGGGGAACGGCTCGAAAGGGAACGGCCGGTTCCTTTCGGGGAGGCGGCCTATGCCCCGCTGTACCGGCATCCCCGGAAGATCTGGGGCATCGGCCTCAACTATGTCGAGCATGCCGCCGATCTGGCGGAAAAGGCGCCCGATGACGAGCCGGCGAGTTTCATGAAGCCCGACACGACGATCATCGGGCCAGGTGAGGCGATTGCGATACCCCGGCAGTCGGAAAGAACGACGGCCGAGGCCGAATTGGGCATCGTCCTGGGCCGGAAGTGCAGGGACGTGGAACGGGAAGACTGGCTGTCCGTGGTCGCGGGGTTCACCACGATTCTCGACATGACGGCCGAGGACATCCTGCGGAAGAATCCGCGGTTTCTGACCAGGGCCAAGAGCTTCGACACTTTCTTCAGCTTCGGCCCTCAACTGGTCACGCCGGATGAAGTCGCGGATGTGATGAAGCTGAATGTGGCCACCGTGATCAACGGGAAAGTACACGCCCGGAACGTCGTTTCCAACATGACCTTTCCGCCCGACTACCTCGTGTCGTTCCACTCCCGGGTCATGACGCTGCTCCCGGGCGACATCATCTCCACGGGCACGCCCAAGGCGGTCCATGTCCGGGGGGGAGACGTCGTCGAGTGCCGGATCGACGGCTTTGCGGCGCTCGTCAATCCCGTCATCGACCTGAAGGAGCGGCCGGCATCGCCGCGTTCGTGAGCATCTCCGCTCCGTCCTTCCCGCCGGCAAAAAAAGAGCGCCCCATCCGTCTCGAATGGGGCGCTCACCGCTGCAAAAGAACGATATCAGCGCAGGGGTTACTTCTTCTTGGGCTCTGCCTTGGCGGGCGCTGCCGGGGCTGCGGCCATTTCCTTGAAAGCGGCTTCCCACTTGTCGATGACGGCCTTCAGCTCGCCGGCCTTCGTCTTTGCGGCGAATGCATCCGCTGCGATCCCTTCTTTGGCGGCCTTGAGCCCTTCCTCAAAGGCCTTCACGTCCGCGTCCCAGGCGGCCTTCTGGTCTTTCATCTTCTTCTCGAGTTTCTTCCCGGCGGCGGCGACGCCCTTCCAGGCTTCTTCCAACGCCGCTACGGCTGCGGTCGCTTCTTCGGCCACGGCCTTCTTGCCCGCCTCGACTCCTGCGGCGGCCTTCTCGAAGGCGGCCTTCGCGTCCACATAACCCTGCTTGGCTTCCTTGTACTTCTTGTCTTTCATCTGCGCTTCCGCGGCTTCCCACACCTTCTTGGCGGCGTCCATATCGGCAGCGGCGTACTTGTCCGCACCGGCGGATACAGCTGCATCCATGGCGGTTTTCGCAGCCTGCTGCTCTGCCTCGGGCGCTTTCGCGCAGCCGACGAAAACCAGTGCCAACGCAAGAACCATCAACAACGATACCGAATACCTCAGAACCTTCATACCATCCTCCTTCAGAAATATATGTGTTGTCTGTCTTTTTGAAAAAGCGGTCCCTGTATATACCTTTTTGGGGCGTTGTCAAGGGCCTCGAAAAAGTCGCGCAGCGGCGGAAAAATGACGGTCGGCGGTACCGGAAAAAACCGAAAAGGGGCGGTGCGGCGGGATTCCCCGCCTCCGGCACGAGGTTCTTCCGGAGGGCGGGGAGCCGACGGTACGATCCGCGGTGCGAGAAGGGGCGCTTGCGGCGCATGAAGAAAGAAGGCGGTTTACTGCTTCTTGATGTCCCCCAGGCCGATCAACGGTACGCTTCCGCCGCCTGTGACCTGTGGCAGAATTCCATTCCATTTTTCGATGGCCTTGAGGTTCGCTTCGATTCTTCGCAGTTCGATGAGGTCGGCCGAGATGTTCGCCCGCTGCAGCCTCAGAGATTCCGCCTCCGCCTTTGCCGCGGTGATCTTCTGCTCCGCTTCGATCTTGATCCGTTCGAGGTCTCTTCGCGCCTTGAGGGCAAGCTGTTCGGCCGTCTGTTTCGCTTCGATGGCTTCCGTGAAGACCTTCGAGAAGCTGAAGGCGACGATCGAGAACGCGTCGACGGCGATGTTGTACTCCCGGAGCCTTTCGCTGAGGGCGGCCCTCATCGCCTCGCTCACCTGCGGCCGTTTCGTGATCAGCTCTTCCGCGGAGTATTTCGCGGTTACGGCCTTCACCACCTCGAGGATCGCCGGGTCGATGATGCGTTCCTTGAAAAATGTGCCGATGCTCTGGTAGACGACGTTCGCCTTGTCGGGCACCAGATGATAATTCAGCGCAACCGTTGACGTGACGTCCTGGAGGTCGGCCGATGCCGCCACGGTATCGGTGACCGCCTTCTGCACCTTGACGTCCATCAGGACGATCTCCTGCATGATGGGCACCCGGAAATGGAGCCCCTCGTCCAACACCACGTTCTGCACGGCCCCGAAATTGAGGAGTACGCCCCTTTGCCCCGGGCCGACCGTGACCCACGGCTTGGAGAAGAGGACAAACACGAGGACGGCCGCCGCGACCAATACGGTCGGGGGGATCTTCCTCACCATGTCCGCTGCCTTGTGAACATCCGTTTCATTCATCGACAGTTCCTTTCATTCGGGCAGTATTCCCCTTCTTCATCGGCGCCCTGTTGCAGATTTCTTCGTACACGAAGTTCGGGGAGAGTCGGCCGTTTGATCAGCGTCCGGTCGAAGACATCGAGCGGTTGGAACGGCTCGTCGAAACGCGCGTGCGCCAACATAAACGATACGCCCCGATCTGTCAATCCAATCTGATCTCGCGGCACAATCTTCCTGACGTTGTCCTTGTTTTCTGTCCGTCTCGGTGCTTGAAATGACAGGGGGAATCTGCTATCTATCTTTTCGTTTTCCCGAAAGGGCGGGGGCAGGTTCAAACAGTTGAAAAAACAGCTGAAAAATATTTTTCTCACAGGGCTCGCGGTAACGGTGCCCATCGGGCTGACCATCTACGTCCTTTTCTTCCTCGTGGACCTGATGGACAGCCTGCTCTACCTCATTCCCGAGCCTTATGCGCCGCATCACTGGCTGCCCGTTCACATCCCCGGATTGGGTATGGTGGTAACGGTCGTCCTGATCTTCGTCGCCGGTCTGGTGACGAAGAGCCTCGTCGGACACCGTCTCGTCCTTTTCGGGGAATCGCTCGTGAGCCGGATACCGATCGTGCGGAGCATCTACGGCGCGATCAAGCGCGTTTCCGACGGGATGTTCCGGGACATGAGCAAGAGTTTCAAGCGCGTGGCCCTGGTGCAGTTCCCCGACAAGGGCTCTTACACGGTGGCTTTCGTGACGGGCGAGCCGAACGGTGAAATCGCCTCGGCCATCGGGCGCAAGACGGTCAGCGTCTACGTGCCGACGACGCCGAACCCGACATCCGGCTATTTCGTCATGTATCCCGAAGAGGACCTCGTCTATCTGGACATGACGGTGGAGGAGGCCTTTACCCTGATCATCTCCGTCGGCATGGTCAATCCCAAGGAGCGGCGGAAGAATTCCATCCAGCAGTTGCCGGAGAAATCGTAACGTCCTCTCACACAGACATCCGAACGAGGAGGAAATATGGCCTTTCAGCAATTCGATCCAAGCCTGCCCTTCAAGGTCAGGGACATATCCCAGGCCGAATGGGGCCGCAAAGAGATGAAGCTGGCGGAGAACGAGATGCCCGGCCTCATGGCGGTGCGCGCGAAATACGGACCCAGGAAACCTCTCAGGGGCATGCGGGTCACGGGCAGCCTGCACATGACGATCCAGACGGCCATGCTCATCGAGACGCTGAAGGTCCTCGGGGCGGACCTGCGGTGGGCCTCGTGCAACATCTTCTCGACCCAGGACCACGCCGCGGCGGCGATCGCCGAGGCGGGAACGGCGGCTGTCTTCGCGTGGAAAGGGGAGACCCTCGCGGAGTACTGGTGGTGCACCGAGCAGGCCCTGACGTGGCCCGACGGGGGGGGACCCAACCTCATCGTGGACGACGGGGGCGACGCGACGCTGTTCATCCATCAGGGGGTCAAGGTGGAGAAGAACCCCGCGCTCTTGAGAAAGCGGCAGGACAACGCCGAGATGCGGATCGTCATGGAGCGCCTCGATCGTTCGTACCGGCTCGATCCGAAACGCTGGCAGCGGGTGGCAAAGAAGATCCTCGGCGTCTCCGAGGAGACGACGACGGGCGTCCATCGCCTGGGCCAGATGGCGGCCAGCGGCGAACTCCTCTTCCCCGCCGTCAATGTCAATGATTCGGTGACGAAGTCGAAGTTCGACAATCTCTACGGCTGCCGGGAATCCCTGCCGGACGGGATCAAACGGGCCACCGACGTGATGGTGGCGGGGAAGGTCGTCGTCGTCTGCGGCTACGGAGACGTGGGGAAGGGCAGCGCCCAGTCGATGCGCGCTTTCGGCGCCCGCGTCATCGTGACGGAGATCGACCCGATCTGCGCCCTGCAGGCGGCGATGGAGGGCTACGAGGTCAGGCGGCTCGAGGATGTGGTGGAAAAAGGGGACATCTTCGTCACGGCCACGGGCTGCTGCGACGTCATCCGCGGCGAACACATGGAGCGGATGAAGGACGAGGCCATCGTCTGCAACATCGGCCATTTCGACAGCGAGATCGAGGTGAGCTACCTCCAGAACACCCGGGGGATCAAGCGGGAGAACATCAAGCCCCAGGTGGACAAGTGGACGCTCAAGTCCGGCCGCTCCATCATCCTCCTGGCGGAAGGACGGCTCGTGAATCTGGGCTGCGCCACAGGGCATCCCAGCTTCGTCATGAGCAACAGCTTCACCAACCAGTGCCTGGCGCAGATCGAGCTGGCCAAGGGAAAACTGGCGCTCGGCGTCCACACGCTGCCGAAGCGGCTCGATGAGGAGGTCGCGCGGCTTCATCTGGACCGTCTCGGCGCCGGACTGACGAAGCTCTCGAAGAAACAGGCCGCCTACCTGGGCATTCCCGCCGGGGGCCCGTTCAAGCCGGATTACTACCGTTACTGACGGATTGGAAGGAGCATTCGGAGGACCTCTTATGAGAAGGCGCCTATTCGGATCCATTGCGCTGCTGGCGTTGTTCCTGATGGGATGCATGTCCCAACTCAACGTGCCGATGGCGAACATCTCGTCCGTGCCGCCCTCCGTCGGGAGGCAGATTCCCATGAAGGTCGCGGTCGAGCTCCCGCCGGAGGGCACGATCTTCACAAAGCAGTTCTACAGCACCCCCGCCCACGTCCCCTCGGGGCGTCTGATGCGGAAGTATGCCGCGGAAGCCTTTGCCCCGCTTTTTGCGGAGACCCAGATCATCGGCGGGAAGCCCTACCCGGCAGATGTCTCGGCCGTCATCGTTCCGACGATGGAGAACGCCGCCTTCGTCGGGAAACAGGTGGCCCTCGGGTTCGGGATGAAATACGACGCCACCATCACGCTGAAGGTGACAATGGTCACGCCCGACGGCATGCGGATATGGTCTCGGATCGGAAGCGCGACGGGGACCAGCCGCGACGTCGTCAGTCCGTACATCCCCGTGGAGGAGCTCATGGGGGAGGCGACGACGAAGGCGACGATGGAGGCCTTCCGGGAGATGGCCAGGGAAATGAGCCTGGCGCGGGAAGTGACCGCCTATGCCGCCGGAAAGGGGGCTCAGCGGCAGGCCGCCGCGCTACCCGCGGTTTCGGGGGGTGAGAAGAGAGGGGGGACGGAAGCGGCGGCCCTATCGGCGCCGGCGACGACGGACAAGCTGCCGCCCGCCCGGAAGGACGCCCATGCCGTCGTCATCGGCATCGACTACAGGAACCGGACCGACATCCCGGCCCTGAATTACGCGGCCCTCGACGCGAAGAAGGTCTATGACGTCCTTACGGACCTGCGCTACGGGGGCGTGCCGAAGGAGAACGCGATCCTCCTCCTCAACGAGAAGGCGACGAGAAATGAGATGATCGCGGCATTGCGGAAGGTCCGCACCTGGGACGGCTACGTCTACGTCTTCTTTTCCGGCCACGGTGCGCCCAAGACCAAAGGAGACAAGTTCGTCGACGCCTTCCTGATCCCGTCCGACGTCCTGATCTCAGACCCCGAGGCGCTGGAGGAAACGGCGATCGCCGTTTCCTATCTCCAGGAGCTCCTGGACAAGTCGAAGGCGAAGGGTGCGCTGCTGGCCCTCGACGCCTGTTTCTCCGGCGGCGGGAAATCCATCATCCCCAAGGGGGGCAAGCCGCTGGTCGGCATGCTGGCCGTGCCTGACCTGATCAAGCCGGCGGTGTCGGGCAAGATGGTGATCACCTCCTCCGCCCCGAACCAGCAGTCCTGGGAGGACGACTCCGAGCTCAAGAGCGGCATCTTCAGCCACTACCTGATCGAGGGACTGAAGGGCAAGGCCGCCAAGGACCAGTGGGTCAGGGCCGACGAACTGGCCGAATACCTGAAAACGATGGTGCCGAGTGCGGCCACCAGGCTCAAACGGATGGAGCAGAAGCCCCAGGTCTTCGGCAGCGGAAGTTTCTCCGTGTCGCGCAACTGGGAAAAGGCGAAGGTCATGGACGTCGATCTCGCGCGGGGCAAACTCAAGAACACCTTCGAGAAGGGTTTCATCTCGGCCGAGCAATTGAGCAGGGCCATGGACGATCTGAAGAGCCCGAGCCGCTCGAAGCTGCTGGATTCCTTCCTCGACGGCAGGATCAGCGACAAGCAGTTCGGTGAGCTGTACTGACGATCATGAAGAAGACCTTCGTCGAACTCTATTGAAGCCATGAAAAAAATCTCCTGGTTGCCGCTCCTGTTCCTGGCCCTGATGATTTCCGGATGCGCGTTGAGCTACACCGTTCCGGATAAGGCCGTGCCGGTCGACGCGGCCGCACTGTCCGCAGCCAAAATTCCCCTGAAAACGGCGGTTGTCCTTCCGGACGAAAATTACACGCTCACGAAGACGTGGGTCAATCCACAGGCGGAAAGCAACTCGATAACCCTCACCGTTCCTTTCGGCAAACTGATGAAGCGCGCCGGGCAGGACATATTCCCCGCCTTCTTCGAGCAGGCGGCGATCGTGTCCGGCGGATCCGCACCTTCCGGAGTCGATCTGATCTATACGCCGGCGATCAAGGATTTTTCTTTCGAAATCGGCGGCCACGGCGCCTTTCAGCAGGCCCTGACCGTGCGGATACACCTGACCAACAAGGTGACCGACGCCGCGGGTCATCCCGTCTTTTCCGATGAAACGGCGACGGAGACGCAAAAGATCTATCCGATGTCGTTTTCCGAGAGCGGCTACCTCGACATCCAGGCGGACATCATGGCGTCCGCAGTGAACGACGCCCTGCTCAAGGCCGCCCGCGGCCTGGCCGATGCCGGGGAGATCCGGGCCTATGCGAAAGACGGGTCCAGTGTCTCTTCCGGGACGGTTCGGCCGTCCTCGGCACCGGCAGAAGCGGCATCGCAGCCGCCCGCGGACCTTCTTGCCCTCAGAACCAAGCTCAGAGACGCCTTTGAAAAGGGCGCCATCACGGCAGAACAGCTGACCCGGGCCCTCGACGAGGGCGGAAGGGTTTCCCGCTCAAAGATTCTCGATGCATTCCTGGAAGGCAAAATCGACGGGAAGAAGTTCGGCGAACTCTACTGACCCATCGCCAAAATTCAGGTCCGGAGGCGCTTGAAGAGAAAGACCGCCCCCGCGCCGAAGAGGAGATTCGCCGACCAGGCGGCGAGAAGTGGCGGGATGGTTCCCGAGCGGCCCAGAGACAGGCCGAAGGCGAAGATGATCCAGTACGAGAATCCCAGAACGATCCCGGCGCCGATGCTCTGGACCACGCCGCCGCTCCGCTCGGAGCGGACGGAGAAGGCGGCGCCGATCACGGCGAGGATGAGGCTGACCAGGGAGAAGGCGACCTTGCCGTGCATGTCCACAATGTAGCGCGTGGCGTCGTATCCCTCGGACTGGAGCTTCCGCACGAACTCGCGCAGCTCGAAAAACCCCATTTCCTCCGTATTCTTCTGCACCACCTGGAAATCGGCCGGCGTTTCCGGCATGGCGACAACCTGCTGCCGGACGCGCTCGAGCTGCGGGAAGTCGTCCTTCGGGAAGCGGGTGATGAGGAGGTTGTGAAAGATCCACTTCCCGTCCTTCCATTCAGCCCTTTCCGCGTCGATCCGCATGGAGATCTCGCTCATGTCCTTCAGGTAGTGGATCGTGATGCCCTGGATCTCGTTCCTCTGCACGTCGAAAAACTTGAAATTGTAGATCCCGTCTTTTCCCCGGTACCAGATCGCATTCTGCTTGAAGGTTCCGAGGGATTCCTTCTTCTGGACCTCGACGAGGCGGATGTATTCCGCCTTTTCGTACGTCTTGGGCGTCACGTATTCGCTGAAGAGAAACAGGAGGCCGCAGATCGCGGCGGCGATGGCGACGACCGGTGCCGCGATCCGGTAGAGGCTGATTCCGCCGGCCTTCATGGCCGTGATCTCGCCGTGACGGGACAGGGTGCCGAAGGTGATGAGGGAAGCGAGAAGGACGGCGGCCGGCAGGGTCTGCGTGACGATCATCGGGATGGTGTAGAGGAAGTGGGTGACGACCTGCCGCACCGTTGCGGCGTTGCTCATGAACATCCGGATCTTCTCGAAGAAATCGATGAGCAGGTACAGGACGACGAACGTGGCCAGCACCAGTCCCAGGAACCGGAGAAATTCCCGGGCGACGTAGCGGTCGAGGATCTTCATCGGCGGAACCTCCGCGGCAGCGCCTCGACGAGGCGGTCCCAGAGTTTCCGTGCCGCTTCCCCGAAGGGGGGCTTTTCGCGGGCGGCCATGACGAAGAGATAGACGCCCGCCGCCCCGAAGAGGACGATGGGCGCCCAGGTCCCCAGCGCCGGGTGGACGCGCCCCGTCTCCGCCAGGGCCTCGCCGCTCATCCGCATCAGGTAATAGACGAGCACGATGGCAAGCCCGACCGTGAATCCCCGCGAACGGACCGCCCGGTGGGCCCGGATGCCCAGAGGCGCTGCGAGGATCCCGAAGACCAGGCAGGAAAGCGGGATGGTCATCTTCTTGTTGAGCTCGATCGCCAGCTCCCGCAGAACGGCATCTTCCACCGAGCGGTTCCGGATCCTCTCCGCGAGCTCCGAAACGGACATCTCCGTGCTGGTCTTGTTCTGGACCTTCCGGGCATCGGCAAGGGACGATTCGATGTCGAGATTGATATCGTAGACGGCGAAGTCCATCTTGCGGTAGTTCTTGAAATCTGCGGAGACGACATGCGTGCTCCCCTTTTCCAGCCGCAGCGTGAGCGTGAGCGTTCCGGGATCGGACAGGAGATAGCCGCGGCGGGCGATGATGATGCTGGGTTCCTTGATGATCCGGTTGTCGGAGATGAGCACGCCTTCCATGTATTCGCCGTCCACGGGAATGCTGTCGGCGTAGATCAGGATGCCCCGGAAGTCGTCGTTGAAGACCTTCTCCTTGATGCCGACGCTGGCCTTCTTCTGCGCGACGTCGAACAACAGCAGTTTGGTCGCGTAGTTGCCCTGGGGGACGAGGAAGAGGGTGATGACGGCCGTCAGGAGGAAGGCCGCGACGGACGCCGTGCCCACGGGGATCATGAGTTCGTACAGGCTGATCCCCGACGCCTTCATGACCGTGATCTCGTTGTCGCCGGACATCCGTCCGAGGCCGATGAGGATGGCGATGAGAAGCGAGATCGGGATGGTGAACATCAGGAAGGAGGGCATGAGGTAGGCGACGAGCTTCGCGATGTCGAACGCGCTCACGCCCTTGTTGACCATGAGGTCCATCAACTGGATGATCTTCGCCATCAGGAGGACGAAGGTCAGGACGAAGAGGATGAGCGCAAAAGGTCCGGCGATCTCTTTGAGGATGTAGCGATGAAGGATTTTCCGCATCGGCGTTTCCGTTCGGGCCCCCGGGGTTGCAGCGAATACAACCGTTACCACATCGTCGCGACTCTCGCCACCGGGCCCGCGACAGTCCCGGGCGGACGGCGTCGCCGTCCGGTGAAAAAGGAAACCGCCGGTGTGCTCCCGCCGGGGACGGAAATCACATCATCAGGTTGAGCGGCTCGATGTAGACCGGGTCTTCCTTCTCCATGGTCTCGACAATGGACCTGTTGAGCCGGCGCTTCAGCTCCCCGAAGACGGGCCGTTTCTTGGCGAAGGTCCGGGCGAAGGAGATGGTCTCCTTCATCAGCGCTTCCTCGTTCTCGCAGGCCTTGACCAGAACATGATCGCGCTCCAGTTCCGCCGCGCCGCAGCGTCTGCCGCTCAGGACCATCTCTTCGAGCTTGTGGCGGGGGATGGCCTTCTTCAGGATCGCGAGCATGCCGGGGAGGAAGGGGATGTTGATGTCCACTTCGGGAAAACAGAAAAAGCCGCGGTCGGCTTTCATGAAGCGGAAATCGCAGGCGCAGGCCATGATGCTTCCGTCGCCGAAGGCATGGCCGTTGATGGCGGCGATGACGGGCATGGGGAAGAGGAGAATCCTCGTGAACATCTTGTTGAGGCCGTACATGAAATCGCGGATCGCCTGCAGGTCCTGCTTTCCGAAGACCCCCATCAGCCAGGCGAGGTCGATGCCGATCGTCCAGTTCTTCGCATCGGCGGAGCGGATGACGACCGACGACAGTTCCGGCTCCTTCTCGATCTCGTCGAAGGCCTGCAGGAGCTCCGCGACGAACGCCGGATTGTGCCGGTTCTCGCCATTGGTCATGTTGATGATGGCCACCGTTCCGTCCTTCTTCCATTCGAGCACCGCCATAAGGGCTCCCTCCTTCGCTGGTTGAAGCCGGACGCTCCCGGTCCGGTCCGATCTCCGTCCCACGCTGCGGCGGCTTCCGCGCAGAGTCGCTTCAAGCCGTCGATTCTGCGGGGGAAACGTCGCACAGATCGCCGGGACTGTCAATGGCGAAGTGACGCGGGGTAACGGCTTGACAATGGGTCAGGGGGTATGATAGCCGAAAGCCGTGGATGGCGTAACAGCATCCCGACGACCTTTGCGGGTCGATGATCGAGGCGATGGAGTTCGCCTCCGCCAAAAACCGCCCAACCGGCTGATGACTCCTGAAGGCAATGACCTGAGGGAGTTTTTTATGGCCTTCCGGACCATAGAAAAGTCTTCGAGATTCTGCAAATCCTCCTTTGCACACTCCTCTTGGGAAGTCTGCCGACAATACCTGATCTACCACAACCGAATCTATTGAAGAAAAAAGAGACCAATTCAAACATGATGGAGGATTCAAGAATCTCATGGCCTTCAACAGCATCCTGTTCGAGAGAATTGAAGACAACCTGAAAGAGACCGCTGCCCTTGCCCCCCCCGATTTCCTTGTCGATCTGAATATTGACCAGATCATAAGCGCCGTCACTGCAGGCCTGGATGAGTACAATTTAAAACCATTCTTCCATCATCCCTTAAAGACCATCGATGCGATCCGGTATCGTCAGGAAATCATGCAGGATCTCGAAAACAAGATCCTGCTCGAAGCGATAAGAAAGTTCTCACGCAAGATGCAGAAAATGCGGCGCTACCTGGGTTTGATCGAGAGACTCCACTTCAAACGCCACAAGGAAGGATGGTTCCTGGAGGCGATAGGAATCTATTGCGATGCCGTTACAGGCTTGGGGCGTGATTTAAGCCGAGCGGATCTGAAATCGCGAGGTCTTTCAGATTTTCGCAAACATGTCATGACCTGTATCGAATCCTCCGGGTTCACGTCGTTGTCGGCGGAAACGGAAAGACTCAAACACGATCTGTCAGGCGTGAAATACTGCCTGATCGTCAGAGGAGACCGCGTCACGGTTCGCAAACATGAGCCCGAAAACGATTATAGCGCAGAGGTGGAGGAAACATTTAAGAAATTCAGACAGGGCGCCGTGGAAGATTATCGGGCAAAACTGCCCATCCGGTCAGGCATGAACCACGTTGAAGCGGCAATTCTGGATTTTGTGGCGGAATTGCATCCGGAACTCTTCGCCAATCTTTCCAATTACTGCGCAAGAAACATCCGTTTCCTGGATGGAAAAATCAGCGTTTTCGACCGGGAGGTACAATTTTACATCGCCTATCTGGACCACATCGCACGATTCCAACGAGAAGGAATGAAATTTTGCTATCCGGAGATATCGAACAGGGACAAAGAAGTTTACAGTTGCGAAGGATTCGATCTGGCCCTTGCCCATAAACTCGTTTCTGCAAAAACGTCCATTGTGTGTAATGACTTCTACCTCAAAGGCAGGGAACGGATCTTTGTCGTCTCAGGACCGAATCAAGGCGGCAAAACGACCTTCGCACGCACTTTCGGGCAATTGCATTATCTGGCCTGTTTGGGTTGTCCCGTCCCGGGTAGGGATGCGAGGCTTTTCCTGTTCGACCGGATTTTTGCTCATTTTGAAAAAGAGGAAAACATCAAGAATCTACGCGGAAAACTGCAGGATGACCTGATCAGAATCCATGCGATACTGAATCAGGCCACTTCAGACAGCATCATCATCTTGAATGAGGTCTTCATCTCGACCGCGTTAGCAGACGCCATATTCTTGAGCGAAAAGGTAATGAAGAGAATACGGCAAATGGACCTGCTGTGCGTCTGGGTGACCTTCATCGTGGAATTGGCGTCCTCAGGCGGAGAAACCGTAAGCATGGTCAGTACGGTTGTCCCGGAGAACCCAACCCTGCGAACTTTTAAGATTGTGAGAAAACCCGCCGATGGACTTGCTTACGCCATCTCGATCGCCGAGAAATACGGTCTAACCTATGATTGCCTGAAGGAGCGCGTAGAACATGAAAGTCTTCCTCATGCATCCTGATCGGGATTTTGATCTTCAGCGGAAAATTCCCTGGAACCAGGAAACCCTGACAAAGGATCTTGCGTTGAACACGTTGTTCAATGCCATGGCACAGGGTGACGATTTCCTGTCCGAAGTCGCAAAGAAAGCGTTTTTTTCCAGTTTGAGCGATCCGGGGGAAATACGATACCGGCAGGACATTCTGAAGGACTGCCTGAATAAACCTTCCGTCGTCAAGGAGATATACGATATTTCGTTGCAGTCCATCGAAAGCAGGAGAAGTCTGTGGTGGTTCGGCAATTTCGGCAGATATCCAAGCTCGACACTAAGCAATTCGAGAAAAATGCTGCAGGTGTATGTGGGCTGCCTGAAAGAACTCAAACATATTGCCGATGAACATGCCGGCGACTTCCGGTCGGAGGGTTTCAGGACATTCTTTGCAATGATCCGCAGAGAACTTGATGATGATTACATCATCGGAGTTCAAGACCATCTCAGGCGATTGGAGTTTCGCGATGGGATTCCAATCAGCGCCGAACTGGGACCGGGCAACGAAGGCGACAATTACGTGTTGCTCAAACCGAAAGACATTGAGCGGAATTGGATCAAGCGGATCTTTGCCATGAAAACAGACAAATTCACCTATACGCTTGACGAACGCGATGAAAGCGGCGCACGAGCCCTTTCTGAGTTGAGAGACAGGGGAATCAATCTCGTCGCCAACGCCCTTGCTCAGTCCGCTAGTCATGTTGACCACTTCTTTGGCCTCTTGAGAACAGAGCTCGCTTTTTACATCGGTTGCCTGAACCTACATGACGATCTTGACAGGATAGGAGCGCCCGTTGTCTTTCCAACTCCTCTGGATCGCGTCCGAGGCCATCGGATGTCTTTTCGGGAATTATACGATGTTTGCCTGGCCTTGACGATGGGAAGGAAAGTGGTGGGCAACGATGTGGATGCCGATGGGAAGAACCCCGTGATCATTACAGGCGCCAATCAAGGCGGGAAATCAACTTTCTTGCGGAGTGTCGGTTTGGCCCAACTGATGATGCAATGCGGCATGTTTGTGCCCGCCGGGGCTTTTTGTTCCACCGTCTGTGACGGCGTCTTCACACACTATAAACGGGAAGAGGATGCCTCCATGAAGAGCGGGAAGCTGGACGAAGAACTGAGAAGAATGAGCGATATCGTGGAGAAGGTAAAGCCAAACTCGATGATCCTTTTCAACGAATCGCTCGTTGCGACCAACGAACGAGAAGGCTCGGAAATCGCAGGACAGATCGTGCGGGCTTTATCAGAAAAAGGGATCAGGATCCTATTTGTAACGCATATGTATGAATTAACCCGGAGTCTCTATGCGACCCAAAAGGACGGGACCCTTTTTCTGCGTGCCGGACGGCAGGTGAACGGGGAACGAACTTTCAAGATCACGGAGGGGAAGCCGCTGCAAACCAGTTATGGCGAAGACTTGTATAAGGAGATATTCGCAGCTTCCGCTCAAACGATTGCTGTCGAAAACGGAGGGTGACTCTTTGAAAGCCTCGTTCTTCCTGAACGGATGCCGTTCCCTGTGGCAAAGGGTCCGAGCCGGATATCGTGAATCGAAAAGCAACCGCTATTGTGTGAGGTTTTGGTTTCCTTGACACAGATGAAACCCATGTGATAGAGAGAGACACCTGAGGCGATGGAGTTCGCCTCCGCCAAAACCGCCCAACCGGCTGATAACTCCTGAAGGCAATGACCTGAGGGAGTTTTTTTATGGCCTCACAAACCCGAAGCGGTTTTCAGGATTCCGCAAGCCTTCTCTTTGCCACCCTCCAGGATACCTGCCGGCGATACCGCATGGCCTCCCTGTACCGCCAGCTTGAGGTTTGCGAAGGCCTGGTGGGTAAAAGTCCCCTGATCGATGTCGCGATTCTGGGCCAGTTCAAAGCCGGCAAGAGTTCTTTCCTCAACAGCTTCATCAGGGGCGACCTCTTGCCGGTGGGCGTCATCCCCGTCACCACGGCAATCACGAGGCTTCAGTACGGCCCGAGGGCGAGGGCTGTCGTCACCTTTCTCGACGCTACGAGTTCCGAAGTGCCCCTTGAAGCAATCGCGGATTACACTTCCGAGGCCCGGAATCCCGGCAACGAGAGGAATGTGGAACTCGTCGACCTGGAAGTCCCCGCTCTCGAACCGTACAAAGGCCTGCGCTTCGTCGATACGCCGGGCCTGGGCAGCGTCTTCAAGTACCACATGGAGACTTCCGAACATTGGCTTCCGGAGGTCGGCGCGGCCATTTTGGCCGTCAGCTCCGACCGGCCCCTGTCCGAGCACGATCTGTTCCTCATCCGCGAACTGATGAACCATACGCCGCGGATCGTTCTGATGCTGACGAAGGCGGATCTCCTGTCCGTCGAACAGCAGGAGGAGGTGGTCCGGTTCTTCAGGACGACCCTTGCACGCGAAACGGACCGTGATTTTCCCATCTACCTCTACTCGAGGAAGATCGATACGGACAGATACAGGAAGACATTGGATGAGGAGCTGTTCCGGAAGCTGTCCGCCAACCGGGACCGCGAATTCCGCCGCATACTCCGTCACAAGTTTCATTCCATCGGGCAAAGCTGCCTCGCCTATCTCGATGTTGCGTTGAAGGCTTCTCAACGTGCGGACAAAGAGCGTCGGGAGATTCGTGAACTCATTCTAAGCGAACAATTGAACTATGCCTCGTTGTATGAGGAACTGATCGTCATCACCCGCGAGAACGCCGGCCAGACCCGCACGGTCATCGAGCGCCATCTGCAGCCCCTTCTCCATCCCCTTGCAAAGAAACTGGCCGATTCATTGGCCGATGAACTGCCGAACTGGAAAGGCAATCTCTGGAAGCTCACGCGGCGCTTCGAGGAATGGATGCGGGAGGGAGTGAGCGCGGAGATGGACGGTATCTCACGTACCGAACAGAAGCATTTTTTCGGCACGCTGAAAAAGACCCACGCCAGCCTGGAACGGGCATTGGAAGCGTTCAGAGCGGTTCTCGGAAGAAATGTCGAGACCGTTCTTGGGGTAACGCTCGCGGAAACGGAATGGACCATCGAAGTGGCGGAACCGGGACGCACCGATTTCGAGATGGGGCGGGTCTTCGATTTTCACTTCGACCTTCTCTGGTTCCTTTTCCCCATGCTTATCTTCCGGCCCCTTTTTGAAAGACATTTCCGGAATCATATCCCGCGGCTCGTGGAGATCAACATGTCCCGTCTCACGACGCAGTGGGAATCCTGCATCAACAAGGCGATGGAAGACATGCGGAAACAGGCGGCCCGGTATATCCGGGACGAACTGGCCACGATCGAGTCGCTGCTGGAAGGCGAGCGGGGACGATCGGAAGAGATTCGGCGGACGATCGACACCCTGACGGCAAAGATGAACGAATGGAACGAATTGCAGGAGGAAAGGAAAACGCCATGAAAAGAAAGATCGCATTCATCCATGCCCTGGAGATTCTCGATTCACGCGGCAATCCGACGGTGAAAACGACGGTGACGCTGGACAACGGCATCCGCGTCTCGGCATCGTGTCCCTCCGGTGCATCGACGGGGAAGAACGAGGCCGTTGAACTGCGCGACGGGGGAAGGACACGCTACGGCGGGAAGGGCGTCCTGAAGGCCGTGGCCAATGTCAACGAAATCATCACGCCCGTATTGATCGATATGGACCCCTCCCGCCAGGCGGAGATCGACCGCCTGATGATCCAGTTGGACGGAACGCCCAACAAGGCCAAGCTCGGGGCGAACGCCATCCTCAGCGTCTCCATGGCCGTGGCCAGGGCGCAGGCCGAGGCAGCAGGGCTTCCCCTTTACGCCTACATGGGGGGATTCGGGGCCGGTCGGCTTCCCGTGCCCATGATGAATATCCTGAACGGCGGCAAGCACGCCGAAAACAACGTCGACTTCTAGGAGTTCATGATCGTCCCCCTGGGTGCACCCTCCTTTGCGGAGGCGCTGCGGTACGGCGCCGAGACCTTTCACCGCCTGAAGAAGATCCTTGGCAAAAAGGGATACGCCACCGGCGTCGGCGACGAGGGCGGGTTCGCCCCCAACCTGAAAAGCAACGACGAGGCCTGCGAGGTGATTCTGGAGGCCATCGAAGCGGCCGGCTACAAGCCCGGAAGGGACATTGCCCTTGCGCTCGACCCTGCGGCAAGCTCTTTCTTTGAAGACGGAAATTACAACCTGGAAAAATCCGGTCAAGGCCGGAAAACCACGGAGGAGATGATCGCGTTTTACGGAAGGTGGATTGAAAAGTACCCGATCGTCTCCATCGAGGACGGACTCGCGGAAAACGACTGGGACGGTTTCCGGAGGCAGACGGAGGCACAGGGGAGCAAAATTCAGATCGTGGGGGACGATATCTTTGTCACCAACAGCAGTTTCATCGGGCGCGGGATCGAAGAGAAAACGGCCAATGCGGTCCTCATCAAGCTGAACCAGATCGGAACGGTCACCGAAACCATGGCGGCCATCAACCTCTGCCGCAAGGCCGGGTGGGGCTTCGTCATCTCCCATCGGTCCGGGGAAACGGAGGGCACGTTCATGGCCGATTTTGCCGTGGCCATGGGAGGAGGCCAGATCAAGTCCGGCTCCGCATGCCGGAGCGAACGGATCGCGAAGTACAACCGCCTGGTCGAGATCGAGGAAGAACTCGGCAGGGCGGCGGTCTTCGAAAATCCTTTTCATCGTTGTTCGCCGTAGACGACGCGGTGATGGGGTTCATTGTAACGCTCTCTGATCTGAGAAATCTTTCGATCTTCTCGGGATCGGCTTTATGGGACGCTCGGCCCCTTTATGATCGTGTGATGGGGAGCACATGCCAGAGCCTTGTCCGGTTGTCGACATGGTCCGTCCTGGTCGTCACATAGCGGCTGAGACGGTTCAGGATGAATTCTTCTCCCGAAGACGATGCATTCCCTATGCATCGGTGAGGGGATCACGGTGAATGCCTTCTTTGGAAGACAAAAGGAAATCGCCCGCATTCGGAAGGCCGTCGGAAAAGGCAATAATTTTATTTTGAGCGGACAGTACGGGATCGGCAGGACGCGACTGATCCGTCACATTGCAGCGCTGGATGCGACCCGTCGACAATTCGTCTTCGGCGATTTTTCGGAAACGGCGGGCAAGGCATGCAGGGAAATCTACGCCCGCTTGGGATTGGATAAGACGCGTACGAGATTCAAAGGTCGACGGTATCGCATTGCCAACCGCTATCCCGAATCAGAAAGAGGCCGCCTCGTATTGGTGCTGGACAATATCGGGAAGCTGACCCATCAGAAGCTCAATTTTGTCCGTTTCCTCACTGTAGAGGGAAATGTTCAGATCATTGCGATTGCAGAATCCTTCCTGCCGGAGAAAGAACTTTTCTTGCTGCGGGCGGCATTGACGCCGGTGGAATTCATGACGCTCCATCGTCTCGACCTGGAAAGCGTCTGCGAGATATTCCGTTCCTTCTCGCGGAAGCGCACGCCATCCTGGAGCGAAGAATATATCAGGACATTGGCGCAACTGTGTCGCGGTTATCCCCTATTGATTACGGAAAGACTGGCGGCATGTCGAAGAAACGACATGGAGAAAAGAACCGATGGGTCTCGAAACCGGAACAGAGAAGCTTGAACAAATGAATTCGTCTTTTCCCTTCAGCAGCCGAAGTTGCCCTATCTGCGCTGCGCTGACGGATGCCCTCATCGAGCATCTTTCCCGCAGGCAAAAAATTCTTGCAGACGATGACGCAGCACAAAACGAATATGCGGCTTCGGGCGGTTATTGCCCTTTCCACACCTGGCAGTTGGCAGCGTTCTCCAGTTCGAAAGGCATCGCGGCCGGGCACCGGCAATTTCTAGAGTTCATCGCAGAACGTATGGAGGAATTCGCCCTTCATGCAACCGCCCATATGAAGCTTCCTGTCTTGGCAAATAAGAATGGATGCCCGCTCTGCATGTTTGTCCTCGGGAGGGAAAACGAACTTGTCCGTTCGTTCCTCTGGCTGCTGGATGATTCCGGTGATCGGCTTGCCTACGCAGAATCGCAGGGGCTTTGTCTCTATCATCTCCGAATGGCTTGTGCCGCCTCCGCATCCGCCGATGTTGTCCGTTTCCTGCTGCAGACGGCGGCTGAACAGCTCCACAAAATCGCGCGCGCCATGCAAGGCTATGTCCGGAAACACAATGCCTTGGAGCGTCATCTCTTGGAGCGGGACGAGAAAGACGCCTCATATCGGGCATTGGTGAAAATTGCAGGTGGGAAACAACTCTCGGTTCCAATGGACCGCCATGGCTGATCGGGCGGTTCCGGCAAGAAACGCAAGGGGCAGAAAGCATGGGCTCCACAAATCTTACACCCAATCATCTGCATACCCTCCTCTTGATCCTCCGATACGTGGATGGACTGTTGTTCGATGCGGAAAGAATCGTGTCAGACGTAGATCATGACTCTCCTTTCCCGGAATATGTTGCGGATTTCCCTATGGAGAGGCAGGAAATCTTGAAGGAAGGAATCAGCGATTTCCGCGAAACGGTGAGGTCAATCATGGAAAATCTATCCATATCCCCTGACCCGCCTTCCGTGAGTTCTTATCGTTATGTGTCGACATCGCTCGCCTTTGCGGAGATGTCTCTTGAAAAAATCGAGCCGAAACACATGGTCGCATATGGAAAACTGACCCCGGCTGCGGAAAGAGAATTGCTTGACATCGCGGAATCCCTGCAAATGAAGATTCGGAGAATGAAGGGTAAGGTTGACAAGCGTCCGACTTCTATGGAATAAGGATTGGCCCCGACAAGTTCCCGATTTTCAAGGAAGATGAGGCCGATCCGTTGAGAGATAAGATCCCGAAACTCCTCGTTCTTGCCGTCGTTCCCGCCCTGCTGTACGTGGTTCTGCTGGGCGCCCTGCCGCTGATCGAGCCGGACGAGGGGCGCTACAGCGACATCCCCAGCCTGATGAACCGTCTGTCCGACTATGTGACGCCGCGGCTGCAGCATGTGGTCTATCTGGAGAAGCCGCCGCTCGTCTACTGGGCGACGGCGCTGTCGTTTCAGCTCTTCGGGGAGAGCGAGTGGTCCTCGCGGCTCTTTGTCGGGCTCTGCGCCTGGGGCTGCATCCTGCTCACCTACTTCATGGGGAGACGCCTGTCCGACGAACGGACGGGGCTCTACGCGGCCGCCGTCCTGAGCACGATGCTCTACACGTTTCTTCTCGGACGGATCCACATCCTCGACCTGCCGCTGACGCTCTTCGTCTGCCTCGCCGTCTGGACGGGCTTCCTGCATTTCCGTGCCGGCGCCGCGAGGCGGTGGCGTCTCTGGCTCACGTACCTGTTCGCCGCATTGGCCTTCCTTGCCAAGGGGCTGATCGGACTCGTCTTCCCCTTCGCGATTCTCTTTGTCTGGCTCCTCTCCGTCGGGCGATGGCGCGAAGTGCCGCGCCTGGTTTCTCCCGTAGGAATCCTGGTACTTCTCGCGGTGTCGCTGCCCTGGGTGATCCTGGTGCAGAAGGCGAATCCGGATTTCCTGTGGTTCTTCTTCGTGCAGGAGCATTTTCTCCGCTACACGACGACGATGCACGGCCGCGATCAGGGCTTCTGGTACTATATCCCGGTCCTGATCGGCGGGACCCTTCCCTGGTCCGCGTTCCTCTGGAAGCTGCTCAGGGAGCGTCCCGCAGAGGAGGCGCCGCTCTTCGCCAAGGAGGACCGCCGTTTCCTCTGGAGCTGGTTCTGGTTCATCCTGCTTTTCTTCACCGCATCGTCTTCCAAACTCGTGCCGTACATCGCGCCGGTCTTCCTGCCCGCCGCGCTGTATTTCGGCCGCCTGATCCGTTCTTTCGGGGAAAGCGCCGCTTCCGCTGGATCGCACACCCTTCGTCTGCTTCCCGTCGCCGTCCAGGCGGCGCTCTTCATCGCCGTCCTCGTTCTCCCTCCCTTCCTGAGGAATACGCAGCTCGGCGGGGACCTCGTGCTGCTGATCTCCGAACGCTGGCCGCTTCTGGTGGCGGCGCCGATCGCGCTTCAGGTCGCGCTTCTTGTCGTTCCGGAAGCGCTGTGGCGCCGGACCGGAAGGGGCTGGTTCGTCTCCGCTTATGCGATCACCGTCCTCTTCCTCGCATCCCTGCTGCCCGCCGCCGGCGACCTGCTCGGTCCCTACAAGTCCGTGCGGCCCGTCGTCGAGGCGATGAAGACGCACATGCCGGCGGGGCGGGACCTCTACCAGTACCGGATCGCCATGTACGGGATCGACTTTTACGCCAAGGTCCGGACGCCGATCGTGGATGACTTCGGCGAACTCGGCTTCGGAATCGCGAAACTGCCGCCGGATGAGCGGGAGCGGTACTTCCTCCACTCGGAGAGGTTCTACGAACTCGTTAAGGAAAAAGGTGACATTTACTGCGTAACGCAATATAAAGAGCGCCTGAATGAGCTGAAGAAGCGCGTGCCTGTCTTGGAGATCCTCTGGGACAACGGCGCCTATTACCTGCTCCGGCTGCGCGGATGAGGGAGGACATGAAGATTCGGGAAGAGTATCTGCCGCTGTCGCGGCCTTCGATCGGCCACGCGGAGATCCGCGCGGTCATCGAGTGCCTGCAGTCGAAATGGATCACGACGGGCCCCCTGTGCAAGGATTTCGAGGACCGTTTCGTCGAACTGACGGACGCCGGATTCGCGGTGGGCGTGACGTCGGCCACCGCCGGCATGCACATCGTGCTCCTAGGGCTGGGCATCGGTGAAGGCGATGAGGTGATCACCCCCTCCATGACCTTCGCCTCGACGGTGAACATGATCGCGAGGGTGGGGGCGAAACCCGTCTTCGTGGATGTCGATTACGGCACGCTCAACATCCGTCCGGAACAGATCGAGGCGCGGATCACCGAGAAAACGAAGGCGGTCGTTCCCGTCCACTTCGCCGGGGCGCCCGCCGACATGGACCCGATCCTCGCCGTCGCGGATCGCCACGGGCTTGCGGTCATCGAGGATGCCGCCCACGCGGTCGGTACGCGCTACGGGGGCGTCCATGCCGGGGGATTCGGCCGGATCGCGATCTTCTCGTTCCACCCCCTCAAGAACATCACGACTGCGGAAGGAGGCATGATCACCCTTTCCGACCCGGAGCTGGCGAAGAAGATCCGCGGCCTGAGATTTCACGGCATCGAGCGCGACGCATGGAAACGATACGGCAAGGGCGGCAACCCCGACTACGACATCCGCGAACCCGGCTTCAAGTACAACCTCCCGGACCTGCTGGCGGCCCTCGGCATCGGCCAGCTGTCCCGCCTGCTCGAACTCAACGAGCGCCGCGCGCAGCTCGCGGCCCTGTACTGCGAAGGTCTGAAGGGCGTCGAAGGGATCGACCTGCCGGAGGTTCCTTCCTATCCGCACCGGCACGCCTGGCACCTCTTTGTCGTGAAGGTGACGGGCATGGAGCGCGACCGCTTCATGGAGAGGCTGTCGGACTGCAATATCGGATACGGTCTTCATTTCCCGCCCTGTCACCTGCTGGAATTCGTCCGCAGGCGCTTCGGAACGGCGCCGGGGATGCTGCCGGAGACGGAGAGGGCGGCCGGCCGGATCCTTTCGCTGCCGTTCTTCCCCGACATGAAGGACGAGGACGTGGCCTACGTTTGCGAGGCGGTCAAGGAGATCCTGCATGGATGATCCGTCGAAGATTTCGGTCGTGATCCCCGTCTACAACGAAGAGGCGAACCTCAGGGCCCTCCGGGACCGCCTGTCTCCCGTCATGGAAGGGCTGCGGCGTCCCTACGAGGTCGTCCTCATCGACGACGGGAGCCGCGACGGGTCGCTGGCCATTCTCAGGGAGTTCGTCGCCGATCCGCATTTCCGCGTCGTCGAGCTGACGCGCAACTACGGTCAGCACGCGGCGATCCTGGCGGGATTTTCCGTCGTCCGGGGCGGCATCGTCGTCACCATGGACGCCGATCTCCAGAATCCGCCGGAGGAGATTCCGCGCCTGATCGAGGCGATGGAAAAGGGCGGTTACGACGTCGTCGGCACGATCCGCAGGGAGCGCAAGGATTCGCTCCTCCGGACCCTGCCCTCGCGCCTCATCAACGTCGTCGCCCGCCGCATCACCAAGGTGCGGATGACGGACTGGGGGTGCATGCTGCGCGCCTACCGCCGGCACATCGTCGACTACATGTGCGCCTGCCGCGAGCATGCGACCTTCATCCCCGCGCTTGCCACCTATTTCAGCAAGCGGGTCACGGAGATCGAAGTGGGGCATGAGGAGCGCTTCGGGGGGACGTCCAACTACTCCATGTGGAAGCTGATCAACCTGCAGTTCGACCTTGTGGCCTCCTTTTCCGATCTGCCGCTGAAGCTGCTCATGTACGGCGGCATCGGGATGGCGACCCTGGGAGTCTTCTTCGGCATCGTGCTCGCCGTGGCGCGGCTCCAGTACGGCGCCTCCTGGGCGGCCGAAGGCGTCTTCACGCTCTTTGCCGTCCTCTTCGTCTTTGTGGGAATGCAGTTCTTCGCCCTGGGCGTCATGGGGGAGTACATCGGGCGGATCTACCGTGAAGTCCGCAAGCGTCCGGAATTCGCGATCGAGAAGGTCCACGAATCCGCGCCGGAGCCGCAGGCATGAGGGCCGTCGTCTTTGCCTATCACGACATGGGGATTGCGGGTCTGGAGGCGCTGCGAAGGAACGGCTTCGAGATCGCCGCGATCTTTTCCCACGACGACGATCCCGGTGAGAACTGCTGGTTCGGCTCCGTGAAGGAATGGGGCCGGTCCGCCGGAATCGATGTCTTCTGCCCCGTCGACGTGAACATCCCCGCGGAGGTCGGCCGGATCGCCGCCCTCCGTCCGGAGGCGATCTTCTCCTTCTATTACCGCAGGATGTTCGGACGGGAGATCCTGAATCTCACGCCCGGAAGGGCCTTCAATCTCCACGGGTCGCTGTTGCCCGCCTACCGGGGCCGGGCGCCGGTGAACTGGGTCCTGGTCAACGGCGAGGAGCGGACGGGGGTCACGCTGCACCTCATGACCGAGAAGCCTGATGCCGGCGGCATCGTCGGGCAGCGGGCCGTTGCGATCTCCGAGACGGACACGGCCAGAACGCTTTACGGGAAGCTCTGCCGCGAGGCGGGAGTCCTTCTCGACGAAGTCCTTCCCCTGATCCGGGAGGGCAGGGAAACCGTGATGCCGCAGGATCTCTCGCAGGGAAGCTACTTCGGGGGGCGGAAGCCGGAGGACGGAAGGATCGACTGGAGATGGCCGTCACGGCGCATCTACAACCTGATCCGCGCCGTCACGGACCCCTATCCCGGGGCCTTCGCTTTCTTCGCCGACGGCAGGAAGATCTTCGTCTGGTGGGCGACCCCGGCCTCTGCCGCAGGACAGAATACCGGACCGGGCGAGATCCGGCTCGATGGAGCGGAGGTCGACGTCGGAACCGGCGACGGCCTGCTCCGTCTGCAGGATGTGGAGGTCGACGGCAGGCGCATGAGGGGCGGCGCCGTCCGGGAGTATTTCAAAGACAAGGAAGGGATCGTACTGACATGAAAATTCTGATTCTCGGCGTCAACGGGTTCATCGGTCATCACCTCACGAATCGCATCCTCCGGGACAGGGACTGGACCGTTTACGGCATGGACCTCGGGGCGGACCGGCTGGACAAGGCGATCGACCATCCGCGCTTTCACTTCCTGGAGGGGGATATCGCCATCAACAAGGAGTGGATCGAGTATCACATCAAGAAATGCGACGTGGTGATGCCGCTCGTCGCCATCGCCACTCCGAAACTGTACGTGGAGGATCCCATCGGCGTCTACAACCTCGATTTCGAGATGAATCTCAATATCGTCAAGCAGTGCGTCAAATACAGGAAGCGCGTCGTCTTTCCCTCCACCTCCGAAGTCTACGGCGCATGTCCCGATCCGGAATTCAAGGAGGACGAGAGTTATCTCGTCGTCGGCCCCATCCAGAAGGAGCGGTGGATCTACTCATGCTGCAAGCAGCTCCTGGACCGCGTCATCTATGCCTACGGGACGAGAGGCTATCTGGAATTCACTCTCTTCCGGCCCTTCAACTGGGTCGGCCCGCGCCTCGACTCCCTTTTCGCCGCCAAGGAGGGGAGTTCCCGCGTCGTCACCCAGTTCATCGCCGAACTGCTTCTGAAAAAACCGATCACGCTCGTGGACGGGGGCCTCCAGAAGCGTTGCTTCACCTACGTCGACGACGGCATCGAGGCCCTCGTGAAGATCCTGGAGAATCGCGGCGATGCCTGCAAGAATCAGATCATCAACATCGGCAACCCCGGCAACGAGTGCTCCGTGAAGGATCTGGCACACCTGCTCAAGCGGCTCTTCGTGGAACACCCGGATCACCGCACGGATGGATCGTACTCGGAGATCATCGAGGTCCCCGCGGAAAAATACTACGGCCGGGGGTATCAGGACATCTACACGCGCAAGCCCAGCATCGAAAAGGCCAGAAGCCTTCTCGGCTGGGAGCCGCGGGTGGGGCTCGAGGAGTCGATGAAGCGGACGCTGCACTCCTTCCTCGAAGAGAACAGGGATTTCCCCGCCGTGTAGGTGCCGCGGTGCAGGAGAGGGGAGGTGGAGGGGATTGAAGAGAATCCTGGGGCTGAAGGTTGATGTCGACACCTATGTCGGCATGAAAGACGGCGTACCCGCCCTTCTTTCGATTCTTGCCGATGCCGGCGTGCGGGCGACCTTCTTCCTGAGCGTCGGTCCGGACGCCAGCGGCCGCGCTCTTTTCCAGCTTTTCAAGAATCCCCGTTTTCTGAAGAAGATGGTCCGGACGGGGGCTCCGCGCCTCTACGGTTTCCGCACGGCGATGTACGGCGTTTTCCTGCCGTCGCCCATGATCGCCTCCTCCTTCCCCGATCTGGTCAAACGCATCATCGCCGCAGGCCACGAGGTGCAGTTCCACGCCTGGGACCACCGGCGCTGGCAGGACGACCTCGGGAAGAGATCGGCGGATTGGATCCGGGAGTGGTTCGAAAAGGGGATCGCGGCCTTCGAGCGCCTGGCGGGTTTCCGACCGACCGCCTTCGGCGCCCCGGCCTGGCGGATCGACGAGCGGGTCATGGCGGAGGTGACCCGGCACGGGTTCCGATACCTGAGCTGCACGAGGGCGGCCGCACCCTTCATCCACGAAGGGACGAATCTCACGGAAATTCCCTCGGACCTTCCCTGTTTCGAAGAAGTGGACCGGGGCAGGGCCATCGACGAAATCCTCGCACCCCTCCGCGGCGGCGGGATCCATGTCCTGCCCGTTCATGCGGAGGTTGAAGGTGGAATTTATCAAAGCAATTTCATTGAGTTGTTGAAAAACGTTCAAGCGATGGATTGCGCGGTGTCCACCCTCTCCGAGATCGTGAAGAGGCTCCCGAAAGAGGATCTCCCCGAACGAAAATTCCGCATGGAACTCCTGCCCGGACGCGCCTTCCCCTGCGCGGTGTAGACGTCGCCAGGGACTTCCCACGGGAAGATCCGGCGATTCCGCGCGCTCCGGTGCGCGACGCGTCTCTCCGTTGCGCAACCGGGATCGGTGCCTATATTACATAAGAAGGCCTGATCCTTGTTGCACGGATCCGGCGGGAGGCTGGTTTATGAACATCAGGAAGATGCTTCTCTTCGTTCTGCTCGTCCTTTTCCTCAGCGGCTGCGCCGTGAACATACAGACCACGGGATTTCTCGACCGGTCCGGAGGAATTTCGGCGCTGGCGAAAGGGGCCTCCTTTGCCGTCATCGAGAATCCGGACGCCGCCAATCCCATCTTTGACAAGGAGATCAAGAGAAAGATCGAAAGGCTGCTTGTGAAAGAGGGGTATCGCATCGATGCCGGGGACAAGTCGCGCTACCTCCTGTCCTACAGCTACGGCATTGCCTCAGGGCTCCGGAGTACGACCGTGACGTCCTACGGCCCGCCCCAGACACAGATCATCACGGTAACGGACGGGAAGGGCGGTGTGGCGACGCAGACCATCATGACGCCCGGGACCGCCTCGGTCATTCCGGTGGTGAGCGTGGAATACACCAAGCAGCTGATGCTGAAGATCAGGGAAGCGGCAAGGGCGGCGGGTGACGGCCGCAGGGAGAACGTCGTCTGGATGGGAGAAACGCTCAGCATGGACCCGTCATCGGACCTCAGGTCCGACATCGACTATCTGCTCGTCGCCGCCTTCATGTATTTCGGACAGGACACCGGCAAACAGGTCAGCGTCAGCCTCGACAGGGGAGACGCCGCTGTCGAGGCGTTGCGACGGGATTTCGAACGCCCGAACCACTGAAGCCCGGCGTCGGCGCGGGACCGGGGACATGAGCCGGACCCCGCAGCGGGAACTCCGTCGGAGCGATTTGGGGGCTTGCCCTCCGGAATCCCGAGCCGCTGCAATCTTTCTCCTGAAGGCACACGCCTCGGCTCCGGACGGGAGCCGAACCCGGCCCTGTTGGGCAACCGGAACAGGCCGCATTGCCGGCAGAAACGACGGCTAATTGCGGCAACTGTCCGGCCTGACCATGAAAACGGGGACCTGGGAGTAGCGCATGACCTTGTACGCAACGCTTCCCAGCATCCACTTGCCGAGACCCGTGCGGCCGTGCGTGGCCAGCGCAATGAGGACAGCCCCTTCCTTTTCCGCGGACTCGGTGATCAAATCGGCCGGTTTCCCGACAAGGACCTGCACGGAGACATTGGAGATGCCGTCCCGGGCCAGGTCGTTCTTGATCTTGCTCAGATAGGTCTTTCTCTCTTCGATGCCGGAATCCTGGAAGGCATCGAAGTCGGGTCCCTCCTTGGCCCAGTCAGGAGGTGCTTCCACGACGCCAAGAAGCAGAAGCTCATTGATCTGACCGATTGCAGCAAGCGGTTTCACATGATCCAGCACACATTCTGCCAAGGGGGAACCATCCAGCGGAACCATCACTTTTTCGTACACGGCTGACACCTCCTTTATCGAATTGAGAACGTTTCACTTGTTTATCGGATTTTGGGCAAAATTCTTTAGCAGATCCCTCTTTGTGGAGTCCTCCGCAAGCTGCCGCAGAAAACCCCGTTGAGGGATCCCTGATACTCCTTGACATGGGAAGGCGTATTTCTATAAGAATCTGCCGACTCCCGGTAAGGTTGGGGAAGCGATGAAAGAGAAGAAGACAAAGAGCGAATCAGCGGGCGCCAAGGGTGATGCCTGCGAACCCGCGAAAGCGGAAAAAGGGACCGAAGCCGTTGCCGCGTGCCCCGTGCCCGCCGAGCTCCTGCAGAATCTCAAGTACGAATACCTGCGGCGCGAGCTGTGGGTGCCGCTGAAGAAGGAGAACGGCCGGATCACGGTTCTCCTGGACGACCCGAAGAACATCCTCAAGCGCGACATGATCGAAAGCCTGCTGAAGACGAAGGCGATCGACTATCGTCCGGCATCGGCGGAGGAGATCCTGGCGCTGATCGGACATTTTTTCGACCTGGACGAAGACGGCGTACCGCGCGACAACGGAGAAGACCGGCCGTCGGAATCGGACAGCGTCATCGTCCAGATCGTCAACCGCATGATCGCCGACGCCTTCGCCAAGCGGGCCTCCGATATCCATATCGAGCCGGAAACGATCGACCAGTACGTGGACGTGCGTTTCCGGATCGACGGGGAGTGCATCCCCTACGAGCGGTTTCCTTATGCGTACCGCGCCGCCATCGTCTCGCGCATCAAGATCATGGCGAACCTCGACATCACGGAAAAAAGGCTGCCGCAGGACGGGAAAGTGCGCTTCACGGTTCCCACATTCGGGGACATCGAACTGCGCGTGGCGACGGTTCCGACACACGGGGGAGTGGAAGACGTGGTGATGCGGATCCTGACCCGCGGGGCGATCATGACGCTGGAGGAACTGAACATGTCCGATGAGGACCTGTCGCAGTTCCTGAAGATTCTCCGGAAACCCTACGGACTCATCCTGATCGTGGGACCGACGGGTTCGGGAAAAACGACGACGGCACACGCCGCGTTGCGGATCCTCAACCGGCCGAACGTCAAGATCTGGACGGCCGAAGACCCCGTGGAGATCACGCAGAAGGGGCTGCGGCAGGTCCAGGTTCACCACAAGATCGGCTTCGATTTCAGCAACGCGATGCGGGCATTCCTCCGGTCCGATCCGGACATCATCCTCGTCGGCGAGATGAGGGATTACGAGACGGCCAAGATGGGGATCGAAGCTTCGACGACGGGGCATCTCGTCATGAGCACCTTGCATACCAACAACGCGCCCGAGACGATCGTCCGCCTCCTGGACATGGGAATCGACCCCATCGCCTTCGCGGATTCACTCCTGTGCATCCTGGCCCAACGGCTCGTCCGCAGGCTCTGCCCCTATTGCCGGGAGGCCTAGCACCCGAGCAGGGAAGAGTTCGACGACATCGTCCGCAGTTACGACGAGAAGCATTTTTCGAGTCTCGGCGTCGTCCACGACGACGGCTTTACGCTCTTCCGGCCGCGCGGCTGCGGCGAATGCAACAACACGGGATACCGCGGCATGTCGGGCGTCTACGAACTCCTGACGGCAACGGACGAGATCAAGCACATGATCATCAGCCGCAAGCCGATGCTCGCCCTCCGCAGGGCGTCGATGTCCCAGGGCATGAAGACGCTCCTCCAGGACGGCATCGTCAAGGTCCTGCGGGGAGAGACGGACCTGCCGGAGGTACTGAGCGTCTGCATGCGCTGACCGGGACGGCTGTTTGAAGAACGCCCGTCTGCGGCGTTTCCCTCGTCCTTCGCCCTTCAACGTACCTCCAGTACGCCTCAGGGCTCGGGACGTCGGGGGCCTTGCATCCGGGCATTCTTGAACAGCCTGAGGCGGATGTCGGGATGGTTGTTGAGGAACGCCCGTCTGCGGTATCCTGAGTCGATCTTTGGGCCATCTCCACCTCTCACCGCAGCGAGCGAGCTTTCGCCACGACGTCAATCTCTACGAGGGCCGCGTGCTGAACATCCACACCCCAATATGAACCGTCCGGTCATCTGGACAAATTCACTCTATCTCTACCGGGATTCCATTGTCTTCCGGACCTTCGACCACCGGGAAAAGACCTGGCTGAAGGAGATGGACCGGTGGATTTCACTGCCCGGCCGCTGAAGAGTCCCGGCCCATCCTCTCCTCCTCCGCAAGATTGACAATCGCCGGCCGGAGAGTTACAGTGAATCATCCTTTGCGGATCGACAGGCGCGGCGGGCTGTTTCTTCGGACAAATCTGTATGTCATTGGAGAACAAGACGGGAGGTCCGGCATGAAGAAGACATTCTGTTCGTTGATTGTTTTCGGGATACTCGTCACGGCGGTGAACGGTTTCGGCGAGATGCGGCCGGGGGCGTACTCGATTTCTCCTTACGTCGGCCTTTACAAGTTCGAAGGGAACCTGGACCTGAACAGCGGCCCCACGTACGGTGTCCGGCTCGGTTACGATTTTACGAAGCGTTTCGGCGTGGAGATGGATCTGGGCTACGTGGACACGAAGTACACGGAGGTTGCGCCGGACCGTTACACGGATGTCTACAATTACCGCTTGGAGGCTTTGTATCATTTTTCCCCTGAGAAGAAACTGGTACCCTTCGTGGCGGCGGGATTCGGCGGTCAGACGATGAACTACCGGAACACGCCGAAGTCGGACACGACGCATTTTGCCGGCGATTACGGGGTGGGGCTGAAGTACTTTTTGACGGACAATGTGGCGCTGCGGACGGATCTGCGGCATGTTCTGGGTTTTGCGAGCATCGAGAACAACCTCGAATGGACGTTCGGATTGACGTTCCTTTTCGGCGGCTCGAAGCCGATGGCGGAGAAAGCGGTCGTGCGGGAAGCGGCGGCTGCGCCGGTCGTGCTTGATACGGACGGCGACGGGGTTCCGAACGATCTGGACAAATGCCTCGACACACCGGCGGGAGTGAAAGTGGACCTGGACGGATGTCCCCTGGATACGGACGGGGACGGGGTTTACGATTACCTGGACCAGTGCCCCGACACGCCCAAGGGCGTGAAGGTGGATTCGAACGGATGTCCCCTGGATTCAGACCTCGACGGCGTTCCGGATTATCTGGACCAGTGCCCGGACACGAAGAAGGGCGTGAAGGTGGACGCGAACGGATGTCCGCCTCCTCCGCCGATGGCTGAGGCGCGGGTGGCGCCGAAAGCGGCGGCGATGGAAAAACAGATCGTCGAGAAGGGGCGCGTGACCCTGAACGTGCAGTTCGATACGGACAAGGCGATCGTGAAGCCGGAGTACGGGGATGACATCGAGAAACTGGCTGACGTGATGGCGGGGCACCCGGAGCTGAAGATCGCGATCGAGGGTCATACGGACAACGTCGGTGCCCTGAAGTACAACATGAATCTCTCGCAGAAGCGTGCCGACGCGGTCAAGAACGTGCTGGTGAAGAAATACGGCATCGATCCGGCGCGCCTGACGGCGAAGGGCTTCGGTGAGACGAAGCCGATCGCGGACAACAAGACCAAGGCAGGCAAGCAGCAGAACCGCCGCGTCGAGGCATCGGCCGAGTTCGTCATCAAGAAGTGACGGGATCTTCAACGCGAAAGGGGCGATGCAGACTGCATGGTCCCTTTTTTTAGCCTTGGGAAGGTTCGCGGGACCTCCTTGCGTGCGTTCCGCCTGCCTTCATGCTTCGATACCGGTCAGGAACGGGTTCCTGCGCGGGGGAAGGGGTGGAGGGAAGGGATGAACGATCGGGAGACCGCGACGCTGTTCGAGGAGGTCGGCTACAGGCTGTTGTGCCTGTCGGCTAAGGTCCTGCCCGCCGATGTGACGGCGGCGATCCGGGAGGCGGCGGAGCGCGAGCGCTCGGTGACAGCGAGGGCGCAGCTTCAGGCGATTCTGGAGAACATCGACGTCGCCTGCCGGGATGACCTGGGGATCTGCCAGGATACGGGGGTTCCGCTTTTCTTCGTCTCCTGGGGGTTGAAATCCGGACTGTTGACGGACATCCGGGCGCCGCTGGCCGAGGCCGTGAAGAGGGCGACGAAGGACGTTCCCCTTCGCCCGAACGTCATCCACCCCCTGACGCTGGAAAACCCGGGGACAAACGTGGGCTGGGGCATGCCCCATGTGTACTGGGATGTGGATCCGGGAAGCGATGTGATCGAGATTCTCGCCGTCCCGAAGGGTTTCGGGGCGGAGGCGAAATCGTCACTGGCGTTCGTCGTGACCAGCGAGGACATGGAGAAGGCCCTGATCCGCTGCGTCCTGGACAACGTTCTCATGGCGCAGGGAGAGGCCTGTGCGCCGAACATCATCGGCGTCTGTATGGGCGGTACGGGCGATATCGCCCTGCACATGGCGAAGAAGGCCGTCTTTCGTAGCCCCGTGGGCGCCCTGCACAAGGATCCTTCCCTTGCATCCTTGGAGCGCAAGATTCTGGAGGCCGTCAACGATACCGGGATCGGGCCCATGGGGCTGGGCGGCGACACCACGGCCCTGGCCGTCCACCTCGAAATCTGCGGGACCCACACGGCCGTCGCGCCGGTCGGCATCTGCTTCCAGTGCTGGGCGAACCGGTACGCGGCGGCGCGCATCTTTCCCGACGGCCGCGTCGTCTATCTGACCCATGAGGTGCTGTCATGAGAGAATGGAACTTGTCCATACCGGCAAGCGAATCGCAGGTGAGGGCGCTTTCCGTCGGAGACGTGGTGTATCTCTCGGGCAGGATGCATACCATGCGCGACATGGGGCATCGCCGGGCGCTGGAGATGCTGGATCGGGGTGAAACCCTTCCCTTTGATCTGAAGGAGGGCTGCATCTGGCATTGCGGCCCCATTGTACGCCGGGAGGGAGAGGGCTGGCATTTCGTTTCCGCCGGTCCGACGTCAAGCTCCCGCTTCGGCGCGCTGGGGACGGAGCTGATCCGGCGCCTGGACGTCCGGTTCACCATCGGCAAGGGAAACATGGGCAGGGCGGCGACGGCGGCGATGCGCGAGAAGGGGTCGGTCTATCTGGTCGCCACGGGAGGATGCGCCGCAGTGTATGCGAAGCGGGTCGCGCTCGTCGAGGAAGTCCATTGGCTGGAGCTCGGCGTCCCGGAGGCAATCTGGGTTGTGCAGGCGGAGCGGATGGGACCGCTTGTCGTCGGGGTCGACGCCCGTGGGCGGTCGTTGGCCGACGACTGCCAGGACAAGGCCCGGGCCCGCATCCGGGAGATCTTCGGCCGCCTCGGAATCGACGGCGGACGGAGATGCGTCTGGTGGCCGAAGCAGACCATGGGATCCGAGTCCGTTCACGGCGGATCTTCTTCCTGAAATACGGTTTCCCGACGAGACGCATCGGGCTGCCGGACGCCCGAAATCGAAGAGAGGCGGGGATTTTTCCACCCTGGGGATCCTTCAGCCGCCGCAATTCGAAATAACCCTGCCCGCTGCGCGACAGCCCGCTGCCGTGCCTGTCCCATTGATAGGAAATTGCTTTTGCGTGGCCGGAGTATGAGTCACGGGGCAGCGGCATTAGGGCATGAAAGCCGCCGCATGCCCACCCGATATTCTCACAGATAGACGATGTTCTCCCCATGGTAGAGTGAGAGAAACAGGAGCATGTAATCCCGAAGATGCCGGGTGATCAGGAAGTTGTTTTTGACGTGTTGGCGTCCGTTCTCGCCGATTCTCCGTGCAAAGTCCGGGCTGGAGAGAAACTGTTTCACGGCAAAGGCCGCCCCCTCTGGGGAGTAGCACAACAATCCGGAATATTTGTCTTTTATCTGCAAGGGAATGCCGCCGACATTGGAGGCGACGACCGGTTTCGCCTTCCAGAGGGCCTCCGAAACGGTCAGCCCGAACCCCTCCTTCAGAGATTTCTGGACAATTACCGTCGATGCTCTCTGCAGGGCGTTGATCTCAAGATCGTTCTGGGGCATGGAGAGGATCTTGATGTCGGGGTCCCTGTGGGCTGCTTCCGTCACCTCTTCGAAGACCCTCTGCCCCTCCGGATCATCCGTCGCCGTTCCGCCGGCCAGCAGGAGGCGGCAGTCGATGTATTTTTTCACCAGACGATAGGCCGCGATGACGCCAAGGGGGTCTTTCAGGCGGTCGAAACGGGAGATCTGGGTCATGAGCGGTTTGTCCGTGAGAATGCCGTACTTCTCCAGAACACTGTCGATGAACTCCCGGGGCAGCTCCCGGTTCTTGTCGCTGAGAGGATCGATGGATGGAGAAATGAGAAACTGCCGGATGGGCAGCTTCCGGGAAAAGGAGGCCGCGGAAAACACGGCCGCATCGTACTGCACGACAAAATCCTTCAGAAATCTCCAGACCTTCTGCTCGGGGTTGGACATGTCGATATGGCAGCGCCAGATCCATTTGTTGTCCGCCCTCTTTTTCACCAGGACAATCGGCTGGGGATCGTGAATGAGAAGGACGTCTCCGGAGATGTCCATCTCCTCCATGTTTTTCCGGCTCGTCTCCATGAATATTTCAAAATCGTTCTCGCCGATATCGACCGGTCCGCCGTGCAGGGCATTGTGGAATTTCTTCGTCACCTCGAAGAATTGTTCGCCTCCCCTGATCACATCCCAATGCACGTCCAACTCCAGCTCCCGCCAAAGTGGCACCATCCGGTTGAGAATTTCCGCCACACCGCCGCCCACGGCTGTGGAATTGACATTCCGTATCCTCTTTCCCTTCAGGCGGGAGGCGATGAGCCTCAGGTCCTCCACCACGGACTCCCCGACGATCGGGATGTAGTCATCGATCTGCGCCATGGTTAACGTATCTCCTTCCCGACCAGGTGAATGATGGTACGCCTCAAATCCTCGAGCGTATAGACATAGGGGTCGAGCCGGGCAATGGCGAGGGCCAGCTCCCTGTTGCCAACGGCGGTTTCGATCCAGTTCGAAAAGTCATTCGTCTTCTTTTCGAGCCGGAGTCTGGCCTCGAAGATATGAAAGTAGATGGAGTCCGTCGTGATCCGCTTCAGGGTATCCATGAACTCGCCGAGATCGTAACTGACGTACCGCGTGGGTAAAATGAAACTGACGGCCTTTTTGAAGTGGAACTCCCCGCTTTCCCGGGAGAAGCGTGTCCCTGCCTCGGGATGCTGGGCAAGATAATCCTCGATGGTCTCGATGATCCTTTCCCGGAGGTTGCGGATGGTCGAGAACTGGATGATGTCGATGCTGGCGAGGCGTTCTCCCAGCTCCGCCTCGCCGAGAATTTCCTGAACCCAGTAGGCGAAATCGTTGGGCGGTTCTGGAGAGAGGTGCTGGTGCTGTTGGAGAAAGCGATGGGTATGGTAGTAGATGCTGCCGCCCGGAATGGACTTCAACTGGCGCACAAACTGGACCAGGCTGTTGGCCCTCAGGCCGGTCAATTCCGTCAGGTGCAGGCGCGTATAGAACCGGAAGGGTTCGGCCGCTCTTGCTGTTTTTCCCATCCTGTCACACCTTTCTGATCTTTGCGAGTCTTCCGAGAAGTTCAGCCACATCCCCGATGTTTCGGAGATGGTAGTGCGCCCCGGTGCCCGCGGGCTTCCCCACGAACACCGTCAGGCCCCTGTCCTTGACCGCCAGGAAGGCGTCTTCGTCCGTCTGGTCGTCGCCGATGCAGACCGGCCATGGCCTTTCTCCCCCGGCGTTGGTGCAGCGCTCCAGGAGCCACAGGACCGTTTTTCCTTTGTCCCATTGGACGGCCGGCCTTATTTCGCAGACCTCCTTGCCTGCCCGCAAAACGATCTCCTCCCTGGAGAGGAACGGTCGGACCGCATCCGAAACGGCATGCATCACGGCGGAAATTTCCCCGCGTTTCACGTTCCGGAAGTGAACGGTCAGCGTCGAGTGTTTGTCCTCCACAGACGCCCCGTAAACAGGGGAAAGGGTGCGCTCCAGCCTCTCCCGCACTTCATCGAGGGCCCTGAGCGATGCTTCGGGCACGGGGTATCGGAAGGCCGTATCCGGTCCCTCCACTTCCAGGCCGTGATTGCCTCCGTAAACGATGCCGGCGATGCCGACCCGGTTTCGGACATCCGCCAGGGACCTTCCGCTGATGATGGCGATCCTGCACCGGCCGTCCGCGGACAGCCGCGCCAACCGCTTTTTCATGCAAAGGGAGAGGACCGCCTTCCCGGGATCCCTGACAATGGGCGACAGGGTTCCATCGTAATCGAGAAACAGGTAGAGGAATCTCCTTGCCAGATCCGTCTCCAGTTCCTCCCACGCCTCCAGAAGATGCGGCACGGCGCTCATCCCCTCTTGTCCTGTTTCATTGCCGTCAGCTCCTCGATGATGTTCGCGGCCCAGAAAAACACATTGTTCTTGCCGACGATTTCCCTCATCCGCGCCATTCGGCGCTGTTTTTCCTCGACCGGCATTTCGATGGCGTCCCTGATTCTCTCGGCGAACTCCTCGATCGCATAGGGATTGATCTGCACGGCATCGGTCAACTCCCGGGCCGCCCCGGTGAAGCGGCTCAGGAGGAGGATTCCCGACAGATCGGCCTTGGCGGCGATGAACTCCTTGGCCACGAGGTTCATGCCGTCGTGGAGGGAACTGACGATGCACAGGTCGGCCAGTTGGTAGTACGGGTTGATCTCCTCATGGGTAAACTGCCGCTTGAGGTACACGATGGGGCTCCAGTCACCGTCCGAATATTTCCAGTTCTTCCGTTCGATCAGTTCTTCGATCTCCCCGAGGAGATCGTGATAACGCTTGATGTGGGTGCGGCTGGGCGCTGCGATCTGGATGAAAACGAACCGGTTCCTGAACTCCGGATACTTCTCCAGGAACCGATCAATGGCCATGAGCCTCTCGACGATGCCTTTCGTATAATCGATCCTCTCCACGCTGACCGCTACAACCTTATCGGCCAAATTCAACTCCTCGCGGATTTTTTCCTTCTGCATCAGGACCTTCTCCGAGGGCGTCCCGAAAACGTTCATGTCCACGCTGATGGGAAAGGCCCGGACAAGACTCTCCCGGCCGCTCCTCACGACGCTGAACTTTTCCGCATCGACGCGGGATTCCATCAGGCGGTTGGCCGTGTCCAGAAAGTTGTTGCAGTGGTTCTGGACATGGAAGCCGATCAGGTCGCAGCCGAGCATCCCTTCCAGAATCTCCTCCTGATAGGGGCAGATCGAAAAGACCTCCGGATTGGGCCAGGGGATATGCCAGAACAGGGCGACGATCGCATCGGGGCGTTTCTTCTTGATCATCAACGGCAGCAGCGTGAAGTGGTAATCTTGAATGAAGACGAGAGGGTTGTCCGCCGGGAGCTCTTCGAGAAGGGCATCGGCGAACTTCTCGTTGACTTTTCGGTACATCTGCCAGTCATCTTCCCGGAAAATCGGCCGCGTGTGGGTGACGTGGCACAGGGGCCACAGCCCTTCGTTGGCAAATCCGTAATAGTATCCCTCTTCTTCCCCCTTGGTCAGCCAGACCCTCTTCAGGATGTACCGTTCATCCCCGGGCGGAGCGCCGAGCTTGTCCCGGGAGTTGACGAACCGCCGGTCGGCGTTGCCGCTGCCGTGGGCCACCCAGGTCCCCCCGCAGGCCCGCAGAATGGGGTCGATCGCCGTCACCACCCCGCTGGCCGGGAACATGACCCGGGTCTCGTTCCTCTCCGCGTCAAAAACATGGAGGTACGGTTCCCGGTTGGAGACGACGAAGAAGGCGTTTTCTCCAATTCTTGCGATGACCAGATCCCGGAGGCGCTTTTCCGTCCAAAGATCCTCCTTCCCGATGCGTTCCTGGGCGTTTTCGATGATGGACCGGCGGGCGATGCGCAGGCTCAGGGCCACCTGCTCCACCTCCTCGGCGAGCTTGCCCAACTCTCCCGTATCGCGGATGGGAGGTTTTGCATCGGTGTCTCCTTTTTGAAAGTGTTTGAACCATTCCGTCAGGCGCTGGACCGGGACCACGAAAAACTGACGAAGTGTCAGCAGAGAGACGAGCATGATGGACAGGATCAGGACGATCAGGGTGACGCTGATCCGTTTCCAGAGCTCCGACAGGCGTGTAAATATGTAAGCCGTATCGTAGATGACCTCGACAAGGCCGAGGATTTCACCGTCATCGTCCAGAACGGGATAGGCGTAGCTGTACACGGTATGTTCCCCGACTTTTGCCAGCTCGCCCCGGGGGCTCTTTGTTTCGATGACCTGCCGGAGGTAGGGCCTCTTGTTGTCCTTCCATTCCGAGAATCGCTTCGTGATGACGAAGAGCTTTCCGTCCGCGTCGTACAGGACGCACCCCTGCAAACGCTCGCGGGTTTCGAATTTGTCGATCAGGCGCTGGGCTCTTCGAAAATCCCTTGTCGACAGGATCTGGCCGGCGGAAAGCTCCATGCTCTCGGCCACGGCCCTTGCCCTGCGCTTGACCTCGTCGATGAGCCGCTCCTGAACGGAGCGTGCCTGCAGGAAACCGAAAACGGCGAATATGACGGAGATGATGAGCAGAATCGGCAAACTGAACATCAGAAACCTTTTCACTTCTCACACCCTGCCTTTCCTTTGAGGCCGCGGAACTTGCTGGACCTCCTCAAGGGCTGACTCCTATTTCCTTTTCCGGGACCGTCGGGCCGCCCAGTTCCGCCCGTATCTTGGGGAGGCTGCCGGGATAGTTCTTTTGCAGAAACGCCACCATTTTTTCACGCACATGGCAGCGCAATTCCCAACCGTCCCCCGAAGAGCGGGTGCTCACAAGCAGGCGGGTTTCCAGGGTCCACGGCTTGCAGTCGGTGACATGCACCGCGCAAACCTTTCCATCCCACAGAGGATGCGGCTTTACGATGCGTTCCAGTTCCCGGCGCACGGCATCCACCGGCACGGTGTAATCCGTGTGAATGAACACCGTGCCGAGAAGTTCCGAGGAGGAGCGCGTCCAGTTTTGGAAGGGTTTTTCAATGAAGTACGTAATCGGAAGGACGAGCCGTCGCAAGTCCCAAATACGCACGACCACATACGTCAGCGTAATCTCTTCAATCCGACCCCATTCACCCTCGACGATCACCACGTCATCCAGGCGGATGGGTTGGGTCAGTGCGACCTGAATGCCCGCCAGCAGCGTCCCGATGCTTTTTTGGGCCGCAATGCCGATAATGATCCCGGCAATACCCGCGGAGGCCAGCAAGCTGACACCGATTTGGCGAATGCTGTCAAAGGTCATCAGGATAAAGGAAATGGAAACAACGACCACGATGGTGAGCAGCACTTTTTCCAACACATGGACCTGGGTGTAAATCTTGCGTGCCCGAAGATTGTCTGCGGCTTGTATGTCGTGGCGGGAGAGCAGGAAATCCCGGAGAAGGTGGATCATACTGACGAAGAGGTAGGCGAGTGAACCGATGAAGAGAATGGTGAGGATGTGATTCAGAAAGCTCAGCGGACGCTCAGGAAGATCGAGAACAGGCGCAACCAGGTTGATGATCAGCAGAGGAAACAGGATGCGGCTGGGTTTCCGTGTGTAAGTAAGGGTCTTCTCACCCCAGGAGGTTTTCTGGGCAATCCGTCCTAGAATGCCGAAAAGAATCCTGTGAAGGACAAATCCGCAAGCAAAGGCCGCCGACAGGATGAGGACGGAAATCCCTAAACTCTTCCAAGCGGATGCTGCCACCCAGTCGTTCAAATGATTCATAGCGATCCTCCGTCCTTTCTTCGGATTTTCAGGCTTTGTATTTTCAGCGATTCCGCCTCGGCCTTGGTCGCCTTGATCTTCTGTTCCGTTTCGATCTTGATTCTTTCCAGATCCCGTTTCACCTTCAGGGCGAGCTGTTCCACGGTCTGTTTCGATTCGATGGCCTCCAGGAAGACTTTCGAGAAACTGAAGCCGACGCTGGAGAAGGCCTCAACCGCGATATGATGCGTTATCGACCTGTCGGTCAGGTTATGTTTCATGGCATTGCTGACCGCGGGCCTCTTCGTGATCAGCTCTTCCGCCGTATCCTTCGCGGTCACGGCCTTGCCGGCTTCCTGAACCGCGGGATCGATGATGCGTTCCTTGAACTTCAATCCGATCGTCTGATAAACGATGTTGACTGATAAGATAAGAACTTACTTTTGCGTGGTCGAAGGATACCGAGACGTTTCTTGTGCGTCAAGAAGAATGTATCACAGAAGATTTTGGCGCAGGGTATTGCCGGTTGACCTGCAGTCACGAATCTGTTAGATCTGCCGCAAAATCATCCCGTTTGACAGACCGCGCCACCCGATGCGACGGAGGAAGCGACAGCGATCATGATCGATCTGCACACACACTCCCTGTTCAGCGACGGTGAATTGATTCCCTCCGAACTGGTCAGCCGGGCGGTAGCCGCCGGCTACCGGGCCCTTGCCATCACCGATCACGGCGACGAATCCAACGTCGACTTCATTCTTCCCAGGCTCGTCAAGGTCTGCCCGAAGCTCGCGGCCGCCTACCGGATGCCGGTGCTGCCGGGCATCGAACTCACCCATGTCCCGCCGGGGGATATTGCCGCGCTCGCGCGTCAGGCCCGGGCGATGGGCGCCGCCGTCGTCGTCGTGCACGGCGAAACCATCGTGGAGCCTGTTCCGCCCGGCACGAATGCCGCCGCCCTTCAGGCGGATATCGATATCCTGGCGCACCCCGGTCTTCTGACGGAAGAAGAGGCCGCCGCCGCGGCCGCCCGCCGCATCTTCCTGGAAATCACGACGCGCGGGGGGCACAGCTACACCAACGGCCACGTACTGAAGCTGGCCCGTGCGGCCGGGGCGCCCCTGCTGCTGAACACGGACAGTCACGCGCCCGGAGACCTGATGCCCAGGGACCGGGTCATGAAGATCGCGCGCGGTGCGGGGATGTCGGGCGATGAGATCGCCGGCATGTGGAAGAATTCGGAAGCCCTCGTGAAACGAGCCTCGGCATGACCGTTGATGCGGACGATCCCGGTGAGAAGCACCCCCGGAATTCCCTGAACATCTGCCTGCTCACCTACCGCGGCAATCCCGCCTCGGGCGGACAGGGGGTCTACGTTAAGTACCTGAGCAAGGCGCTCCGCGAACTGGGTCATGGGGTGGATGTCCTGTCCGGTCCGCCGTACCCCGTGCTCGACGGGGGAATCCCTCTCCACAAGCTGCCCAGCCTCGACCTCTACAACCCCGACCACCTCTTCAAACCGGAGGAGCGGCGAGCCCTGCTGTCGCCGGTCAACGCCTTCGAATTCCTCAGCATGTGCCTCGGGGGATTCCCGGAGCCGCTGACCTTCGGCGTACGCGCCTGGCGCTACTTCCGCAGGCGCCGGCCGCGTTACGACATCGTGCACGACAACCAGTGCCTCTCGTACGGTCTCTGGGGACTGAAGCGCATGGGTTTTCCCGTGGTGGCCACCGTCCACCATCCCATCACCGTGGACCGGGCAACGGAACTGGCCGCTGCGGACACGTGGAAGAAGCGGCTGAAGGTGCGGCGCTGGTACTCCTTCATCGGGATGCAGCGGCGCGTCATCCGGGGGCTCTCCCATCTGATTACGGTTTCGGAATGCTCGAAACGCGACATCAGCCGGGAGTTCGGGCTGCCGCTGCAGCGCTTCCGCGTCGTCCCGAACGGGATCAACACGGAATTCTTCTATCCGTTGCCGGGAGTTCCCCGGCACCCGCACCGCCTGCTCGTGACCAACAGCGCCGATATCCCGCTCAAGGGCCTTTCCTACCTCCTGGAAGCGGTCGCCACCGTCCGCCGGAGGAGAAAGGTGGAGCTCGTTGTGATCGGGCGGCCGAAGAAGAACGGCGATGTGGAGAAGAAGATTGCGGAATTGGGCATCGACGACATCGTCTCCTTCACGGGGCGGATTCCCTACGAGGCCTTCGCCGGTCAGTATGCGCAGGCGACCGTGGCGGTGGTCCCTTCCCTGTACGAGGGCTTCGGAATGCCGGCAGGGGAGGCGATGGCCTGCGGGGTGCCCGTCATCAGCACCCGGGGAGGCGCTCTGCCCGAAGTGGTCGGCGATGCCGGCATCCTCGTGCCCCCAGCCGACGCGGGCGCGCTTGCGGAAGCCATCCGGCGCCTGCTCGATTCGCCCGGGGAAAGAGCCCGCCTCGGAGAAGCGGGAAGGGAACGCGTGGGTCGGTCGCTGACCTGGCGGCACGCGGCGGAGAAGACGGTGGAGGCCTACCGGGAAGCCATCTATGCTCACCATTGAATTCGACCGGATCGGCGTCCGGCCCGGAGAGGTGATCCTCGATGCCGGCTGCGGAACGGGACGGCACCTTGTGGAGGCCCTGGTTTCCCGCGGGGCGCGGGTCGTGGGAATCGACCGGAGCGCAGGCGACCTGGCGAAGGCAGCGGAAAACCTCGCCGCCTTCAACGGCGACGGGAACGGCCGGTGGCTCCTGGCGAAAGCCGACATCGGGAGACTGCCTTTTCCGGACGGGACCTTCGACGCCGTGGTCTGCTCGGAAGTCCTGGAGCACCTGACCGACGGCCGCGAGGCCGTGGCGGAACTCGTGCGCGTCCTCAAGACAGGACGCGACCTTGCCGTGAGCGTTCCGCGGTACTGGCCGGAACGCCTGTGCTGGGCGATCTCGGAGGACTACCACCGGGAGCCCGGCGGTCACGTCCGCATCTGGAGGAAAGGGGAACTGCAGGACCTGCTTCGGCAGGCGGGAGCGAGCTGCCGCCAGGTGCGGTACCGGCATGCCCTGCATGCCCCTTACTGGTGGCTCAGGTGCCTCGTGGGGCATAAGAATGAGAGAGCTCTTGCAGTCCGCGTCTACAGGAAATTCCTGGAATGGGACATCCTGGCGAAGCCGCGTTCCGTGGCGCTTCTGGACCGATTGCTGAATCCCCTGCTCGGGAAGAGCATCGTATTCTATCTGCGGAAGGGAAACTAGAATGGATCCCAGAGTCTCGCCCAGCGCTGCCGGAGCCCCCGTCGACATCGAGGAGATGGCCGCCTTCATCGCGGCCGTCCAGAAGGAAAACGGCGAAATCCCCTGGTCGCCGGGAGGAAAGACAGATCCCTGGGACCACGTGGAGAGCGCGATGGGACTTTCCGTGGCAGGCCGCATCGGCGATGCGGAGCGCGCCTACGCGTGGATGGCGGCGACCCAGCTGGACGACGGGAGCTGGTGGTCGTCCATGCGCGACGGCGTTCCCGAGGACCGGACGCGGGAGACGAATTTCTCTTCCTACGTCGCCGTCGGGGTCTTTCATCATTATCTCGTGACCGGCGACAGGGCCTTCCTCAGGCGGCTGTGGCCGACCGTCAAGGCCGGCGTCGATTTCGCCGTCAGCCTGCAGGCGCGGGCGGGCGAAATCTACTGGGCGAAGAACCCCGACGGGGCCGTGGACCCGATGGCGCTCCTGACCGGTTCGAGCTCCGTCTTCATGAGTCTCCGATGCGCCCTGGCCGCGGCGGCCGTCCTGGGAAAGCGAAAGCCCGCCTGGGGAGAGGCGCTGCGCCGGCTCGGGGAGGCGATCCGCATGAAACCCAGTCTCTTCAACATGATCAAGTCGCGTTTTTCCATGGACTGGTACTACCCGATCCTCTGCGGCGCCGTGACCGGGGCCGAGGCGCGGCGGCGGATCGATCGATCCTGGGAAAAATTCGTCATCCCCGACTGGGGGGTCCGCTGCGTCTCCGATCAGCCCTGGGTGACGCTCGCCGAGACGTCCGAACTCGTCATGGCGCTCGCCGCATGCGGGCGCTTCGAGCAGGCACGGATTCTCTTCAACTGGATCCTGAACAAGAAGGACGATCAGGGACGCTATTGGATGGGCGTGACGGTTCCGGACGGCGTGATCTGGCCGGAAGAACGGACGTCCTGGACGGCGGCGGCGGTTCTCCTGGCCTACGACACGCTGTACGATCTGACGCCGGCGGGACGGCTGTTCCGCCATGAATCCTGGAGGCGGTAATCCGCACATCCATGGTCGCAGGGATGCCATAGAATCCAGCCGCGGCCGTTTCCGCCGAAGAGCCCGAAGGGGAGACAGATCTTGAAACGGGACCACCGACCCTACTTCGTCAAGCGCCTCTACATGGGGTTCGAGCGATGGTACGCCGACCACTTCCTCCGTCCGCAATTCGAGAAGATGGGGGAGGGGGCGCTGTTCTTCAAACCCTGGCACGTCGAGGTCTTCGGCGGCCCGGTCGTCCTCGGCAGGTACACCAACGTCATCGCGACGCCGGACCGGAAGGTCCGCTTCACGGTCTGGTCGACCTTTGCGGGAGGGGGCCGCATCGTCATCGGCGACTACGCCCTCGTCTGCCCCGGCGTTCGCATCAGCGCCGCCACGGACATCTTCATCGGCCACAGCTGCATGCTGGCGCACGGGGCTTTTGTCACGGACGCGGACTGGCACGGCCTGTACGACCGCAGTGAATCGGTGGGGCGGACGGAACCGGTGAGGATCGGAGACAACGTCTGGATCGGGGACGGCGCCATCGTCTGCAAGGGCGTCACCATCGGGGACAACAGCATCGTCGGGGCGGGTTCCGTCGTCGTCCGGGATATTCCGCCCAATACCGTCGCCGCGGGGAATCCGGCCGTCGTGACGAAGGAGCTGGACCGCAACCGGCCGGTCAGGACCCGCGCGCAGTGGCTTGCCGATCCCGGCGCCCTCCGGGAGCAATTCGCGCAGATCGACCGGGCCTTCCTGAAGGACAATACGGTCCCGGGATGGCTGCGTTCTCTGCTCTTTCCCCGCAAAGGAGACTGAAGCGAACCATGAAAGTCGCCATCGTCGCTCCGCCTTACCCTCTGGAGGAATGTCCTGCGCCGCCGCTCGGCCTCACCTACGTGGCGGCCGCCTTCGAGGCCGCCGGAGCGGAGGTCCGCCTCCTGGACTACATCGTCTCCCGCTATACGCCAGAGAAATTCCTCGCGGAGCTCGACCGGTTCCGTCCGGACGTCGTCGGCGCCGGATCGGTGACGCTGAATTTCCCCGGGGCTGCGGAGATCGTCTGCACGGCCAAGCGCCACCATCCCGGAGTCATCACGATGATGGGAGGCCCGCACGTTTCCTTCGACGCGGAAAACGTCCTCGCGGGCTATCCGGGCGTCGATCTGGTCGTGATCGGAGAAGGGGAGGAAACGATCGGGGAACTGACGCCGCGCCTCGGAGACCGCCGCCGCTGGCGTGAAATCTCCGGCATCGCCTTCCGCGAAGACGGCCGCATCGTCAAGACGGCCCCGCGGGGCTTCATCGAGGACCTCGATCGGCTGCCGCTGCCCGCGCGGCACCTTCTGCCGCTTTCGCGCTATCAGGCCCTGGGGTATCCGATCAGCATCGTCACGGGACGGGGCTGCCCCTATTCGTGCATCTTCTGCGTCGGGCGCCGGATGGTGGGGAAGAAGGTGCGGACGAGGAGGGCGGAGCGAGTCGTCGACGAGATCGAGGACATCCTCTCTTATGGACTGACCCGGATCAACGTCGCCGACGACCTGTTCGTCTCCGATGGCGGGAAGGTGCGGGCCGTCTGCGAGGAGATCCGCCGTCGCGGACTGAAATTCACCTGGAGCGCCTTTGCGCGCGCAAACACCGTCGATCTGGAGACGCTCAGGATCATGCGGGAAACCGGTTGCGACAGCGTGAGCTTCGGCGTCGAGACGGGGAACCCGGAGATGCTCAAGCGCATCCGCAAGGGGATCACCCTGGAGATGGTGCGGAGGGCCGTCGATCTCTGCAGGCAGGCGGGGATCGTCTGCCATACGTCCTTCATGGTGGGGCTCCCCGGGGAAACGGCGGAGACCCTTCGCCAGACCCGGGAGTTCGCGGCCGGTCTCGGCGCACTCTACGGATACCATTTCCTCGCGCCCTTTCCCGGCACCACCGTGCGGGAAGAGGTCGGCCGGTACGACCTGCAGATCCTCACGGACGACTGGACGCGCTACGACGCCAACAGCGCCATCGTCAGGACGTCCGCCCTTGCCCCGCAGGAGATCGAGGCCTTCGTGGCCGCGTTCGACCGGGAAGTGGACGGGGCGTGGCAGTCGATGGTGAAGGGGTACCGGGAGGGAACGAACGGCCCGGCGCTCGATATGCAGGTCGAGGGCCATTTCCGCATGGCCTTCGTGTACAAGGTCCTCGCGGGAGATCTGATCGAGTCCCTTGGAGAGATCCCCCGAAGCCTCCTGCAGGGCGGCGTCGACGCCGCCGGCGTGCTCTGCGAGCGCCTGGAAAAGGCGACGGGCGCCGAGAGGCCCATCATCGACCGGACGATCGCTTCCTTCATCCGTTCCGGCTTCATCAAGACGGCCGAGGGCAGCGGCTCCGTCTCCTGGTACTGGACGCACAACGCAAAATCGGACCGCCCGACGCTGCAAGAGGCGGCGCACGCCGCCTGACCGTCCAGGGAAAGCTCACGACGGTCACGCCGCGTCGGGGGGCCTTACACCCCCTCGGGGGGCCTTACACCCCCTCGGGGGGCCTTACACCCCCGAGGAGGGGAAGGAAAAGAACACCGCCAGGAAATGGAGGATGCTTCCGGCGAGGACGAAGACATGCCAGATGGCGTGATGGTAGGGAAGCCTTCGCCAGAGATAGAAGACGACCCCGGAGGTGTAGGCGAGGCCCCCCGCGACCAGAAGGACCAGGACTTTCGTCGGCACGGAGGCGATCAGCGGTTTGAAGGCAACAACGGCCGCCCATCCCATCGTGAGGTACAGGACCACCCGGACCGCCTTGATCCTCCGGAGCGGCGTGAACTGGAGCGCGATCCCCAGCGCCGTCAAGCCCCAGACGAGACTGAAAAGGGACCAGCCCCAGACGCCCTGCAGGCATACCAGCGTGAAGGGCGTGTAGGTCCCGGCGATCAGAAGATAGATGGAGCAGTGATCGCAGACGCGGAGGATCTGCTTGGCCCGGGGATGGCGGAGGCCGTGGTAGAGGGTGGATGCGGAGTACAGGATGACCAGCATGGCGCCGAAGACGCTGCCGCTCACGATGTGCCGGATTTCGCCGTAACGGGCCCCGTATGCGGTCAGGACAACCAGTCCGGCGATGCCCAGAACAACCCCGATCCCGTGGGTGACGCTGTGGGCGATTTCTTCGCCGGTACCATAGGACGGGCCATCGTTTTGTTCGTTCATCGTGCTTGTCCTTCAGGCGGCGCATCTTTCGGAGATCTTCCGCCGGAGATCTTCCGCGCCTTGCATCGAGACTAATCCCTTCCGAACGTCATGGCAAGCAGAATTGCGGCTGCAACCGCGTCGTTCGCGGAAAGGCCCGGTTGTCCAATTCCCGTCGCCGGAAGTCTGCGGCTTCGAGACGGAAAAAGAAGGGGCTTCTCGGGAAGCCCCTCGGCACAAGAAACGTATTCCGGGACAGCGAGGCGGATGCCCCGGCTACTCGCGATACTTGAATGAGAGATTGAGCCGCACCCTGTAGGCGGTTACCTTCCCTTTCTCGATCGTGAGGTCCTGCCTCACCACCTCCGCGACCCTGAGGTCCTCCAGCGATTTTGCCGCAGTCGCCAGGGCTTTCTCGGCGGCGTCTTCCCAGGACTTCGGACTCGTTCCGACGATTTCCACAATCTTGTAAACGGCCATAACCTGTCCTCCTTCTCCTGTATTGTGGTGGACTGCATTCCCCGCACGGCCGGTTGCCCGGCGTCTCTCCGTGCGCCCTTCATCAGATGTCGTGGACTTCCTGGAATATGCGGATCTTCTCCTCGGCGGTAAGCAGGGAGGCAATCATGTCCGCGATCAGCATGCGCGGACGCGCCGTCTGCCATTTCGTCCAGTCCTCGACGGAGACCCAGGTGCTGATGACCATGAAGGTCGAGGGATGACCCGCTTCCCGCAGCGTTTCGCCGGAGATGTATCCGTATTGACGTACCCCCGCGATTCTCAATTCCAGCAACAGATCCTTGATCTGCTCCTCTTTCCCCGGCTGGCATTGCCTTTCGATCATGACTCTGATCATCGCATGTTCCTCCTTTCTTCAGAGTTGATGATTTTTCGACCGGCAGGAACGCCCCTGCACCCCGGAAACACAAAACCCCGCCTTCTTTTGGAAAAACGGGGTTTCCTCTGAGCCGCCCATGGCAACCCTCACGCAGCTTTCAAGGGTTCATGAAGATGGATTTTTGAAGAACGCGACCGTTTGGGCAGCGTACCACGATTCAGGCGGGAAATCCATTCTTGAAAGGAACACACCCGGCCGGCGCGTGGCCGTAGGCGATGCCGAAGGGCGTGCATGTACGCAGGAACGGAAAACCATGCGGCGGGAAGCGGGACCGCGAATCGTTCAGAAGGGACCGGATACGCGCTGGACGACCTGCAGGCCTTCCGGCTTGTTCTGCGGCCGGATGCAGTGGAGGAGCTTCTCGGCGGCCAGGGAGAGGAAACCTTCGCGGTTCTTGTGGATCTTCAGGAACCGCAGGAGCTGTCCCTTGCCCTGTTCCGCGATGTCGAGAAATTCGACGCCCAGGCGATAGATGTTCTCGTCCACCTCGCAGTCCACGTCATACCAGCAGACCTCTCCGGTGACCAGGAAGGGCGGCTCTTCGGGGAAGAGGGAGATCTTCATGTGCAGACGATTTTCCCGGGCGCCGGGAGGGCCGGCGAGCAGATGGACGCCGCCGACTTCGACAAACCGGGTTTCGAGGCAGATGCCGTTCCGTGAAATGTTCCGGCTTTCGGTCTGGAACGAGGGAACCCGTGCAGGGAGGTCCTCGCTGCTTTCAACGTCGACGCAGACCGCTAGCGGGACGTCGAGTCTGTGAAATTTCCTCTTTTCTATGCCTCTGGCCATGATTTTCGTTGCGCCGACCTGTTCAGGCTGACACCTGATAACGTCCCGCTGATGGGGACGCCGGTATATCTATCGGCTTTTCCGGACAAATTCTTTAATGAAATCGACGGCCGATGTCCGGGACCGCCCCAGGGCGTCCGTCAAATCACCTGGCTGATATGCATGGCCTTGAACTTCCCGCCCGCGGCCTTGGCCGCCTTGGCCAACTGGATGAGGCAGCCCGGGCAGCCCGTTACGACGACGGATGCACCGCTTTTTTCGATGTACTCACGCTTCTTGGCGAGAATCTTCTCTGCGATGGCGGGATAGTCCATGTGGAACGACCCGGCCCCGCCGCAGCATGTGTCCGCCTCGGTCATCTCGACGAAATTCCCCGCCGCCTTCAGGAGATCGCGGGGCTGTTTCCGAATGCCCTGGCCCCGCACGAGGTGGCAGGGGTCGTGATAGGTCAGGGTGGCGGACATCCTCTGTCGAGGCCGGTATCCGGCCTTCGCGAGATACTCCGTCAGGTCCATGACCTTGCGGCTGAAGGCGTCCGCCCGGTCTCTCCACTCCGGATCGTCGGCCAGATAGGATCCGACATGCTTGAGCGTGCCGCCGCAGCTTGCGCAGTCACTGACGACCACATCGGCCTCTTCGAAGACGCGGATGTTCTTCCGGGCCAGCGCCAGAAACTCGGAGCGCAGGCCGTGGGCCAGATGGGGCAGGCCGCAGCAGACATTTTCTTTCTGCAGGGGCCTCGTCAGGGTGTTCAGGATGCGGAGTGTTTCCGCGGCGGCTTCGGGAAACATCATGCGCATGCCGCAGCCGTGGAAATAGGCGACGCGGGTTGCCGTCCCGACGGGAACATCGGAAGCGGGCGCTTTTTGTCCCAAGGCCGCCGGACCCGCAAAGGCGGCCAGGAAGTGGGCACGGGTGTATTCTTCCGGGACCATGCCGTGAGGAAAGACATGGCTGATGCCGAGCTTGCGCAGGAGCGCAAGGGTGCCTGCGGCCGCCTTCACCATTCCCCGGCTCTTCAAGAGGCCGCCGACGGCCCTGTAGCGGAGGTTCGCGCTGCCGGTCCTTTCCACGAGGTACTGGCGGACGTCGATCATGGCCTCGTCGGTCTTGACCTTGCTCGGGCAGTTTTCCACGCAGGCGCGGCAGAGGAGGCAGAAATTGACGGCGGCGAGGGCGTCACGCGAAGCCTCGATCCCGCCCTCGGCGAGCGCCCGTGCGATCGCATTCTTGCCCCGTGCGCTCGACGCCTCCACGTCTCTTGCCCCGAAGAGCGGGCAGACCGTCAGACAGGTGCCGCAACGATCGCAGGCGACGATCTTCTTCTTCGCTTCGAGCAGGAGGTTCTTTTTTTCGCGGTCCGGGCTCATGGATGCCGGGTTTCCTTCACGACCTTCACCAGATCTTGCCTGGATTCAGGATGCCCTTCGGATCGAGGGACTTCTTCACGGCCTTCAGGACGGATACGCCGGCTTCGCCGAGCGCCTGGACAATGTAGGGGCGTTTGGTGATGCCGATGCCGTGCTCGCCGGAGAGGGTCCCGCCGACACTCAGGGCGGCGGCGAAGATTTCGTCGACGGCCTGATGGGCCCGTTGCTTCTCGTCGGGATTCTCCAGGTCGCAGAGGACCGAGGGGTGAAGATTGCCGTCGCCGGCATGGCCGTAGACGGCAATCGGCAGACGGAATCTCTCGGAAATCGACCGGATGCGGCGCACGACCTCGGGGAAGGCATCCCGGGGAACGGAGATGTCCTCGCCGATCCGGTTGGGCGCCATTGCGGCGACGGCCGAGCTCAAGCCGCGCCGGATCGCCCAGAGCTCGTCCGATTCCTCCTGCGAGCGCGCGACGCGGAATGCGATTGCGCCGCAAGTCCCGGCCACGGTCTCGATGCGCTTGGCCTGGGCGGCGAGCGCCTCCTCGGCGTCACCGTCGATCTCGATGATGACGCAGGCCGCGGCGCCGGGATCGAGATCGAGCTTCCGGTGCCTCGCCACGGCTTGGAGACATACGCTGTCCATGATCTCGGCGGCGGCGGGAACCACGGCCGATTGCAGCATCGCGTGGATCGTCGCGCAGCCGTCGTCCAAGGACCGGAACATGATCTGCAGCGTGCCGCGCCTCTTCGGCATCGGAATCAACCGGAGGAGGGCCCTGGTGATGATGCCCAGCGTCCCCTCGGAGCCCGTGAAAAGGCCCGTCAGGTTGTAGCCGGTGACGTTCTTGACGGCCTTGCCGCCCGTCTGCAGGACCCTGCCGTCCGCAAGGACGACCTCCAGGCCCATGACGTAGTTGAGGGTCACGCCGTACTTGACGGCCCGCATGCCGCCGGCATTTTCAGCGACATTGCCGCCGATGGTGGAGAACTTCCAGCTGGCCGGGTCGGGAGGATAGAAGAGGCCCCGGGCGGCGCAGAAGTTGTAAAGGTCGATCGTGCGCACGCCGGACTCGGCCGTCACCGTCATGTTCTTCTCGTCCAGTTCGACGATCCGCGTCATGCGGTCCAGCGAGAGCGAAATACCTCCTTGAAGAGGAATGCTGCCGCCGGTGCGGCCGCTTGCGGCGCCCCGCGGCGTGACGGGGATGACCTGCTCGTGCGCAATGGCCATCACCTTCGAGACTTCCTCCGTCGTCAGCGGACGGACGACGAGGTCGGGCTTGCTGGCGGGGAGGAGCGGCACGAAGGACGCGTCATAGGAGTAGCCGAAGCGGTCGAGATCGGAATCGAGCACATTTTCCGGCCCCACGACGGCACGGATGCTTTTCTTGATATCGTCTCCCATCATCCGGATGGCCTCCATGGCTGCCGCGCTGGCGCAGCGCGGGCAGGAAACCGGTGTCAGTACCGGGCTTCAGCCCTCCTGCAGTTCCGTGACCGTGACTTTTTCCATCCGATCTCCCTGCCGGATGGCATCTACGACGTCGCTTCCCTCGATTACCTTGCCGAAGACCGTGTGTCGGCCGTTCAGATGCGGCTGGGGGGAGAGGGTGATAAAGAACTGGCTTCCGTTCGTGTTCGGACCGGCGTTGGCCATGGAAATCGCGCCTTTTTCATGAATGAGGGGGTTCCCCACCAGCTCGTCGTCGAATTCGTACCCGGGGCCGCCGCGCCCCGTGCCGGTCGGATCGCCGCCCTGAATGACGAAATCGGCGATGACGCGGTGAAATGTGACGCCATCGTAGAATCCCTCCCTGGCGAGGAAGATGAAATTGTTGACTGTACGGGGCGCGTGCTTGGGATAGAGATCCAATTCAATGGTTCCCCGGTTGGTTCCAATCGAGACCCGATAGGTCTTCTGCGGGTCGATCTGCACGGCGGGCGGCTGATTCCATTGCTTTGCGGACATGGGGTTCCTCCTGGGGTCGCGAAAATCTTCCGTTCCTCGGTGAAACGGCGGCCTTTTCCCCGGTAGCCGAACGGTCGCCCGGAGAACTGTCGGCCGACGAACGAGCTTGTTAGCCGGAAAGAGGGCGCCCGTCAAGGCATGAATTTCAGCGGCGGTCGTGTCATGTCTTGACAGGTTGCCTGCCCCTATCTATATTCAGCAACAAAAATCGACACGTGACACCCTCTCGGCTGTAAACGGGGCTGTCGCGGGTCGGCAAGATTGAGAAATGAGGTGAACGGTACCATGAAGAATTCGATCGGACGGGAGATTCCATCGTATATCGAAGGATACGGGAGGGTGAAGCCCTTTGCGGGCACCGAGGTGCAGGAGCGCTGCACCACCTGGATCCCTACACGGGTTGTACCCGTCGGGCCGGGCGAGCACAAACTGCTGGGTTCGATCCGCGAGGCGATCCTGGCCTGCGGGCTGTCGGACGGCATGACGATCTCTTTTCACCACTGTCTGCGCAACGGCGACGGCGTCCTGAACATGGTGCTGGATGAGGCGGCCCGGATGGGATTGAGAAGCCTGAAGGTCGCCATGACCGGGATCTTTCCCGTTCACGCCCCGCTCGTGGAGCATATCAAGAACGGCGTCGTGACGGCGATCTACACGAACTACCTGTCCGGACCGGTGGCCAAGGCCGTGTCCGCCGGCCTTCTGAAGTATCCCGTGATCATGCACAGTCATGGGGGGAGGGTGCGTGCCATCGTCGAAGGGGACCTCGAGATCGATGTGGCCTTCATCGCCGCTTCCGCCTGCGACGAGTACGGAAACATGAACGGCGTGGAGGGCAAGTCCGCCTTCGGCGTCATGGGGTATTCCCATGTCGATGTCCGGTACGCCCGGCGTACCGTGGCCGTGACGGATTGCCTCGTCGAGTATCCCGCATGCCCGATCGAGATCAATCAGCAGCTGGTCGACTACGTCGTCGCCGTCGACAGCATCGGCGATGCCCGGGGCATCGAATCGGGGACCACCAAGGTTACGGAAGATCCGGTGGGATTGAAGATCGCCTCGATGGCGGCCGGCGTCATCGAGGCGTCCGGGCTGCTGAAGAACGGGTTCTCCTTCCAGACCGGTGCGGGCGGGACGTCGCTGGCCGTCGCGGCCTACGTCCGGGATCTGATGAAAAAGAATTCCATCCGTGGGAGCTTCGCCTCGGGGGGCATCACCGCCTACATCGTCGGCATGCTGGAAGAGGGGCTCTTCCGGACGCTGTTCGACGCGCAGTGCTTTGATCTGAAGGCCGTCGAATCCTTCCGGAGCGACAAACGCCACCAGCGGATGTCCATCGGCATGTACGGCAACCCCCACAACAAGGGGTCCGTCGTCAACAATCTCGACGTCATGATTCTCGGAGCTACGGAAATCGACACCGATTTCAATGCCAACGTCACCACCGGCTCGAACGGTGTTCTCATGGGCGGATCCGGAGGGCACAACGATACGGCGGCCGGCGCGAAACTGGCCATTGTCGTGACCAAACTCGCGAGCAAGAAATACCCCAGCGTCGTGGACCGGGTCACGACGGCGACAACGCCCGGGGAGACGATCGACGTCCTGGTGACGGAAGGCGGCGTCGCCGTCAATCCGTTGAGACAGGATCTGGTGGAACGCCTGAAGGGCACGAATCTGCCCCTTGTGCCCGTCGGGGATCTGAAGAAAATGGCCGACAAGATCGTCGGCCCCTGGGAGAAGCCGCGATTCGAAGACCGCATCGTCGCAGTTGTCGAATACCGCGACGGTACGGTGATCGATGTGGTGAAACAACTCAAGACGGCCTGAGGCCGCTGCCATTCCGGCAGGATCGATCATACGGCGGGCCGGGTTTGTGAATCGCCGGCCGTGCGGCCGTACGGTGTCCGATGTCCGCCCGACCGCGGATGATGCGAGGGGAGGGGCCTCAGGCCTCTCCCCTCACGTTTCTATCCAATCTCCGGCAACTTCCTGTTGATCGTTCCCGAATCCTCAGCAGCGCGATAGGCCCCCGCCTCCGCGCCGTGGGTGCGGTCCTCTTCTTCCTTACGCGATGCCGGTGGCGGGCTTCCCACGGCCTGTTGTCTCAGAAATTCCTCCCGGCAGACTCCGCTGGAGGATGCCGAGGGTATTCACCATCGGGCGTGCCTGAAACAATCCGGAGGCGAGGGCCATCTCGTAGATGCAACGGGGCGCCTGGCCGCCCTTCAAGGGGTCGAGAAAAATGTCGTGAATGAGGAGATATCCTCCCGGAAGCAGACGGGAGGCCCAGCCGTCGTAATCGGCGAGGGCGGCTGCAAAGCTATGGCTGCCGTCGATGAAGACCAGGGACAGCGGTTTCTTCCAGAAAGAGGCGATGTCTTCGGAACGTCCGACAAGAGGGAGCACCGTGTCGGTAAGGTCGAGGATCTTGATCGTTCGGAGGAGAAAGGGAAGGGTATCGATGCGGTTCTTTCTGCTCTCGAAGAGCTCAGGATCGAAATACGCCTGTCCCGGCTGCTGTTCCTCGGAACCCCGGTGGTGGTCGATGGAGTACAGGCGGCCCCCGGAGTCCCTGCAGCCGAGACCGAGGAAGGCCGTCGACTTTCCACAGTAGCTGCCGATTTCGAGGCAAGGGCCCAGCAGAGAGGCTTCCCGGGCCAGTTCGTAGAGACGGAGCGCCTCGTCTTCCGCGAGGAAGCCTTTGATAGCCATCTTCAGGACATCACGAACATCCGCCGCCGTCCGGGGCCTGTGGAGCTGCCGTCCTTCCATGCCCGAGAGCCATAGCCTGTGCGAGGGGAAAATGCAAGCGGAGGAGCCTTTCTTCCGCTTTTCGAGATCTTTCTGCAGAATTTTTCTTGAAAGTCTCAATATGTAGTGGTATAGGTGTACCCTACCCCAATATGTAGGGGTTTCAACCGGATACTTGAGACGAGATTTCAACGAGAAAAGGGAGGGAAGCAGCCTCATGCATGTCAAAATCCGCAAGCGGGACGGGCGCTTAGTCAAATTCAACGCGGAAAAGATCACCGGCGCCATCGCCAAGGCGGGGGCGGCTACGGGCGAGTTCGACGCCGCCATCGCCCGGAAGCTCACCATTCGCGTCCTGAACCTCGCGGAGAGGCTCAAAGACAGCCAGATCATGACGGTCGAGGAAATCCAGGACATCGTCGAAGAGGTCTTGCTCGATTCCCCCTACCGCAAGACGGCCAAGGCCTATATCATCTACCGCGAGCAGCATGCACGCCTGCGTGAAATCGCCAACAGCATGGAAGTGGATCTGGTCGACCAGTATCTGCACAAGAAGGACTGGAAGATAAATGAAAACAGCAATATGGATTATTCTCTCCAGGGTCTCAACAACTACATCTCCTCGGAGGTCAGCAAGGTCTACTGGCTCAACGAGGTCTACTCCCCCGAAATCCGCAAGGCCCACATGGACGGCGATTTCCACATCCACGACCTGAGTCTGCTCTCGGTTTACTGCGTGGGCTGGGATCTCTTCGACCTCCTCACCGAGGGCTTCCGCGGCGTCTCCGGCAAGGTGGAGAGCCGCCCGGCCAATCACCTGCGCAGCGCATTGGGCCAGGTGGTGAATTTCTTCTATACCCTGCAGGGCGAGGCGGCCGGCGCCCAGGCCTTTTCCAATTTCGATACGCTGCTGGCGCCCTTCATCCGCTACGACAAACTGGCGTACCCGGAAATCAAGCAGGCGCTGCAGGAGTTCATCTTCAACATCAATGTGCCGACGCGGGTGGGGTTCCAGACGCCCTTCACCAATGTCTCCCTGGACGTCATCATCCCCAAGTATTACCGCGACCGGAATGTCATGATCGGCGGAAAGCTGAAGAAGGAGACCTACGGCGACTTCCAGGAGGAGATGAATCTCTTCAACCGGGCCTTTCTGGAGGTCATGGCCGAGGGGGATGCCAAGGGCAGGGTGTTCACGTTTCCCATCCCCACCTACAGCGTCACCAAGGACTTCCACTGGGACGATCCGAACCTCAGCGGCCTGTGGGAGATGACGGCGAAATACGGCGTTCCGTACTTCTCCAATTTCGTCAACTCCGACATGAACCCCGAGGATGCCCGCAGCATGTGCTGCCGGCTCCGCATCGACAACCGTGAACTGCAGAAACGGGGCGGGGGACTTTTCGGGTCGAACCCGCTGACCGGCTCCATCGGGGTGATCACGATCAACATGCCGAGAATCGGGCATCTCGCGAAAGACGAGCAGGAATTCCTTCAGCGCCTCGATTATCTCATGGCGCTCGCCAAGGAAAGCCTCGAGACGAAACGAAAGGTGCTCGAACAGTATACGGACGGGAACCTCTACCCCTACACGAAATATTACCTCCGCGACGTGAAGGCGCGTTTCAGCGAATACTGGAAGAACCACTTCTCCACGATCGGACTGGTGGGAATGAACGAGGCCTGCCTGAACCTGCTGGGAAAGAGCATCGCCTCACCGAAGGGACAGGAATTCACCAAACGGGTGCTCGACCACATGCGGGAAAGGCTTCTCGTCTTCCAGAAGGAGACGGGCAACAACTACAATCTGGAATCGACGCCGGCCGAGGGAACGTCCTATCGTCTCGCGAAGATCGACCGGGAGAAGTACCCCGAGATCGTCTGTGCGTCTTCGGGCAACGGGAACGGGTCGGAGCCCTACTATACGAACTCGACCCAGCTCCCCGTCAACTTCACGGACGACATCTTCGAGGCGCTTGATCTGCAGGACGAGATCCAGGCCAAGTACACCGGCGGGACCGTGTTTCACACCTTCGCCGGGGAGCGGATCGACGACCCCGAGGCGGTGAAGAGCCTCATTCGCAAGGTCTGCACAAAGTACCATCTGCCCTATCTGACCTTCACCCCGACCTTTAGTGTCTGCCCGTCCCACGGTTATCTGAAGGGCGAGCACGAGAATTGCCCCACCTGCGAGGAAGCCTGCGAGGTCTACTCTCGCGTCGTCGGGTATCTGCGTCCCGTCAGACAATGGAACAAGGGCAAGCAGGAGGAATTCGGGATGCGGAAGGTCTTCCAGTTCTGAAGGTCGTCAGGGCCGTGGCGGCGCAGGGCCGGACCGCTGCGGTGCCATGGTTCGGCCCTCCCTCCATCGTCGATCACCCAGGGAAAACCTCCCAGGCGAATTCTTGCCCGCCGCCCGGGTGGCGCTAAAGGTTTCAGTGCTTTCACCCGAAGGAACTTGTCATGGCATACGATATCGCGTATTCTTTGACCGATCACGATAGCGAGGGTTGACGCGGCATGAAGATCGGCGGTCTCCAAAAGGTATCCCTCATCGATTATCCGGGCTGCATCAGCGCCATCGTTTTCACGATCGGGTGCAATTTCCGCTGTCCTTACTGCCACAATCCGGAATTGGTGAAGGCGTCGCTTCATCCGTCTCCCCTGCCGGCCGCGGACGTATTCGAGTTTCTGAAACGCCGCCAGGGGAAGCTGGAGGCCGTCGTCATCACCGGCGGCGAGCCCTGTCTCCAGCCGGACCTGCCGGAATTCGCCGTCGCACTGAAGACAATGGGCTACCTCGTGAAGGTCGACACGAACGGCTCACGGCCGGAGGTTCTGGAACGACTGCTGGCGGAAAAGGCCGTCGATTACGTCGCCATGGACATCAAGGCGCCGCTGTCACGCTACGAATCGGTCGCCGGCGTACCGGTCGTGCAGAAGGACATCCGGCGCAGCGTGGAGAGGATCCTGGCCTGCGGAATCGGCTATGAATTCCGCACCACCGTCGCTCCCTCCCTCCTCGGGCCGGAGGACTTTGCAGAGATCGGTAAACGGATTCGCCATGCCCGGAGGTATGTCCTGCAGGGATTCGTTCCTTCGAAGACGCTCAGTGCGGCATATCTCAGGAAGAAGTCCCCGTCCAGTGAAGACCTGGAAGCGATCCGCGACGTTGTGAAACGCTACGTCGAAACCGTCGTCATCCGTTAGCCGCTGGCAGAATCGCTGTCTGCCGCCGGAGTGTGCGTTATGGGAGACCAACAGGACAGGGATCGGACGCCGTTGACCGAAAGCGCGCAGATCAACCGCCTCTTCAACTCCGCCTTCTGCGACATGCAGGATTTTGCCGAGCAGCAGATCCGGCAGATCCGACGGTTGACGGCGGTCGGCCGTGCCCTGTCTGCGGAGAAGAACCTGGACCGCCTCCTGGAAATGATCCTCGAGGAAGCGCAGAGACTCACGAACGCCGACGGGGGGACCCTCTATCTTACCGCCGATTCGGAGCGGGAGCTTCAATTCGCCTTTGTCCGGACCGACTCCTTGGGGCTGCGCATGGGGGGAACGGGCGGACGGATCACCTGGCCGCCTGTGGCGCTGTTCAACGCCGACGGGACGCCGAATCACGCCAACGTGTCCGCGTTCGTCGCCCTGTCCGGGAAGACCGTCAACATCCTCGACGTCTACGATGCGGAGGGCTTCAACTTCCAGGGGACACGGGCCTTCGATGCGGAGACGGGCTATCGTTCGAAGTCCATGCTGGTCGTCCCCCTGCGGAATCATGAGAACGACATCATCGGCGTTCTCCAGCTTCTCAACGCCCGAAAGGCGGCGGATGGAGAAACGGTCTTCTTTTCACAGGAAAGCCAGGAGATTACCGAATCCCTTGCGTCCCAGGCGGCGGTTGCCCTGACCAACAACCGGCTCATTCACGACCTGGAGAACCTTCTGGAGGCCTATGTCCGTACGATCGCGACCGCGATCGACGAGAAATCGCCCTACACGGGAGGTCATGTCCGGCGCGTCGTGGAGATTGCGATGGATCTGGCGGCGAAGATCAATGCCGCCGACAGCGGCCCCTTCGCGAACATCTCCTTCAGCAAGAACGAACTCCAGGAGCTGCGCATCGCCGCCTGGCTCCACGACGTGGGGAAGATCACGACACCCGAGCATATTGTCGACAAGGCGACCAAGCTGGAAACCGTCCATGACCGGATCGATCTCCTGAAAACCCGGCTGGAGGTGATCCGGCGGGACCACGAAATCGCCGTGATGAAGGAATATCTCCTTTCGAAAAGGCTTGCGCTTCCGGAAGCGCTGGCAGAGGAGCAGCAGCGTTTTTCACGGACGATGAACGAGGACTGCCGCTTTCTGGACGACGTCAACCGGGGCGGCGAAGCGATGTCGGAAGAACGGATCAGGCGTCTGCAGGGGATCGCAAGCCGATCCTGGGAAGAGAACGGCCGGCCGCGGCCCGCGATCAACGAGGATGAAGTCCGGAACCTGAGCATCCCGAAGGGCACGCTGACCGACGAGGAGCGGGATATCGTCAACAATCATGCCGTCGTGACGGCCAAGATCCTGTCGCAGCTTCCCTTTCCAAAAAAGCTCAGCAGGATCCCCGATTTTGCCTCCGGTCACCACGAACATCTCAACGGAACGGGCTATCCCCTGGGGCTCAAGGGCGACCAGCTTCCGCTCCAGACGCGGATCCTGGCGCTGGCCGACATTTTCGAGGCATTGACGGCGAAGGACCGGCCCTACAAAAAGGGCAAGACGCTGTCCGAGGCGCTCGAGATTCTGACCGGCATGGTCGAGGACGGTCACATCGACCCGGACCTCTTCGCCTTTTTCATGGAGAAGAGGATTCACCTGGACTACGCCCGCAGGGCCCTCGCGCCGCAACAGCTCGACACGGACGGGATCTGATCCCGTTCCTCCACGGAAGGCGTTTTTCAGCCGGCCTGCCGCTCGCTTTTCACCCGCCGATAGGCGCTCCATGATACGCGGTGGCGGGAGCCGACGGCCGTCTCCCATGCCGCCCTCAGGTAGGCTTCCGAATTCAACAGGGACAAAAGATCTTCAGACAGGGCGTGGACCTGGACCATGGGTCATCTGCCGAGCGGTCCCCGGGAGGGAGCGGCGGGCTCTTCGCGCCTCGCCTTGGAGAGGTCTTCGATCTCCTTGGCGATGCGCTGACCCCAGTCGCTTTCCTTGGATACGAGCTTCAGGGCCTCCTTGAAATGAAAGAGGGAAGTGTCCCGCCTGTTTTTCTTCTTGAAATGCAGCCCGAAATAGTAGTGCGATTCGACGAGTTTCCCCGTCTTTCCGTAGGCGACGGCCATGTTGTACAGAAGCTCGGGGTCCTCGATCTCCCGCACATCGAGGCGCGCGTAGAGGGCGATCGCCGCCTCATGGTCGCCCAGGGCCGAGTACGCCCTGCCCAGGTACAGAAGCGTCTGGGGGTTGTCTTCGTCGAGAGACAGCGCTTGGCGCAGGTAGGTGACGGCCTCCTGGGTCCTGCCGCTCTTGAAGCAGGTGATGCCCAGTTCCCGGACGATGTCTTCGTCCTTCGGGGCCAGCTGAAGGGCGCGATGAAAATTCTCCAGGGACGCCGCAACCGCGCCGGTTCGCTCCTGCGCGACGGCGAGGCCGTAGAGGACATCGACGTCATTGGGCGTCTTCTTCAATTCCTCGGCGAGCTCCTTGACGACGGCCTCCGCATTCCGGCTGCGAAGCAGGAGCGAGACCTGGATTCGCTTCAGGTGCCCCACGATGCTGTCCTTGCCTTTTCGGGTGTAGGTCGTCTGGACCAGCCCGTCGAGGTAGCGGATCCGTTCGTCGGTGCCGGGGTGGGTGAGAAAATAGGAGGGAACGGAGTTGGAATAGAACTCGTACCGCCGCATGATCCGGAGAAAATCCAGCATTCCCTGGGGGTCGTATCCGGTGTCCGCAAGATAGGACATCCCGATGCGGTCGGCCTCCTCTTCGTGCTGGCGGCTGTAGTGGAGGTTCATGCTGGTCGCGGCGGCGACGGAGAAGCTGGTCACGGCGGCGGACGCGTCGCCGCCGCCGAGGAAGGACCCGGCGAGCACCGCGGCCAGCGTCGCGATGCTGACTTTCTGCGACTTGGAGATGATATCGGCGATGTGGCGGGCGTTGACGTGGGCGATTTCATGGGCGAGCACGCCCGCCAGTTCGCTCTCGTCCTCTACGAGGGTGATCAGCCCCCGGTTGAGATACACGTAGCCGCCGGGCGTCGCGAAGGCGTTGACGGCGCCGCTGTCGATGACGCTGAAGCGGAATTCGAACATCGAGGCGGCGCTCTGCTGGACGATGTCGTTGCCGATCGCGGAGATGTAGCGGTCGACTTTCGGATCGTGGATGATCAGTTTGTTCTTTTCGAGTTTCTCGTAGAACTCCTTGCCCAGTTTCTTCTCGTCCTCGAAGGTGAAGTCCGCCGGCGCCGGCGCAGCGGTGCAAAAAATGATGGCCAGGGCGAGAATCCCTGACAGGAAAACGGATTTTGTGCGGGGAAAAACCGGCACGTCGATCTCCTCACGGGAATGATGGCGTCCATCCTAACGTTTTTGAGCCGGCGAAGCAAGGACGGCTTCAAGGGGCGCCTGTCCGCCGTCTCTTGTGATTGTGCGCAGGGATGTGCTATAGAGGCCCAAAATGTTGCGGAAGGCGGCCTGTTTTTGAAGGGGAAGGATCTTCTTCACAGCCGGAACATCGCGGTTTCCACCTTTGAAATCGGACAGGATGAGATCCTCGTCGAGGGGAGTCTCCGGGACGAGCGTCTCTGTCCGGTCATTTCATCCTCCACAGGAGTCGATCTCCCGCCCGGAACCGTTCACCACATGACGGTACGGATGACCCTTGCCGTTCCGGCCCTCGAGATTGTCTCCATCCGCGCTGCAATGCCAGTGCATCCCTTCCCGGAATGCCTCGAAGCCTGTGAGGCGGCCAAGCGCCTCGAGGGGCTGCGCCTGGTGCACGGTTTCACGGCTGAAGTCCTGCGCAGGCTGGGCAGGACGAAGGGCTGCCTTCACCTGACGAATCTTCTTCTCGCCGTGGGGTCGGCGGCGGTTCAGGGAAGCTGGTCGTTCCTCAGCCGCAAGCGGAAGCGAAAGCTCGGCGCGTCGCCCCGGCAGATCGCGGAGCGGGCGTCGGCCGTCGTCGACAGCTGCCTCGTGTGGCGGAAGGACGGCCCTGCCGCGGCCAGGCTGCGCAAGAGGATCGAGCAAGCTGCAGAGGCCGCCGGAAGCGGGCCTGAAAGAGGACCGGTCATCACGATCGACGGCCCGGCCGGCTCCGGAAAAAGCACCGTCAGCAGGCTCCTGGCCGAGAGGCTCTCCTGCCTGTACCTCGATACCGGCGCCCTCTACCGCGCCCTCGCCTGGCGGGCGATTCAGGAGGGAACGAAGCAGGATGACGAGGACGCGCTGGCCGACCTCTGCCGCCGCAGCCGGATATCGGTGAGGCGGGTGAACGGCCGGGTACGCACCTTCGCCGGACGGGAAGACGTATCGGACCTCATCCGGACGGAGGAAGTCGGACTCGCGGCTTCGCGGATTTCCGCAGTCCCCGCCGTACGAAAGGCCCTTCTTCCGGTGCAGCGGAAGGCGGGGGAAGGGGGCGGCATCGTGGCCGAGGGCCGGGACATGGGAACGGTGGTGTTCCCGAACGCGGATGTGAAATTCTATCTGGAAGCATCCCCTGAAGTGCGCATCCAGAGGCGCTTCAGGGAGCTTGTCGGAAAAGGAATGGCAGCCGATCTCTCGCGCATCGGGAGCGATCTGGCTTTGCGGGACCGCCAGGACAGCGAGCGGGCAGCGGCGCCGCTGAGAATTCCAGGGGATGCCGTCGTCATCGACACCACGGCGCTGGGCATCGACCAGGTCCTGCAGCGGATGCTGGATGAAGTCGAACGGCGCAGGAAAGGCCCCGCATGACGGCGTTTCAGAGGTGCCGCGCGAGCGGATGCCGATTCCCGTTGATCCGGAGCGGATGGGAGCTGCGCCAGGCACCGGAGGGCTTCAATTTGCTTGATATTTCCCGATCAGTATGTTAGTCGACGTTCACCGGAAAAGAGTTCCATAAATCATTTGCTGGGGGGAAGGACTTGATGGCAAGCGGCGAGCAGGGTACACCCGAACAAACTCTCACAGAGAAAACGGCCGGTGATCCGGCGGAAGACAAGGGCGGGCAGACGGCGGAGACGAAGGATGCGGGGTTCCAGGAGCTCTACGAACAGAGCCTGCAGAGCCTGCAGATGGGGTCCATCGTCGTCGGCAGGGTCGTCCAGGTCGGGCCGGACGTCATCATGGTCGATGTGGGCTGGAAGACGGAAGGCTACATCCCCGCGCGTGAGATGAGGGACGAGGCGGGGAATTGTACCGTTCAGGTCGGCGATGCGGTCGAAGTCCTGGTTGACCGGAGGGATTCGGACGGCAATCTCGTTCTCTCCCGCGAAAAGGCCGCCAAGATCAAGATCTGGGAAGACATCAAGAACGCGTACGAACAGAATCTCCCGGTCAAGGGAACGGTCGTCGAGCGGGTCAAGGGCGGCCTTTCCGTCGATGTCGGCATCATCGCCTTCCTCCCCGGTTCGCAGGTGGATGTCCGCCCCGTGAGAGACCTCGACCGGTATATCGGTCAGTCGTTCTCCTTCAACATCCTCAAGTACGACCGCAAGAGAAGCAACGTCGTCCTTTCCCGCCGCGCGATCCTGGAAAAGGAGCGGGAAGCCGAAAAGACCAAGACCCTCGCCACGATCGAAGAGGGCAAGGTCATGGAAGGCGTCATCAAGAACATCACCGATTACGGCCTGTTCATCGATCTCGGCGGCATCGACGGGCTGCTTCACGTGACGGACATCAGCTGGGGAAGGGTGACCCGCCCCGCCGATCATTTCAGCAAGGGCGACAGGATCAAGGTCAAGGTTCTCTCGTTCGACCGCGAGAAGGAAAGGGTCGCTCTGGGATTGAAGCAACTGACCGAGAACCCCTGGGAGCATATCCGGGAGAAATTCTCGGTGGGTTCCGTCATCAGGGGCAAGGTGGTCAACCTCACGGATTACGGTGTCTTCGTAGAACTCGAGCCGGGCGTCGAGGGCCTGATCCATATCTCCGAAATGTTCTGGACGCGGGAAATCAAGCATCCGTCGAAGGTGCTGTCCCTGGGGCAGGAGATCGACGTGATGATCCTCGATGTCAATCCCGATGCCAAGCGCATCTCTCTGGGACTCAAGCAGACGACGCCCAATCCTTGGGAGACCATCAAACAGAAGTATCCGGAAGGCACCATCATCAAGGGTGTGGTGCGGAACATCACCAACTTCGGCATTTTTGTCGGCGTGGAAGACGGAATCGACGGCCTTGTCCATCTTTCCGACATTTCCTGGAAGCACCGCCTGAAGCACCCCTCCGAACTCTTCAAGAAGGGCCAGGAAGTGGAGACCATGGTCCTGAACATCGATGTGGAGAACGAGAAGTTTTCGCTCGGCATCAAGCAGATCGAGAAGAACCCGTGGGACGAGGTGGCGTTGCGGTATCCTCCCGGATCCGTCGTGACGGGCAAGGTGACGAATGTCACCGACTTCGGCATCTTCGTGGAGATCGAAGAGGGGATCGAGGGGCTTGTCCACATTTCCGAGGTGAGCCACAAGCGGGTCAAGTCCACGTCCGAGATCTACAGCATCGGTGACACCGTTTCGGCGGCCGTGAAGAGCGTCGACCAGAGGAACCGGAAGATCCGGCTGAGCATCAAGGACTTTGAAACGCCTCCCGAGGCGTCTTCCCAGGCTCCCAGCCACCAGTACATCAACAACAGGGAGAACCTGGGCTCCAATCTGAGCAAGGCGCTGGCGGACGTCAGGATCGTGGACACGGACGACGGAAAGGATGCGTAGCGCGTCATGAGAAGGCATCCGATTGTTTTCGGACTTGTCCTCCTTCTCCTCATCGGGGCCCTCTTCTTCGCTGCCGTATACGCAATGTCCCGTTTCGGACGGGACGGCCGGTCCTTTGCGGCGGGCGACAAGGTCGGAATCGTGGAGGTCGACGGGATCATCCGCGACGCCCGCGAGGTCGTCGGACAGATCGACGATTTCGGAAAAGACGACCGGATCAAAGCGCTCGTCCTGAGAATCGATTCCCCCGGCGGTGGAGTGGCGCCGGCGCAGGAAATCTACGAAGCCCTTCTGCGAATCAAAAAGCAAAAGAAGATCGTCGCCTCGATGGGGTCGGTGGCCGCTTCCGGCGGTTACCTGATCGCCTGCGCGGCCGACAGGATCGTGGCCAATCCCGGCACGATCACGGGGAGCATCTCGGCGGTCATGCATTTCCCCAACGCCGAGGAGCTGCTGAAGAAGATCGGCCTGAAATCGTCGGTGGTGAAGAGCGGCAAGTACAAGGACATCGGCTCCCCCGTGCGGGAGATGACGGCCGAAGAGCGCGCCCTGATGCAATCCCTCGTGGATGACATCTATGACCAGTTCCTCGACGTCGTATCGCAGAACCGCAGGATCTCCAAAGAGGAATTGAAGAAGATCGCCGACGGGCGCATCTTCTCCGGGCGGCAGGCCCGGAAGATGAAGATCGTGGACGAGCTCGGCGATCTCGGCCATGCCGTTCGGCTCGCAGGGAAACTGGCGGGCATCCCCGGGACGCCGGAACCCGTCTATCCGGAAAAGAAGGCCGTTCACCTGTGGGAATACCTGAGTCAGCAGGCCTTTTCGCTTCTGGTCTCCGAAATCCGGAAGGGCGAGGCGGCGGTGGCGGAGATCCAGTATCTGTACGTCGGCAGGTGAGGTCGGAACCGGTGTCCGATGATGGAGCCGATATGAGCGGGGCTTCGGAAACCCAGATCATCCGGGTGGAAAAGAAGAACGGTTTTGCCGTCGTGACCATGGACCGCCCGCGGGAGATGAATGCCCTTTCCGCCGCGATGCATTCGGGGCTGGAGTCGGCGTTTGTCCGCCTCGAGGGGGATGCAGGGGTTCGTGCCGTCATCCTCACGGGGGGAAAGATGATCTTTTCCGCGGGGATGGACGTCAAGGAGATGGCGGCCCTCTCCGAAGACCGGATCGACGACTACTTCAAATCCGTTGCGAACTGCCTGAAAAAGATCTTCACCTTCAAAAAGCCGGTGATCGCCGGGGTCGGCGGCATCGCCCTGGGCGGGGGCTTCAACCTGGCCGTCATCTGCGACTGGATCATCGCATCCGAAGCGGCCATCTTCGGCCATCCGGAGCTGAAATTCGGCCTGAACCCCCTGTTCACCCCCTTGAGGAACCGCGTGGGAACGGCAAAGGCCAAGGAGATCGCCATGCTCGGGGAGCCGATCGGCGCCAAGGAGGCCCTGCGGATCGGGCTCGTGAACAAGGTCGCCCCGCCCGAGCGCTTCATGGCCGAGGCCGAGATCATGGCGGCGGAGCTGGCGAAGCGTTCGCCGAGGGCTCTCGAGGCCGTGAAAAAGATCTCCGATGTCGCCCCGCGGATGGACAAAAGCGCCATGCTGGATTTCGAATACGATATGTGCGCGCTCCTCTTCTCGCGGCCGGAGCGCAAGCTGCACATGCAGGAATTTCTCGCGGAATTGAAGCGGAGGAAAAAAGAATAGCGAAGGGGCGCCCGCGGTCCGTTCAGACCGCGGCGCAACGCCGTCAGATGCTGTCCCAGTCGCTGTCCGGCGACGCAAAATCCCGCAACTGGTCTCTGCGTTTCTTGTGCTGAAGCTTTTTGAGGGCCTTGGCTTCGATCTGCCGGATCCTTTCCCTCGTCACACCCATCATCTCCCCCACTTCCTCAAGGGTGAACGGCCCGAAGTTGCAGGCAACCCACGTGCAGTTGTGGAAGGCGGGATTCTTGAGCCTCCACTCGCAGGTCAGATCTTCACATTCCGCGGTGATCCACTGCCCGGATTTCTTGCATTTGTAATAAGTCGTGGCCAAGGAGTTCTGCTCCTCATTTTTATTTTTCGGTAACTTATCCATCCTGACCTCGCTTGTCAATCCCCGAATAAAAACGCCGGGATCGTTCCACCGTGCCTCTCTTCAGCCCCTCTGCAGCAGGCGCGAAAGGCGGGCGAGACGGTGCTGAAGTGCGTCGCGCTCTCCCGGAGAGGGAGGCGGAGACGACCGCAGGGCCTGCTCGGTAAGATCGGCCGCCCGCTGCCAGTCACGGCGGCGATGCTCGCATATCTTTGCCAGTTCTTCAAGGGCAAAACGATCATCCGGATCCGATGCGATCATGTCCTCCCACAGGCCGGCCGCCTCTTCCCAGCGGCCTTCCTTCTTGAGAATCAGCGCCAGATGCCGACGAGCCTCCCCCCGGACGGAGGCGCAATCCGACCGGACCAGGGAACCGAGCGTGACGACGGCGGAATCCCGGTCCCCGCGCAGGTGCAGCAGTCTCGCCGCGGCAAGGCGGTCTCCCGGCTCGGAAGGGCCGCACGCCGTTTCGGGACGCAGGATCCCGGACAGATGCGACGCCAGGGCCGCCAGGGAGATCACATCCAGGCGGTTGTGCTGGAAGACGTCGCGCAGAAGGAGCGGATCGCCGCAGCGGAGCCAATCGAAGTACCGCTGCGGGATTTCACTTCCGGGCACGTCATGGTCCCGCATGAGGCCGAGGACCCTCTCCTCCATCGTGGTCAGCCGGGAGTTCTCGAGGCGGTGGCCCAGCAGCCTGCGGGCCGGGTGGAGGAGATCCAGGTGCGGGAGCGCCGCAAGGGGATCGCCCAGGCGATTCATGATGAAGCGCGCGGACAGGAGACCGACGTCGAAGGCCTTGCCGTTGAAGGAGACGAGGAAACTGCGGCCGTGGGCGTATTCCTTCAGGACGGCCAGCGCCGCCCGCTCGTCGCCGAAGTCGCGCAGAAAGATCTGACGGCTCTCGAAGGCCTCGCCTTCGAACCAGCCCAACCCCACGAGAAAGGCGACGGTGCCGGTTCCGCCGGCGAGCCCCGTCGTTTCCGTGTCGAGGAAGAGGCCGTCCTGCCAGGAGAGGCTTCCGAGGTCGGCGCGGTTGGCGAGCAGGGCGGCCGCCTTCATGTCCATGGAGGCGAATTCCCGGACCGCTCGTCGGCCGTGCAGCGAGGAGCCCTCGATGCGGCGGGAGAGAACGATGCAGCGTCCGTGGGCATTCGCGACTTCTTCTCCGCCTTCGATGGCCCCGCGAACGCGGCCGGTCCGCCCCGGGGCGAACGTCCGCCGCGCCGGGCGGCGCTCCATGATCGCTTCGATGCGTTTCCGGAGTTCTGCGAGCCCTTCCTTCTGCCGGGAGGCCGTCGCCCCGGTTTCTTTCTCGCCGGTCAGTGACCGAAGGCGGTCGCGCAGGTTCATGATCCGCTTTTTTGACAACCTTTCAGGATTCCACGTTCAGGACGCCGAGGATGTCGAGGGCGACCTGCTTGGCCGCCGGGCCCACTTCGAGGGTCGGCCCGACGCAGCTCGGACAGCCGTGGCTGCACGGGCAGGTCCGGATGAGGCGCTTCGCCGAGGCCAGCAGACGGCGATGCTCGGCGAAGAGCAGGTCCGAAAAGCCGATGCCGCCCGGATAGGCATCGAACAGAAACAGCGTCGGATCGAAGGCGTCGATTCCGACGGCCGCGGACGGGGTCCCGGATGCGGGGGCGGCCGTGATCGACCGGCCTCCCGCGCCGAAGCGGACGAACCACTCTCCGCTCTTGTCGCCGATGCAGGCGTCGAGATCCCGGATGTCGGCCATCAGGAACATCGCCGCCAGATGGTGGAGGCAGTAGGCGAGGCCCGACAGGCCGTCGACGATCTCGGCCTGCGAGTGGGGGAGCGACCGCAGCGCGTCGCGCGGCACCGTGAACCAGTAGCTCGTCGTGTGCATGTCCTTTTCGGGGAGGTTTACGTCGCCGTAACCGAGATTCTCGGAGGTGTAGAATTTGACCTTCTTGTACCCGACGACCTTGCGCACCACCTGGACCTCGCCGTGTTCGACGATGGCCGGCGCCTCCCGCCGCTTGTCGAAGGCGTCGATGACCCGGACGTTCGTGTAGGTCATGGCGTCCGTGTAGTAATCGACGTCCACCCTCCGCACATAGGCTTTCTTGCGTTCCAGATCCAGGGCGTCGACGTGGTACTGCTGGGAGGCGAGCATGTAGATCGCGTCCTGGTGAATCGTCGTGAAGGCGCTGTCCCAGTCCACCTCGGCGATGACGCGGTGGTCGCCCGCGTCGGTCGTGTCGACCACCACGACGTTCTCCGGATTGATGCTCCGCAGGCTCACCTCGTCGGCGGGATAGCTCTCCGCCGCCCAGTGCCAGCGGTCCTCCACGTTGTGCAGGACGCCCTTCTCCTCGAGATAGGCGAGGAGTTCCCCCAGGTCCTCCCCGCCGAAACGCTCGCCCCGCTCGAAGGGCAGCTCGAAGGCGGCGCTCTTGATGTGATGGAGCAGGATCAGCAGATTGTCCGGATTGATCCGGCAATGCTCCGGGGAACGGGAAAAGAAGTACTCCGGGTGCTCCACGATGAACTGGTCCATCGGCGTGCTGCGGGCGATAAGGAGCGCGAGGCTTTCGCCCGCCCGGCGGCCGGCGCGGCCCGCCTGCTGCCAGGTGCTGGCGATGGATCCCGGATAGCCGGCGAGAAGGCAGGCCTCGAGGTTGCCGATGTCGATCCCCAGCTCCAGGGCGTTCGTGCTGACGACGCCCATCACCTCGCGGCTGCGGAGCCCCGCCTCGATCTCCCGGCGGAGGTTCGGGAGATACCCGCCGCGGTAGCCGCTGACAAGGCGGTCGGAACCGGGGGCGCCCTTCGCGAAGCGGTCCTTCAGGTACTTCGTGAGGATTTCGACGTTCAGGCGGCTCGTCGCGAAAACGATCGTCTGAATCCCGTTTTCGATCAGTTCCGTGGCAATCTTGCGTGCCGGGGTGAGGGCCGACTGGCGTATGCCCAGCTCGCGGTTGACGATCGGGGGGTTGTACAGGATGAAGGTTTTCGCGGCCCTGGGGGCGCCGCTCCGGTCGATGAGGGTGAAGGGCCTCTCCAGGACCCGCTCGGCATGCTCCTTCGGGTTCGCGACCGTCGCGGAGCAGCAGATGAAGACGGGATTGCAGCCGTAGAATCGGCAGACCCGCTGCAGGCGGCGCATGACGTTGGTGAAGTGCGATCCGAAGACCCCCCGGTAGACGTGCAGTTCGTCGATGACGACGTAGCGGAGGTTCGTGAAGAGCTTCTGCCATTTGGTGTGGTGGGGCAGGATCCCGGCGTGAAGCATGTCGGGGTTGGTGACGATGACGTTCCCCTGTTTGCGGACCGCCTGGCGGGCGTCGTCGGGGGTGTCGCCGTCGTAGGTGCAGGTCTTGATGTCGGCTTGAAGATCCGTGATGAGGCCGTGGATCTCGTGCATCTGGTCCTGGGCGAGGGCCTTTGTCGGAAAGAGGTAGAGGGCCCGCGTCTCGGGTTCCTCCAGGATGCGCTGAAGCACGGGGAGGTTGTAGCAGAGCGTCTTGCCGCTCGCCGTCGGGGTGATGAGGACGACGTCCCGGCCCTTGCGCACGAGATCGACGGCATCGGCCTGGTGGCTGTAAAGCCTCTCGATGCCGCGCCGGGCGTGGACCTGAAGAAGGGCCGGATGGATCCATTCGGGAAAGGGGCGGAACTCGCCTGCGGAGGCGGGGATGCGCTTCAACGCCCGGACGTTTTCAAGGAAACGCCGATCCTTTTCCCGCCGCGCCAGCCACTCCGCCAGAGTCAATTTTGCCATCAACGATACCCGGAACCGCCTTGCTGGTCCGGGAGACCTGTCTCTTGAGGCTTCCAGCCGTCACCCGGACGGCGTATGTTACATAACGGACCGGCTCCGATGTCAATGCCTTTTTTGCTGCGCAATCGACGCGCGTCGTCGCAGCGTTCCATATTCCGCAGTTCGGACCTGCCCGGCTCCTGCGTCTCTCCCGTGCGCCGCACCGGCGGAGAGGGCGCGATCCTAGGGGGTCGCACCCGGCACGGTTTCCTTTTCACGGATTTTCTTCAAGGTGTCCAGATAGGCGTCCGCACGCCGGATCTGCAGCGCCTTTTCGATCCAGGACCGGGCCTCGGGAAGCTTGTCCTGCCGGAGAAGGGCGTTCGCCAGGTTGTTCATGGCGTCCGCATTGCCCGGGTCGTGCTCCAGGGCCGATCGGAAGAAATCCTCCGATTTCGCGTAGCGTCCTGTCCTGAAGGCGAGGTTCCCGAGGTTGAAATAGGGGACGTGCCAGTCTTTCCGTTTCTTGAGGGCCAGCAGATACTCCTTTTCGGCCAGATCGAAGAGCCCCTTCTGCTCGTAGACGTAGCCGAGGTCGTTGTGCTGCTCCGCCGTGAGCTTGTCTTCCAGCACGATGATCTTGGGCACGGCGCAGGAAGACAGCAGGGGAACGATCAAGAGAATCAGAATCCCTATCGATAGACCAGGAGATAGCTGTTGCCCGCCTTTTCCCATATCTCTTCGAATTCCCCGTAGGGGTAGAGTTGGGCCGCCTCGAACCCGTTGTGGGCCAGGAACCCCTTTTCGTCGTAACCGTAAACGACCAGGTAATGCGGCTTCGACACCACCCAGAACCCGAGATCGACAAGAACGATCACCGGCCTGCCCGCGGATACGAAATCCTTGATGTCCGCCGGCCGGCCGCGGCCGAGTTTCGTCTCGAATCCCCTTCCCCGTGCGTAGTTTTCCAGGTCGGTGATCAGGGCGCCCTGCAGCTTGGGGGAGTACACGGCCTTCCCGATCGTCTTTTGATCCAGGGGATCGCCGTAATGGGACAGCACCGACGAAAGGGATGCAGGACCGCAGTACTGCGAGTCCTGCATCACGAAGGGGACACCGGGGATGAGATGAGACGGCCCGGCGCCGAAAGCCAGGACGAGACAGAGCAGGAAACGGTTCAAGGCGCCGGTTTCACTTGATGATGATCTGCTTGTCGAGAAGCTTCATGATCACAATGATCAGAAGCACGACGATCAGAATACCGATGACCAGCCCGAGCCCGTCGCCGCCCGCCAGGACGCGGTCCGAGGCCTGGGCCATCATGTGGAGCTGGTCGTCCGACATGCCCTGCAACTTCGCCTTCACTTCATCGGCGGAGAGGCCGTACGCCTCGAGCTTGTCGATCACGATCTGCATCTCCAGAACCTTCTGGACCTTGTCGATCTCCGCTCCCCGGGTCTTGTCGGCGATCTCGGCCGAGGAGGGCACCGAAGGGATCAGCCCGGCTGCGGCCGGAAAGCTCATGAAGAGGACGATGTAGAAGGCCACGGAAATGGCCAGGGCCGGTATCCGGAATCTTTTCAGCATGTCGATCCTCCCTGCGAAATGGATAGATTGTTCGAACTGGAAGCTATTCTAGCACCTGCGGCCCCGGGGTTCAAAGTCAAATTTTTTGGTGCGAGGCAGGACGGTAACGTCAAGATGTTCGTGTCAGGTTTAAGCGGAAGGGGCCTCCGGTTTTGTTTTTAAAGTTTTCGATCTTCTTGACAAGGGCCTGTCGGTTCTGCTATAGGGCTGCTCACCGCTTGGATCCCGGAAGGGACCGGGACGGGAGAGGAAAGGGACAGAAGCGACGATTGCCATCAAGCCTCCCGTTCTGCGCGGGGGGCTTTTTTTGTCGGCCCGAAGAGGCGGGTGATGAAGATCATCGAGACGGCAAGGGAAATGCAGCAGTTTTCGGAATCGGTCCGCCTGCAGGGCAAGACGGTCGCCTTCGTGCCGACGATGGGCTACTTCCACGAAGGTCATCTCGATCTCATGCGCATCGGCCGGAGGCGGGGAGGCGTACTCGTCGTCAGCATCTACGTGAACCCCACGCAGTTCGGCCCGACCGAGGATTTCGAACAGTACCCGCGGAACTTCGAGCGTGACCGCGCGATGGCCGAAGGCGTCGGCGTCGATGTGATCTATGCGCCCTCCCATCGTGAGATGTATCCGGAGGGATACGCGACGTACGTCCTCGTCGGCGGGGTGACGGAGAACCTCTGCGGCCTCTCGCGGCCCAACTTTTTTCGCGGCGTCGCGACGGTCTGTACGAAGCTTTTCAACATCGTCAAACCGCACGTGACGGTTTTTGGCCGGAAGGACTTCCAGCAACTGGTGACGATCCGGCGCATGGTCAGGGACCTGAATCTCGACATCGAGGTGGTCGGGATGCCGACGACGCGGGAACCGGACGGCCTCGCGATGAGCTCCCGCAATGTTTACCTCAAGAAAGAGGAACGCGCCTCGGCGCTGTCCCTGAGCCGGTCGCTGCTTCTGGCCGAGAGCAGGTACGCGGCGGGCGAGCGGGACGCACGGAAGATCGAGGCGGAGGTGAGGCGCTTCATCGAGGGCCACCCCTTTGTGAAGATCGACTATGCCCGGATCTGCGACACCCAGACGATGCAGGACGTGGAACGCATCGAGCGTGAATCGGTCCTGGCGCTGGCGGTGTGGGTGGGGAAGACGAGGCTGATCGACAACCACGTGTTGGGCGAGGATCTGCCGATACGGGCAGACTGTTGAAAAGGGATCAAGAGAAAGGCGAGATCATGCAGAGGACCATGCTGAAATCCAAGCTGCACCGGGCTACGGTGACGGACGCGGACCTGAATTACGAAGGCAGCGTCTCCATCGACGAGTCCCTTCTCGAGGAGGCGGATATCCTCCCTTATGAAAGGGTGGACATCTACGACGTCTCCAACGGAGAGCGTTTTTCGACCTATGCGATCCGGGGCGGACGGGGCGCGGGCACGATCTGCCTGAACGGCGCGGCGGCTCGGAAGGTCTCCAAAGGCGATCTCGTCATCATCGCTTCCTATGTGACGGTCGACGATCGCGAGATCGGAGAATGGAAGCCGAAGAATATTCTCCTGGACGAACGGAACCGGATCAAGAAGATCTCCTGAAGGGGCTTGTGGCGGGCGCAGAAGGATTTGCTGTTGCGGCAGCCGATGAAGGGGCGGGGTTTTCCCGCCCTTTGCATTTGCAAAAAAACCGTTGACTATCCCGGGCCCCTATATTAGTAATAACGTTCCTCAACAGAATCGATGCGTTAGGATGTTGAAAGGATTGAAAAAAAGACATGTCTATGTCCGGACGTTCGGCTGCCAGATGAACGTCCACGATTCGGAGCAGATGATCGCCCTGCTGGGCGAGAACGGCTACGCGCAGACGGAGGACCCCAGGCGGGCGGATGTCATTCTCCTCAACACCTGCAGCATCCGGGAGAAGGCCGATCAGAAGGCATTCAGCCAGCTGGGCCGCTACGCTTCGTTCAAGAGAGGGAAACCCGGTCTGATCCTGGGAGTGACGGGCTGCGTCTCCCAGCAGATGGGGCCGCGGATTTTCGACCGGATCCCGGAGGTGGATCTGGTCGTCGGAACGCACAACATCGATCAATTGCCCGTGCTGATCGGCCGGCTGGAGGAGAAGAAGGGAAGGATCGCGGAAACGGCCTTCCGGGACTGCGTGGCGTCGATCGGCGTCCGGGCCCGGCCGAAGAAAGGATCCGTCGGCGCCTTCGTCACGATCATGCAGGGCTGCGACAATTACTGCGCCTACTGTGTGGTTCCCTACGTCCGCGGAAGGGAGAGAAGCCGCGGACTCGACGACATCGTCGGGGAAATCCGGTTTCTCGCGGAATCGGGCGTGAAGGAGGTGACGCTTCTCGGACAGAACGTCAACTCCTACGGGCGGACCATCGGGAACGGGGCGAGTTTTCCCGCCCTGATCCGGGCCGTCGCCGCCGTGGATGGAATCAAGCGGATCCGCTTCACGACGTCCCACCCCAAGGACCTGTCGGACGGACTGATCGGGTGTTTCGGGACGGTCGAGAAGCTCTGCGCCCATATCCACCTCCCCGTCCAGGCGGGCTCGGACCCCGTGCTCGAACGGATGAACCGGGGGTACACGGCGACGGACTATCGGGAGAAGGTGCGCAGGCTCCGGGAGACGAGGCCCGACATCGCCGTGACGTCGGACATGATCGTCGGATTCCCGGGGGAGACGGAGGAAGACTTCCGGAAGACGCTGGAATTGATGGAGGCGGTGAAGTTCGACGGGCTCTTCTCCTTCCGCTATTCGGAGCGGGAGGAAACGGCTGCCGTATCCTTGCCCGGAAAAGTGGAAGAGGGCGTGAAACGGGAACGCCTGCACCGTCTTCAGAAGCTTCAGGATGCGCATACGGCGGAACGGAACCGGCGTCTTCGGGGGAAGCGCGTTGAAGTGCTTGTAGAAGGCCTCAGCAGGAATTCGCGGCAGGACATGACGGGCAGAACTTCGTGCAACCGGATCGTGAATTTTCCCGGAGGAAACAGCCTGGTCGGCAGGACCGTGACCGTGGGCATCCGGGAGACCTACCTGCATTCGCTGCGAGGGGAACTGGAGGGGGAGGGATAGCCTGATGATGATCGAAATGAAGGTGTCGGGGCTGACGCTTGACCCGATGACCAACACCCCGATCGTGATTCTCAAGGACATGGAGGAAAAGAAGGCCATCCCCATCTGGATCGGGCTGTTCGAGGCGAGCGCCATTGCGACCCAGATCGAGAAGGTGACCTTTTCCCGGCCCATGACGCACGACCTGCTCCACGAGACGCTGAAGGCCCTGGAGGTCGAGATCCTGCGGATCGAGATCAACGATCTGAAGAACAATACCTTCTTCGCACGGATTTATCTGCGCAGGGACGGAAAGGAGTCGAACATCGACTCGCGGCCCAGCGATGCGATCGCCCTGGCCCTGCGTGCGGCGGCTCCGATCTACGTCGATGAAAAGGTGATCGAAAAATCGCGGAATGTTGATTTCGCGTCCAAGAAGGACCTGGACAAACTCAAGGAAGAAAAGCTTTCGGAGTTCCTGGAGAACCTGTCTCCGGAAGACTTCGGAAAGTACAAAATGTAATCGCCCGTTTCTGCGGGTGCGAGCCACGAGGGCGAAGGCCGATGCTGTCCGAAGCCGCGCATGCCGTCGTGGCCGTTGTTTTTTCGGGAGCGTGCCGTGAAGGGGCCGCTGGACAGTCACATCAGGGAATTTGAGCGGTATCTGACGGTGGAGAAGAATGTCTCCCCCCATACCGTCGGCGCCTACCTGGGCGATTTGTGCCAGTTCCGGGATTTCGCCTCCGCCGCAGGAATGATGCCGGAAGGCGCCGGAGAGGAGGGGTGGGGCAAGGTCGACCCGGTGGTCATCCGGTCCTTCCTGGCGTCGCTGTACCGCGCGAAAATGAAAAAGGTGACGATCGGGCGGAAGATGGCGGCACTGAGGAGCTTCTTCCGCTTTCTCCTGCGCCGGGGCCGGATCGATGTCAATCCCGCCGAATCGGTGCAGGCGCCGAAAGGGGAGAAGCACGTGCCGTCCGTCCTGTCGGTGGACGAAGTCCTGAAGCTCCTGTCGGTGCCCTTCGGCGAAGACGTGCTGGGCCTCAGAAACCGGGCGTTGACCGAACTGTTCTATACGACGGGCATACGCCTGAGCGAATTGACGGGGCTGAATCTGGAGGACATCGATTTTTCGCAGGACCTGGTGAAAGTCCGGGGCAAGGGCCGCAGGGAACGGATCGTGCCCGCCGGTTCGAGCGCGTTGGCGGCAGTCCGGGAGTATCTGGAGCGGCGGTCGGAGCTGCAGCGCGGGCGTCCTGACCTGGGCGAAGCGCCGGTGTTTCTTTCGAAGTCGGGTGTGCGCCTCGCGCAGCGGGATGTGGACCGCATCCTCCGGAAGGCGGTGCGCCGCAGCGGCATTGTCCGGAATGTCAGCCCCCACACGCTGCGGCATTCGTTCGCCACGCATCTTCTGGACGCCGGCGCCGATCTGAGGGCCATCCAGGAGATGCTGGGGCACAAGAGCCTGTCGACGACGCAGAAATATACGTCCGTGGGCATCAGCCGCCTGATGGAAGTCTACGACCGGGCTCACCCGAGGGCAAAGAGGCCGGAGGACGGGGCGGAGCCGGAGAAGGCAGGGAGCGGAACATGAAGATTCATGGCACGACGATCGTCGCCGTAAGGCACAAGGGGAAAGTCACGGTCGCAGGGGACGGCCAGGTCACGCTGGACGTCACCGTGATGAAGCACGGGGCGAGGAAGGTCCGCAGGCTCTACCAGAATCAGGTCATCGTGGGCTTTTCCGGGGCGACGGCGGATGCCTTCACCCTCTTCGACCGTTTCGACCAGAAACTGGAGCAGTACAAGGGCAACCTGATCCGCGCCGCCGTCGAACTGACGAAGGACTGGCGGACGGACCGCGTGCTGCGTCATCTGGAGGCGCTGATGATCGCGGTGAGCCGGGATCACTTCCTGATCATCTCCGGCAACGGCGATGTGATCGAGTCGGACGACAACGTCCTCGCGATCGGATCGGGGGGGCCCTACGCGCTGGCGGCGGCGAGGGCGATGGTGCGCTATTCGGCGCTCAGCGCAAAGGAGATCGCCATGGAGGCCGTCAGGATCGCCTCGGAGATTTGCATCTATACGAACGATCACATCACGGTCGAGGAGATGGACACCTCTCCCGAGGATGCCGGCGGGGAGAACGAGTGACCGGAGCGAACCGGAAGAAAGAAGATGTCGTATGTCATCGGCGGAATTGACGCCCAATCGAATCGTCGAAAAACTGGATCAGTACATCATCGGACAGGCGGACGCCAAGCGGGCCGTCGCCATCGCCCTGCGCAGCCGCTGGCGTCGCCAGAACGTCTCGCCGGAGATGGCTGAAGAAATCCTGCCCAAGAACATCATCATGATCGGCCCGACGGGCGTGGGCAAGACGGAGATCGCGCGGCGGCTTTCCAAGCTGGACAATTCTCCGTTTCTCAAGATCGAGGCCTCCAAGTTCACGGAAGTCGGATATGTCGGACGGGACGTCGAATCCATGATCCGCGACCTCGTGGAACTCTCCGTGAACATGGTGAAGGCCGAGGAGCAGCAGAAGGTCCAGGCGAAGGCGGCGCAGCTCGCCCGGGAGCGGGTCCTGGACCTCCTCTTTCCTTCCCGCGCCGGTCAGCGCCCGGCGGGTTCCCAGGATGGGGCCGCACCGGCGCCGGAAGCGGCCGCCGGCGCCCAGGAGACGACCCGGGACAAGCTGAGGGCACTGCTGCTGGCGGGAAAACTGGACAACCGGACGGTGGAGGTCGAGGTGACCGAGAGCCGGACAGGCCCGATGGTCGAGATCCTGGCGGCGGGCGGTGCGGAAGACCTGGGGTCCAATCTGCGGGACATGCTCGGGAGCATCTTCCCCCAGAAGAAGAAGGTGCGGAAGCTCACGGTGCCGGAGGCGATCGAGATCCTGATGCAGGAGGAGGCCCAGCGGCTCGTGGACATGGACAAGGTCAAGAAGGTCGCGGTAGAGCGCGTGGAGGATTCCGGGATCATCTTCCTCGACGAGATCGACAAGATCGTCGGCAGCGGGGCGACGCAGGGGCCGGACGTCTCCCGGGAGGGTGTTCAGCGGGATCTGCTCCCGATCGTCGAGGGATCGAACATCAATACGAAGTACGGCATGGTGAAGACGGATCACATCCTGTTCATCGCTGCCGGCGCCTTCAGCTCCTCGAAGCCCTCGGACCTGATCCCGGAGCTTCAGGGCCGCTTTCCGATCCGCGTGGAACTGGACTCGCTGGGCAGGGAGGAGTTCGTGCGGATCCTCACGGAACCGCACAACGCGCTGGTGAAGCAGTACGTGGAGATGATGGCGACGGAAGGGGTGAAACTGGTGTTCACCGACGACGCGATCGAGGAGATCGCGGAGGTCGCCGCCGTCGTCAACGAGCGGGCGGAGAATATCGGCGCGCGGCGCCTGTACACGATCATGGAGAGCCTGCTGGAGGACATCTCCTTCGACGCCCCGGACATGAAGGGGCAGGAGGTGGTCATCGATGCGAATTTCGTGCGACGGCAGCTGGAGGATATCGTCGAGGACGAGGACCTGAGCCGTTACATCCTGTAACGGTTGCAGAAAAAGTCCGGGCGGCCTGGAACATCTCCAAAGCGCCCCTGCGGACCGGACATCTTCAACGGACTCCCGGGATGCGGCCGGGAAGGATCGACGCTTGAAGGAGCGGGAAATGGAAGACGTGAAGAAGTACGTGGAACGCGCGGAAATCCTGCTGGAGGCCCTGCCCTATATCCGGCGGTTCTTCAACAAGACGCTCGTCATCAAGTACGGCGGTCACGCCATGGTCGACGAGGACCTGAAGACCTGTTTTGCGCGGGACGTTGTCCTGATGAAGTACATCGGCATCAACCCCGTCGTCGTGCACGGCGGCGGCCCGCAGATCGGGTCGTTTCTGAAGAAGCTGGGGAAGGAGTCGAAATTCGTCCAGGGCATGCGGGTGACGGACGAGGAGACGATGGACATCGTCGAAATGGTGCTGGTGGGGAAGGTGAACAAGGAAATCGTCGGCCTGATCAACCACCAGGGGGGGCGGGCCGTCGGACTGAGCGGCAAGGACGGGAACCTGATCCGCGCGGAGAAGTACCTGCTGACGGAGGAAAAGGCGAAGGATACGCCTCCGGAGATCATCGATCTGGGGCTCGTCGGCAAGGTGAGGACGATCAACGCGGACCTCATCACCGCGCTTACCAGGGACGGCTTCATCCCCGTCATCGCGCCCACGGGCACGGGGGACGCGGGCGAAACGTACAACATCAACGCCGATGTCGTCGCCGGCGAAGTCGCGGCCGCGCTCAAGGCGGAGAAGCTGGTCCTGCTGACGGACGTCCCCGGGGTGATGGACCGGGATCAGAACCTCATCCACACGATGGACAATGCGGGCGCCCTCCGTCTGATCGAGGACGGAACCGTTCAGGGAGGGATGTTTCCCAAGGTGAAATGCTGCCTGAAGGCCCTGAAGGGCGGCGTTCAGAAGGCCCACATCGTCGACGGCCGGCTGAAGCATACGATGCTGCTGGAGATCTTCACGGACCGCGGCATCGGCACCGAGATCGTCCTGTAGACAACAGCGGAAGAATCCGTTTCCCGGAGATGGAGGAAGACAAGATGCCAACGAAGACCGAAACCGAAATCGCCCGATCGGAGCAGTACATCATGAACACGTACAAGCGCTTTCCCATCGTTCTCGTCCGCGGCGAGGGCGCGCGCGTGTGGGACGTCGACGGCCGGGAATACCTGGATTTCATCGCCGGGATCGCCGTCTGCAACCTCGGACACTGCCATCCGGCCGTCGTGGAGGCGATCCGGACGCAGGCCGGGGAGCTTCTGCACGTCTCGAACCTGTATCACATCGCCCCGCAGATCCGAATGGCGCAGCTGCTCGTGGAGAACACCTTCGCCGACAAGGTCTTCTTCTGCAACAGCGGCGCCGAGGCGAACGAAGGGGCGATCAAACTCGCCCGCAAATATGCACACGCGAAGATGGGAGCGCACAAGCGGGAACTGATCACGATGGAAGGCTCCTTTCACGGCCGCACGCTCGCCACCGTGACCGCGACGGCGCAGACGAAATTTCAGGCGGGGTTCGAGCCGCTGCCGGAGGGCTTCCGGTACGTTCCCTACAATGACCCGGGGGCCCTGGAAAAGGCGATTACCAGGGAAACCTACGCCGTCATGCTGGAGCCGATCCAGGGGGAGAAGGGCGTCCGCATCCCGGCGGAAGGGTATCTCGCCGAGGCGAGGAGGATCTGCGACCGCCACGGGATCCTTCTGATCCTGGACGAGGTGCAGACGGGGATGGGCCGGACGGGCACGTTCTGCGCCCATGAGACCACGGGGATCAAGCCGGACATCATGACCCTGGCCAAGGGACTGGCCAACGGCGTGCCGTCGGGGGCGGTCCTGGCGACGGCCGAGGTCGCGTCCGCCTTCGTACCGGGAAGCCACGCCTCCACATTCGGCGGCAATCCGCTGGCCATGGCCGCAGCCGTCGCGACCTTCGAGACGATCCAGCGCGAGGGCGTCCTTTCAAACTGCCGACGGATCGGCGCGTATTTCCTGGAGCGGCTGCAGAGGCTGGCTGCAAAGCATGCGAAGACCGTCCGCGCCGTGCGCGGCAGGGGACTCCTGATCGGCCTGGAGCTGTCCATTGAAGGCGCGGAAATCGTCCAGCGCTGCCTGGAAAGGGGTCTGCTTCTCAACTGTACGGACGGCAACGTCCTGCGTTTTGCGCCGCCGCTTGTCATCGGGGAAGCCGAGGTCGACCGGGCGGTGGACATCGTTCACGGGGTGATGGACTAGATGAAAAAGGATCTCATCGACGAACACGATCTTGCCGGCGAAGATTTTCAGCTCATTTTTCAGCGCGCCGCGCAGCTGAAGAAGATCCTGCGGCAGGGGGTCTGCCATACGTCCCTGAAGGGGAAGTCTCTGGGCATGATCTTCGACAAGCATTCGACGCGGACCCGGATCTCCTTCGAGGTGGGCATGTACCAACTGGGGGGCCTCGCCCTTTTCCTGAGCTCGCGCGACACGCAGTTCAGCCGGGGGGAGAGCATCGCCGACGCCGCCCGCATCATGTCGCGATACCTCAACGGGATCATGATCCGGACGTATGCGCAGAGCGTCGTCGAGGATCTGGCGCGCCATGCCGACATTCCCGTCATAAATGGTTTGACAGACCTGTTGCACCCGTGCCAGATATTGAGCGATCTTTTCACGATCATCGAGAAGAAGGGAACCTGCGAGGGGCTCAAGATCGCCTATATCGGCGACGGAAACAACGTCGCCAATTCCTGGGTGAACGCCGCCACGAGGCTTCCGTTCCGGCTGGCAATCGCCTGTCCCAAGGGCTACGAGCCGAATGCGGACATCCTCCGGCGCGGCGTTGCCGAAGCCGAGGGCAGGATCCGTCTCTACCGCGAGCCTGTAGAGGCGGTCGCGGGCGCCGACGTCGTCTATACGGACGTGTGGGCGAGCATGGGCCAGGAATCCGAGCGCGAGGAGCGGCTGCGGGTCTTCCGCCCCTATCAGGTCAGCGAATCCCTGATGCGGCATGCGAAGGAGGACGCCTTGGTCATGCACTGCCTTCCCGCCCATCGGGGCGAGGAGATCGCCCCGGAGGTTCTCGACGGGCGGCAGTCGGTCGTCATCGATCAAGCGGAGAATCGCCTGCACGTTCAGAAGGCGATCCTGGAATTACTACTCTAAGGAGGACATGTCTGTGAGCGATATCAGGAAGGTCGTGCTGGCCTATTCGGGAGGTCTGGACACCTCCGTCATCGTCAAGTGGCTGAAGGAAACCTACCGGTGCGAAATCGTCGCCTTCGTGGCGGACATCGGCCAGAAGGAGGAGCTCGACGGTCTGGAGGAAAAGGCCATCAAGACGGGGGCGAGCAAGATCTTCATCGAGGACCTCCGCGAAGAGTTCGTGCGGGACTTCATTTTTCCGGCCATGCGTGCGAACGCCATCTACGAAGGCACCTACATGATGGGGACGTCGCTGGCCCGGCCGCTCATCGCCAAGCGCCAGATCGAAATCGCGCGGCAGGAGAACGCCGACGCCGTGTCGCACGGGGCGACGGGAAAGGGGAACGACCAGTGCCGGTTCGAGCTGACCTACCTGGCCCTGAATCCGGAGATCCGCATCATCTCGCCTTGGCGGGACGAGAAATGGACCTTCGATTCCCGCGAGTCCATGATCGACTACGCGGAGAAGCACGGAATTCCCATCGGCCTGACGAAGAAGAAGCCTTACAGCAGCGACCGGAACATCATGCACATCTCCCATGAGGGCGGTATCCTGGAGGATCCCTGGAGCGAGGCCCCGGAGGACATCTTCGTCCTCACCGTTTCGCCGGAGGCGGCGCCGGACCGGCCGACCTACGTGGAGATCGAGTTCGACAGGGGCAATGCCGTCGCGCTGGACGGCAACCCCATGAAACCCGCGGCGATCCTCGACCGCCTGAACAAGCTGGCGGGCGTGAACGGCATCGGCCGCGTCGACATGGTGGAAAACCGGTTCGTGGGCATGAAGTCGCGCGGCGTTTACGAGACGCCGGGCTGCACGGTCCTGTGGGGGGCGCACCGCGCCGTGGAATCGATCACGATGGACCGTGAGGTGATGCTGCTGAGGGATTCCCTGATCCCGAAGTACGCGCAGCTGGTCTACAACGGTTTCTGGTATGCCCCGGAACGGCTGGCGCTCCAGAAGCTGATCGACAAGACGCAGGAAAACGTCTGCGGTACGGCGCGCATGAAGCTCTACAAGGGCAGCTCCGTCGTCGCGGGCCGCAAGTCCCCGAATTCCCTGTACAGCGAGGAATTCGCCACCTTCGAGAAGGAGAAGGTCTACGATCAGAAGGACGCGACGGGATTTATCCGGCTCAATGCGCTGCGCCTGAGGATCCAGGGCTTGCTGGCCGGGCTCGGCAAGGGGAAGTGAACTCCGTCGGCGTCGTCCTGCGAGGTGAGAACGGTGCGAAAGAAGGTTGAAGCGGCGGAGGGGCCGCTGCGGAAGAGCCGCAAGGCATGGGCCGGACGCTTCGGGGAAGAGACGGATCCCCGGGTGGAGGCGTTCACCACGTCGCTGCCGGTCGACCGGCGGCTCTACCGTTGCGACATCCGCGGGAGCATCGCCCACGCGCGGATGCTTGCCCGCCGTCGCATTATCGACCGGCAGGCGGCGGCGGCGATCGAGGAGGGGCTCCTCGCGATCGAGGACGAGATCGATCGCGGCGTCTTCGCTTTCCGGCCCGAAGACGAGGACATCCACATGGCCGTCGAGCGGGCGCTGATGGAACGCATCGGTCCCGCCGGCGGGAAACTGCACACGGGCCGCAGCCGGAACGACCAGGTCGCCCTCGATGTCCGCCTGTACCTGAGGGACGAAATCGACGACATCCTCAAGGGGCTCCGCGTCTTCAAGAAAACCCTCGTTTCGATCGCCAAGAAGGAGATCGGGACCGTGATCCCCGGCTATACGCACCTGCAAAGGGCCCAACCCGTGTCGCTGGCGCACTATTTCCTCGCCTTCTGGGAGATGCTGGACCGCGATGAGGGGCGTTTCCGGGACTGCCGGAGGCGGTTGAACGTGATGCCCCTCGGATCGGCGGCGCTGGCCGGGACGTCGCTGCCCCTGGACCGGGCCTATACGGCGCGGCTGCTGAAGTTCCCGGCGATCAGCGCGAACAGCATGGACGCCGTCTCGGACAGGGATTTTCTCGCGGAATTTCTCTCCGCCGCGGCGCTGGCGGGCATGCATTGGAGCCGCCTCTGCGAGGACTTGATCCTCTGGTCGACCGAGGAATTCGGTTTCGTGGAGATCCCGGACGCCTTCGCGACGGGCAGCAGCCTCATGCCGCAGAAGAAGAACCCCGACGTCGCCGAACTGGTCCGCGGGAAGACGGGCCGCGTCTACGGCAACCTCATGGCGATGCTGACGGTGATGAAGGGGCTCCCCCTGACCTATAACCGCGACCTTCAGGAAGACAAGGAATGCCTCTTCGATACCGTGGACACGGTGCGGGCTTGCCTGGCGATCCTCCCTCCCATGGTTCAGGGCCTGAAATTCCGCCGCGCGCGGATGAAGCAGGCGGCGGGCGGCGGCTTTTCGACGGCCACGGAGGTTGCGGATTACCTGGTGCGGAAGGGTGTCCCCTTCCGGGAGGCGCACGGCATCGTCGGAAGGCTGGTCGGTTCCTGCGCGCGGAGCGGCAGGCGATTCGAGGATCTGACGCTTTCGGAATTGCGGCAATTTTCGCCGGCCTTCGACAGGGATGCCCTTGCCTGTTTCGATGTGTCGCGCGCCGTGAACGGGAAAACGCTTTATGGCGGCACCGCCGGAGAGACGATACGCCGTCGGATTCGCGAAATCGAAGGCACATGAAATACCCTCGAGGAGACATGCGGCGCTGGCTGCCGTTCTTCCTGCTGCTGGCCGCGGCGGCGATGTTTCCGGCCTGCGGCAAGAAGGGAGACCCCGTCCCGGCGAACGTCGTTCCGCCCGGGCAGGCATCCGATCTCCGGGCGGAATGGAGCGCAGAAGGCGTCGTGATTTCCTGGTCGGCCCGGAGCGGCGACAAGGGCCGTGCACAGCTCTGGAAGATCCTCCGTCACGACGAGCCGCAGGTGACGGAATGCCCGGGCTGCCCGCGGGATTTCTCGGCGCTCGCGGAGATTCGGCGGGGCGATCCCCGCTATGCCGACGGGGACGAGAGGATGAAGTTTACGGACGGCGGCGTCCGGCCGGAGCGGGTCTACCGCTACCGGATCGTCGCCTGCACCGCAGGAGGGATCTGCAGCGGTCCTTCGGAAACCGAGGGGATACGGAACCCCGGACCGTAGGAGAGACAGGAAAGGGAGCTTCATGCACGATTTTCAGTATCACGGAGACGAACTCTGGTGCGAGGGCATGTCCATCCGGGCCATCGCCGAGCAGGTGGGCACGCCTTTTTATCTTTACAGCCACAAAACCCTGAAGGGGCACTTCCGGGTCTTTGACGATGCCTTCTCGGGCCAGCCCCACATCGTCTGTTTCGCCGCGAAGGCCAATTCCAATATCGCCGTCCTGCGGATCTTTGTCCGCGAGGGCGGCGGCGTCGACATCGTATCCGGCGGGGAACTGTACCGGGCGCTGACGGCCGGCGCCGATCCCGGGAAGATCGTGTACTCGGGCGTGGGCAAGAGGATCGACGAGATCGACTACGCCCTTTCGAGCGGCATCCTTCTGTTCAACGTGGAATCCTTCGCCGAACTCGAGACGATTCAGGGCCGGGCGAAGACGCTCGGAAAGAAGGCCGGGATCGCCCTGCGCATCAACCCCGACGTCGATCCGCAGACGCACCCCTACATCTCGACCGGCCTCAAGGAGAACAAATTCGGGATCGATATCGGCGCCGCGATCGAGGCCTACCGCAGCGCGGCGAGGCTCGCCAATCTGGACGTCATCGGCGTCAGCTGCCATATCGGCTCTCAGGTGACCAAGGTCTCCCCGTTCGTCGACGCGCTCGGGCGCCTGAAGACCCTGGTGAAGCAGCTCCGGGAGGAGGGAATGGCCATCCGCTACCTCGACCTCGGCGGCGGCCTGGGCATCACCTATGGGGAGGAAACGCCGCCCCATCCGTCGGAGTATGCAGGCGCCCTCGTCGAGACGGCGCGCGACCTCGAGTGTACGATGATTCTCGAACCGGGCCGCGTGCTCGTCGGCAATGCCGGCATCCTGGTGACGAAGGCGCTGTACACGAAGGCGACGGGCGAGAAGAACTTTGTCGTCGTCGACGCGGGCATGAACGATCTCATCCGACCCAGCCTCTACGATTCCTATCACCGCATCCAGGCGGTCGTACGCGGGAACGGCAGGCAGATCGAGGCGGACATCGTCGGGCCCATCTGCGAATCGGGGGATTACCTGGCCAAGAAGAGAACGATCCCGGCTTTCGAGAGCGGCGACCTGGTTGCCGTCATGAGCGCGGGCGCCTACGGTTTCAGCATGTCCTCCAACTACAATTCCCGGCCGCGGGTTGCGGAAGTGCTGGTCGAGGGGGATCGTCTCCACGTGATTCGGGAGCGGGAGACCTATGCCGATCTCGTCAGGGGAGAGCGGATTCCGCCGTTCCTCCTGCCGGAGGGGGCGGACGGTCCGGGGCGTCGGAACGGGAAAAGAAGACAGGAGTCATAGGAGGCTGTATGTTCAGAGGGGCCATAGTCGCACTGGTTACACCTTTCAAGAACGGGCAGGTGGACGAGAACGCCCTGCGGGAATTGATCGAATTCCAGATCGAAAACGGGACGGACGGGATCGCCCCCTGCGGGACGACCGGCGAATCGACAACCCTGTCGCACGAGGAACACGACCGGGTCATCGAGATCGCGATTTCGGCGGCGCGGAAGCGCGTGCCCGTCATCGCCGGAACGGGCTCCAACAGCACGGAAGAGGCGTTGAGACTGACGCGGCATGCCTACGAGGCCGGCGCGGACGGCGCGCTGATGGTCTGCCCGTACTACAACCGCCCTTCGCAGGACGGCCTGTACCGCCACTTCCGAAAGATCGCCGAGGAGGTGCCGATCCCGATCATCATCTACAACATCCCCGGGAGAACGGGCGTCAACATGACCCCGGAAACGCTGGCGAGGCTGGCGCAGATCAAGAACATCGTCGGCGTCAAGGAGGCCTCGGGCTCCATCAAGCAGATGAACGACGTGATCTCCCTCTGCGGCGCGGATTTCGACGTGCTGTCGGGCGATGACCTGTTCACGCTTCCGCTGCTGTCGATCGGAGGCCAGGGGATCATCTCCGTGATATCGAACGTGGCGCCGGCGGACATGGCGGCGCTGGTCGATGCCTTTGCCGCGGGCGAGATCGAAGAGGCCCGCCGGCTCCATCGCCGGATGAGCCCGCTGATCGACGCCCTGTTCATCGAGACGAATCCGGTTCCCGTGAAGGCGGCGCTGGCGATGATGGGAAAGATCGACTACGAGGTGAGACTGCCGCTTTCGAAGCTGTCGGACGCGAATTACGAAAAGTTGCTGAAGGTCCTCACGGATTACGGCCTGCTGTGTGCCGGGAAGCGGTGACGGGCGGGAACGGGACGGAAAACGAAGGGTGCGGAAGACCGGTATGATCAAGGCAGTGGTAACGGGAGCGGGCGGGCGGATGGGGCGGCGGATTCTCGCCCTCCTGGCGGAGCGCAGCGACATCTCGATCGGCGGGGCCGCCGAGCAGGCGGGCCATCCCCTTGTGGGGCGCGATGCCGGGGAAGGCGCCGGGATCGGGAAGACGGGGATCGTGATCCGGGAGGACCTCGCGGCGTGCATCGCGGACGGAGACGTCGTCATCGATTTTTCACACCACGAGGCCTCGGTGCGCCACCTCGAGATCGCCGCGCGGACAGGCAGGGCGATCGTCATCGGCAGCACGGGATTCACGCCGGCAGAAGAACGGAAGATCCGGGAACTGGCCCCTGCGACGCGGTGCGTGACGGCGCCGAACATGAGCGTGGGCGTCAACGTCATGTACAAGCTCCTGGACATGGCGGCGCGGATCCTGGGCGACGAATACGACGTGGAGATCGTCGAGGCGCACCATCGGCTCAAGAAGGACGCCCCCAGCGGCACGGCCCTGAAGATGGCGCGGGTCCTGGCCCATGCCCTCGGCAGGGATCTGGACGAGATCGGAATCTATGCCCGCAGGGGATTGATCGGGGAACGGACGAAACCCGAAATCGGCCTGCAGACGGTGCGCGCCGGCGACATCGTGGGTGAGCACACCGTCATCTTCGGCGGGATGGGCGAACGCCTGGAAGTGATCCATCGGGCCCACAGCCGTGACAATTTCGCCCGCGGGGCCATCCGGGCCGCCCTGTGGGTCGTGAGCCGGCCGAAGGGCCTCTACGACATGCAGGATGTCCTCGGTCTGAAAGACTTGGGAACGTGATGCAGGGGGCGGGACAGAGGACGGTCATCTGCTATGTGGGGGTCGGCGCCAACCTGGGTGACCCCGCCGGCAACTGCCTTGCGGCGATGGATCTTCTCGCTTCCCGCCGCGATCTGCGGCTCGTGAGGCGCTCGTCCCTGTACCGGTCCGAACCGGTCGGCGTCGAGGACCAGCCGTGGTTCGTCAATGCGGTGGCGGAAATCGCGACCGGGCTGTCCGCTCGCGAACTGCTGGCGGCGTTGCTCGCGATCGAAAGCGGCATGGGACGCATCCGGGAGAACCGCCGGGGCGGACCGCGGCCCATCGACCTGGACCTCCTGCTGTACGGCCAGGAAATGATCCGGGAAGAGGGATTGATCGTTCCCCATCCCGAACTTCATAAGAGGCGCTTCGTGCTGGCGCCGTTGGCGGAAATCGCCCCCTATGTCATTCACCCGGCTTTCGGCGTGTCCGTCCGCGGGCTCATGGATCGGCTGGAGGACGATGCCGTGGTAGAGGTGCTGTAAGGCATGTGGATCCGGCTGGTCATTGCAGCCATCGTTCTGTACCTGCTGTACCGGGTGGGCAGGGCGCTCTTCCGGCCCTCCGGGCGGACGTCCGTCCCGGGCCGGCCCAATCCCGGCGGCGAGGACCTCGTGGAAGACCCGGTTTGCGGAACCTACGTGCCGGAGGGGAGCGCCCTGAAGGTGTCGGTGAACGGCCGCACGGTTCATTTCTGCAGCCGGGACTGCCTGGAAAAATTCAAGATGGAGAAAATGTCGTCGAAGGGGGAACCATGAAGTTCTTTATCGATACGGCCAACATTGCTGAGATTCGTGAAGGGATCAAACTGGGGATGGTCGACGGCGTCACCACGAACCCGTCTCTCATCGCCCGCGAAGGCAAGGGGTTCGATGAAGTCGTCCGCGAAATTCTTGCGGCGGTCGAGGGGCCGGTGAGCCTGGAAGTGCTGAGTCCGGACGCGGAAGGGATGGTGGCGGAGGGAAGGAAACTGGCGGCCCTGGGAAGCAATGTGGCGGTCAAAGTGCCGCTCACGACCGAGGGTTTGAAGGCGACGAGGGTGTTTTCCCGGGAAGGCATCCGCGTCAACGCGACCCTGGTGTTTTCCCCCATCCAGGCATTGATGGCGGCCAAGGCGGGAGCGGCGTACGTGAGCCCCTTCGTGGGGCGGCTGGACGACATCGCCCACGACGGCATGGAGCTGGTTTCTCAGATCCTCACCATCTTCAACCATTACGGGTTCGATACGGAAGTGATCGTGGCGAGCGTACGTCATCCGCGCCACGTACTCGACGCCGCCCTGATGGGGGCCCATATTGCGACGATACCCTTCAAGGTCATTTCGCAGCTGGCCAAGCACCCCCTCACCGACAAGGGAATCGAACTGTTCGCAAACGACTGGAAGAAGGTCCGTTCCTGAAGGAGGACCTGCGGCATTCCGGTGCGGGAGATATGACGGGATCCATGAAACGATCATTCAACGGACAGGCCGTTGCGGCCGGGCGTCGCAGGGTCCTGAATCTTCCCAACACGATCACGCTGCTGCGGATCGCCATCGTCCCGGTCCTGTTCTTTCTGCTGACCGCACCGGGGCCGACGGGCAGCCTCGTCATTGCGGCGCTGTTCATCCTTGCGGCGCTTACCGACCTCTTGGACGGGTATCTGGCGAGGAAGTATCAGATCGTCACGGCCATGGGCAAGCTCCTGGATCCGATCGCCGACAAGTTGATCGTGAACACGGCGATGATCCTGATGATTCCCATCGGCCGGATTCCCGCCTGGGTCGCCGCGGTGATTATCGCACGCGACTTCGCGGTCGACGGCATCCGGAGCATGGCCGCCGCAGAGGGCCAGGTCATTGCGGCGAGCCGCCTCGGCAAACGCAAGACGCTGTGCCAGATCTTCGCCCTGTCGGCACTCATGATCCATTACCCGCTCTTCGGCGCCGACGCCCATGTCGTGGGCACCTTCATCCTGTATATCGCCCTTTTCCTGTCCGTCTATTCCGGCATCGAATACTTCATCGGGTTTTACCGCAACTGGCTTCAGAGGAAGCGGAGTTGACCGGCCGCGGTTTTCCGGAGCAGGCTGCGAAATCCTTCTCCGGAGCGGCAATGCCGGACAGGATCGGTGAAGGAAATATGGAGTCTTTCTTCCCAAGAAACGATTTTGTGTTGACAAAACGAATTCATTTGTTATAGTCGCGCTTCTTGACAAGGGCGGGCGTAACTCAGCGGTAGAGTGCTACCTTGCCAAGGTAGACGTCGACGGTT
>DAOSIS010000005.1:0-135894 GCA_035366835.1 Syntrophales bacterium | reverse complement strand
GGAGTGAGGGGCTAAAACCCTCTCAGGTGGGTTCGATTCCCATGCACTTCCGCCAATTATTATTGAATTAATTAATGTTTTTCTAACAGGCTTTCCGCCCCCAAACCGCCCCAGGATTATTTCAGCTTTGCACGCTCCGCGACTGCAGCAGCTTCATAGTCCTTTATGAATTGAGGAGCGTCCGGCTGTGCTGCAACCCAGTCCCGAAGGGAGCGGATGGACTTCAGGTCTATCTCGGTGAGCTTCGCTTTGATCGGCACGTTTGGATCGCGGTTCGCCGCCTCGATTGCGGCCCATTCCTCTGCCGTCATCCACTTGGCTTCAATCTCATCCTCGGCGAAACCGGAGCGGAGCGCGTTCTGTTTGATGGTGTCGAGCCGATTCGCTTCGATAGCATCGCAATCCGCAAGGTGCTTTTGATACTCTTCCTCATCTTTGAATTCTTCTCTCGGGCTCCTGTCGACCTTGCCGCCCTCCTGCATTGCGATCAATTTTCCTGTCGCTCTCAGCAGGCATACTCGATACATCGAAATCATCCTCCTCATCTTTCGGCAGAATACGCGACTGTCAACGTGCCGGTCGGAGATCCTGTCTTTGTCCACGTGATCGTAAAACCATCGGCGTTCCTCGTCTTCACGTTTCCCATCTGCTGCGTGGCGCCCCAGTTAGACGCCAAGACGATCAACGCGGTGTTTGTGATGGCAGCCGTCAGGTGACCGACGCGAACCTTGCCTACATCTATACTGACAGAAGCAGATCAAATATGCTCGAACTAATGGAATTCAGATGGATATTATGATAGGTACGTCTCAGTTTTATAGAGGCGGTGAATTCTCTCATCCTGAATAGCATTCTGGCGTACATTATGGACTGTCTAAAAAAGCCCCGATTCTTATAAAAGAGCCGGGGTTTTTGTTTGATGTAAGTCACGTGCGGTTGGGTATGATGATATCGTAAACTGAGCACAGAATGAAACGTCCTCGGCCGTTCGAATTGCGGGGGCATAATAAGCGGCCCTACACGGGCTAGGGAGAGAGGTCGTTGACTATGCATCTTCAGTGCGTGACTGCATGAATCGCGCGCAATCCATACTCAAAGACGTTTTTGGTTTTGAAAAGTTTTGGCCCCTTCAGGAAAGGATAATCGTCCATCTTCTACAGAAAAAGGACGCCTTGGTCGTGATGCCCACTGGAGGGGGGAAGTCTCTCTGTTATCAGATTCCAGGAATGCTCTTTGATGGACTTACGATCGTTGTGTCCCCGCTCATCTCCCTGATGAAGGATCAGGTAGACCAGCTCAAAGAGTACGGCGTCCCTGCCCTTTTTCTGAACAGTACATTGAGTGCGGCAGAGTACCGCGAAAACGTGGCGAAGCTCCGGGGGGGTCAGATCAAGCTCCTCTACCTGGCACCGGAGGCCCTACTGGCACCACGTACCCTGGCCCTCTTGAAAGATCTTAAGGTGGATTGCCTTGCCGTCGATGAGGCGCACTGCATCTCCCAGTGGGGGCACGATTTTCGACCCGAGTACCGTCAACTAGCGGAGGTTCGCGCTGCCTTCCCCGACGCCTGCTGCGTGGCACTGACGGCAACGGCGACACCTCGTGTTCGTGAAGACATTTGCCAATGCCTGAAGATCGACAACCAAAGTGTATTTGTCGGCTCTTTCAACCGGCCGAACCTATTTCTGGAGGTGGTGCCGAAGGAGAAACCCCTCGATCGGATTCTGGACATCCTGGAATGGTATTCCAACGAATCGGGAATCATCTACTGCGCCACACGGCGACAGACCGAAGAGATCCACGTTGCACTCGACCAGCGTGGTTATGCCGTCCGTCCATACCATGCAGGACTAACGGAAGAGGAACGTACAGAAAACCAGGAGCTCTTCCGGCGCGATGATGTTCGGATCATCGTGGCAACCATCGCTTTCGGGATGGGCATAAACAAGCCCAATGTCCGCTTCGTTATCCATTACGACTTACCTGGAAGCATCGAGAACTACTACCAAGAGATCGGCCGCGCGGGTCGGGACGGGCTTAAATCCCACTGTCTGCTGCTTTTCAGTTACGGGGATTTGCATAAGATCCGGTACTTCATCGCACAAAAGACAGAAGAGGAGCAGCGGGTAGCCAACATCCTCCTGAGCCAGCTTCTGGGATTTGCCGAGACGGACCTCTGCCGCCGCGTCCCTCTGTTACACTATTTCGGTGAGACAGAAGTAGCTGAGCGGTGCGGCATGTGCGACAACTGCCGCGATGGGAACGAAGGAAAATCCCTTGTCGATCTGACCATCCCAACCCAGATGTTTCTTTCCTGCGTTAAACGTACGGGCGAGATGTTCGGTGCAGCCCATATTATCGATGTCCTGCGGGGTTCAGCAGCTCAGAAGGTTCTCAAATTCGGTCACGAGGTGCTCTCCACCTACGGCATTGGCAAAGATTACACCACAAATCAGTGGCGCCACCTCTCACGGCAGTTGATTCAGAAGGGCCTATTGCTTTATCGGTATGAACATGGATCGCTCAAACTGACCCCAAAGGCCTGGGATATCCTGCGAGGGAAGGAACCTTTTCTCGGCAGGCTAGATGAGCCCCGAAAGGAACAGGGCAAGAAACCGAGCACTGCTCAAGGGGCGCAGACGGACGAAATGGCAGCCTTTGACTCAGAGTTGTTCGAGGCGCTTCGGAAAAAACGTAAGGCGCTCGCCAATGAGGCAAACCTGCCGCCTTATGCCATCTTCCATGATCGGACCCTGCGGGAGATGGCCTGCGTTCGGCCCCACAGCAGGGAGGAGCTTCTGGCAATCCACGGAGTCGGCCAGAGAAAAATGGAGAAATACGCCGACGCCTTTTTGGAAATTATCCAAGTGCATCGGCAAACCCACCCAATCTCTGAACGCGGGAACCCGATCCCGGTAGCAATGGCACCCCCCCATCGATCCCGATCCTCATGAAGCAAGCGGCAAGCACCACTGCCTCGTCATCGGCGAGCGTTTCAATCAGGGCTGCACCATCGAGATCTGGCAAAGGAATTCAACATTCAGCAAAATACAGTTATCGACCACCTATTCCGGTATCGATGGAAAATCTCCCGCTTCGTAAGGAGGGGCTGCCTGAACTTTTTACCATTGGCCATTCGGTCCACCCATCCGAATATTTTGTGGAACTGCGCAAGAGGCACGTCATCACTGCCCTGTGCGACGTCCGCTCCAGCCCCTACAGCCGTTTCACGCCGCAGTTCAACCGCGAAACGCTGAAGAATGAGATGTCAATACAACGTATCGCCTAGTGCGGAGAATCGATCGGGATGTGCGCGGTATCAAGCATTCATCCTGCACGGCGTTCGTTAACGGGCAGGGCAGTTCCGTAAATGAACTGCAATGTTGACCGATCATGCAAAACGTGACAACGTTTTAAAGTATGCAGAGGTTTGGCTGGAGGCAAAGCGCCGAATACAGAAAAAGGTCACAGCACCAAGAACTGAACGACAGCACAAGGAGGATGGGGAACGATGATGAAGAGCAGGAGGGAACTTCTTGATGAGGTCTTTGAGCTGGCCCTTCAAAATGACATGATCTATCGAGGGTGAACACAGTCCGTTCTTGCAGCTTTGCAGGAAAAATTGAATGTGGGAAACAAAGAAGTTTTCAAAGCGGGGAGTGCTTTGGCTGGCGGCGTGGCCAGGCACGGGGAAACTTGCGGTGCTCTTACAGGTGCCATTATGACAATCGGGTCGCTGATTGGCAGGGAGAGGCTCGAAGATATAGACCAGTATCGCAAATGCATCGCTGTCGCCACGAAAGTCTATGATCGATTCAAGGAGCAGATCGGCCACACGATCTGCGCCGAGATTCATAAGATCCGATACGGGCGGACTTACCGGCTCTTCATTCCGGAAGAGTCCGAGGCCTTCCACAATATGGGCGGTCATGCTCGGAATGGATGCCCCGAGGTGTGCGGCGTTGCGGCTAAGATCGCGGCTGAAATCATCCTCGATATCAAAGAAGGGGACTAAAAACAAGATTGCGGAGAAGGTGGTAAGTCAGGAGTGAATTTCATGGCAAAAAAAGTCCTGGTCCTTTTGGGAAGCCCGAGAAGAAGAGGCAACAGCGCCGTTCTGGCGGATCAGATCGCCAAGGGTGCAAAATCTGAAAAGGCGAAAGTCGAGATGGTTTTTCTGCACGGCAAGAATATTGCTCCCTGCAGGGCATGCATGCACTGCAAGAAAAAGGGCAGCACGGGCTGCTCCATCCAGGACAGCATGCAGGAGATCTATGGGAAGCTTCTCGAAGCGGATGCTTGGGTTCTTGCGAGTCCTGTCTATAACTTTACGATGTCAGCGCAGATCAAGATCTTTATGGAACGATGTTATGCGCTGCCGGCGTATCGCAAGGATCCGTACAAAGGCAAGAAGATCGCCATTGCCATGGCGTACGGCGGGGAAGACCCCTTCGATTCCGGCTGCGTAAACGCCTTGAGGACTTTTCAAGATTCCTATGCCTACAAGGAAGTCCCTATCGTCGGGATGGTCTATGGGAGCGCTACCGATGCCGGTGAAATCCGATCCAATAAAAAGGTCATGAAAGAGGCTTTCGATCTCGGCAAGAAACTGGCAGCGGAGGTTAAGGAGCACGATTGACATCGTCCTCACCCCTGCACCACTGACGACAGCTTCCCGCCATACACCCTACCAAGAGAGTTGTTGAGTTGCCGAGTCAGGGGAAATGGAAAGCGCGCCGGCGGGCGTACGGCCTGGTAGAGGCCGGGCCTGCCGGCGCGCATGACTGCAGCGGCGCAAGCTTGCGCCTGTTTTCGGTGAGGATATCCGCGGAGGTGGCTTTGCCTGTCAGCTAGACGTCATCAGCGGCCCTGCGGAAGAAACGCCTGCCCCTCCGGAGACTGTTCTGAGCGCTCGGTCGCCCATCGTCTCCGCAATCGCCTTCACCGGGTATCATCCTTCTTCAACAACGGCGCGCGCGAGTGCCATTCTATTTCTTGCTCGGGACATAGGTGACATTCACCTCTCTCTCTTGGCTGGTACCACTTCCCATGGCGCTAATTTTAATGACATTCTTTCCCTCGGTCAGTGGAACATCGGCGGAAAACGTCGCGTCCTTAACAGGCACATCCATGTTATTAATCTTTACTGTCGCTGCCTTGCTTTCAGATCCAACCAACCGACCACTTACCTTCACCGTGGGCGTAGTAACCGTGGCGTCATTGCTAGGAGTTTCGATCTTCAAGACCAGCGTCATCCCGGCTTCCCAGGGGTAATCGCTGCAGCCGTTCAATGATAAAGCAACCAGAGAAAACACAAGATAAACGACCATCCATTTGAAACGTCTGTTCATTAATAGGCTCCTTCCCTTTCGCCGGGGGTCAGAGATTCCTCGACGAAAACCAGCGAGAAATGGCAACTCAGAAGCTACCGTTGAGCCGGCACTTCTCTAGATCAGGCTGAGATGAACTGCGTCAGGAAAGGAGAGACGAGGGTGGCGCCCTGAAGTAATGGGCAGTGCGAACGATCTCGTGAGGGAGAAAAACCGTTTCCGTGGCGTATGCGCCGGAAAGTGCCCGTTTGATATCCAGGCGGATGCCGCTAAGGGTAAAGAGTTCGGAGGAGAGGGGCTTGATTTTGTAAACCGGTTGCACGGAGGCATCGAGCCCGTCTTCCGAGGTTGCCGCCTCTAGCCTGAAATCCTTCTGTACGTGAAGTTTGTGGGATGGCTGATAATAGGAAACGATCGGCGTCATGCAGAATATGACGGCCGTAAGAAGCAGAATAACTTGCGCGATCTGTCTTCTGTGGACGGGCATCTGGTTTCCCTTCGTTCCCTTCAGGACGGGAAATATAAGGAAAGCCCTTGCGTAAGGCAAGAAATATTTTGACATTGTCCGTGCATTCGCTTGACATTGATGCGGAGCGGCCTTAGCCTACATTTAACGGGAATCTGCAATGCCTTTATCGCGTTGTTTCGTGGGAATGTGAAGGAAAGCCACAGTTCATGTGACTGGGAGGAAAGATAAAAGAGAATCCCGACGCTTTTGGACGGCTGTTCGCCGCTCGCGACCGACCATTCATGTGAGCTGACTATAGCTTACGAAAAAGGGCCGTGCGGCTCCCGTTGCATTTGGCGGCTTCGAGGAGGGATGAACAGGCGAGACACTGCTGTGCGCGTACTGAGTCGATTCTACTGGGTCTGCACGCAAGAATGGTCGCAGGGTAACGGTGAGGATGATCACCCCCATGGGCCGCGTTGTCCAATGATGAGACTCCAGTTAAAAGACGAGACGGCACAAGCGGTTCTCGCTTTTTCGGAATCCTCCTGATCCTTTTGCCCCTCGCTTCGTTCATTTGAGTCCCGCAGCGATGCGGTTCCCTGCAGCCGCGGGTCGATGATGGCCTTGATCACATCCTCTCCTCACCGGGGATCATCCCGCCGGCAGCGGAGAAAGGGGTCCGTCTCCTGCAGGGCGGAAACGAATGTCTCCAAATATCCCTTGACATTCAACAGGCGGCAAGTCTAAGAAATCCACGTCTCGTCATTTGCTCGGTCCATGCAATGCGTTGTAATTTTCCGACGTTATAGGCTGGAATCATGAAAAGCGGCCATCCATCGCAAAACCCTCCCGGACAGCAGCCGATCGATGTCCTGCAGGAATTCGTCGGCGTTTTCGTCAGCAAGGGCTGGCTCAACCAGACGATCAGGATCAGGCACCGCGGCGGACGGTACAGCGTCTCCTGCAGCGAGAAGCAGTTCTTTGCCTATCGGATAAACGACAACTGCAGCGTCTCGCCGGGCTTTCCCGGCTGGCCCGTCTGCATCGTCACCCATGACCGCATGACCGACGATGCGGCAATGTCTTCGCTGGCCTCGACGGAACCCGACATACGCGAATGGCTGCGCTGCTTCCGGGACGGCGATTTCGAGTTGATTTGAGGGCTGAGCCTATGGACATCGTTGTTACCGGGTCATTGGCCTATGACAGGATCATGGATTTTCCCGGGCACTTCTCGGACCACATCCTTCCCGACAAGATCCATATCCTGAACGTCTGTTTCCAGGTAAACGGCATGAAGGAAAGATGCGGCGGAACGGCAGGCAACATCGCCTACGCGCTGAACTTGATGGGGGAAAAGCCGATCGTCTCCGCGTCCGTCGGCCAGGACTATCACAAATACTTCTCCTGGCTGGAGAAGAACGGCATTTCCACGGAACACATCAAGACGATTGAAGAAGAGTTCACTGCCAGCGCCTACATCACGACGGACATGGCGGACAACCAGATCACCGGTTTCAATCCCGGCGCCATGAAATACTCTTCCTCCCTGGATTTCGACAGGCTCGATCCCCCCAACACAATGCTCATCATTTCTCCCGGCAATCTGGAAGACATGGTGAACTATCCCCGTGAATGCAAGGCCAGGGGCATCGACTATATCTTCGACCCGGGACAGTCGCTGCCCATGCTGGAGGCGAAAGACCTGGCAGACGCCATCGACGGGTGCCGCATTCTCATATCCAACGACTACGAACTGGACTTGATCATGAACAAGACCCGGCTCGGCAGGAAAGACCTGCTGAAACGGGCCGGGACAATCATCGTCACCCTTGGAGACCAGGGGTCGCGCGTCTTGACGGACGGCTGCGATGTGAGCATCCCCGCCGTTCGTCCGAGGAGCGTGGAGGATCCCACAGGCGCCGGTGATTCCTACCGGGGCGGGCTCATCAGCGGGCTGACCCGGGGGATGGACATCGAGACCTGTGCCCGGCTGGGCAGCGTATGCGCTTCCTTTGCGGTGGAGTGTTACGGGACCCAGGAATACCGGTTCAGCCCCCAGGAGTTCAATGAAAGGCTCAAGGGGTAGCGCCGGCAATATTCCCCTGCAGGGCAGACGGGTTGCCCGCCGGATCGATCGCGCGCGGGCAGGGACCTGACGGTCCGTTTGCCTTGCCCTAGAACGGCCTCAGTCGTCTTCTGTCGTTGTCCTCCTCGTAGCGCAGGTACGTGTCAATGTCCGGCGTGTAGATCAGGATGCGTTTTTCCCCCTTCATGACAAACCGCGGCATGGCATCGAGGATGGAATACCAGATTCCGACCTCCCTGCCTTCGTTGTCCGTGATGCGGAAGCCATGGAGGGTGAGCATCATCTCGCGGGTCTTCTTCTGCATCCCGGACACCATCTCCTTGAGCGTCTCGGCGTTCTCGACCTTCTTCCAGAGATCGGACTCCAGGGTGTAGTCCTTCTTGAGGCCCAGCAGCGCATTGGGATAGGCATCGGAGCCGCTGGAATAGTAGTTCATATCCGGGCGGAACTCGTAACGCTCGAAGGAACGGTCGACGTCCCGATCCGCACCGGACGATTGCTGCATCCCGAAGCCGCCGCAGCCCCCCACGGCGAAGAGCAGCCCCGTCGCCAAAACCAGGAATATTCGCGAAGTTCTTGACATAGGCATCTCCTTTACGAAGTTGTCACTCTCCCGTCACGACAAATATACGTATGGATTCAGGCGCTGGCAACTGCCGCCGGGCACCACGTTCCACGGACGGCGTCCCGGTGATTGTATCGTGCCGCGACGGCCGACTGACCGCGGCGACGGGCGGAGAATCCGGGGGCACGGCATGGAAGTTCACGTCCGGGCCGTCCGGTCGATGACGGTCTTCTTCAGCAGGCCGAAGAATTCCTGGATCATGAAACAGCGGTAGTTTCCGGGGTGGGTCACCCGCTGTTGGGCGTTCTCGCCGGGCAGTCCGACGTATCCGCCGCGAGTGAAGGGACTGCCTCGGCGTCAGCCGAGGACTTTTTTCACGATGTCGGCGATCTCCCGGCAGTATTTTTCCGTCACCGCCTCGGAGGGCCCCTCGACCATGACCCTGCACATGTCCTGCGTGCCGGAATAGCGGACGAGGACGCGGCCGTCCTCCCGCAATTCCTTCTCGATTCTGTCGATGGCCGCCACGATCTGCGGCACGGTCTTGATGTCCGGCTTGCTCTTCACGTCCACGTTGATCAGTTTCTGCGGATAGGTATCCATCGTCTTCGCAAGCTCCGACAGGGGCTTGCCGGTCCTGATCATCGCGGCGAGCAGCTGCAGCGCGGTGAGGATACCGTCCCCCGTGGTGTGATGGTCCAGGAAGATGATGTGGCCCGAGTCTTCCCCGCCGATCACGCTGCCCAGCTTCATCATATCCTCCAGGACATAGCGGTCACCCACCTTGGCGGTATGGTGCCTGAAGCCGTACTTCCTGCAGGCGACGCGCAATCCCAGGTTGCTCATGACGGTGCTTACCAGGAGGTCGTTCTTCAGCTTGCCCTGCTCCTTGAGCATCCGGGCGCAAATGATCAGGATCTGGTCGCCGGTTATTTCCCGTCCCTTTTCGTCTACGGCGATCAGACGGTCGCCGTCACCGTCAAAGGCGAATCCGATGGCCGCGCCGCTTTCAACAACCTTTTTCCTCAGGTCCTGCGTATGCTGCGAACCGCACTTGTCGTTGATGTTGACGCCGTTCGGCGTATTGTGGATGACATCGACATCGGCGCCCAGCTCCCAGAAAACCTCCGTGGCGACCTTGTAGGTGGCGCCATTGGCGGTATCCAGGACGATCTTCATTCCCTCAATCGATGCATCCCGGGGAAAGCTGTGCTTCAGGAAGACGATGTAGCGGCCGTGCACGTCCCACATGCGGAATGCCTGCCCCATATCCTTGACGGGCGCCACCAGGCCGTGAAGCGTATTGCTCAGCATCAGTTCTTCGATGGCATCCTCCTGGGCGTCGGAGAGCTTGAAGCCGCTGCCGGAGAAGATCTTGATGCCGTTGTCCTGATAGGGGTTGTGCGAAGCGGAAATGACAATCCCCGCGTCGGCGCGCATGCTCTGGGTGACGAAAGCGATCCCCGGCGTCGGCAGGACGCCGAGCAGATAGGGGTTGCCGCCCATAGACGTGACCCCCGCTTCAAGGGAACTCTCGAGCATGTACCCGGAGATGCGGGTGTCCTTCCCGATGACCACCCTCGGGTGCGCATGGTCCTTTCTCAGGATGTAGACGACCGCCTGTCCCAATGCAAAGGCGATCTCAGCGTTCATCGGATACCGGTTCGCCTCTCCCCGGATTCCATCAGTGCCGAACAGCTTCCCCATAGAAGATCCCCCTGATTGTTCGATCGAGGTCATTTCCCGAACAGTTTCAGCGATGGGACGATCGCCCCTGTCTTCCGGCAGAAGGAATCGACGATCCCCTGAAGCCATGTCGTACCCCTGCGGGACGTATCGGCCGGGAGGCCCTGGACGACGGCCAGATAACCGGCGTCCCCTCCTCTCCCTGCCTTCTGAAATGCGGAGAGAAAATCGTCGCGGTTCTTTTCAACGGCGCGATCCGCTGCGGCCGTTGCGAAGAGCGCCTCGATCTCCGCAAACTTCGCGAAGAGCTCTCTCCTGCCCGGTGTTTCCGGCCTGCCCTCCACGGGAGCCTTTGCCTTTTCCGCCAGCGACCGCAGACGCTTGATCCGCTCTTTTTTCGCCAGGGCCAGCTTGTCGAGCAGCCCGGAAAAAACGAGCCCGCCGAATTCCTGCGCATCGAAGAAGGGGCATCTCACGTGGACGTACCACGCTTCGAGGGCCATGAGATTCGCGATGTAGAGGATGTTGTTCTCGACGATACGGCGGATGTTCGGATAGGCCCCGGGCACGAAATCGACGGTCTTTCCGGACTGCGGCCCCTCGACAATCAGTTTTCCGTCCGCGGTGTAGTCATTTCTCAGGATGGAGCTGGCGGCAACGACATTGCCGTATCCCAGTCGTGAGGGCCCAACGGTGCCGCCCTGGCCGCCGAGAAAGATGGCCGGCTGGTTCAGCATCACGCCCCTGGGCACATCGCCGAACAACGAGGCCGTGGTCTTGTCCCCGTCCGGCGTGAAGTTGAAATGAATGTAGGAACTGCCCACCTCGCTGTGGTCCTTCCGGCTGGTTCCTCCGGCCATCAGACAATCGCAGAAGTTGATCAGGCTGCCGAGCGTGACGAAGGGGAAGAGGATGGTCTGTTTGAGGCCGACACAGTGGGCGCCGTTGGCCTCTTCCTCGAGGATGCACCCTTCGCGCACCTGCGCGCCGGAGCCCATGCTCGCCTTTTCCAGAAAGACGGACCTGTTGAAATAGCCGCCTTTCAATTCGACCTTGGGCCCCAGCTGGCAATCGTCGATGGTGACGGGACCTTCATAGCCGATCCTGCAGCCCGCCGAGATGACGGTCTGTTTGCCGTAGATCCTGCAACCCGGATAGATCGTGACGCCGTTGCCTGATATCCGATCGATCGGTACCTCATCGCCCATATCGATGGTCAGGGGATTGGGGATGTCAGCGCCCTTTCGAATCAGGGCGATCACCTTGTCATGACAGCGCGGCCGAATGTCCATATTCCCCTCCGAGGATCGGAATAATATATGAATTTCATTCGATTTCAAGATTTTTCTGGGAAGATTTATGGATGGAAATCCCGGAGGATTCTTGCTAAATAGCCACGGGAACCCTTGCCGGCTCAAACCCCCGCCTTCGGGGCCGGGCTTTGAAGTTCTGGCCGCAGGCGGTACAATAGGGATGAATCGTGTCCGCCATTGAGCGGGCACGCCCCCGAACGCATGAAAGCATCGCAGATCGGCCGATACGTCGACCAGCTCCTGGAGATGGTCATCAACCGGACGACCCCGGAAGGGCCCTGCGGAAGTTCCCTCTCCCGCCTGGCGGAAGAGGTTCTTTCCGCTGACTGCCGCCCGAAACGGGTCGTGACCTTCGGAGGTGGAACGGGCCTCTCCACGGTTCTGGGCGGGAATTCCCAGCTCGACGACTGGCCCGAGAGCCCTTTTGTCGGCCTGAAGCAGGAATTCCCCCTTCTGGATGTCGTGGTGTGCACGACGGACGACGGAGGTTCGACAGGCCTGCTCCTGCAGGAGCTGCCGATGATCGGGATCGGCGACTTCCGCAAGCTCATGCTGTCCCTGGCCCTGCGTGAAAACCTTCAGAAGACGTACGGCTTCGACGATGCCTCGACCCGGCAGATGATCCGCGTCATTCACCGCATCTTCAATCACCGTTTTCCGAAGGGCTTCACGGAATCCCGCTTGGTCGCCGATCCGCTTCTCGTCGTTCCCCGGCATCTGCGAAGGTACTGCCCGGGACCCCTTGCAAGCCTGCTGTCCTCCCTGGGCGGATACGTCTCCCCGGGCGGGGCGGGACCGGTGATATCGCCGGGCGGTCACTGCCTGGGAAATCTGCTGCTCACGGCGGCCATCTTCCAGGCGCGGGAAAAAGAGGCGGGCAACCGCCCGCCGGGCATGGGCGCAATCGCGAAAGGAATCGGCGTGCTCTCCCGCGCCATCGGAGTGACGCCCGGCCGCCTGCAGCCCGCGACAGCCACGCCCGGGCAGCTCGTCTTGCGCTACAGCAACGGGGTTGCCGTTCGCGGGCAAAGGAAGTCGGCACTGACCCGCCGCCTGCAGCCGGTCGACGGCGTGTCCGTCGAGTACTGCGGAATCCCGCGGACGGCCGGCGCCGTCTGCCGCGCGATCCGGGAGGCGGACCTCATTCTTTTCGCGCCCGGCAGCCTCTACACGAGCATCATGCCGATCCTGCAGATTCCCGCCCTCGTCCGGGCAGTCCGAGAGAACCGGAAGGCCCTGAAGATTCTGGGCGCCAATTTCTGGATTCAGGAGGGGGAGACCGACATATCGCTCCGCAGCCGCGATCGGGGTTTCCATGTATCCGACTTGGTGGAGGCCTACGATCGCAATGTCCCGGGCGGTTCGAAGGGGCTGTTCGACGTCGTGCTGAGCGCCAACCTGGGGCACATCCCGGGCGACGTGCTTCGCAACTATGCCCTGGAGGGCAAGAGTCCCATCTATCTCGACCGGAGCCGGGTGGAAAGTCTCGGCGTCCTCCCCGTGGAGGCGACCGTCTATTCCCGGGAGCGGCTGAATGCCGCCGGCGTGATCCATCACGATCCCCGCAAATTCGCCCTGGCGGTACGGGCGGTTCTGATCGCTCACCAGCGGCTGAATCTGAAGCAGAAGCGCCCGCCGCTGTACCCGCCGCCCGCGCGGGCCCCGGGCCGTCCCCGTGCGGACGCTCCGCTTCTGTGCTCCTACCACCGGCAGGTGGGCGCGCTGCTGGCGGAAAAGAAGTTCTTTCCGAAAGGCCTTCGCGACACGATGCACGAGATGATCTGGGAGAACCGCGACATCCGCACCGAACACTTGAACTTCTTCCGCGGGGTGCGGGTCATCCCCGCGTCCAGGTGGACGAGGAGCCAGGCATGGGACAACGTCCTCGGATACTATGATCCCGACGACGGCCTGCTGAAGCTCCATGAGCAGGCGTGCGGAGATCCGGAACGGATCCGGGACAACCTTCTCACGGCGCTGGGCGAGTCGCTGCTGGGGCGGTACCTGGAAGGCCGGCACTGGACGAACCCGGAAGACGGAGTGCTCTGGGGGGCGCGGCGCTACGAGATCCGTCTGCGTCCCGTCCGGGACCGCGGGTGTTACCTCGATGACGCAGACCTGCGGACCTACCTGAGGCTGGCGCGCATGCTCGAGAGCCCGCACGATCCGGATACGTTCGGGATCACGCTCAACGACCGGGAAGGATTTCTCCCGCCGGGCCTGCTTTTCGGGCTCCTGTATGCGTGGTATCTGAACAACGCCTACGGCGCAGTCATGGAATACGAGATGTCGCTGCTGCGATTGCCGCCCCGGAAGCTCATCCCCTGTCAGATGGAAGAACGCGCGCGGAAACAGGCCCTCATCCGGTTCTTCCGCCGCGTGGTATTCCGGCATGCCGACGAATGACGTCGGCTCCGCTTCCCCCCGCAAGGCAAGGCGAGCGGCCCGGACGGCAGGGTCCCTCGTCCGCGGATCCCGATCCCGTCCGGGGCGGGGGGGGCGGCCCGAGAAGCTCGAAATTTCCTTTGACTTCGGACTCCCCGGTCCTGTACTTGGAACCCGAAATGTATCGAAAATCCACCGCTCGCCCGTCGGATGAGGACGACCATGGCCAGGAAGAGTGACCGAGACAGGAAGGAGAAGAGACGAGTGAACCGTTTGCCCGCCGCCGAGACGCCGTTGCCGCAAGCGGCAGCAGGCGGAAGCCGCCTTGACCGCGCCGGCGTCCCGCCGGGATCGACCGACGACGGCGGCCTCGCCTATCGCACGATCGTCGGGGACCTGAAGTCCTCGAATGCGTTGCTCCAGCTCATTGCGGACCGGATCCGGATCGCGGCCGGGCACCTCGGGCTGACCCGGGAGGACTTGCACCGGATCTTCATCCGGCACACGGTCTTCGAGGGCGAAACCCTGAGCATGAACCGGTCCGACCGGGGCGGCTTCATCCTCGTCGAAACCTACCATTTGATCCAGGGAAGGGTCGGAAAGGGCGCGCTGAAGCTCGTCTTTCCGGAAGACCTCCTGGGCAAGGGGGAGCACTTCCTGGAATCCGCGCCCGGCGTGGTCGAGGTGCTGCCGCCTGCCGGAGGCCGCTGGACCGAACCGCACCAGGCGGAAGAACTCGTCAAGCAGGCGATGCGCGAGCACATGACCGGCGAAAGCCTGAGCATGAGCCTCAAGAGCCAGGCCACCGGGGCGCCCTTTGCAGGCAGCGAGGGCCTGCTGCTGTGCGCGGTCCGCGAATACGAACCCGCAACGGGCCGCTATTTTCTGAAGCCGCTCCTGCGGGACGGCGAGGACCCCGTCCCCGCCGACAAGGAAACCATCGAATGGATGATGAATGAGGCCTCGGCCATGCTGACACGGGCCGGCCGGATCGCCTGCGACAAGATCGTGCACGCGGCCGAAACCAACAGCACGCTGACCTCGCGGCTGAATCTGCAGCTTTCCACCAACGTCGTGGAAGGGCATCTGCGCGCCCTCCTGGAGGACGAGCCGGACATCATTATCGGCGACGAGGACATGACGTCGAGGCTGCGGGAAATCCTTGCACGAAAGGACTACGTCCCCACCGCCTGCGCCCTGGCCCGCGCCGCCGCAAAAATGCAGATGGAGCATCAGATCCTTCTGCCGTCCTCCCGCGAGAAGCTGCGACGGCTGATCGAGGAATTTCCCCCGCAGGGGTCGCCCAGCCCGGCCCAGTACCGGATGCTGATGGATCTCTTCTTCGGAACCGGCGAGACCCAGCGCCAGGAGAACCGGCTGTTCCATCACCGGGAACCCATCCTCCGGTCGCTTTCCGTCGCCCTGTCCACCCGCGGTCTCGACGAGTGCAGTGACCCGCAGGTGCTGGAACTGTACCTGCGCACGCTCCTCGACAACCAGTGGGTCATGCTCGAGCAGGCGCTGGCCCGGCTGACGCCCGACGGGCAATCCCTGCCGGTGGGCTGGTTCCACAGCGACCTGCTGCTGTCGCCCGACGAACGGCAGGCGCTTGCAGCGCTGACCCCGACCGCCGGTCTGGGGCGCGAAGCGCTCAAAGACCGCTTCTGGAGCGTCGTCAATATCCTCTGCGATGCCCGCGACCGGTCGACCGATTCCCTGCCGGACCTTTTCCGGCGGGCGCGCACGGAGGTGATCGAACGCGCCATCCGCGCCGTCACCGAGACCGGTGACGTGATTCCCACGGTGGATCGGCTGATCTTCTTCACCCTGCCCCTCTGCTACGAATGCGCCACGCCGAAACTGGGCGTGGTCACGCGCAAGCCGGTCGATGTCTGCGGCTCGGAGCTGCGGTCCGAAGCCATGGCCCACGGGGCCCTGATGGCGCTCGATATCCTTCTCAAGCACATGACCGGCGCGGAGCATCCGCTGCATGGGTTGACGGTCGCCATCGAGGGCTTCGGCAACGCCGGCAAGAACGTGGCCAATCTCATGGTGCTGGGCGGCGCCACCATCGTAGGCGTCAGCGACAGCCGGGGGGCCGTGACGCGCCCCGACGGCTTCACGCGCCAGGAACTGGCGGCCGTGATCGCCCACAAGAACGCCGGCAAGCGGTTCGACACCCTCCTGGCCAGTCCCGTGGTCCGGATGCTGTCGCACGGCCAGGACTCCAACCTGCATTACCATCCCGATCCGGAAACCTTGAAACAGGCGGAGGCGGACATCCTGGTGCTTACCGCGATCCCCGGCTCCGTCCGCGCCGACAACGCGCCGTCGCTGCGGGTCAGGGTGGTCTGTGAATTGACGGGCGCCGCGGTCACCGTCGAGGCCAAGGGGATTCTGAAGGAGCGCGGCATCGAGGTCATCCCGGACAACCTGGGGAGTCCGGGCGGCACGCTGGTCTCGCTCTCGGAGATGCTCCAGAACAGCACCGGTCAGTTCTGGGAGCGGCAGATCGAAGAGGAAAACCTCTACCGCCAGATCAACCGCGGCTTCGAGGACGCCTGGACGGTGGCCCATGAGTACAACGTGGACCTGGCCACCGCCTCCGACATCCTCGCGCTGCGGCGCATGCACGACCTCGCCATCTACCGCGAGCGGCTCGGTCAGCTCGCCGGGCAATTCGCCGACCGGATCCGGTCGATCGCGCCGAACGAGCGGGTCCTGGTCCTCTCGGACAACGACGAGGACGGCGTGGCCTCGGCGGCCATCCTGCAGGGCCTGATCGCACATCTCTGCCCCGGCGCCGAGAAGCGGATCAGGCACCTCAACGAATCCTTCCGGTCGAAGGTCGTCCCGGACATGGTGCGGCAGTCGCAGGCGACGCCGACCCCGCTGCGTCATATCTTCGCCCTGGACCGCGCCTTTCCCACGGGCGAACCGGGCCGGTCGCACCTGGTCCAGGTGAGCTCCGGATGCCGGATCACGTTCGTCAACAACCACGCCCTTTCGGAGACATTCCTGGAAGATCCGCCGGACGGGTCGGACCGCGTTACGCCGGCCAAGCTGGATGCGCTTTACATCTCGCCACAGACGCTGAAATCACCTCTGTCGCTCGACGAGTATCCCACGGCCATGGTCCTGGGCGAGCTGGCTTCGGTCCTGATCGACGACGAAGGGCTCCTCAACAAGATCGCCTGGCAGACAGCCGTCGGCTGCTGTCTGGATGCGTCCGGCCAGGATCGCGCCGAATGGCTGCTGTTCTATAGCCGGTTCAATACGGACCGCACGGTCGAGGCCGCCCGCGCCGTCCGGATGATCACCCGCACCCGCGGCTACCTGGGCGCTATCAACGCCCTCGCCGGGATCGAGCGCCCCGAGCAACTCGAGACGCACGAATCCTGGCAGCGGTTCCTCGCCGAGTACCGGACCCTGAATGAACGGGTCCAGATCCTGACGGAACGGATCGTCTCGGAGAACCGGGGCCGCCCGTACACCGCCCACTTCTTCACCCACGACGAGGTCGCGTCCCCGACACCCGTCTCCGGCGACGACCGCAACGAGCTCGACTTCTATCATTGGATCTCCGAAGTCCTCATCCGGCGCGGAGATTTGGCGGAACGGCCGATCATCGTCGCGCAGGTCGTGCACGACTCCGAGAACCGGGAATGCCTGGGGGTCCGGATCCGCAGCCCGAGAGGCGTGAACCTGATGGCGGCCGGATTGCCGGGGGCCTTTACCAGCGGCGGCCTGCCCCATACCGCCATCGCCCGGCTGCCCCTCGACGGGAAAGCCAGCCCCCAGCAGGCCTTCTTCGATCTCGTCGATCGAATCTGGCCCAAGACGACGGTGCAGCCCGGCAGGCAGGGCTTCCGGCCGGTTTAACGCACGCCGCAACGGCGCCGGAACCCGGCGGGTCCCGCTCAGGACGCGTGCTGGCGAATCAGCGCCGCTTGACCGCCGGCACCGGAAGACCCGTCTCTCCGCTGTTCCGCAGCTGGTGGCGTTTCTGCGGCGGCACCTCAATGCATGATCCCTTCGGAATCCTAAGGTTGACTCCGCACCCCGATGCGTCCATGGGAATCCGCGGGATCGCCGCTTCAGCGCATCCAGAGGACAAGCCCCATGATGCCGATCAGGCAGGAGACGACGATCTCGAAATGGCGCTGGCGGATGCGGCGGTTGATCCTCAGACCGAGGAAGATGCCGGCGACGGCGAAGGGGGCTGAAACCGCGGAAACGGTGAAGACCGAGGCATCGAGGAGGCCGTGATAGCCGTAGCTCCCGATGACGATGAAATTGGCGAATAGGAAGAAGCTCTGGAGCATGCCGATGACCTGCTCCTTGCTCCAGGGCTTGAGGGTCGCATAGACGACGACGGGAGGACCGTCCGTCCCGAAGGCGCCGCCGAGGACGCCGCTCAGAAAGCCCGTGGGGACCGCCCAGATCCTGGAGAAGTTCAGTCTGAACCCGGGTGCTGAAATCCTGTAGGCGGCATAGAGAACGAGCACCGTCCCCAGGGTCTTCATGATCACTCCCGGCTCCAGGCTCTTGAGGAAGTACGTCCCCAGAAACGCGCCGGGGGCCGCCGCCGCGATCAGCAACAGCGAATGATCCCACATGAGGTCTTTCCGCAGCACGAAGAGCGCGGGAATGCGGTTGATCGTGTAGCAGAGCACGACGACGGGTGCCGCCCACTTCGGATCGACGAAGAGGAGAAGAAGGGGCATGGAGAAGAGCGCGCCGCCGAAGCCGGCCAGTCCCTGGAGCAGGGCGCCGGCAAAGAGGATCGGCGCGCTGAACAGCGCGGTTTCCATTCGTTCCGCAGGAACCCCTTTCGTCGGAAGTGCGGTCCCGGGGCGAGGATTACTTGCCCGTCCCCAGGTTCATCTTGCTCTGGACGACCCTGCCGTCCGCCTCTTCCGTCACCGGGGCACCCACGGCAATCCTGGCTTCATCCATCTTGCCCAGCGATACCAGCGCCTGTTTCACCGCTTCGCCGCGCGCCTGCGCCAGCCGGTTCAGTTCGGCGTCGGTCACGGGGATCTGCGCCGTCAGGCGCTCCAGGATCTCGGCGTGAAGCGGCATCGCACCGCTGCCGGCCTTCTCCTGTTCGGACCGGACGGCCTTCAGCCCGCCCTGTTTTTCAAACCGCTCGCCGTACAGGTCCTCCAGGGCCCTCTGCGCACGGGGGTTGGTGGTGTCGACCGGGCCGGGTTCCTGGCCTGCCTCCAGGCGCAGTTCCATGCGCGCGGCGACATCGCGCCGAATCCGCAGCTCCTGGAGCGCACGGGTGTCGGCCTTCGGGGCATAGGCCGGCGCGATCGACAGCGTCAGCGCGGGCCGCTTGGCGAGCGCCTGGCCCACCTCCTTGAGCTTCTCCCGCTCGGGCGGCAGCAGGGTCGCCACCCCGGCGTCGAACTCCACCGCATCGAGCTTCTCGGAACGGATGCCGAGCAGGTTGCCGAGCGCGCGGAAAGGCGCGGTCACCACCTTGGTCAGCACGTTGACGAAGGCCTTCCAGACGATCCTGCCGTAGCTGAATTCCGGATCGTCGAGGTTGCCAGAAATCGGCAGATCCAGGTCGATGACGCCGTTGGTGTCCTCCAGGATCGCAATCGCGAGGTCGAGCGGAAGATTCAGGGCGTCCGGGCTGTCGACCCGCTCGCCGAGCTTGATCCTGTCGATGACGATCTTGTTCTCGGCCGCCAGCTGCCGCTGTTTGATCTTGTATTCGAGATCCACCGCAAGCTTCCCGGAATCGACCCTTCGCCCGGCGAATTTCGCCGCATAGGGCGTCAGCCTGGTCATTTCGAGATTGCGGAAGGTCAGTCTCATGTCCGTAGCATCGGTCGGCCGGAAGGGCTGGATCGAGCCGCGGATGCGGGCCAGGCCGAATTCGTCCACCTTGCCGTCGAGCTCCGCCAGGGCCGTCGTTGCCCGGTCATTGGAGATCCCCGTGACGACGCCGCTGAGGTCGTGCATCTTCGTTCCGAACTGCGGCCTCAGGGAGAGGTCCGCAAACTCGGCATCGGCGCTGGTAATGCGCACGCGGTCGATGGCGACGGGAAACGCGGGGGCCTCATCGGGCGCCTCCGCCTTCGGCGGGGCCTTGGCCGTGGCCGGTTCCTTGGGCGCCACATCGCCCGCCGGCCCGGAGCCGCGCAGAATGCGCTTCAGGTTGATCGACTTGTCTTCGAAAATGATGACCTTGGCGAAGGGATTGTCCACCACGAGCTCGTTCATGTGCAGTCGGTTTGGATTCAGACTGAACTCCAGCTTGTCGGAATACAGCTTCTCCCAGTTGAAGAACGCCTCACCGATTTCCTCTTCGGTGAGGGCGAGCTTGTCCACCGCGAAGCTTCCGGCGAAATCCACCTTCGTCCCCTTTTCGGCCCGCGCGAAGGCGAGCTTTCCGCTGGTGGAGACCGTGCCCGAATTCAGGTCCAGTTTTGCGAAGCGGTTGACGTAGGGATCGAAGGGCTTCAGCGCGAAGCCGGTAAGTTTGAGGTCGAGCCTGCCCGACGCCTTGGCCGGGACGATCGTGCCGCCGGCGCTGAAGCTGCCGCCCTGCTTGACGCCGAAGCCGGCCTGAATCGGCACGGCCCTGTTCAGATCGAGGCTGAGGTCCTTCGCCCTCGCAAAACCCCTGGTGATGTCGAGGACAACCGGCTCACCGGCCGACCGGTCCGCAATGCCGACCTCGATCCCGTCCAGACTGAAGCGCGCCAGCTGCACGTCCATGCCGGGTTTGTCCCCTGCGGCCGGATTGACCGCGGCGCGCTTGGCCGGCGCGGGAACCGGAGCGTCCGGCGCCTTCTTCAGGATCTCCGCCCAGTTGAGGGTCTTGTCCTTGCTCAGGATCACGGCCGTGCGCAGGCCGCTCAACTCCACGGCTTCGATGGCGAGACGGTTCGCCGCCAGACTCAGCTTCGCGTCGACCAGGGCGGCGCGCTGCAGGGCCGCCGCCTCTCCCGTTCCGGACAACACCCTGACCGGTCCAAGGGCCGCATTCACGGGACCGACTTCGATCTCCGTCTTTGCGCCCGCCTCGCCCGAAAGCGCTGCCGTCATCGCGAAACCCGCGGCGGTGACGACGAGCGGCTTCGCAAATCCCCGGTCCGTAAAGCGCGCCGCCCAGTCGGACATCCGGATTTCCCGCACGCCGATCTTCCACGGCTGCGCCGCTGCGGCCTTTTCGGGCGCCGTTTCCGCAGCGGCCGCGGGCGCGGGGTCGGGCCTCCGATTCCCTGCGGCAAACAGCGTCTGCCAGTCCAGTCCGCCCTCGGCATCGCGGGTGGCGGCCAGCTTGCCCCCGGTCAGGCTCACGCTCGCCACTTCGACGCGCCGCTGCGTCAGATCGAGGTTTGCATTGCCGATCCGCGCCTCGGCGAGTTCCAGCAGGGGCGCGCCGCCCCGCGGCGCGAGCGCGAAATTCAGGACGCTGAGATTCGCGTCGTCGATCTGAAGCGAGGGTGCCCCGGAACCCGTCTCGCCTTTCACCAAGGCGAAGCGATAGCGCAGGCCGGCGGCCAGCGTTCCCGATGTCACCTCGAAATTGCGGCGGGCCTTGTCGGCGCGCTGCAGCTCCGCGAGCCCGATCCCCGCGAGGGCGATTTCGCCCTTGGACGAAAGCGGGTTCAGGCTGATGTCGCCCTTCAGGGTCAGCGTGCCGCCCTGCTCCGGCAGTCGGGCGGCAATCTGGTAATTGCCGCGGTCATCGAGCAGCGTGGACAGGCCGTCGAGCTCGATCCCGAGCGGCTTCAGCGCGGCTTTGAACGGGGGACCCTCGCGGGCCGCGTCGGTGAACTCGATGTCGCCGTCGGCGATCTTGATGTGATCGACCAGCACCCGCGCCGTGGCGCCGCCCGGCTCCTTCTTTCCCGCGGTCTTGCCCCCACCGAGCCTGTCCGCGAGGGCCGACCAGTTGGACTTGCCTTCAGGCAGCGACACGAAGACCACCTGCGGGCGTTGAAGCTGGACATCCTGAATGCGCCAGGCCCAGCGGAACAGCCCCGTGGTGCCGATGTTGAGGTAGAGACGGTCGAAACCCGCTAGGAGATTGCCGTTCCGCTCGGCCAGCTTCAGGCCGTCCACGGTGACTTCGAACGTGAGGGGGTTGAACTTCACCTGCTGCGCGCTCAGACGGCTGGCGAGTTTGGTCTCGCCCACCCAGGGCAGGAGTTTCTGGGCCAGCGGATCGACGAGGAAAAAGCCGCATATCAGGTAGAGGCAGAACAATCCCGCCACGATCAGGAACGGCAGGCTCGACGCGACCTTGAGGATTCGGATTCTGTTCACCGCGCCTCCTTGTCATCGAACGGCGGATGTTCCGATGTTATTCGCAAAAAGGGCTTCGGTCAAGCTGAAGAACGTTTCCGGCAAGGGCTTCGTGGCCAGTATCCCCATGCCCCGCTCGTAAGCCGCTGCATGGAGTGCTTCCTTGGCGGCATCCTCGACGAAGTTGAAGGAGAACGTAGCGCATGCGTTTCTCCCCGGTGAATTGCGGCGCCGCCTGGAGAGAGCATTGCCACCGCCTGCGGAGTGCGGCAATCCCGCTCTCGACGCGTCTCGGCAAATCTGCGCCGTCCTGTTGCCAAAGGCGGCGGCCATTCCTATTTTAAAAAAAGGGAGATGTCATGAGGGTGAAGGGATGGACGGCTTGTGATCTTGAACCGGAAAGGAGATAAGACCATGTTTACGCCGAAGAGAATCCTGGTTCCTACCGACTTTTCTTCATTTTCCGACAAGGCCTTGAAGAAGGCCGTGGACATTGCCGAAGAGAAGGGGGCGAAGATTTATCTGCTCCACGTGATCGACGAGCGGTTTCAGCAGTGCGGTGCGGATTACTGCATCGACACCTCGCTTCTCCAACAGGTGGAAAGAGAGGCGGTGAAGACGTCCAGGGAACGCCTCGCGAAGCAGGCCGCGGCCGTAACGGCCGGCAGGAAGGTAGAAGTTGTATATGACGTGCAAATGGGTTATCCTTCGGAGGTCATCATCGACGAACAGAGGAAGAAGAAGATCGACCTGATCGTCATCGCCTCGCAGGGGAAAAAGGGATTGAAGAAACTTCTGCTCGGAAGCGTCGCCGAAAGAGTCGTCCGCGGGGCCAAGTGCTCCGTGATCGTGGTCAAGTGATCCGGGGGGAATCCATGCGGTCGCACCAGGAACCGAGAGGGCAGTCCTTGACGAAGCTGCCCTCTTCTTGCTATTTTCCTACGGAAGGGTGGAGGATGGAACATGAGTAAAGACATGCGCATCCTGATCCTGGAAGATGTATCGGCGGATGCCGATTTGATCCAGTTCGAACTCCGGGAGGCCGGTGCGGTCTTCGAGTCGAAATGCGTGTGCGACCGGCCATCCTTCGTCGAAGCACTCGATCAATTTCCCCCTGACATCATCCTCTCGGACTATTCCCTGCCCCAGTTCGACGGCCTCTCGGCGCTGAAGATCGCCGTGAACAAGTGCCCGAACGTGCCGTTCGTATTCGTTTCGGGGGCACTGGGCGAGGAAACGGCCATCGCCCTCCTCAAACAGGGAGCGACGGATTACGTCCTCAAGAGCCGCTTGTCACGCCTCGCATCGGTCGTGACGCGGGCGCTCCAGGAAGCCGACGAACGGAGGGAGCGCCAGGCGGCGGAAAAGGCGCTCAAGGAGCGGGAGCAGGCGCTGGAGCTGAAGTCCCGATCCCTGGAGGAGGCCAACACGGCGCTGAAGGTCCTGCTCCAGCACCGGGAGCAGGACAAGGCAACGCTGGAAGAGCAGGTCCTGGCGAATGTCCGGAAACTGATCCTCCCGCACATCGAGAATCTGAAGCACCTCCAGCTCAATGAAAGTCAGCTGGCCCAGGTCGAGATCATCGAAAGAAACCTCCGGGACATCGTGTCTCCCTTCCTGTGCACGCTGACCTCAGCTTATCTGGACCTGACACCGCGGGAAATACAGGTCGCCAATCTTCTCAAGGAGGGGAAGACGACCAAAGAGATGACCGACATCCTGAACATCTCCGCCACCTCGGTCGACTTCCACCGCAAGAACCTCCGCGCCAAATTCGGCATCAAGAACAAGAAGACCAATCTGATGGCCTTTCTTTCATCCCTCGCCGATCGGTGACCCCCTTCCGGTCCCGGGAACCGGGCTTGTCGGGCTGTCGCCTCGGTCGGAGGGGAAACGCAGCAGACGGGCGTTCTTCAGCAGCCTGTCAGATGCCCGCCAGGTGCAAGGCATAGGCCGCAATCAGTGCAAGTCCCGTCACGAGGTGAACCCGGATCATCAGCAGATTGGCCGGGGTCATGGCGACGCTGTCCCGGTAGTTCGCCCGCAGGATGCCGATCGATTTCAGGGCGAGCGGAAGGCTCAGCAGACCCAGGAGGACGGTGGCGGGCGCGATCCCGAACAGCACCGAGGCGACCAGGATCCCATAGGCGCAGGCCAATCCCGCGATGTAGAGCACGATTCCCGTTTCCTTTCCGCAGCGGGCCACCAGGTTCATCTTCCCCCCGGCGCGGTCGCTGTCGTAGTCGGGGATCTCGTTGATGACGATCATGGACCACATCATGAAACCCAGAACGAGTGAAATCACCAGCGGCTCGGCGGACAGGTCGCCGCTCTGCACGTAATAGGCCCCGAGACCGATGACGGGTCCGAAATTCACGAGCAGTCCCAGCTCGCCCAGCCCCCTGTACCCGAATTTGACCGGCGGAAGCGTGTAGAAGATCGAGCAGAAAAGCCCGAAGAGGCCGAGCGCCAGCACCACCCACCCCTTGACGAACGCCAGATAGAAGCCGATGGTTGCCGTGACGGCGAAGCACAGCGAGGACGCGAAAATCATCTGCTTTGCGGAAAGCAGTCCCGAGGTCAGGACGCCGCTTCCCCCCGTATAGGGATTCTTTTCCCCCCCCATCCGATCGTCGACCGAATGGCGGTAGTCGCAGACGTCGTCGAGCATATTGAGGCCGACGTGATTGATCGTGACGCCTGCAATGACAAGCAGCAAGGCCCCCAGATCGCGGATCCCTCCGTTCGTCCACGCGATGAGGCTGCAGATCATCGCGGGCAGGAAGCTGGGCGGCACGTAATGAAAGCGGAAGGCCTGAAACCAGATGCCGATTTTCGACCGGTCTTTCGCGTCGGTGCCCCAAAGAAAAGAAGTATTCGATCTCATGGACTTTACTCGCATTTTCCATTCCTATCTGCCGATGGCGTTTCGAGATGGCACGACAAATCGAAGCTCTCCGGAGAATCTTCGATTCCCAAGGAAGGGATCTCAAACAGGATTCGCTCGCTTACCCCGTGGCAAGCCGCGGGGGATGCGCTCGCTGCCGGATTCACCCGACCCCTTCCGCTAATCCCCATAACCGCCTCCCACAGCCTTCCCGCGAAAGAGCCAGTGTTTGTAGCCCGTATAAACGAGGATGACGGGGAGCAGAACGGCGATCGCGGCGAGCATGAAGATCAGCGTCCGGGGAGAGGATACCGCGGCGTTCTGAATCGTCACCATGTTGGGAATGATGTAGGGGTAGAAGCCGACGGAAATGCCGGCGAAGGAGCAGAAGACCAGGACCACGTTCCAGAGGAAGGGCGCCGATTCCGATCGCCCGAGGCCGCGGCGGTACAGGGCGAATGCGACCAGGGCCAGGGCGGGAAGGGCGGCGACGGAGAAGAACTCCGGCGCGGCGGTCCACTTCCGCGCCATGTAGGGATGGCGCGCAATCGTCCAGGCATAGATGACGACCGAGACGACGAGGGTCGAAAAGCCGGCGGAGGAGGAACACCGTCTGCTGCTTCGCTGGATGTCGCCGTCCGTCTTCAGGATGAGGTAGTTCGCCCCCAGCATCACATAGCCGGAGACCACGCCCAGGGTGAAGACGACGGAATAGGGATGGAACCAGCTCCAGACCGTGCCGGTAAAGGTCTGCCCGTCCATGGGGATGCCGTAGAAGATCCCCCCCAGCGTGAAGCCCTGGCAGAGCGCGGTCACTAGGCTGCCGAGGCCGAAGGACAGGCTCCAGCGGGAAGGCCTTTCGGAGTGACCGCGGAACTCGAAGGCCAAGCCGCGGAAGATCAGACCGAAGAGCATGACGGTGATCGGCACGTAGAAGGCGGAAAGGGCCACGCTGTAGAAGAGCGGGAAGGCCCCGAAGAGCATGCCGCCGAGAAGGACGAGCCAGGTCTGGTTGTCCTGCCAGGTGCTCTGAAGGCTTGCCATCATGACGCCCCGCTTCGCCTCATCGGGAGAAAAGAGGGAGATCATCCCCACGCCGAGGCCGAGCCCGTCGGCAACCGCATAGTAGAGAACGAAGAAGCCGATGATCAGGAACCAGATCTGGGCGACGTGCGCTTCAAGCCACTCCATATCCGCCCTCCTCTCCCGAACGGCCGCGAACGGCCGGACCCGGTCCCTGCGGGTCAGGCCCGCGGACGATGATGCGCCGTGCAAAGACGAAAAAAACGAAGGCGAGAAAGGCATAGACAAGGACAAAGGCGATCAGTGACGCCGCCACCGTTCCGGCCGGGACGGGAGAGGCCGATTCCGCCGTCCTGAGCATTCCGGAAATGACCCAGGGCTGACGGCCGATCTCGCGGGTTAACCATCCGGTCTCCATGGCGAGATAACTGAGCGGGACGGCCGCCATCCAGGCGCGGAGGAGCCACTTCCGGGCGGCGACGCGCCCGGGATCGAGCCCCTCCCTGCGCCAGACCCAGAGCGTCCAGACGGCGAGCGCCAGGAGGGCGAATCCCGCGCCCGCCATGATCCGGAACGCGTAGAAGGGCAATACGACGGGCGGACGGTCTTCCCGCGGGAAATCCCTCAGTCCCTTGACCTGCCCGGTCGATGAATAGGTGGTCAGAAGACTCAGGACATAGGGGATTTCGATGGACCAGGCATTGTCCTCGCGTTCGGAATCGGGCCAGGCGAGGACCGCGAAGGGCGCCCCTTCCCCGGAAGGATTGGTGTGCCAGTGGGCCTCGAACGCGGCCAGTTTGGCGGGATCGTACATCCGCACCGCCTTTCCCGAGCCGTCGCCGAGCCAGATCTGCAGGGGGGCGATCACGATTGCGGCGACAACGGCCCATTTGAAGGAAGCCAGGAAGAAGGCGGTATGCCTGCCCCTGGAGAGATACCAGGCGCTCAGCCCTCCCACCGCGAAGGCGGAGATCTCGAGGGCGGCCACCCACATGTGGGGAACGCTCCACATCATATCGGGGTTGAAGATGGCCTGCAGGTGACTGGTGACGACGAATTTCCCCTGATCGAAGAACCCGCCCCGGGGCGTCTGCATCCACGAATTGGCCACCATGATCCAGAAGGCTGAAAGGGACGCCCCGAGCGCCACCATGGAAGTGGCGAAGAGGTGCATCCCGGGAGAGACCCTCTTCCAGCCGAAGATCATGATCCCGATGAAGCTGGCCTCGAGCATGAAGGCCATGGCCGCCTCGTATCCCAGCATGTGACCGAAGAAGTCGCCCCCCGCCCGGGAAAAGACGCTCCAGTTCGTTCCGAACTGGAACTCCATGGGAAAGCCGGTGACGACGCCGATCGCGACGTTGAGGAAGAACAGCCGGCTCCAGTATTTCGCGTGGCGGAGGTATTCCTCCTTCCCGGTCCCCATCCAGCGGACCTCGAGAAATACCAGGAAGAGGCTCAGGCCGATCGTCACCACCGGCCAGATGATGTGGAACATGGCCGTAAACGCGAATTGCAGCCTCGAGAGTGCGACCGCGTCGGGAAAGCCGTGCATGAAGGTTCCTTCGCGAAAAATCGGCCGGCGCCCCGCCCGCGGGGGATCACCCTGCCGTACTCTTAACTTATGATATTACTTAAGAAAAACAATGAGGATTCGCTGGAGGCATAATGGTAGGAACAACCTACCAATAAGGGGTATCCGATGGTAGATATTCCTTACCAATAACTACCCTATAGACTCGTATTGATGGACCGCCTCCGTTTATCTATTCTTGCCATTGGGGGAAGTATGTCAAGAACGATGGAGGTTCGATATGAAACTGCTGGTTGTTGATGATAACCCGGACATCCTGGAATTTCTCTCTTCCGCCATGAAGCTCTTCGGCCATACCGTGGACACGGCCTGCGACGGCATCGATGCAATCCATCTGCAATCGAGCAATCGGTACGACGCCGTCATCACCGATGCCGACATGCCCAGAATGGACGGCTTCAGCCTCTGCAGGTTCGTGAAGGAGCAGTCTCCCGGCGTCCGCATCATCGGCATGAGCGGCGTCTGCGGTGAGAAGGCCTTCCGGAATGCCGGAGCCGATGTCTGCCTTTCCAAGCCCTTCAGCATCAGCGAATTGAGGGAGGCGGTGGAAAGCCGCCTCTCCCCTCCGTCCGCTCCGGAAGCCCATTGAAGCGGATCGGGGACAGCTCAGAACGTCTTCAGGATGTACTCCGCGATCGCGCGGGCCTTCTCGTCGGGAATGGTCTTGGCGTCGAATTTCGGCATCCCGGGCCCGGGGTTCCGCATCTGCCCCACGATATCGGCCGGTTTGGCGAGACCGTTCGCGACGAGGTCCTTCCTGTGGAGCGTCTTGGCGGGATTGATCATGTTCTCCCCGTTCGGATGGCACTCGGCGCAATGCTGCACAAAGGCCTCCTTGCCCTGCGAGAGGTCCGCCGCCTGTGCCGCGGAGCCCGGGCAGAGCCAGAAGAGGGAGAGAACGATCGCCGGGAAAACGAAGACTTTTTTCATTCCACACTCCTTTTTGTTTTCTGACGTTGCCGCTGCGGTATCGTTTCCCTTTCGGGCGATATCCGCCGTCTATCCAGGATCGTCTATAATCTAACCGGCTTCCGCCGCCGGAAACAACACGGATTGATCGTATGCCTATTGGTAGGCCCTGTCTACCATCCCCCGGCAGCGGATCGGTCGGGCCGCCCGCCCCCCGCGGCAGGAGAAGAACGCCGGAGGCGGACCGGGCCTTCCCGGATAACGCTGCCCTGCTGTCGATGGCAGCTTTTCCCTACTCTTTTTCTGACCTTTTCTCCCTATTTCCTTCAGCCGGCAAGTGCACTAACTTATGATGACGATTGCACAATTATTTTGCATGTCCCGCGGCGGCGATGGAAGGTCCGTCCATCCCGCATTTTCCCCTGTGGAGGGCCCATGGAAGACAACGGCACAGACCCGGACAATGAAATCGGCGACGAGAACGACGGTACGCGCCGGCGGTTCCTGAAACGGGCGACGGGGGTCGTAACCCTGCTCTGCGGAGTGATCGTGGGAATTCCCCTCCTCGGCTCCTTCATCGGCCCCGCCTTCCGAAGCGCCAAAACCTCCTGGATCAAGGTCGGCGACATCGGGGCGCTGCCCGTCGGCAGCCCCGTCAGCCTGAAGGTCGCCGATATGCAGGTCGATGCCTACGTTCGGGAATCCGTGATCCGCCACCTCTGGGCGGTCAGACACGACAGCGGAGTCACGGTCTTTTCTCCAACCTGCACCCACCTGGGCTGCCAGTACACCTGGAACGCCGCGAGCCGGCATTTCGAATGTCCCTGCCACGGGAGCTTCTACGCGCTCGACGGGACCGTCCTCGGCGGCCCCGCGCCCCGCCCCCTCGATACGCTGCAAACGCGGCTGGAAAAGAACGAGCTCTATGTCGAGTGGAAGCGCTTCAGGAGCGGTGCACCGGAAAAACATCCTGTGTAGGGGGGCAGCCGATGTTCTCGCGGTTTTCCGGCCGGATCTCGGCGTGGATCAATGAACGGTGGCCTCTCTCCGCGTCGGTCCGCCTGGCCCTCGACGAGGAGATGGCCGGAGGCAGCAGCTACGCCTACGTCTTCGGCAGTTCCGCCCTCATCGTCTTTCTTCTCCAGGCCGCGACGGGGATCTGGCAGCTCTTCTACTACGTCCCCGTCCTCGGCCAGGGATACAACAGCCTCAACTACCTGCGCACCGAGGTGCCTTTCGGGTGGCTGATCCACGGGCTCCACTTCTGGGGAGCCAGCGCCATGGTCGTCCTGGTGATCCTCCACATGTCGCAGGTCTTCATCTGGGGGGCCTACAAGCGCCCCCATGAACTCCAGTGGGTCTCCGGCATCTTCCTCTTCCTCCTGACCATGGCGATGAGCCTGACCGGAGGTGCGCTCCCCTGGGACAAGCGCAGCTACTGGCTCGTGGAAGTGGCGTCGAGCGCCGCGGGCACGGTTCCCGTCGTCGGCGACTTCATCAAGCGCATCATGCTCGGGGGCGGCGTCATCGGGCAGCTGACCCTGTCCCGCTTCTTCATCCTCCATGCCGCGATCCTCTCCGGCGCCCTGCTCGTCCTCGCCGTGATTCACCTCGTCGCCCTCCGGAAGGTCGGGAATGCAGGACCCTGGGACGAAAGGAAGCGTGCGGAGAAGGGACCCTTCTGGCCCGACCAGGTATTCAAGGACGGCCTCGTCGCGGCCCTTGTGACCCTGCTTCTCGTCGCCCTTTCCGCCTACTTTCCTCCCCCCTTCGCGGGCATGGCGGACCCCCTGGACGCATCCTACATCCCCAAGCCGGAATGGAACTTTCTCTTCTTCTATCAGGCCCTGAAGTTCTTTCCCGGGCACCTGGAAGTCATCGCCACCGTGGGGATCCCGGTCATCGGGACGTTGCTCCTTTTCCTGATCCCCTTCGCGGACAGGGGGGCCGAACGCGATCCCCGGCGCCGGCCCGCAGCCATGGCAGGCTGGTTCGTTGCCGCAGGGATCTTCATCGGTCTGACGCTGGCCGGCGCCGTCAGCAAGCCCGAGGGGATCGAGCCTGCCGCAGGTCCGGCGGGGGCACCGCCGGCGCCCGCAGCCGGTGAAAAGGCCGGAAGCGACCTGTTCCGGTCGCAGGGCTGCATCGCCTGCCACCGGATCGGCGGCATCGGAGGTGAGATCGGACCGGATCTTTCCAGGGAAGGGCTTGCGGGGCGGTCCCGTCAGTGGCTGGAAACCCAGCTTCGCGACCCGAAGTCCCACAACCCCGCCTCGATCATGCCCCCGCTTGCGGGGCTGAGCCGCGGAGAGATCGATCAACTGATCGATTACCTGCTCAGCCTCAAGGAACGACCGGATACCGGTTCCCCGGCGGGGAGCGGAGAGGCCGGCCCGGCGGCGGATGCTCCGGCCGGCCCCCGGGGCGGGCCCGGCGCGGCCGCGTCCATCATCGGCAGCGGCGACCACGGGGCCATTCTGTTCGCCGCCACCTGCGCTTCCTGCCACGGCGCCGAGGGAACCGGCAAAGTCCCGAATCCCGGCTCCCGGGACGGAACGGTGCCGTCCCTGAACCCGGTTCACCCGGACGAATTCAGCCCCGATCCCCAGGCCTTTGCCGAAAAACTCGATCGCTACATCCAGCACGGCTCGCGCCCGGAAGGACCGCGCCCGAGCATCGGCATGCCCGCCTTCGGAGACAGCCACGCCCTCACGCAGCAGCAGATCGCCGACCTCGAGGCCTACATCCTCCGGCTGAACAACGTAGACCGCGCCGCCATCGCCCACCCCGGGATCGCGCCGAAAGTCTTCTTCCCCGCGGCCGCCGCCGTGTTCCTGCTGGCCGGCGTGCCCCTGTGGGCATGGTGGAGATTCGGAGGACGGAGGCGGAGGGAAGGGAAGGAGACGGTATCATGAAAACCGCCCTGTGGCTGCTCGCCTTGGCGACGCTGCTCGTTGCGCCGAGTCTCCACGGACATGAAACGCTCGGCACCGGCGGCGAGGGAGGCGGCGAGATCGGCATCGAGGAAAAGACGGGGCAGACCCTGCCGACAGACCTCGTCTTCCGCGACGAAAACGGGGCAACGGTGAGGCTCGCGGATCTTCTGGGAAAGCCGGCGATCCTGACCCTCGTCTACTACACCTGCGAGCATGTCTGTCCCCTCATGCTCAGCGGGCTTTCCAAGGCCCTGCCGAGGCTGGCCGCGCGGGGGGGCCGGGATTACCGGGTGATCACCGTAAGCTTCGACGAGACCGACACCCCGGAAAAGGCCCACGATGTCAGGAAGAACTACATCAAGGCCGCCGGGCCCGAATTTCCGGCGGAAGCGTGGACATTCCTCACGGGCGACCGGGACAGAATCCGGAAGCTGACCGAATCCGTCGGTTTCCGCTTCAAGAAAGACAGGGTCCACGGCTTCGACCACCCCGTCGTCCTCATCTTCCTCTCCCCGGCGGGGAAGGTCTCCCGATACCTCCAGGTGACGCAGTACCAGTACGGCGCCGAATACCCGATCGCCTTCTCCTCCTTCGACCTCAACGTGTCTCTCGCCGAGGCGGCGGAGGGGAAAGCCGTGACGGGGTTTCGCAGGGCCCTCCTCTACTGCTTTTCCCACGAACCTCCGGGGCTGAGCCGTTTCTTCTATTTCATCGCCACGATCGGCCTCGTCACCCTCGCAGCCATGGCAGGCCTGTTCCTGTACCTGCGGGCCTCGGAGCGGCGGTATCGAAGGGGCAGGGAATATGACCTTGAAAGATGAGCATTCCTCGGCGGAGGCGGACTTCTACGGGAGAACCGGCAAGTATCGTTGGGTCGTCGCCGAATGGATGATGTCCACCGACCACAAGCGGATCGGCGTCATGTACCTGATGGCGATCCTCTCCTTCTTCTCCGTCGGCGTCGTCCTGGGCTTCATGATCCGCCTGAACCTCCTGTCCCCCGGCTGGCTCATGGACCAGCAGACCTACAACGAATTCTTCACGCTCCACGGCGTCATCCAGATCTTTCTCTTCATCATCCCCGGTATTCCCGTCGCCTTCGGGAACATCTTCCTGCCCATCCTGATCGGGGCGCAGGACGTGGCCTTCCCCAGGATCAACCGTCTGTCCTGGTGGCTTTACGTGGCCGGGGCGGTTCTCATCCTCGCGTCCCTCTTCGTGCAGGGCCGCCCGCCGGACACGGGGTGGACCTTCTACGCCCCCTACAGCATCCAGACGCCGGCGAACATCTCGACGGCGGTCCTCGGCGTCTTCGTCCTGGGGTTCTCCTCCATCCTCACGGGGCTCAATTTCGTCACGACGATCCACCGGATGCGGGCACCGGGCATGCGCTGGTTCCGCATGCCCGCCTTCCCCTGGACGCTCTACGCCACGGGCTGGGTGCAGATGCTGGCGACGCCGGTCCTGGCCATCACGCTCCTCTTCATCGTCCTGGGCCGGTTCTTCGGCGTCGGATTCTTCGACCCCTCCCGGGGCGGAGACCCGATTCTCTACGAGCATCTCTTCTGGATGTACTCCCATCCCGCAGTCTACATCATGGTCCTCCCCGCCATGGGCATCATCAGCGAGATCGTGCCCGTCTTCTCGCGGCGGGTCCTCTTCGGCTACACGGCCATCTGCCTGTCGGCCCTCGCGATCGCCGCCGTCGGCTACTTCGTCTGGGGGCATCACATGTTCACCAGCGGCATGAGCGATACGGCCCGGGTGATCTTCTCCTTCGTCTCCTTCCTCGTCGCCGTGCCGACGGGCGTGAAGATCTTCAACTGGGTGTCCACCCTCTACAGGGGATCCATCGCCCTGGACAGCCCCCTGGTCTTCGCCCTGTCCTTCATCTTCCTCTTCTCCATCGGCGGGCTCAGCGGCCTCATCATCGGGGCGCTGGCGCCGAATCTCCATCTCCACGGCACCTATTTCATCGTCGGCCATTTTCACTACGTCATGTTCGGCGGCGCCGGCTTTTCCATCCTGGCCGGCCTGCACTACTGGTTCCCCAAGATCACCGGCCGGATGTACAGCGAAAAATACGCGAAGATCGGCTGGCTGAGCCTCTTCGTCGGCTTCAACATCCTCTACTTCAGCATGTTCGTCCTCGGGTTCCAGGGCATGCCGCGGCGGTACTTCGACTACCCCCCGGAATACCATCTGAACCATGTGGTCTCGACCATCGGGTCCTGGTTCCTCGCCGTCGGCCTCGTCATCATCTTCGCGAACCTGATCCGCTCGGTCTTCAGGGGTGGAAAGGCCCCCGCGAATCCTTGGGGAGGAAGGACGCTCGAGTGGACGATTGCTTCGCCGCCGCCGCACGAGAATTTCGCCTCTCCGCCCGTCGTCCGGCAGGGACCCTATGCCTATGAAGAGGAGGCGGTGAGGTAGTGTCTTGAGCACGGAAACGGTTTCGATCGATCGCGAGGGGAAGAAGATGGGGATGTGGCTCTTCCTCTTCACCGAGATCCTCTTCTTCGGCGGCATGTTTCTCCTGTACGCCGTCTTCCGCCACCGGTTCCCCGCAGACTTTCACCGGGGCGCGGCCGGGGAGAGCCTCGTCCTCGGAACGGTCAACACCGCGGTCCTGTTGACGAGCAGCTTCACGATCGCCCTCGCGATCGCCGCGATCCGGAAGGGGGAGAAGATCCTGTCGGCGCGCCTGCAGGCCGCCACGATCTTCCTGGGAATCGTTTTTCTGGTGATCAAGTATTTCGAGTGGAGCGCGAAGATCGCCGCCGGCATCTATCCCAACTCGCCGGTCCTTCTGAATCTGGGCAAAGGAGAGACCCTCTTCTTCGGCCTCTACTACGTCATGACGGGCCTCCACGGCCTCCACGTCCTCGTCGGCATCGCGGTCATCGCCTTCATGGTCCATTTCACCCGGAAAGGAACGATTGGCCGGGAGAACGATGCGCGGCTCGAGAACACGGGCCTCTACTGGCATTTCGTGGACATCGTGTGGATCTATCTCTACCCGCTCTTCTATCTGGTCACGTGAGGCGACGCCATGCAGAACCCCCTCCGCGAATCCGCCGCACGAACCTACACGGCCGTCTGGCTGGCCCTGCTGGTCCTGCTCGGCGCAACCCTTGCCGTCGCGAAGCTCCAGCTCCTGGCCCGCTTCAGCGCCCTGGGGTCGCTGGTCATCGCCTCGGCGAAGGCGGGCCTCGTCCTCGCCTTCTTCATGCATCTGAAGGACGAGGGCCGGTTCCTGAAGGCCACGCTCGCTCTCACCGTCTGCGTCCTGACGGCCCTGATCGGACTGACCTTCGTCGACGTGATCTACCGCTGAGGTGCCTTGCATGATTCTCGGACCAGCCAATACGACGGGGAAAGTGGACGACGCGTTCCTGTTCATCGTCGTCTGCTGCGTCATCCTGCTGGCGGCCGTCACGGCCTGCATGGTGACCTTTCTCGTCAAGTACAACCGGAAACGGCATCCCCATCCCGAGCACGTCCGGGAGAACGTCTCCCTGGAGATCATCTGGACGGTGGTGCCGACGATCCTCGTGCTGCTCATGTTCTACTTCGGCTGGGTCGACTTCGACCTGATCCGGAACCCGCCCCGGGACGCCATGACGGTCCAGGTAACGGCGCGCCAGTGGTCCTGGCTCTTCACCTACGAGAACGGGCGACAGGAAGACGTCCTGACCGTCCCCGTAGGAAGGCCGGTAAAGCTTCTCATGACGTCCGTCGACGTCCTCCACTGCCTCTTCATCCCCGCGTACCGGATCAAGGAGGATTGCGTGCCCGGGATGACGACCCACCTCTGGTTCACGGCGAACGCAACGGGAAACTACGACATCTTCTGCACCGAGTACTGCGGCGTCGGGCACTCCCACATGCGGTCGAAGCTCGTCGCGATGGCGCCGGCGGACTTTCAGAAGTGGCACGCCGCCCCGCCCGGCAAGGCGGCCGCCGACCTCGGGCCGCGGATCCTCCAGGCGAAGGGCTGCCTCGGCTGCCATTCGCTGGACGGCACCGCGAAGGTCGGGCCCACCCTCAAGGGCCTGATAGGCCGGAAGGAGACGGTGACCGCCGGAGGGCGCGAACGGGAGATCACCGTGGATGCGTCCTTCGTGCGGGAGCATATCGTGGATCCCCGGAAGGCCACCGTCAAAGGCTTCCCGCCGGTGATGCCCGCCATTCCGATGACCGACGAGGAACTCCGCACGGTCATGGCCTATCTGGAGGCGCTGAAATGACCATGCGGGAAACGCTCCGCCCCTATGCCGGCCTGTGCAAGGCGAGGATCGCTTTCCTGGCCTCCCTCACCGCAGCGGCCGGATTTCTCCTGGCCGGGGGACCGGCTGCAGCCGCGGCGGCCCCGGTCGCCGGCGTCTTTCTTCTGGCCTGCGGGGCCTGCGCTCTGAACCAGTGGCAGGAACGGGAGACGGACGCCCGGATGGCGAGGACCGCCGCAAGGCCGATCCCGTCCGGCAGGGTCCGTCCGGCAGCCGCCCTCCGCTTTTCCTGGCTGCTGATCGCCTCCGGCGGTGCCCTCCTTCTTCTCGCCGATTCCCGTGAGGCGCCTCTGCTCGGGTTCGCCGCCCTGTTCTGGTACAACGGCGTCTATACCCCGTTGAAGAGCCGCAGCGCCTTCGCCGCCATCCCCGGGGCCCTGACCGGCGCCATCCCGCCGGCCGTCGGGTGGACGGCCGCCGGCGGCGGACTCTGCGACCCACCGCTGGCGGCGCTGTGTTTCTTCTTCTTCATGTGGCAGGTGCCCCATTCCTTCGCCCATCTGGCGGCCTTCGGGAAGGAGTATGCGTCGATCGGCCTGCCCTCCCTGACGGCGGTTTTCACGGTAAGGCAGCTCTACCGCCTCACGTTCCAGTGGCTCCTCGCCGCCGCCGTGAGCCTCCAACTGATCGCCGCCGGCGGACTGGTCGTCACGTTTCCCGTCCGCGCGGCCCTTCTGGCCGCCTCCCTCTGGCTCGCCGCCGCGGGGATCCGCCTGCTGAAAAAGGAAGAGCCCGGATTTCCGGGCCTGTTCCGCGGGATCAACAACTTCATGCTCGTCGTGCTGCTCCTGATCCATGCCGATGCGGTCCCGCGCTACTTCGCGTAGCAGGCCGCGTCGGTGGGGGGAGCGCCCTGTCAATGAACCGTGGATCATCTGCCATGGGCAAAGCGGGATCGATCCGCTAAGAAGATAAGTGAACCGCATTTCAGAAGCGATGAAAGGAGAACCAGCCTATGAACCGCATCGTCGTGATCACGGGCTCCACGCGGGGGATCGGCCACGCCACGGCGGAGGAGTTTCTTCGGCACGGCGACCGGGTCGTCGTCTTCTGCCGCCACCGCGGACACGTGGGGAAGACCGTGAAGGACCTGGCGGCCGCCGGAAAGACGGAAGACGTCCTGGGCCTCGTCGCCGACGTCCGCAAGCCGAAAGACGTGCAGGGGGCCGTCGATCGGGCCCTGAAGCATTTCGGCCGGATCGATGTCCTCGTCAACAACGCCGGGGTCGCCGTCTACAAGCCGATCGGAAAAACGACGGACGACGACTGGGACAGGATTCTCGACACCAATCTCAAGGGGACCTTTCTGCTCCTCCGGCAGGTGCTTCCCGTGATGAGCAGGCAGCGGAAGGGCGTCATCGTGAACATTTCCTCCGGCCTCGGCGTCGAAGGGATGGCCGGGTTTTCGGCCTATTGCGCGTCGAAATTCGGCGTCGTCGGCCTGACGAAGGCGATTGCCGACGAGGTCGAGATCCCCGGCGTGAAGGTCTACGCGGTGCTGCCCGGCGCCGTGGACACGACGCTGGTCGCGGACAGCGGCCTCGAAATCGATCCTGCCGACCTGCTGAAGCCCGGATATCTGGCGCGCAGGATCTTTGCCGTTGCCGAAGGGAAAAAGCCGACCGGCTCCCTGGTCGAAGTCTATTCCTGAGGGCCGGGGCGTTGTTCGGCGGTTGCCCTCTTTTTCGCGTGGTCCGCAGCCAGCAGCTGATACATGGCCGGCACGACGAAGAGGGTGAAGACCGTTCCGATGGAGATCCCCGCCATGATCACGAGCCCCATGTTGTAACGCCCCTCCGCACCCGCCCCTGAGGCCGTAACCAGGGGCAGGACCCCTAGGACCATCGCCGCCGTCGTCATCAGGATGGGTCGCAGGCGGATGCTCGCGGCCGCTTCGATGGCCTCCTGCTTTGCGATTCCCTCCCCCTGCAGGTCGTTGGCGAACCGGACGATGAGGATGCCGTGCTTGCTGATGAGGCCGATGAGGGTGACGAGCCCGACGTCCGTATAGATATTGAGGCTGGACCCGCCGACGCCGAGGCTGATGAAGATCATGGCCCCGCAGATGGACATGGGCACGCTGATGAGGACGATGAAGGGGTCGCGGAAACTCTCGAACAGCGCGGCGAGCGTCAGGAAGATGACGATGAGGGCGAAGAAGAAAGTGACCAGCAGGGCCTGCGATTCGGTGACGAACTGCCGGGACTGGCCTGCATAGTCGATGTTGTAGCCCTGCGGGAGGATCTCCCGCGAAAGGGCCCGAAGGCCCTCCAGGGCCTCGCCGAGGGTCACGCCGGGGGCCGGAACAGCCGAGATCTTGGCGGCATTGAGCTGCTGGAAATGGTTGAGGGCCTCCGGCACCACCGTCGTCCTGAGGCGCACGATCGTGGACAGGGGGACCGACGCCCCGCTGGCCGTCCGGAAAGTGTAATCGGGCAGTTGCGAAGCGTTGAGCCGGTGCCGCTGCATCACCTGGGGGATCACCTTGTAGGAGCGTCCGGCCAGGTCGAAATAGTTGACGTAGCCGCCGCCCAGCATGGAAGCCAGGGCGGCTCCGACGTCGCGGAGCGTCAGGCCCAGCTGCGCCGTCTTTTCGCGGTCGATTTCCAGGACCATCTGCGGGCGGTCGATCTTCAGGTCGCAGTCGGCGTAGGCGAAGAGGCCGCTCTTGACGGCCCGGTCCAGCAGGGCCTGCGACACCTCGTTGAGACGGTCGAAACCCTCCGTCGTGCAGACCAGGAACTGAACGGGCAGTCCGGTGGAGCCGGGAAGGGGCGGCCGCAGAAACGATACGGCCTGCGCCCCGGCAATCCCGCCGAGCCGCATCTGGATTTCCGGGTTCAGTTCCATCGTCGTCCGCTCCCGCTCGTCCCAGGGTTTCAGGACCATGCCCGCGACGCCCGAGTTGAGCCCGTTGATGCCGTCGAGCTGGAAGACGTGGCCCGTCTCCGGGTAGCTCCGGAACAGTTCGAAGACCTGCCGGCTGTTGAGCTGCGTCTGCTCCAGCGTCGCGTTGGGCGCCGTCGTGATCAGGGAGATGATGACCCCCTGGTCCTCCTGCGGCGCCAGCTCGTTCTTCGCCCCGACGAAGAGAAAATAGTTGCTGGCGAGGATGATGCCGGCGAAGACCAGCGCCGCCGGCAGATTGGCGAGCACGGCGCGGAGCATCTTCGCGTAGTGCTGGCGGACCTGTTCGAACCGGTCGTTGACAAACATCTCGAAGCGGTTCCGGACGCCCTCGCGGGCGCCCTTCAGGAAGCGCGAGCACATCATCGGAGAGAGCGTCAGGGCGACGACCGCCGACACGGCGACGGCGCCGGCAAGGGTGTAGGCGAATTCCTTGAAGAGGGCCCCCGTCAGACCGCCCATGAAGCCGATGGGGACATACACGGCGACCAGGACCACCGAGATGGCGATGATGGGCTGCGCCAGCTCGCGGGCGCCCTCGATCGCCGCCTGCGACGGCGGCAGGCCTCCCTCCATATGGCGGTGCGTGTTCTCCACGACGATGATCGCGTCGTCGACCACGAGACCGATCGCGAGCACGAGCGCGAGGAGCGTCAACAGGTTGATCGTGTACCCGAGGACGAGCATGATGAAGAAGGCGCCGATCAGCGACAGGGGCATGGCGATCGTCGGGATCGCCACCGAACGGAGCGAGGCGAGGAAGAGAAAGATCACCAGCGTCACGATGACCAGCGCCTCGATCAGCGTCCGCGTCACCTCCCGGATCGAGCTGTTCACGTATTTCGTCGCGTCGTAGACGATGCGCCCCTCCAACCCCTCGGGCAGCTGCTCCTCGATCGGCGGGAAGGCCTTGCGCACGCTGTCGATCACCGTAAGGAGGTTCGCGCTGGGCGCCACCCGGATGCCGATGTAGGTGGCCCGGTTCCCGTCGAAGGAGACCGCCATGTCGTAGTCCTCGGCGCCGAGCAGGACGTTGGCCACGTCCCCCAGCCGGACGGCGGCGCCGTCCTTCGCCTTGACGATGAGTTCGCGGAACTCGTCGGCCGAGTGGAGCGTCGTGTCCGCCTGAAGGTTCACGGTGACCATCTGCCCCTGGGTCCGCCCGATGGCGGAGATGTAGTCGTTGTCGGCGAGGGCCGCCCTCACGTCCGCGGCGGTGAGGCCGTGGGCCGACATCCTCTCGGGATCCAGCCAGGCGCGCAGGGCGAAGCGGCGCGACCCGAGGACTTCCGCCGTCTGGACACCTTCGATGGCCTGCAGCTTCGGCTGCACCGACCGGATCAGGTAATCGGTGATCCGGTTGCTCGTCATGACCTTGCTGTAAAATCCGATATACATCGACATGATCGTTTCACCGATCGCGACGGTGATGACGGGCTGCTGGGAATCCGGGGGAAGCTGGTTCAGGACGGCGTTGACCTTGGTGTTGATCTCCGTGAGGGCGCTGTTCGGATCGTAGTTCAGGCGGAGAAACGCCTGAATGACGCTCGAATTCTGCGTGCTGGTGGAGACGAGGTAATCGATTCCGTTGGCCTGGGCGATCGAATTCTCCAGCGGCGTCGTGATGAAGCCGGCGATGACGGACGGATCGGCGCCCGTGTACACGGTGGTCACCGTCACCACCGCATTCTGGGTGAAGGGAAATTCGCGCACGGCCAAGAGCTCGATGGAGCGGATCCCCAGGACGACGATGAACAGGTTGATCACGATGGCGAGAACGGGACGCCGTATGAAGAGGTCTGTGAAATGCATCGGAGTTCCCTGCGCCTTACTGGTCCGCCGGTCTGGGGGCGGCGTCGTTCGAAGGCTCGACCCGGTTGTCGACGATCACTTCGCTGCCCGGCTTGAGCTTGAGCTGTCCGCTGGTCACCACCGTGTCGCCTTTCCCGATGCCGCTCACCACGGCGACCTGATCGCCGCGCGTGGGCCCCACCTCGACGAAGGTCTGCTTGACCGCCAGAATCGCCCGGCCGTCCAAGCCTTTGCCGCGTTCCTCGACGACGTAGACGGTCGCGCCGTATGAGTTGTAGCTGATGGCCGTCTGGGGCAGCGTCAGGTATTCCTTTGCGGCCCCGATCCGGACGCGGACGGACGCGAACATTCCCGGCAGGAGCGCATGCCGTGGATTGGAGACGGTCGCCTCCACCTGAACGTTGCGCGTCTCCGTATCGACTTTCGGATTGACCGTGCTGATCCGGCCGCGGAAGGTCCGCCCCGGGTAGGTATCGGTTTCGACGGAGACCGCCAGCCCCGGGGAGATCTTCTCCAGTTCCTGCTGCGGCAGGAAGAAATCGACGTAGAGGGCGTCGAGAGATTGGAGCGTGACGATCCTGTCGCCGGGATTGACATACTGCCCGGGATTGACGTTGCTGATGCCGAGCCGTCCGGCAAAGGGGGCGCGGATGCTCTTCTTCTCCACGATCGCGGCCTGCCGGGCGACCTGCGCCTTTCTGCCCTTGAGATCCGCCGCATCGGCGTCGAGCGTCGCCTGGCTCACGGCCTGGATGTCGGCCTGCTTCCGATCCCGGTCGTAGACAACCTGCGCCAGCTCCGCCGCCGCCTCGAGGGTGCGCAGCTGGGCGATGTCGTCGTCCGCATTGAGCTGCACCAGCGCCTGGCCCGCCGCGACCTCTTCACCCGGCCGGAAATGCACGCGCGTCACGATGCCTTCGCTTTCGCTGGTGACCTCCACCCCTCTTACGGCCCGCAGCGTGCCGACGGCCTTGAGTTCAGACTGCCAGGCCAACGCCTCGGCCTTGCGCGCCGTAACGGTGACCGGCGGCGGTTTCATCGCAGCCATGGATCGGCGGATGGTCCGGGCCTGGTATGCCTTGTAGCCGAAGATTCCGCCGAAGACGAGACCCACGACGGCGAGCATGACGATCATGCCCAGGATCTTCTTCCCGCGATTTTTCGAGGTCATCTTCCCTGCTCCCGGGCGGCTTTTCCGACCGCCGCCCCGTTCGTCTCACGGCGGTTCCACCATCCGCCCCCCATGGCCTGGAAAAGCGCCGCCGTATCGGCAAGACGCGCCGCCTGCGCGCGGACCAGTCCGATCCGCGCCGCCTGCTGTTGGCTCTGCGCGATGAGCAGCGACAGATAGCTCACGGCGCCGATTTCGAATTGCGCGCGGGTCAGGACGAGGGCGTCTTGCGCCGCCCGGTCGGCCTCCGCCTGCGCCGCGAGTTCCCGCGCATCCGCATCCAGGGCGCGAAGCACATCGGCGACGTTCCGAAAGGCCTCCAGGACGGTCTCACGATACTGCGCGACCGCCTGATCGTAGACGGCAACGGCGGCGCGCCGCTGGGCCGTCAGGGCTCCTCCGCGAAAAAGGGGCTGCAGCAGCCCGGCGCCGAGGCTCCAGACCGCCGAGGAACCGTCGAAGAGGCCGCCGGCCGTTTCGGCGGCGGTCCCGAAACGGCCGCTCAGCGTCACCTGCGGATAGAGATCGGCCGTCGCGGCGCCCACCGCGGCGTTCGCCGCGTGGAGCAGCGCTTCCGCGGCCCTGATATCGGGGCGCTGTCGCACCAGGATGGACGGTACGCTGACCGGCAACTGACCGGGCAGGAGGATTTCAGCGAGTTCGAATTCCGGCAGCGCGGCCTCGCCCGGCGACCGGCCGACCAGCACGGCCAGCTGGTGTCGCGTCTGCTCCAGGTCCCTTTCGAGGGGCGGCAGGGCCGCCCGCGTCAGCGCGAGCTGGGCCTGCTGGACCAGGACGTCGGAACGGGATGCCCCTCCGAGTTGAAGGCGCTGTTCGGCCAGTTCGAGTTGCTTTTCCTGCGCCGCGAGAATTTCCCTCGTCGCGCGGATCTGCGACCTCAGGGACGCCTCTTTCACCGCCGTGGTGACCACGTTGGCGGTGAGGGTGATGTGGATGCCTTCGAGCTGGAACTGCCGGTATTCGATCTCGGCTTCGAGCGCCTCGATGCGGCGCCGCGTCCCGCCGAAAAGGTCGAGGGAATAGGAGACGTTCACCGATGCGTTGAAAAGGCTGAATGCGCCCCTATCGGCGTCGGCCTGTCCGAGTGAGACCCCCGAGATCTTCTGCCGCGAGGCCGACACCTCGGCATCCACGCTCGGAAGGAGAGCCCCGAATTGGGCGAGCCGCGTCTCCCGGGCCTCACGGATCCGGGCCTGCGCAAGCGCCAGCGTCGGGTTGCCGGCGAGGGCCTCGCGGATCAGCCCGTCGAGGGAGGGAGAACGAAACAGGGCCCACCACTCCGCGGGGATGTCCTGTCCGTGAACGAATCGCTGCGCGGCTCCCCCTTCGACCGCCGCAGCGGCTGTCTCGGCCGGCAGCGGCGCCGGTGTGTAGACGCCGACTGCAGGAGGGTCGGGAGGCCGGAAATCGGGGCCTGCGGCGGCGCATCCGAGAAGGGCCAGCGCCGCGGTCATCCCTGCGAAGACCGGCCGCAACGATGCAGATCGATTCGGCGATTCGCCATTGAAGATCTCCGGAGCAGGCTCCGGAGAATCTTCGATCCCCAAGGAAGGGATCTCAAACATGATTCGCTCGCTTACCCCGCAGCAAGCTGCGAGGAATGCGCTCGCTGTCGGATTCAATGGGCAGTCCCTTCCGATCCGGACGTCGTCACGGAGAATGTCGGTCTCTGCCGGGCTTTTCGGCCTGACTTTTCCATCGGGCTCTGCAGAAAAGACAGGAGCCCTTTTAAAAGTACGTCACCCCCGGGTGTGCATCAACGGGCGAACATCTATGAATTATTGGCGGGACGCACCTATGATCCGCGGGGAAGCAAGCTTTGCCGAAGATCTGCGGCGAAGGCGGGCGCGGCGGCGGCCGGGCACCGGGGAAGCGATGGCGGGCGCTGCAACGTCCGCGGAAAGAGGGCCCCGGCGCCGCCGCTTCTCCGGGGACGTGCCCACCGGGAGCGGCCGGCATTGCGCAGTTTTTTTCGGGACGGACCGGTAGTCTTTCCTCACCATTTCTCTTCCATTCAAACCTCATTGATAAAACGCGGCGTGCACCTTACATTTTCAATAACGTCGATTGCATCGGCGTTTCCGAAGAAGTTTCACGACGGTCGGAACCCGATCCGGGAATGAGACGGAAAAAAGGAGGAAGAAGATGTTGCGGGGAAAGAACTTTTTTCGCACGCTTGCGGCGGCGGCAGGTCTCCTGCTCGTCATGGCCGGCTTCAGCCCCTTGGAGTCTGCGGAGTCGGACCTGTCGCGGCTGATCAATCTCCTGAAGAGCAAGAACATTCTGACCCAGCAGGAAGCGGATTCCCTGCTGACGGAGTTGAATGCCGCGAAGCAGAAGGAACGCGAGGAGATGAAGACAGAGGTGAAGGAAGAGGTGAAAGCGGCCGCCGGCAAGGGCGAGTTGCTGCCGCCGGCCTTGAAGGGTTTCAAGTTCGGCACGACCATCTACGGAGAGTGGAACAACAGGACGACGGACAACGCGGGTTCGACGAACGCCTTCAACCTGAACCGCGCCTACCTCACGCTGACCAAGGATGTGAACGAGTGGCTGGCGATGAACGTCACCGCCGATCTCTTCACGTCCGTCGACCCGGACGACAATCGGAACGGCCTGGAACTGCGGCTGAAATACGCCTATGCCAACCTCAATTTCTTCGGCACGAACACCCAGCTCGGCATGATTCCCACGCCGTCCGATTCCTATGATTCCGCCATCTGGCCCTACCGCGCGCAGGGTCCCAATTTCTTCGACGGACAGGGGATCCTGTCGACGTCGGACCTCGGCGTTTCGATCCAGGGCCACATCGGCGGGACCATGGATGAGAGCTATCTGAAGTACGCGTCCAGGCAGTTCGCCGGGAAATGGGGCGGGTACTTTGTCGGCGTCTACAACGGTCCCGGCTACACCAATACGGAAAACAACCACAACAAGGTCGTTTCGGGGCTCGTCTATGTGCGCCCCTTCCCGTCGCTGCCGGTTCTGCAGGGACTGCAGCTGGCCTACACGGGATCCTATGGGAAGAGCAATTCGAATTTTGCCCCCGGTTCCGGCGTCGTGACGGACTATCCGGACTTCCGGGCCCACATCGCCCAGGCTTCCCTCCAGCACGGGTACTTCACGGTCATGGGCCAGTACTACTGGGGGAAGGGCACCGCGACGTCGACCGAGGAGAATGACCGCAAGGGATATCTGGTGGACGCGTTCCTGCGGATCCCGACGATGGAAAAGCTCAGGCTGTTCGGAAAGTACTATTTCTACGACCCCAACACCGATCGCTCCCTCGGCTACAAGACTTACGTCGCCGGCCTTTCCTACGACGTGGCCCCGGAATTCATGCCCTTCATCGCCTTCGAACAGCGGATCTTCGACTCGGCCGCCGGAGGAAACAATTATGACAAGTATCAAGTCGGCTTTCAGCTGAAGTTCTAGGATCCTTACGCCCCTTTGTCAGCGACGGTTCCCGGTCCGCCGGGGCCGTCGCTGCTCCCCCCCGGCGGGGTCTCCGAAAAGAGACCCCGCCGCAACAATGAAATCGGCGGGGGCCGGGGCGTTTCCTGATTCCGGCTTCGGAAGCCGATGGATCGAAATCGGAGGTCATCATGTCCATATCCCCGCACTGCCGCCGCATCTCCCGGTTGCTTCTGCGCACGCTGTGGCTCGTCGCCCTGTCCCTGTCCTTCGCCGTGTCCCCCGCTCCGGCGGCCGAAGCCGTAAAGGGCGTCGATTTGAGTACGGCCATCGTCAAGGTGGCCAAGCAGGCCATCCCGTCCGTCGTCCACATCGCCGTGACGGAGAGCCGGGAGGTGGCCAATCCCTTCCTTCCCTTTGCGGACGACCCCTTCTTCCGGCGCTTCTTCAACGTCCCGCAGATGCCGAAGAAATTCAAACGTGAGCTGCAGGGCATCGGGACCGGCATCATCCTCGACACCCAGGGGCACATCCTGACCAACCACCACGTGGCGGGCGGTGCGTCCAAGATCGAGATACAGCTCTCGAGCGGAGAGCGGTATCCCGCCCAAGTCGTCGGAACCGACCCCAAGACCGATCTGGCCGTCCTCAAGATTTCCGCAAAAGGACCGCTGCCCTATGCGACCTTCGGAGATTCGGACAAGGCCGAGGTGGGTGAGTGGGTCGTGGCGATCGGCCATCCGCGCGGGCTGAACCAGACCGTCACGCAGGGGATCATCAGCGCCAAGCACCGTGCCGGGATTTCGGATCCGGGCAGCTATCAGGATTTCCTGCAGACCGATGCCGCCGTCAATCCCGGCAACAGCGGCGGCCCGCTCCTGAACCTTCGCGGGGAAGTGATCGGCGTCAACGCGGTGATCATTTCCCAATCGGGCGGCTACGAGGGGATCGGCTTCACCATCCCCAGCAACATGGCCCTCTACATATCCAAAGCGCTGATCGCCCACGGAAAGGTGATCCGCGGCTGGGCGGGCGTCAGCATCCAGGATCTGACGCCGGAGCTTGCAAAGACGGCCGGTGCTGGATCCGCGAAGGGCGTATACGTCGCCGACGTGGTCAAGGGCGGGCCCGCCGAGAAGGCGGGGATCCGGAAGGGCGATGTGCTGACCGCCTACGGGGGAAAGGACGTCTCCGACTCCGCCGCGCTCCGGAACGCCGTGGCGGCGACGCCGGTCGGGCGGGAGGTCAAGGTGGCCGTCCTGCGTGAAGGGAAGAAGTTCGAATTGACGATCAGGATCGAAAATCTCGAATTGCTGGCGAAGGCCATGGCCGCCGAAGTCAAGGACCGCCTCGGCGCGGAGGTGCGCGCCGTGTCACCCGCGGAGGCCAGGAAATACGGCCTCGAAAACAGACAGGGCGCCGTCATTACGTCCCTGGAGACATCGGGGGCATTGGGAGAGGCCGGATTCGAGGTGGGAGACATCATCCTGGCGATCGACAACCGGCCCGTCGCCGATCTGGATGCCTTCGTCCAGCTGGCGAGCGCGCTGAAACCGAATTCGAAGGCGATCGTCCTCGGACTCGATCATCGCACCGGGAACATGGGAAACGTCGAGGTGACGGTCAGGTAACCGGACGGCGAACCGCGATGAAAACGGATGCAGCAGGCAGGCAGGCGATTTCAGGGAGGCCGCTACGGCAACGGACGAACCCTTGAGCCTGACCACCGGGAGCCTATGGTCAAGCATCTGGCAGATCTCCTGGCCCATGCTGCTCATCATGATCTTCAATTTCCTCGTGGGGTTCGTCGACGTCTACGTGGCGGGATTCATCAGCCCCGAGGTCCAGGCGGCGGTCGGTTTCGTCAGCCTCCTCTACTTCACCGTCATCATCCTGGCCAATGCCATCAGCATCGGAACCGTCGCCCTGGTTTCGCGGGCCGCGGGCGCCGGAGATTTCGGACGGGCGGTCGAGGTGGCCAGGCAATCGCTGCTCCTCGGCGGTGCGGTCGCGGTCGCCCTCTCACTGGCCGGCTTTTTTTTTGCACGGGAAATCGTCGCCGCGGCTGGGTTCCCGGAGGAGATCCGGGAGATCGCCCGCGTATTCCTGCGGATCTTCTCCCTGGCCCTGGGGGCGGACTACATGCTCATCATCTCCAACGCCGTTTTCCGGGCGGGCGGGGATGTGCGGGCGGCCCTGCTGACGATGCTCTCCGTGAGCGCCGTCAACATCATCGGGGATTTCGTCCTGGTCTTCGGCATCCCGGGCGTCCCGGGGCTGGGATACCCGGGGATCGCCTTCGCGACGGCGTTCTCGGCGGCCCTCGGCATGGGAATCAGTTTCGTCCTCTTCCTCCGCAGCCGCTGGCGCCCCCTCTACCGGGGATCCTGGGCGATGCGCCCGGCGGCGATCCGGCAGATCGTCGGCCTGGGCTGGCCGGCTGCCATGCTCCAGATCGCATGGAACGGCGGGACGATCGTCCTGTACAACATCCTCGGCCGTCTGGGGGAAGACAGCATCGTCGCGCTCGCAGCCATCGCCAACGGCCTGCGCATCGAAGGTGCGATCTTTCTGCCGGCCTTCGCCCTCAATATGTCGGCTTCGGTCCTCATCGGCCAGAATCTCGGGGCCGGAGATCCCGAACGGGCCGAGCGGGTGGGATGGCGCATTGCCGGAGCCGGTGCGCTGATCCTGAGCGCCATGGCCGTCGTGGTCTTCATCTGGGCCGAGTTCTTTGCCGGTCTCGTCGCGAAGGATCCGGCGGTCCTCGCGGAGACCGCACGCTATCTCAGGCTCAACATGCTCGGCCAGCCGTTCATCGCGCTGAGCCTCTCCCTCAGCGGCGGCCTCCAAGGCGCCGGAGACACGCGCGGACCGATGTGGGCGATCGTCATCGCCATGTGGCTGATCCGGCTCCCGCTCGCGTACGGCCTTGCCCTCCATTTCGGGTTCGGCGCCGTCGGGGTCTGGTGGTCCATGGTGATTTCGATGGCCTGCCAGGGCCTCCTCATGGCCAGGCGATTTTCTTCGGGACGCTGGAAGGAGCTTCAACTGGAGTGAGGGAGTGAGACGGAAGGCCGCGCCTTTCCCGGCGGCCGGGGGCAGGGCTTCCGCGCAAGGAGAACCATCATGCTGAGACTGTTCAATTCACTCGGAAAAGGACTGCAGGATTTTCACCCCGTCAACGAGGAGGTCGTCCGCATCTTCACCTGCGGGCCTTCCGTCTACCAGCGGGCCCATATCGGAAATTTCAGGACCTTCCTGTTCGAGGACGTCCTGGTCCGCTACCTGAAATACTCGGGCTTTCGCGTGGAAAGGGGAATGAACTTCACCGACATCGAAGACAAGGCCATCGTGGAGTCCCGCAAGAGCGGGCTTTCGATCAGCGAACTGACGGAGAAGAACATCGACGAATTTCTCCGGGAGATGAAGCTCCTGGGGCTCCTGATCCCGGAGCACATGCCGCGGGCCTCGGATTGCGTCGGCGAGGCCGCCGCGATGATCGGACGCCTCCTCGAACTCGGGATCGCCTATCGTCACGGGGGCAACATCTACTTCGACCCGCTGAAATTCCCGGGCTTCGGAAAACTCTTCGGCCTCGATATGCGCCGCTGGCCGGCGCGCAGGAGACGCTTTCACCGCGACACCTATCCCGGCATCCAATGGAACCTGGGCGACTTCATCCTCTGGCACGGCTATCGGGAAGGAGACGCCGTGTTCTGGGACACCCCCATCGGGCGGGGCCGGCCGTCCTGGAACATCCAGGACCCCAGCATGGTCGCCGGCTATTTTCAGGAGACCCTTTCGATCTACTGCGGCGGGATCGACAACCTCTACCGGCACCACGACTATTCCATCGCGATCCTCGAGTCGCTCCGGCCCTATCCCGTTGCCCGCTTCTGGCTTCACGGCAACCATCTTCTCGTGGCAGGCAGGAAGATGTCGAAGAGCCGGGGAACGCTGATCTACACCGACGCCCTTCTCGGACAGGGATACGACGCCGCCGAGATCCGTTTTTTTCTTCTCTACGGCCACTACCGGGACAGGCTCTCCTATACGGAGAGAGCCATGAAATCGGCGGCGGAAAGACTGGGGCGCCTGCGAAGCGGCGTTCGCGAGATTTCCGAGAGGGCCGGCAGCGCGGCACCGGAGGGGGATCCGGCGCGCTGGGTCAGGGAGACATTCCGGCGCCGCATGGACGACGACATGGACGTGAAGGGCGCCGTCGACGGCATTTCCAGGGAACTGGCGGTGCTGCGGGGCGGAACGATGGAGCCGGGGGCAGCCGCAGCCGTTGTCGCGGTCCTTCGGGAAATCGACGGAGTCCTGAACGTGATGTTTCAGGACCCCGCCGGATGAAGAAGCCGAGGGGCCGGACGCCGGGGGTTGGGGCGCTAGGTCTCGGAGGGACCCGCCTTCTCCTGCCGCAAGGCCTCCACGCCGGCATCGACGGCTTTCTTCAGCCTGCGCTTGCTCTCGGCGAGCAGTTCCTTCTCGCGATTCGCCAGTTCCTCGACCTTCCTGCGCTTGTCTTCGTATTGCGCCTTCGCCTTGTCAAGCAGATCCTGTGTCGTTCGGCAGATTTCCTCCCTCGTTTCCTTCCCGCTCTTGGGAGCATAGAGTATCCCCAATGCGGCCCCGATCAATCCGCCGATCAGGAATCCCTTGATGTAGTCTTCCGCTGCCATAGATCCCTCTCCTTTCTGATGTCCGTGATTTTCTGGAAAAAATTTCACTGTTCTCATGTTATGGACGCGGCGGGACGAAAGCAACACGGAGCGATGGTCAGCCTATTGGTAGGACGGATCTATCATCGCGCCGACGAGTCGGGGCGGCCGTTCCGCCCCCGGGCCGTCGTCATCCCCACGGCGACGGAGGATATTATTGGAATGATTCCGTTGACATATGCTGCCGGAGAGTCTAGAGTGTCTGGGCGTCCTCCATTCGTGCTGCGGAAATGCCGTCCTCGGCGGGCGATTCCCGGGAGGCACCGGGACCCGGCAGGCGGAACGGCCGAATCTGATCGTCCGAAAAGGGAGCGACATGGGAAACCCTGCACCCCGCATATGGCCCATCGGCGGCGGCAAAGGCGGAACGGGCAAGAGCTTCTTCACCGGCAGCCTGGGCATCCTGCTGGCGAAACTCGGCCACCGGACGCTGCTCGTCGATCTGGATCTCGGCGCGGCCAACCTGCATACGATCATCGGCATCCCCCACGTCGAGAAAAGCCTCTCGGATTTCATCCGGAAAAAGGCAAGCTGCCTCGAAGAGACCGTCGTTCCGACTCCGGTCCCCGATCTCTACCTGATCAGCGGTGCGATGAACCCTCTCGACATCGCCAATCTCGCCCACGAGCAGAAGGGGAAGATCCTGCGGAACATCACAAAGCTTCCCTACGATTCCATCCTCCTTGATCTCGGTGCCGGGACCTCCTTCAACACGATCGACTTCTTCCTCCTGTCCGATTCCGGCATCTTCATCACCACGCCGGAGCCCACGTCCATCGAAAACATCTACCGGCTGATCCGCGCGGTCTATTTCCGGAAGATCCGCCAGATCCTGAAGGCGCATTCCTTCAAGGCCCTGGCCGGGGAGGCCCAGCAGCGGAATGAAAAGGCCACGGTCAGCAACCCCGGCCTCCTGCTCGCGATGATGAAGGAACTGGATCCGGAAAAAGGAGCACTCCTGGAGCGGTCGCTGAAGGCCTTTTCCTTCAAGCTGGCGGTGAACCAGCTCCGCAAGCAGGACAACCCCCTGCTGGGGGAATTGATCTGCAGGATCGTCAGGAAGCACCTGGGACTGAGGATCGACTTCATCGGCAACGTCGCCTTCGACGAGCGCGTACACAACGCCGTCTGCAAGACTTCGCCCTTTCTTGCGCTCTATCCCTATACTCAGACCGCCCTCGACCTTCGGGAGTGCTGCCGGCCGCTCCTGACGGCGGATGAATCCTCTCCCGCCGCGCAACGGATCGCGGAATGACACCCGCGCAGGGGATGGGGGAGCCCATGAAGAACACCGGTCAACAGAACTACTACGAAAGGCTGGAGATCCCTCCCCAGGCATCGCCCCTGGAGATCCGCCGTGCCTACAAGAAGGTCTTCGATCTCTACCGGGAAGACTCCATCGCCGGCTATTCCTTCTTTTCGGAGGAGGAGCGCAGGGAAATCCTCGCGGGCATCGAAGAGGCCTACCTGGCGCTGATCGACCCGGCGGCGCGCGAGGCCTACGACCGCGCCCTCATTGCGGCGGGAGTAATGAACGAGGACAGCCGGTACCGCGACAGGACCAGGGAGCCCGTTCCCCTGTACGAATTCCGGAAAAGAGGCGCAGGCGTTCCCCGGTCGGCCCGCCGTACGGAGGAACTGCGGGACCTTGCATCCCGGACCCCCGCGGTTCGGGAGATCCTCTCCCGCGACACGCTGACGGGCACGGATCTGCAGAGGCTCCGGACGGCGCTGGGCGTCACCCTGGAAGAGATCGCCGAGAAGACCCGTATCCGCATCGATGTCCTTCGGGCCATGGAGGCGGAAGCGGTCGAGAGCCTGCCTCCGCCGGTCTATCTGCGGGGCTTCCTGAAGTCCTATGCCCGGTGCCTCGCGGTGGATGAAAACGCCGTCGCCGGCAGGTACAGGAGAGAGGCGGACGGGGACCGTTGATTCTTCACGGGACGCGGCCGCGGGGAGGATGCATGGCGGAAGAGGGGCAGAAAGACGGAGATCTCCAGCAGGAGCTGGAGGTGCTCTACGAAAAAATCGCCGGCGCCGACCCGCAGGACGGGGACCGGAAACGGAAGGCCGGCTTCGAGGATGAGGATATCGATGGACCCGACGAACCGGAACGGTGGGATCCTCCTCCCCCTCCCGGTCCGCGGTTCCGGCTGGACAGGACGCTCCGCGCCTTCTGGACGGCACCGCCCTACCCCGGAATAGTCCTCTGCGCGCTTCTGCTGCTCGGATCGGCCGGAATCGCGCTTTGGCCCTCGCTCTACCACTACGGCGCGGTCGATCTCGGCGGAGGCTCCTATCCCCTGAGGGTCAACCGGCTGACGGGCGAGGCGACTTATTACGACGGCAGCAGCTGGATCAAGCCGCCGGCCGCCGCGGCGCCGGGCAAATCCCGGCCCGCCGAGACGAAGTCCCCTCCGCCCCCGGCACCGCCCTCCCCGGACAGTCTCCCCGCGTCGCCGCCGGCCGCACCCGCCGGAAAGCCCGCCGTCGCTCCGGCGCTGCCTTCGGAAGACGAGAAACCCGCGCCGCACCCGCCGGCCGCCGCGGGAGACATCCGCCAGGCGCCTTTCACGATCCAGGTCCGCGCCTTCCCGGAGGAACGGAAGAAGGAGGCCCTGGCGTTCCAGGAAAGACTCGGGAAGAAGAGACCCGGCGTCTTTCTGGAAACCGTTCCCCTGGGCAAGCGGGGCGTCTGGCACAGGGTCCTGCTCGGCGCCTTCGCCACCAGGGAGGACGCCGCCGCCTATCGCAGGAAGGCCCACCTCGCCCGGGAATTTCCCGACAGCTTCGTCCAGAAGCGGTCCGGAGCGAACCCCTGACCCCTGGAAACGGGTATTCTCGCAGACATCGGAAGCAGGCTCCGGATTCGGTCCCCAGGGAAAGGCCGTGCCCCCATTCTCCCGCTGTCGGATGCAACAGCCCGCGTAAAAGAACTTGACAACGACACCCTGATGCAACAAAGTTGCATAGGGGCCCCAGGGGAGGTCCTCCAAGGCAAGTCCCGGAGAATCTTCGCTCCTCAGGGAGAGGCTGTTCTTCTTCATCCGTTCGCTCGCCCCGCGGCATAGCCTGCGGGAAAGGCGTCCGCTGTCGGGTGCAAAGGGTGTGAAAATGAAACCTGCCATGAAGCTGTTCCCGGGTGCGGCCTGCCTGACCCTGCTGCTCCTGCTGGCGCTGCCGGCCCCTCCCGTTGCGGCGGCGGTCAAGGCCTTTGTGACCATCGCCCCCCAGAAGTATTTCGTGCAGCGGATCGGCGGCGGGCTCGTCGACGTCTCGGTCCTGGTTCCTCCCGGCGCCGATCCCCACACCTTCGAGCCGAAACCGAGGCAGATGGCCGCCCTTTCCAGAAGCACCATCTATTTCGCCATCGGCATCGACGTGGAAAAGGCCTGGCTGCCGAGGATCATGGCGACGAATCGGAAACTGCTCGTGGTCCGCACCGACGACGGCATCGCCAAGATCCCGGTGCTTTCTCATCCCGGCGCGGAAGGACCGCGCGAAGCCGCGGCCGGTTCCGCCGGACACGAAGAGGAGGGGCATGTTCACGGCGCCGGCTCCGCCGATCCCCACGTCTGGCTGTCGCCGGAACTGGTGAAGATCCAGGCCGGGCATATCCTCCGCGCGCTCGCGACCGTCGATCCGGCAAACCGGGCCCGGTACGAAGACGGCTACAACCGCTTCCTGGGCGAACTCGACGCCCTGCACGGGGATCTGAAGTCCCTCTTCGCCGGCCGAAAGGGCGAGCGTTTCATGGTATTCCACCCTTCCTGGGGCTATTTTGCCGCTGCCTACGGCCTTGTGCAGGTGCCCGTCGAAGCGGGGGGCAAGGAGCCCAAACCCGCACAGCTGCTGAAGCTCGTCCGTGACGCCCGGGAACGCGGCATCAAGGTGATCTTCGTCCAGCCGCAGTTCTCGACGAAGAGCGCCGAGCTTCTGTCCCGCGAGATCGGCGGGCAGGTCGTCGGTGTCGATCCTCTGGCCGAAAACTGGGCGGAGAACCTGCGCGAGGTCGCCCGCAAATTTCAGTCGGCGGCCCGGTGAGGGAATGCGCATGGCCGAATCGATCATCGAGGTCCGCAACCTGTGGTTTTCCTTCAACGGAGAGACCGTGCTCCGCGATGTCAACCTCTCGGTTCCGGAGGGGGATTTTCTCGTCGTGATCGGCCCCAACGGCGGCGGGAAAACGACGCTGCTCAAGGTGATGACGGGACTGCTCAGGCCGGACCGGGGAACGGTGAGCGTCTTCGGCGAACCCCCGCACAAGGTGGCCCACCATATCGGCTACGTGCCCCAGAACGTCCATGTCAACAGCACGTTCCCCATCGCGGTTCTCGACGTCGTCCTGATGGGCCGCCTGAGGCCCGGCCGCGGCTGGCCCCGCCACTCCCGCCAGGACCGCATGGCCGCGCAGGCCGCGCTCGAACAGATGCAGGTGTGGGAATACCGGGACCGGCGCATCGGCGAGCTCTCCGGCGGCCAACTGCAGCGGGTATTCATCGCGCGGGCGCTGGTCGGAAAACCGCGGATCCTCTTCCTAGACGAAGCCATGGCCAGCATCGACGCCCACAGCCGAGGGGAGTTCTACGAAACCCTCAACGAATTGAACCGGACCGTCACCATCGTCGCCGTCAGCCACGACATGATGATCCTCTCGAGCCAGGTGAAATCCGTCGCCTGCATCAACCGCGACCTTCACCACCACAACTCCGGGAACATCACGCAGGAGATGCTGGATGACGCCTACCACTGCCCGGTGGACCTGGTGGCCCACGGAGTCCCCCACCGAGTGCTGAAGCTGCATGAGGACCAGTAGATGTGGGAAGCGCTTCAAGCGGACTTCATCCGCAACGCCCTGGCGGCGGGCATCCTGGTGAGCATCGTCTGCGGGGTCATCGGGACGCTCGTCGTGGTGAACCGGATCGTCTTTCTGGCCGGCGGCATCGCCCACGCCGCCTACGGAGGAATCGGCCTTGCCTTCTTCCTCGGCTGGCCCTACGTCGCCGGGACGACGGCCGTTTCGCTTCTGTCGGCCGGCGTGATGGCCGCCGTCACGCTGAAGGCGAGACACCGGGCCGACGCCATGGTGGGCGTGATCTGGGCCGTCGGGATGGCGGTCGGCGTCATCCTGCTCGACCTCTCTCCCGGCTACAACGCCGATCTCATGAGCTACCTGTTCGGGAGCATCCTCACGGTTCCCGCCTCGGACCTCTGGCAGATGGCCCTGCTCGGGGCCGCCGTCCTGGCTGTCGTGACCTGGTATTACAACGACTTCCTCGCCATGTCCTACGACGATGAATTCGCGCGCCTGAGGAACGTCCCCGTCACGTTCCTTTACTGCCTGCTGCTGGGAATGGTCGCCCTTGCGGTGGTCATGATCATCCGCGTGGTGGGGCTCATCCTCGTGATCGCCCTCCTGACGATTCCCCCTTTCATCGCGGAAAGATTCACGGGCTCCCTGAGGGCCATGATGATCGCATCCTCCCTCTTGAGCTGCCTTTTCACCGTCGTCGGTTTCTGGCTCTCCTACGCCATGAACCTTACCTCGGGCGCGACGATCATCCTCGTTGCCGCCGCTGGCTTCTTCCTGTCGATCCTGTGGGAGCGGCGCCGCCGACGGGCAGGGGCTCGGGACGGAAAACCTGCTTAGCGGACTGTTCAACAGCCGTCCGGAGAAACACCATGTGCAGTCGATGCAACTATGCGAAACTGATCAAAAAAAGCGGCCTGGATCCGACGTCGAACCGCGTCCGGGTGTTGGAGGCGATCGGGAGCAGCAGTTCGCCCGTCAGCGCCGGGGAGATCGCCGCCGCCGCACGCCGGACCGCGGGCATCAACCGCGTCACGGTGTACCGCATCCTTGATCTCCTGGTCGACAGGGGACTGGCGGCGCGCATGGTCGGAGGTGGAAGGAGCCTCGTCTACGGCATGGCGCCCAGCGAGAATCATCCGGCCCATCCCCATTTCCATTGCCGGGATTGCGGAGCGATGCAGTGCCTCCGGCCCGGCAGCCTTCAGGTGGATCTCCGGGCTGTCGAGCGGTCTTTCGCCGGTGAGATCCACGGCGTGGAAATCCGTCTGGAAGGGATCTGCCGGCATTGCCTGAAGAAGCGCCGGCCGGCCCGAAGAGAAGCCGGGTGAAGCCGCAGGACTCGCCCATGCCTTCGCCGGAGCACTCCTGCGTCAGGCCCTGACGATGTCTGGCGCCCGCACGATGGCCGGGCAGGTTCCTCCTCCCGGCGCTTCCGACAGGCTTGACTCCGAAGGTTCGCTTGTGCTAGTTCTCTACCTCACTTTGGTCGACCGGAAGGAGACGGCGGCACGGTCGGGTCCATCCAATTTCGGGATTTCCGGCGACGGGAGAGCTCTTCAGAAGGCCTCATATTTCACCAGACAAAACTCAGCTGAAAGACTGCGGGTCATGGTCGAATTTTCCCATTTGGACAGCGACGGCAAGGCGAGGATGGTCGATGTATCGGACAAGGCGCCGTCGCAGCGCGTGGCCGTCGCACGGGGCAAAGTGAAGATGCGCCCGGAGACGGTCGCCCTCATCGAAGGGGGCGACATCCCGAAAGGCGACGTCCTCGGCGTCGCGAAGGTCGCCGGGATCATGGCGGCCAAGCGGACCTCCGACCTCATCCCGATGTGTCATCCCCTGGAAATCACCGGCGTGGAGATCCGCTTCGAAAGCCGCCCCGACAGGGGCGAGATCGAAATCGAGGCTACGGCTAAGACCTGCGGGCGGACCGGCGTCGAGATGGAGGCGCTGACGGCCGTCGCCATCGCCGCCCTGACGATCTACGACATGTGCAAATCCGCCGATCGCGACATGGTCCTCTCGGAGATCCGCCTGGTCCGCAAGGAAGGCGGCAAGAGCGGGAGGTACGTCCGGCAGGAGGGGGAACGTGGCTGAAGGGACGGCGGGGGTCCCCCGCGAAAACATCCCGGGCGGCGCAGAATACCGCATTTCGAAACCCTTCCGCATCGCCGTGGCGGCGGATCTGGCGCTTCTGTCGATCCTGATGGGGCTGTCCATTTTCTTCGTCGGCTCCAGGACCGAACGGACCGCCCTGGCTGTCATCTTTGCGATTCTGCTTCTGATCGGCATCGAGGCCTTTCGCCGGAGTGTACGCGTCACCGCGGAGGGCATTGCCCTGGTGAAGTTTTTCCGTGAAAAGAAATTGAACTGGAACGACATTACCTACCTGGGATGCGTCGCCGTCCGGAAGAAGATCTATTTTCTCCTGACGACGACCAAGGGTTTTCATATCTTCTCCAATGCCTACGAGCGCTATCCGGAGTTGGTGCAGAAGGTCATCGATCGCCTCGGACCGGATAAAGTGGAAAAGGAAGTCCTGTCCTATGTAACCGAGCCCCTGTGGAACCGCAGCGACCTGATATCGGCTTGGCTGGCCGCGGCTGTGCTTCTGGGGCTGATCGGACTGAAATTTTTGTTCACCTGAAAGGCGTCTTTGCGGGGTATCGGAATATCGGGGGAAACGACTCATGAACAGGAAAAGACCTTCGCTGAAAGTCTCCACGGAGGATACCCACTCCTCGCCTCTGCAAGTCGTCGAGGAGGTGATGGAGAAGAAACTGGAAGAAGTTGCAACCGTCCTTTTCTCGACGAAAGGCGGCAAGAGCCGGCTCTACGAGGACGTTGTCTCCCTCGTGGAGCGAAGCCTCTTCCGGATCGCCCTGCGGAACTCGAAGAACGTCAAGAGCACCGCCGCAGCCTATCTGGGCATCAACCGCAACACCTTCCAATCGAAGATGATCAAGCTGGGTTTGAACGGCGACAAGGAATAGAAGGCCTCTGGAAAATGCCGCCTGCCGAGCCATCGAGGTCCTGCAGCCGGACGTTTTGGAACGGCCTGCAGGAGCGCCTTTCCGGCAGGGCGGATAAATCCCTTGCCGGAACCCGCCGCCGCGCAGTACATTTCCCGGGCCGGAAACGGGGCATGTTTCTCTTCAAGGGGTTTTGAACATCTCTATGCTTCATACGTTGTGGCGCAAGGCTGCGGCCTTCCTGAGGGCCTTCCGCATTCGCATCGGGGTCAATCCCGATCTCGTCTGCGCCCCGGCCCTTGTCCTCTTCCCGGTGACACCGACCGTTCTTTTCTGCGGCCTGGCCGGGATCCTGACGGTCAAGCTCTCGTCCCCGCCCCCTTCCTTCGATGCCGCCCGGACGCTGTCCGAACAGTTCGAAGCGTTGCGCTCCCGCCGCTTGTCCGCGCTCCTTGCCGGGGAAGCCTCGGCCGGAGACTACCTCGGGGGCGCGGATCTGCTCGGCCGGATGGAGGCCGTCCTGGGGAAGCTGAAGGAGGAGGACCACTTCCGACGCCTCTTCTTCGACACCGCGCAATCGGAGAAGCTCTCGCGGCTCGTCCGCGTCATGGGCGCCTTTTTTTCCGAAGAAGAGAAGGTCCTGGAAGGCGGCGGCGCCGGACGGTTCAATACCCAGGACCTCGAGACCGTCAATGCGCGGCTCGTCCTCCTCAGGGACATCCTCTGGACGCTCGGACGGGACATTCTCGAGAACATCGAACGGATTGTCCGGCTGGCGAATGCCGGGGATCGCCGCGAACTCTCGCCGGAGGCCTTCGCCAAATACGAAAAGCTCAACCTCCTGCTGAACAACATCGACCGTCTGGAGGTTCGCGGCCGGGACTCGGCGGGCATCGAGATATCCTTTGCCACCGCCGCCGCAGACTGCCAGCGGGCCTTCGCCGAGATCGGGCGCAGGGGCCTGGCGGATGATTTCGCGAAGCGGACGGCTTACGGCGATCTCATGAACGGCTCCATCCGCGTCTCCCGGAGCGGGAAAGGAGGACCGCAGGGGGACGGCGCAGGCATCTCCTTCGTCTACAAGACCGCCTCGATCATCGGAGAGCTGGGCCGGAACGTCCATGAACTCCGCGCGCAGATCGCCCGGGACGGGATCTTCCGGATCTTCGCCGACCTTCCCGCGGACTGCGAGGCTGCCCTCGCGCACACCCGCTGGGCCTCGGTCGGCTCCATCACCGAGGAGAACTGCCATCCGATCAACAACGCCGCCGTTGCCGAAAGCGACGGAGACTGGTCGATTGACGTCGTTCTCAACGGCGACGTGGACAATTACCAGTCCCTGCGCACCGCGCTCGAATCGGACGGGGAGCTCGTCGCCCCGGAATTGACGACGGACACGAAGATCATTCCGCTGCAGATCGAAAAATATCTCCGGGAGGGACATCCGCTGGACGAGGCCTTCCGTCTCGCCGTGAACGATTTCGAAGGGTCCCATGCGATTGCCATGGCCAGCAGCCTGACGCCGGGCAGGATCTACCTCGCCCTCCGGGGAAGCGGCCAGGCCCTGTACGTGGGGATCGCCCCGGACCGGTATCTCTTCGCGTCCGAGCTGTACGGCATCGTCGAGGGGACGTCCTCCTTCATCAAAATGGACGGCGAGCGGACCTCTCCGGGCGCCGGCGGCGGGTCAGGCCAGATCGTGGTTCTCGACTGCGAATCGGCGGGCGGGCTTGCCGGCATCCGCGCCTTCTTCTACGACGGCACCCCGCTCGCGCTCGACGAGGGGGCGGTGTCGAAGGCCGAGATCACGACGCGGGACATCCACCGCGGCGATTACCCCCATTTCTTTCTCAAGGAGGTCACGGAATCCGCTTTGTCCGTCCGCAAGACGCTGCGGGGAAAATATCGGATCTCCCGGTCGGCCGGGGGAGGCCGGAGAGTCGCATTCAATCTGGGCGAAGAAGTCCTGCCGCTCCGCCTCCGGGAATCCCTGCGCGAAGGACGGATCCGGCGCATCCTTGTCATCGGCCACGGTACGGCCGCCGTCGCCGGCGCGGCGGTCGCGGACGCCTTCGCACGCCATCTGAAAGGCTCGGGCATAGAGGTCGAAAGCAAGATCGCCTCCGAGCTGAGCGGATTTTCCCCGGACGACGACCTCGCCGACGCCCTCGTCATCCCCGTCACCCAATCGGGGACGACCACCGATACGAACCGCGCCGTCGCCATGGCGGCGGAAAAGGGAGCGACGATCGTCTCCATCGTGAACCGCCGCCAGTCGGACATCACCGTGAAGTCGCACGGCGTCTTCTACACCAGCGACGGCCGCGACATCGAGATGTCCGTCGCCTCGACGAAGGCCTTCTATTCCCAGATCGTGGCGGGGCATATCCTCGCCCTGAACCTGGCGCAGCTCGCGGGGACGCTGGACGACGAGGCGGTGGCTGCCGAGCTGGCCAACCTGGAAGAAGCGCCCGCCCGGATGGCCGAAGTGGTGCAGGGACGGGAGGCGATCCGGAAATGCGCCGAGGCCCTGTACCAGAAGCGCTACTGGGCCGTCGTCGGCAGCGGGCCCGACAAGATCGCCGCGGACGAAATCCGCATCAAGCTCAGCGAGCTCTGCTATCGGACCATTTCATCCGACGTCGTGGAAAACAAGAAGCACATCGATCTGTCCGCGGAACCCCTCATCCTGGTCTGCGCCGCCGGAAGCCCCGAGACCGTGCTCGGCGACATCGCCAAGGACGTCGCGATCTTCAAGGCCCACAAGGCCTCCGTCGTCGTCTTCGCCGACGCGGGCGACGACCGCTTCGACCGGATATCGGACGCCGTGCTGCCCCTTCCCCGCTCGGCGCCGCCCCTGCCCGTCATCCTCAATACGCTGGCGGGGCACCTGTGGGGCTACTATGCGGCCTGCCGGATCGACGCAGAGGCGGCGTTCCTCAAGGAATTCCGCAGCCGCCTCAATCAGACCATGGTGGAGCAGGCCAAAAGGCGCACCTCCATGTATGAGGGCCTTTTCGACCGGGACTTCCGCCGCATGGTCCGTGATTTCGCCCGCGAGTTCAACGAGCGAAGGCGGCAGGGGGCCTTTTCGGTCACCGGTGTGCGCACGGCCTCCGATATCGTCCTTCTGCTCAAGTATGCCGTCGGCAAGCTCCCGATCGAGGATTTCTGGGAGGATTTCCGCACCGAAGACGACCCCGTCTCGCCGGTGGAGATGCTCGATCTCGCGCTGGGCCGTGCCATGGACGAGCTCTCCCGGCCCATCGACGCCATACGCCACCAGGCCAAGACCGTCACCGTGGGGACGAGCCGAAAGAAGGAGGAACCGGCAGGCGGCATCCTCTTCGATCTCCTCAAGGAACTCGGTTTTTCGGCGAAGCGGCTCGTGGGAAAGAACATCATGGCCCTGAGCCGGCTGCAGCCCGCCATTGCCCTTGTCAGGGGATATACGCTCTACGACGTGAACGGCCTGAACGGAGAGGGAAATCCGACCGACGCCTCCACGATCGCCATCCGGCAGCGGGGCGGGATCGCCGCGTCGATGAAATCCCGCACCGAGAGTTCGGGGCTCCTGATGGGAACCAAGCGATCGATCGTCAGCACAGGCCATCTGTACGCCGGACGGGGAAAGATGGACGGCGCCTCAATCGTCATCATCCCCCTGCTGGGGGAAAGGGGGGCCGTCCGGAGCCTTCTGCTCCTGCACGTCTCCTACAACGAGAAACTGACCGTCCAGGAGAAGAAGGAGGTGCTGGGGTACCGTCACAACGACATCCGCAACCTCGTCAACGAGTACAACCTCCCCTGGGATGACCGCTATCTGGAGGACTTCTCCGTGGAGGACCTCCTGAGCGATGCCGTGGAGACCCTCGCAGGGCGGATCCGCCGCAGGATCTCTCCCGAAGCGTCTCCCCTGGAAACCGGAGTGGAAACCTGAAAGAGTCGAGGAGAATCATGAAAACGAAATTCATCTTCATTACCGGCGGCGTACTCTCTTCCCTGGGAAAAGGACTTGCCGCGGCTTCCATCGGCGCCCTTCTGGAATGCCGTGGCCTGCGGGTCACGAACCAGAAACTGGACCCCTACATCAACGTCGACCCCGGGACGATGAGTCCCTTCCAGCACGGCGAGGTCTTCGTCACGGACGACGGCGCCGAGACGGACCTCGACCTGGGCCACTACGAACGCTTCACCTCCACCCGGATGGGCAAATGCAACAACCTTACCACGGGTCAGGTGTACTACTCCGTCATCACCAAGGAACGCCGGGGCGACTACCTCGGCAAGACCGTCCAGGTCATTCCCCATATCACCAACGAAATCAAGGAGTTCATCAGCAGGACGGCCGGGGGATTCGACGTCGCCATCGTCGAGATCGGCGGAACGGTGGGTGACATCGAAAGCCAGCCTTTCCTCGAAGCCATCCGCCAGTTCCGCAACGAGGCGGGCAGGCAGAACGCCATCTTCATCCACCTCACCTGGGTCCCCCATCTCCGGACGGCGGGCGAAGTGAAGACGAAGCCCACGCAGCACAGCGTGAAGGCCCTGCGGGAAATCGGCATCCAGCCGGACATCCTCCTGTGCCGCGCCGAGAACCCCCTCTCCGACGCTATCCGGGCCAAGATCGCCCTCTTCTGCAACGTCGAGGTCGAGGCGGTCTTCACCGCCCGCGACGTCAACTGCATCTATGAAGTCCCCCTGAATTTCCACCAGGAGGGCGTGGACCAGAAGATCGTCGACCTGCTCAACATCTGGACCGGGCAGCCCCACCTGGAGGCCTGGGAAGAGGTCGTCGCCAAGATGACCCGCCCGGCGCACGAGGTGACGATCGCGATCGTCGGCAAGTACGTGAACCTGACGGATTCCTACAAGAGCCTCAACGAGGCCCTGACCCACGGCGGCATCGCCAACAACTGCCGCGTGAAGCTATCGTTCGTCGATTCCGAGAAGATCGAAAAGGAAGGGATCGGCGGAAAGCTGGAGGGCGCCGACGGCATCCTGGTGCCCGGCGGGTTCGGCAACCGCGGCATCGAAGGGATGGTATCGGCGATCCGGCACGCGCGGGAGAAAAAGATCCCCTTTTTCGGCATCTGCCTCGGCATGCAGACGGCGGTCGTGGAATTCGCGCGCGACCTGTGCGGCATGAAGCGGGCCAACAGCTCCGAGTTCGATCCGGAGACGCCTTTTCCGGTCATCGACCTCCTGCCGGAACAGCGGGACGTGAAGGAGAAGGGCGCCTCGATGCGCCTGGGCTCCTATCCGTGCCGGCTGGACCGGGATTCCTTCGCCTTCGACGCCTACGGATGCACCGAGATCGAGGAGCGGCACCGCCACCGCTACGAATTCAACAACGTCTTCCGGGAAGACCTTCTGCGGCAGGGCCTGCGGATATCCGGATCCTCCCCGGACGGCAAACTGGTCGAGATCGTGGAACTGAAGGGACACCCGTGGTTTCTGGGCTGCCAGTTCCACCCCGAATTCAAGTCTCAGCCGACGAATCCCCATCCCCTTTTCAGCCGCTTCATCGGCGCCGCGCTGAAAAGGAAGTCGGCCGCGAAAAGAAAAAAGGGTGCGGCAAAAGGGAAGCGGTAGAAGAATCGGCCCGACAGGCGGGAAATTTCAAGAGTTGTCATGCCGGACTTGATAAGCCTGCCCCGGACTCGATCCGGGGGCATCCGGTTCAGTTCCCAGTTCCCGTCTGCGCAGGAATGAAAAACATTCACTTCTGTCACCCCCGCCCCCGCCTTCGCGAGGGCAGGCTGCAACGGGGGTCCAGTTCTCTACCTGACACGGAAGCAAGTTCTAAAGACCCTGGATTCCCGCTTGCGCGGGAATGACGATGGTTTCACGGATCGTTCACAGAGTCACGAAAGGACCTCGACATGTCTCCTTCCATCCGTTTCCAGGGCGTCTATCCGATTCTGGCGACACCGTTCCACGAAGACGAAAACCTCGATCTGAAATCGCTCGGCCGCCTGGTCCGCTTCATGGCCGATATCGGCGTCGACGGCGTCACCGTCCTCGGCGTCCTCGGCGAGGCGAACCGCCTGGGCGACGGCGAGCGCGAAGCGGTGGTCCGCACGGCCGTTGCCGCCGCAGGGGGGCGCATTCCCGTCATCGTCGGCGCCAGCCACGCCGGCACGCATGCCTGCCTGGACCTCTGCCGGAAGGCGGAATCTCTCGGCGCCGCCGCCGTCATGGTCGCGCCGTCGCAGGAACCCGTGCCGAACGAGGGCCGGACCTTCGAGTTCTACCGGCGCGTGGCCGCCGGCACCGGGCTTCCCCTGGTCGTCCAGGATCACCCGGCATCGACGGGGGTCCATATGTCCGTGGCGCTTCTCCTGCGGATGATCGCCAAACTCCCGAACGTCGCCTGCATCAAGGAGGAGGCGCCGCCCACGCCGGTCAGGATCGCCGCCCTGCGCGACGGCATGAAGAACCGTCCCGTACCGATCCTGACGGGCCTCGGCGCCCTTTACGGCATTTTCGATCTCGAGCGGGGGTCCGACGGTTTCAACACGGGCTTCGCCTTTCCGGAAGTCCTGATTGCGATGGTCGAGGCGGCGAAGGCCGGCGACATCGAGCGGGCGCGGAATATCTACGCCCGCTTCCTGCCGCTGATCGTCTTCGAGCAGCAGCCGGGAATCGCGGTACGCAAGGAGATCCTGCGCCTGCGCGGGCTGATCGAAAACGCGAAGGTGCGCCACCCCGGCGCCGATCTGGACGCCGGCGCGGCCGCGCAGTTGCGCGCGCTCCTCGACAAGATCCTTCCGGGAATCGATCTGACAAAACCGCTAATTGTGTAGGGGGAGATCGACAGGCTCTCCCTTCGACAGGCCCACCCTTCGACAGGCCCAGGGTGACATAACTCTTGTCATGCTGAGCTCGTCGAAGCATGAGCCAAGTTTACCCTGAGCCTGTCGAAGGGTCGAAGCATGAGCGATGTCGCAGTGAGCTTGTCGAACTGCAAGGGCGACATCCTCGTAGCCGCAAAAGAATCGTCTCTTCGTTTATCTCTTCCGGATGAAAACGAAATCGCCGCCGTCGTGGTTGGAGGCGCGGATGGTCTTGTATTCCGGCGTCTGCTCGCTCCGTCCCGCCACGGCCTCCCGGATGTGTTCCGCAAAGAGTTCCTGGGCCGTGAAGGCGTCCCTGCCCGGCGAGCGGAGCGCCCGGAGAAGCACCGCCGCGAAGATGGAATGGCCGCTGCCGCCGCTGTCGGAGACGGGCTCGTTGCCGCCGCTCGCGATGAGGACGCGCGAGGGCTTCTCCTGCATCCTTCTCAGATAGGACTCCCGGCCGCCCCGCGCCGCGACGTCCGGATCGAAGGCCCGCTCCAGGGTCCCGGAATAGCAGCTGTCCGCCACGACGAGGACCTGGCGGGCTCGAATCAGCTTGAGTTCGTCCGTGACCGCCTTGGACATGATCCACTTCACCTTGCTGTCCTTCCGAGAATCAGCGGGCAGCCAGTAGGACGTCTCCGTTTCCCGGTCGTGCCAGCCGTGGCCTGCGTAGTAAAGGAGGAAGCGGTCCTCCGGATTGAGGATCCGTTTGAAGTGCTCCAACTGCTCCAAGATGGCGTCGCGCGTGGCCTCCCGGTCGAGGATCAGCTTCGCCGAAAACCCGTATTCGCCCTGAAGGACCTGGGCCACGGCCTTCGCATCCCCGGCTGCCGTCCGGAGCGCGGGGACGTCGTTCCGGTAGGCGTTGATCCCCACGAGGAGCGCGAACGAGCGGCCTTTCGCGCCCGCCGGCGCCGTTGTCCCGGGCGTCGGTTTCGGAGGGGCCGTCGCTTCCTTCGCCTCCTTCATGGCCTCGCGCCGGACGGAGAAACGTTCCGCCGTCTCGTTCCGGTGGATGTCCGTGGCGACGACGGCGATCCGGTTTTCCCCCATCTCGAGGAGGACGTCGGCGGAGAAGCGGCCCTGCCCGTCGAGCGCGGCCCGCTGCCCGTTGACGAGGACCGAAGCCACGCCGCTTGCGTCGGAGGCGTGGCCCAAGACCGTCAGGACCTCCTCCGTCGCCCTGATCGCGACGCCCCGCGTCACCTCCGGCTGGAAAATCTCGATCTCAGGCCCCTTCGCGTCCGCCGGCCGGAGGTGGACGCTCACGGCGCCGGATACCGTCTCCGCCCCGGCGGGAGACGAAACCGCGAGGAAGAGACAAAAGAGGATGCCGATCGCGCGCTTCATGACATCACCTCTCAAGGTCTTCGCATCTCCGCAAAACAGAAAATCAGGACCCGGAAAAATTACCTGGCGGGCAGGACCAAGCGAAAACATAAGTCGGTGCTCCGGAAGTTCGGAGAGGAACAGTACCGGTGCGTCGCGCGCACGTGCCTCGGTATGTTGTACCAAGAACCGCCGCGGTAGACGCGAGATTCCCCCGAAGACGGCCCCGTTGGATTATCCCGCGGGCTGCTGGCATAGTAATCTTTCCCGTACCAGTCACCGCACCACTCCCAGACATTGCCGCTCATGTCGTACAAGCCCAAGCCGTTCGGCTTCTTTTCTCCGGCCGGATGAGTGCTGTCACCGGCGTTTTTAGCATACCAGACATAGTCGGCGAGATCCGCTTCACTGCTCGTACCCGCCCATTTCTCGCGCTTGCCACCGCTCCGGGCCGCGTATTCCCACTCCGCCTCCGTGGGCAGGCGATAGCTTTTCCCTGTCATCCGGTTCAACTTCCCGATAAACTCCTGCGCATCGTTCCAGGAGACCTCCTCCACCGGATAGCTGCCGCCTTTTCTGAAATGGGAAGGATTGCTTCCCATCACCTTCTCCCACTGGGCCTGCGTCACTTCGTATTTCCCCATGTGGAAATCTCCGACGCAGACGCTGTGGACGGGCTTTTCGTCCGACCCGCCCAAAAAAACGCCGAAGGTGTCCCCCATCTCGAAGCAGCCGCCTTTCACGAAGGCGAACTCCATGCCCGTGGCCGCGTCAGTGAAATTCTTCCCGGCGACGTCGTCCTTTCCGGCGGCCGAAACCTCCCAGGAGACCTGGCCCTCGAAGCCCGCGGGGAAATCCTTCAGGACCTCCCAGGCGATGCGCTTCCCCCGCCCCATGGCGACCTTCTTTCCGAAGTCGCCCTTCAGGGAGAGGCGATCGGCGCCGTAGCGTTCGTTGCCGATCGTCAGGACGACGGTCACGTCGGCCTCGCGCTCGCCCAGCCGCCCGACCAGGTCATAGGTCAGGACGATCTCGTCGCCCACGGTCCCCATGGAAAGGTTCTTCACCTCGGCGGAAAAGGCGAGAGACGCTGAACACAAAACCAGCAATATCGAAGAAAGGATGCGTTTCATGCCGTTTCTCCGAACAGCCCGGATCCCCGCCTCCGCGTTGGGGAACCTGCATGCCCTCCCCGTAAAGGCGGGAGACGCCGTCCGGTCAGAATTTCTTCGGCAAACCGGCCTGCTTGCAGATTTCATTGGCTGTAATGCGGTCGAAGGTCCGGTGCCTTTTGACGGGTATGATTTTGATGTCGTTGGTATAGATGGTGTGATTGGCTCCCTCGCGGAGCATGCGGAATCCGTTTTCCGCCAGGTACCGGATGAGGTCATGCCGGCTGACCGACATAGTCCCCCTCTACGGCAAAGGGCTCCACGAGGTCCGTTCCCGCCGGGATCGGACGCCCTGTTTGGCGATAAGCAAGGATCATCTCATGGAGTGCGTCCCGCAGCATGGCCCGGCATTCCTCGATGTCCCGCCCTTCCGTCACGACTTCCGGCCACTCCACAAGCTGCCCCATGTAGCCGGAAGGAATTTTCGTGTATCTCGCGAGATAGCTCGTCATTTCTCGTTCCCTCGTGAATTCCATATTGTTATGCCACAACAACCGGGCTGCGGCAAGAAAAAAGCAGGGTATTCGCTTTTCGGCGGATGCGCCGTCTCGGATCCGCCCGATGTCTCAGAATTCGCTGCTGCGGAGGAATTTCGCGGCGTTCTTGAAGAGGGCGAGTCCCATCCCCTCCTCGGGGAGATCCTCGCGGGTCCAGCGGGGGTGGTTCGTGCGGTGGGAATAGGCCTCCGGATGGGGCATCAGTCCGAAGATCCTGCCCGTTTCGCTGCAGATGCCGGCGATCGCATCCTCGGCGCCGTTGGGGTTGGCGGGATAATCCATCGTCGGAACGAGGCCGTCTTCGTGGCTGTACTGGACGACGATCCGGTCCTCGCGGTGCAGGCGCTCCAGAATCTCCTCATCCTTGGCGATGAACTTCCCCTCGCCGTGGCGGACCGGCAGGTACAGGCGCTCGATGTCTTTCGTGAAGACGCAGGGGGACAGGCCGTTCACGCGCAGCCAGACCCAGCGGTCCTCGAAACGGCCGGAGTCGTTGTAGGAAAGCGTCACGGTCTGGGTGGTATAATCACCGCCGAAACCGGGAAGCATGCCGAGCTTGACGAGAAGCTGGAACCCGTTGCAGACGCCCAGGATCAGCTTCCCGTCGCCGATGAAGCGCGAGAACTGGTCGAAGAGATGCTCTTCCCGCCCCGCGACGCGGGCGTGGAGGATCCGGTTGGCCGCGGCCTTGGCCGACCCGAGGTCGTCGCCGTCGAGGAACCCTCCGGGCAGGTTCAGGAAATGGTAGTCGTCGAGGCGCACCTTGCCGCAGAGCAGTTCGCTGATGTGGACGATGTCGACCCGGTCGAATCCCGCCAGGCGGCAGGCATGGGCCATCTCCACTTCGCAGTTCGTGCCGTTTCCCGTAACGACGATGGAGCTGATTTTCCCGCGCATGTTGGTTCTTCTCCGGGGGTTCACCCCTCGTCAACTTTCTGGACGACGTTCTTTCCGTACCTTCCGCATTTCAGAACGAGAGCGTCCGCTGCCAGGCCGCCTTCAATCCGGCGATCGGCTCCTCGATCGCCATCTTCCCCGAGAACCCTTCGACGCGCAGCAGGGGCTGCTCCGTGACGACGCCGATCCTGGCGGCGGCGCAGTTCTTCATTGCCTTCTCGAAGGCCTTCCGGAAACGCGGAGCGACGGTGACGACGAAGCGGCTCGCCGATTCGGAAAAGAGCAGATCGTCCTCCCGTTCGCATCCCTCGGCGGGCACATCCCTCAGGGAGACCTCCAGTCCGAAGGCCCCGGCGAACGCCGTCTCGGCCAGGGCCGCGCCCAGCCCCCCGTCCGAACAGTCGTGGCAGGAGGCGACAAGCCCCCGGTCGATCGCCCCGCTCAGCGCTTCGTACAGCGCCTTCGCCTCCCCGATGCGAACCTGGGGAACGCCGTTCCCGATGAAACCGTGCATGGCGAACCACTCGGAGCCGCCCAGCTCCCGGCGCGTCTTCCCCAGCACATAGACGAGGTCGCCCGGTCCCTTGGCGTCCATCGTCACCGCCTTCCGGACGTCCTCCATGACGCCCAGCGCGGAAAAGAGCAGCGTCGGCGGGATCGAGATCTTCACGTCCCCGATCATGTAGTCGTTTTTCATGCTGTCCTTGCCGGAAATGCAGGGAACGCCGAAGGCCGTCGTGTACTCGTACAGGGCCTTGTTGGCCCGGACCAGCTGCGCCAGCTTGTATTCGCCGTCGGGCGTCTTTTCGGACTGCACGGGATCGCACCAGCAGAAGTTGTCCAGGACGGCGATCCGCTTCAGATTTCCGCCCACGGCAATGGCGTTGCGCAGCGCCTCGTCCAGGGCGCAGGCGGCCATGGCGTAAGCATCGATGTCGCCGTAGCGGGGGCAGATGCCGTTGGAGACGATGATTCCCGCGAAGGAATCCAGCAGCGGCCGGATCACCGCCGCGTCGCCGGGGCCGTCGTTTGCGGCACCCACGAGGGGTTTGACGACGCTGCCGCCCTGGACCTCGTGGTCGTACTGGCGCACGACGGACTCCTTGCTGCAGAGGTTGAGACGGGAGAGCATCTTCTTCAGCGCGTCCCCGAGATTTCCCGGCGTCGCGAAATCCGGCTCGGGATGGCTCGGCGGCGTCCAGACCGCCTCGAGCTGCATCGGGGGAAGGCCGGCGTGCAGAAAATCCATATCGAGGAAGGCAACGGTCCTCTCGCCGTAGCGGACGTGGAATTTCCCGCTGTCGGTATAACGGCCCAGGACGGTCGCCTCCACGTCCATCTTCCGCGCGAGGGCGAGGAAGGCGTCGATGCGAGCCGGATCGACCGCCAGCGTCATGCGCTCCTGGGACTCGGAGATCAGGATCTCCCAGGGGTTGAGTCCGGCGTACTTCAGCGGCGCCTTCTCGAGGTCGATCTCGCAGCCGCCGGAGAGCCGCGCCGTCTCCCCCACCGAGGAGGACAGGCCGCCGGCGCCGTTGTCGGTGATGCAGCGGTACAGATCGAGGTCGCGCGCCTTCAGGAGGAAATCCGTCATCTTCTTCTGCGTGATGGGATCACCGATCTGAACGGCCGTGACGGGAGACCCCTCGTGGAGCTCTTCGGAGGAGAAGGTCGCGCCGTGGATGCCGTCCTTGCCGATGCGGCCTCCGGTCATCACGACCAGGTCGCCGGGCAGGATCTCCTTCAGGTGGCTCGGCCGCCCCCCGATCCGGGCCGGCATGATGCCGCCCGTTCCGCAGTACACCAGCGGCTTTCCCAGATACCGTTCGTCGAAGACGAGACAGCCGTTGACCGTGGGAATGCCGCTCTTGTTGCCGCCGTGTTCGACGCCCTCCCGCACGCCTTCGTAGATCCGGCGGGGATGGAGGATGCGCCTGGGGAGCGGCTTGTCGTAATCGGGCGGCGCGAAGCAGAAGACGTCCGTATTGAAGATGAGCCTCGCCCCGCGTCCCGTTCCGAAGGGGTCCCGGTTGACGCCGACGATGCCCGTCAGGGCGCCGCCGTACGGGTCGAGCGCCGAAGGGGAGTTGTGCGTTTCGACCTTGAAGACCAGGCTCCAATCGTCGTTGAACCGGACGACGCCGGCATTGTCGGTGAAGACCGAAAGCAGCCAGTCATCGGCGCCGAGCCCGGCGCGGATTTTCTGCGTCGAGCCCTTGATGTAGGTGTCGAAGAGGGATTCGATCTTCTCGGCGGGCTTCATGCCTTCCCTGTAGGTGATGACGGCGTTGAAGATCTTGTGTTTGCAGTGCTCCGACCAGGTCTGGGCCAGGCACTCCAGTTCGGCGTCCGTGGCCTGCCCGGTGAGGCCGACCTCTTCTCTTTCGCTCCGGACTGCCGGGTCGCGCAGATAATCGCGGATGATCTTCATCTCCTGCAGCGTGAGGGCCAGCATGCCGTCGGCGCTGATCCGCTGGAGCTCCGCATCGGCGACGTCCAGGTCGACGAGGCCGACGCGGGGGGAGTCCGTGCCCGTGACATGGGGCACGTAGGGTGCGATGCCGCGGTCCGGATTCCAGGTTTTGCCGTCCACAATCTCGAAGCGCTCGATCAGCTCGTTCGCCAGGAGGTTGGTCGCGATCTTTTCGGCGTCGGCCCGGGTGAGGACATCCAGGCTGCAGCGGTCCCGTACGGCCGTGATGAGGTACTGGCGGGAGGTGTAGACGGGAACGGCCTGGTCGCCTCTTTTCCCGAGGAGGAGTCCGATCGCCTCGCGAGCCGTCTTTCCGACGTTGTCCGTCACGCCGGGCCGGTAGCCGACCTCGATCAGCCAGCCGAAGCTTCCCGCCGGCGCCAGGCCGCGGTCGATCGCGGCGGTCTGAATGACGGGATCGGAAAGGGGTCCGCGTGCCGCGCGGTCCAGCGACTCGGTATCGAGATCGCCGTCCAGCGTGTACACGTCGACGGTCCGGACGCGGTCGACGGGGATGCGCAGGTGTTCGACGATCCGGCGTTTGATCTTTTCCCCGAGGGCGTCCCGGATGCCCTCCTTCAATCCGATTTCGATGCGATGCGCCATAGCCGTTTCGGGAGCCCTTTCGGATTCCGCTGCCGTTTCGGAACAGCAGCCGCTCCGGCGGACAGGCTCCTGTGCCCCCTATTCCCCACCGGCGGCCGCCGGAGCCCGCCCGCAGAGGTGATTCTTCCTACCTTAGGAGGACGGAATTTGCAATCAGATCTCACGCGTCCCGAAGGCCGTGAGCAGTGTGCCTCCGAGGCTGACGGTGACGGCGGCCAGCTTCACGAGGACCCCGAGATAGGGAATCCAGCCCACCACCAGCAGGACCGCGAGCCCCCACATGACCTCACGGAGGGGGGCGTCGTTGCGGCTTCGGAGCAGCCGCGTGCGCACCACCCTGCCGATCCTCGCGGCCAGGGCGGTGAGCCCCGGCATGATCATGCAGAGGAGAAGCGGGATCACCCAGGGAAGGAGGAAGATGCCGATGACGGAAATGATCAGCAGGAGAACCAGATTGACGATCAGGATTCCCCCCAGGATGCCCCAGAAGGTGACGCGGACGGGGTTCCTCGAGATTGCCTCGCCGATCAGCCCGATGTGACGGGGGATGAAGGCGACGAGGATCAATGAAAACAGCAGGATCGCCGCGAAGATGAGAACCGAGACAACGGCGAATACCCAGGACCAGCCCTCCCAGTCCCCGCTCAGGGCCTCGGAGATCGCGGCGGATATGTTGGAGGTGTTGAGCTCCGTCAGGCTCCCGCCCACTTCCGCGCCGCGGGCGGCGACGATGATGCCGCCGATCGCGACGACATTGCCCTCTACGGACGCCCCTGTACCCAGGACGACGGAGCCTCCGATCGCCACCGCATGGCCTTCCACCGTGCCGTCGACGGTGAGTTGTCCGCCGATGGCCACTGCATGGCCGACCGTGCGTCCCTCTTCCACCGTGACATCGGATCCGATCCTGACGAGGCTTCTCGCACTTCCCCAGGCATCGGCCGCCGTCAGGAGCACGACCAAGAGGAGCAGCAGGGCCCACCGCCCTCCGCTCGTGCTGTTCCCTCCAGCGCCTCTCACAACGACCCGTCTCAACGCCATGTTCCGGCCCCAGACCTTCTGCGCTCTTAAAAGCGAGTTAATATAGGGGTCGTCGGGTCTAAAGTCAACGACAAACAAAAAACCGGGGGAATCCCCGCGAGGGGTCCCCCCGGCAACGCAACGGCGTTGAACGTGCGAACCGCGATCTACATCCTCATTCTCGCCGGCAGGAACGTGGAAAGGTCCGGCCAGACGACGAAGAGGATCAAGGCGCCGACCATGATCAACAGGAAGGGCCAGACGCCCTTGACGACTTCCTCCAGTTTTTCCTTGGCCATCGCCGACACGACGAAGAGGTTCAGGCCGACGGGCGGCGTGATCATCGCCAATTCCATGTTGACGGTCATGACGACGCAGAACTGGACGATGGGAATATCCAGCGCCCGGATGACGGGCAGCAGGATGGGCAGCGTGATCAGCGTGATCGACACAGCCTCCAGGAAGGTCCCCATGACGAAGAACATGAGCTGCGTCACGAGGAAGAACATCCACTTGCTGACCTTCGCCGCAGTGATCGCCATCAGCACCTGCTGCGGGATCTGCTTCGCCGTCAGGAACAGCGAGAAGACCATGGCCGCGGCGATGATCAGATAAATCATCGAGGAAATATTGATCGCCTCCCGAAGGATCGGGCGGATGCCGCTCCACCTGAGTTCCCGGTATATGAACGCCGACACGACGAGCGTGTAGAAGACCGAAAGGACCGCCGCTTCCGTCGGGGTGACGATCCCCGAGTAGATGCTCCCCAGGATAAAGAAAGGCAGGAACATACCGGGGATGGCTTTGAAAGTCGCCTTCCAGCGCTCTGGCCAGGTGGCTTTGGCGGTCTTGGTCATCTTCTGCCGCTGGGCATAGATGACCGCGCTGACGACCAGGATGCCGGCAAGGAGGATGCCCGGGATCATGCCGGCGGCGAAGAGCTCGCCGATGGAGTACTCGGCCACGATGCCGAAGATGACCATCGTCACGCTGGGCGGGATGAGAATGCCCAGCGTTCCGGAAGCTGCGACGAGCCCCATGGCGTAGCGCTTGGAATAGCCGTTCTCGATCATGGCCGGCAGCATGATGGCGCCGATCGCGGCCGCCGTCGCCGGGCTCGATCCCGAAATGGCGGCGAAGATCGCGCAGGCGGCGATGGTCACGACGGCCAGACCGCCCGGAAGGTGCCCGACCCAGGTGCGCAGGGCGGCGATGAGATACTTGGAGATGCCGCCGTGGGACATGACGACGCCGGCGAAGACGAACGAAGGGATCGCCAGGAGCGGCGGCGACAGGAGCGCAGCGAACATCCGCTGGGCGATCATGTAGAGGCTGAAGTCCGTGGTGGAGGCCAGGACGACGATCGCCGCCGTCGCCAGGGCGACGGCGATCGGCACGTTCAGGCAGAAGAGAAAGATGAATATCCCGAAGAGAACCGCAGTCTCCATCAGACAATCGCTCCTTTCTCCATGCCGTCGGTCCATGCTTTTCCGCCGTCCTTGAAGAGGAAGAGGAACTTCTGCAGGAAACGAGCGCCGAACATGACGCCGCTCACCGGCATGACAAGATTAACGATCCACAGGGGAAACATGCTGTCCGTGGAACCCTGACCCGTCTGGAGATAGTCCAGGACGAGCAGGATGCCGAAGTACGTGAAGAAAACACAGAACGCGAACCCCAGGCCGTGTGCGAACATGCTGATGTAGCGCTTCAGCCAGACGGGGAACATATCGTAAAACATGTCCACCTTGATGTGGTGGTTGGTCCGGAGGGCGACGGACATGCCCACGAACGTCCCCCAGACGACGAAGTACACGGAGAACTCATCGAGAAGGGAATGCGGCATTCCCCAGACGTACCTCAGCGTGACGTTGATCATGATGAGGGTCAAGCCGGTAAAGAGTAAAATCCCGGATGTCCATTCTTCGAAGGCTTCGTAAAATTTCGACCATTTGCTCTTTTCCGCACCCATGGTTCAAAATCCTCCGCAAGCAAGAAAGGAATCAAAAGAACGGGGCGGGCCGCCTCGGCAACCCGCCCCCATTGTCCCTTACTTCAGACTCAAGGCGTAGTCGATATTGTCTTTCCCGATCTTGCTTTCGTATTGCTTGTACAGCGGCTGGAGGGCCTTCATGAATTCCTGCCTCTCGGCGGGGGTGAGGGTGTAGACTTCGACTTTGCCGCTCTTCTTCATGATCTCCAGGCTCTTCGTGTCCATCTCTTCCGCCAGTTTTCTTTCGTAGGCGGAGGCCTGGTTCATGGCGTCCATGAAGGTCTTCTGCTGGTCCGGCTTCAGGCTGTCCCAGAACTTCACGTTCGTGAGAACGACATAGTCGAGGCGGGTGAAGTTGCCGATCGTAAGGTACTTGGCGACTTCGTAGAATTTCTGGGTTTCGTGGTTGTTGAAGGTGTTGTCGAGGCCGTCGATGGCATGGCTGTTGAGGGCCTGGTAGACCTCGGCGAACGCCATGGTCTGGGACCCGGCGCCCAAGGCTTTGTTGCGGGCGTCAAGAAGACCGCCGCTCTGCACGCGAAGTTTCAGGCCTTTGAAGTCGGCCGGTTTCTTGAGGGGGCGTTTCGCGTTGATGAACTGCGTGAAGCCGTTCGGCCAATGGGCGATACCGATGAATCCCGCGCGGCGCACGGAGTTGAAGAGCACCTTGCCCTTCTCTGAATTCCAGAAGGTTGCGACCGCATCGTCGGAAGCAAAGAGGAAGGGCATGTCGACGATCTGGAACTGGGGGTTGAAGCCCACCAGTTTCGTCATCGAGGGGGCGATCACCTGCACGTTGTTCGCCCGCAGGGCCTCGAGTTCCTCCTTGTCTCCGTACAGCTGCGAGGACGGATATACCTTGACGTCGAAGATCCCGCTCTTGTCAAGGATTTCCTTGAATTTCTCCGACGCTTGGCCTTTCGGCGTCTGATCGGCGACGACGTGAGAGAACTTGACTTCGATCTTCTTTTCGGCCGCGATGGCGGATCCGGCCACGAACACGACCGCAAGACAAACCACCGCCGCCAAACCGACCCATTTCTTCGCGGTAAGACTTTTCATCGACATCCTCCTTTTTCAATGGTTATTCTACGTTTTTCAACCTCTGCTGCACGATACGAATGTAACCTTGCACCGCCCTGACTCCGCGGCACCCCCCTCGCTCTCGCGTCCTAGGTTGCTTCGACCACCTCCTCGACAGAATTTTTCTTTCCCGATCAGCCCCTATTTGCCGACAGTGCGCGCAGGGGCCTGGATCTTCGGTTTTCGTTCCGCGTTTTCAGGAAGGTGCCATACCTTTGCGCAGGGCTCCTTTCCGACCAAGTTGAAATACTCGCGGACGAGTTCCTTCTTCATCAACTGGATGGCGCGTGCAGGATCGACGCCCTTGGGACAGACATTGGAGCATTCTCCGGCGTAGTGACAGTTGTACGCCCCGTGAGACGCCGCGACGATGTCCATTCTTTCTTTCCGGCCATCGTCCCGGGAATCGACGCAGTACCGGTAGATCTGGGTGATCGGCATGGGTCCCAGGTACTGCCTGTCCGTCGCCATCGTGGGGCAGGCGGCCATGCAGGCGCCGCACTTGATGCAGTAGGTGAACTGGAGAAACTTTTCCAGCTGATGCTGGCTCTGGAAGAATTCCCCCGACGGATCCTCCATCTCCTTCCTGTCGCTGCGCTTGATGTAGGGCTGGATGCGCTGATGGACTTCGAACATCGGCACGAGATCCGGCACCAGGTCCCTGATGATCGAAAAATTCGGAAGGGGCGCGACCGTAAGAACGTTCTGCGTCACGTCGAGAATCTGCGTGTTGCAGGCGAGCGTCGGCCGGCCGTTGATCAGCATGCCGCAGGAACCGCAGACGCCCATCCGGCAGGAAAAACGGAATGCCAGGGTCGGGTCCTGGGTCTCCTTGATCCGGTGCAGGCCGTCCAGCACCGTCATTCCCTTCTCCACCTGGAGGTTGTACTGCTGTTCCCTGGGCTCCTCATCCTTTGCCGGATCGAAGCGACGGATATAAAAAGTGATGTTGGTCTTCTTTTCTTCTTTTTCCATGGTTTCATCCTTCCTATAGGGCTGCGCCCAGCGTCTTGGCCGCAATCGCGGCATAGGCACCGACAATGAAAAGGACCACCCCGACGATCCACAGCGCCACCGTCAGCGACCGCTGGCAGGCCTTGCCGATCCCCAGCTCGAAGACGATCGTTCGCAGGCCGTAGAAACCGTGATAGAGCACTGCCGCCAACAGCAGGATGTACGCAATCATGAAGAACGTCGAATGACTCCGGAAGGCCACATTTTCCCACGCCACGGCTTCCGCGCCGGCCGGGTTGAAGATCCCGACAATCCCGCTCAGATGGACTACCGCCATGTGGAGCCCGCCCAGAACGAAGATGACGAGCCCGGCAATAACAAACCAGATCCAGTATGCTGTCTCTCTCATCGCGAAGCTCCCTTCATCCCACGAAAAAGATATTGAATCCCCCGGCGATGATGAAGACCGCGGAAAGGATCATCGCGATCACCATCAGCGGACGCTGGGTATTCAAGGACGATCTGTAAGGATAGACCGGCTCTTCGGCCTTGCCCACCGCAAGTCCCCATTCGATGAGGATCAGACGGATGCCGTTGAGGGCGTGGAAGGCGAAGCCGATGACAATGAAAAACTCACCGACCTTGAAGAAGGGATGCTTGAGGGTTTCCATCGCCCCGTTCCACGTCTCCGGCCCGAAGATCCTCAACGAACTCTCAAAAATATGCAGCAGGAAGAACAGCAGCAATCCCAACCCGGCCACGCGATGGATGATGTACAGATAACGCTCCACACCCCATCGGCCTCCACCGAGCCAGCCCAGAATCCCAAAATGGTTGTCGAATTTCTTGAAGTCTGCCATCGTGTCCCCCTTAGTATTTCCGCTCAACCGGCTTCCACTTGGTGATGGCTACCGGCTTGTAAGAGAGTTTCGGCCCGTCCTGACTGTAGGTGACAAGCGTGTGCTTCAGCCACTTCTCGTCATCCCGCGTGGGGAAATCCGTGCGGGCATGCGCCCCGCGGGATTCCTCGCGCGCCAGGGCGGCCGTCAGGAGCGCTTCGGCCAGATTCAGGAGATTGTCCACTTCCAGGGCATTGATCAGGTTGGTGTTGTAGACCTGGCCCTTGTCCTGGATCGAGATGCGCTGGTATCGCTGCTTGAGGTTCTGCACCGTGGCCAGCCCTTCGCTCATGCTCTTGGCCGTGCGGTAGACGCCGGCGTGCTGGTCCATGGCGATGCGGAGTTCCTTCTTGATGTCGTACTGGTTCTCCGTGCCCTTGCGGTTCAGAAGTTCGACAAAGATGCGGGCGAATTCCGCATCAATGGCATCCCCGCGAAGTTTCGGCATCGGCGGGTCGGCGTTGAGATACTTGACGATCTCCGCCCCCGTGATCCCGCCCCAGACGAGGCATTCCGCCGTGGAATTGCAGCCGAGACGGTTGGCACCGTGCATGGAGTGGCAGGCAACCTCGCCGGCCGCCCATACTCCCTTGATCTTCGTCGCGCCGTTGATGTCCGCCTCGATTCCGCCCATGCTGTAGTGCGCAACCGGCCGGACCGGAATCGGCTTCAGGATCGGATCGAGGCCGAGGAACTTCATGCAGACTTCCCGGATCAGGGGAAGGCAGTGATTGATTTTTTCGGCTCCCAGGTGCGTGAGGTCGAGGTGGACGTAGTCGAGGCCGTCCGGGCCTTTGAAACCGCGGCCCTCCAGAATCTCGGTCATTTCCGACCGGGAAACGATGTCACGCGGCGCCAGCTCCATGAATTTCGAGGCATACTTTTCCATGAGGCGCTTGCCTTCGGTGTTCTTCAGGTAACCGCCTTCGCCGCGGCACGCCTCCGTCATGAGAATTCCCGAGGGGACAAGCCCCGTGGGATGGAACTGCAGGAACTCGGGATCCTCGATGGCAAATCCGGCCTTGTACGCCAGCGCCTGGCCGTCGCCGCTGACGGTCTGGGAATAGGTGGTGAACCCGTACAGCGTTCCCAGGCCGCCGGTCGCGATCAGCAGCGCCTTCGCCCGCAGCACCATGAATTTCCCCGTGGGCATGAAGATGCCCGCGAGGCCGCAGAATTCTCCGTTCTCCACGAGAATCGACGTCGCGAAGAACTCGTCGTACCGCGAGAAATTCTTGTACTGCATGAAGGTGTCGTAGAGCGTCTGCACCTCGAAGAAACCGGTCTTGTCCGCCGCCATCGTCGCCCGCGGAAAACTGTGCCCTCCGAAGGGACGCTGCTGGATGCTGCCGTTCGGGCGCCGCGACCAGGGCATTCCCCAGTGATCCATGAGCAGGATTTCCTTGGGGCTGGTTTCCACAAACCGGTCGACGACATCCTGATCGGCGAGAAAGTCGGCGCCTTTCACCGTATCCCAGGCGTGGAGTTCGAGATTGTCTCCCTCCTCCTCCCGGAGAACGGCCGCGGTGCCGCCCTCGGCGCATACCGAGTGCGGGCGCTGAATCTGGACTTTGGAGACGAGACCGATGTTGATGGCATCGTCGGACTTGCGGGCGATTTCAACGGCGGCCCGCAGACCCGCCAGTCCCGTCCCGAATATCAATACGTCGTGAGTGACAATTTCCGTTTCTCTTCCACCGTATCCGGCAGTTTTCATATCCACCCACCTTTATCGAGTATTTGTCTTCAGTCTTTCCGGTATTTCTTTGCGCCCTCCACGTAGAGGTCGTTTCCCTTGGTGTCGTTGATGACGACCGCCGGAAAATCTTCGACCTCCAACCGATGGATGGCCTCGGGTCCCAGGTCCTCGTAAGCGACGACCTTCGCCTTCTTGATGCTCCTGGCGAGGACGGCGCCGGCGCCGCCCGTGGCGCCGAAGTAGATGGCCTTGTATTTTTTCATCGCCGCGATGACTTCGGGAGCGCGGTTTCCCTTACCGATCATGCCCTTCATCCCCAGTTCCATCATCTTCGGGGCGTAGGCGTCCATTCGGTAGCTCGTCGTCGGTCCCGCGGAGCCGATCGGCTTGCCCGGCCTGGCCGGGGTCGGGCCGACGTAGTAGATGATCTGCCCCTTGACATCGATGGGCAATTCCTTGCCCTGATTGATGAGGTCGATCATCCGTTTGTGAGCCGCATCCCTTCCCGTATAAATGACGCCCGTAATCAGGACCTTGTCGCCGATCTTCAATTTGTCGACGTCTGCATCGGTCAAGGGGGTCTTCAATCGAATCTCGTTTGCCATGCTAATCCTCCATTCAGATCGTCGCTTCTTTGTGCCTGTTTGCATGACACTGTACATTCACCGCCAGCGGAAGGCTGGCGATGTGGCAGGGCTCCACCTCGAAGAAGACATCGAGCGCCGTGGTCGTGCCGCCATACCCCATAGGCCCGATCCCGAGTTTGTTGATCCGCTCCAGGACCTCCTGCTCGAGTTTCGCAATGACCGGATCGGGATGGCGCTCCCCCACCTTTCTCAACAGTGCCTTTTTCGCCAGGATAGCCGTTCTCTCGAAGGTTCCGCCGATCCCGACGCCGACAACCGTGGGAGGACAGGGATTGGAGCCTGCTTCCTTCATCCGGTTGACGATGAAATCCTTGATGCCTTCAACGCCCGCCGAGGGTGCCAGCATGTGCACGCGGCTCATATTCTCCGCGCCGCCGCCCTTGGGAACGGCCATGATTCTGATCTTGTCGCCGGGAACGATGTCATAGTGGACGATCGCCGGGGTATTGTCCCCCGTGTTCTTCCTGGTAAACGGATCACAGGACGATTTCCTCAGGTAGCCGTCCTTGTAGGCCTGGCGGACGCCCTCGTTGAGCGCTTCCCTGATGTTTCCGCCCACGATGTGGACATCCTGACCGATATCGACGAACAGGACGGCCAATCCCGTGTCCTGACAGATCGGATATTCGCCTTCCGCGGAAATTCCGACGTTCTGCTTGAGCTCCTTCAGAACTTCCCTTGCGACGGGCGATTCGTCCTTCTGAATCCCCTTGTCGAAGGCGTCCACGATGTCTTGACCAATCTTGTAATTTGCATCGATCAGCAGTTTTTTTACAATTGGAACGATTTCACTGACGTGGACCTCTCTCATGGTAACCCCCTATCTATTTGGCCTGAGCAATCGCCTTCTTGAGCGCCTTTTCCAGCATGCTGACGGGCGGTTTCCTGATGAAACCCTTCGCCATCAGGGTCTCCGTCAGTTTTCGCGACTCGGCGATGTCATCATAGGCTTTCTTGTAGACTTCCTTGGCGGACATCTTCACCCTGGCGACGCCGTCCTTGATGGCCTGCATGGCCACGTCCCTGGCTTCGGAGGGGAAGACTTCCCATTCCGTCATCTTCGGGACGATGTCGTCGGGATTGATACCGCGCTTCTCGGCCGTCTTGGCCAGACACTTGGCGGCCGCGATCGCCATCCCATCCGTGATCTTCGACGCCTTCACCAGGGAGGCGCCCTTGAGGATGCCGGGGAAGCCGATGGAGTTGTTCACCTGGTTGGGGAAGTCGCCGCGGCCGGTGGCCACGACGTAGGCGCCCGCTTCCTTCGCCTCGTAGGGATAGATTTCGGGAACGGGGTTGGCGCAGGCAAAGACGATCGACTTCTTCGCCATGGTCTTCACCCACTCAGCCTTGATGACGCCCGGTCCCGGCGTGGAAAGCGAAATCAGCACGTCGGCACCCTTCATGGCATCCTGAATGTTGTTGATCCTGTTGGGATTCGTTGCCTCGCAGATTTCCCATTTGCGGTAGTAGCGCTTGTCGGCCTCGATGTCCTTGCGGCCCTTGTGCAGTCCTCCCTTGGAGTCGCACATCACGATATTGTCCGGATCGGCACCTGCCGCGAGGATCAGACGGACGATCGTCGTGTTGGAGGCCCCGGCACCGAAGAAGGCCATCTTCACCTTGCCCATCTGCTTGCCGGCGACCTTCAGGGCATTGATCAAACCGCCGAGGGTCACGCAGGCGGTGCCCTGCGCGTCGTCATGCCAGACGGGAATTTCGCACTCTTCCCGCAGGGTGTCCAGGACCTTGAAGCAGTTCGGCTGCGAGATGTCTTCGAGGTTGACCGCGCCGACGCTCGGCTGCAGCATCTTCACGAACTCAATGATTTTGTCGGCGTCATGCTCGCCTTTTGCGTTGTAGCTGTTCACGCAAAGTGCGATCGCATCGAGACCGCCGAGATACTTGATCAGGAAGGCCTTGCCTTCCATGACTCCCAGGCCGCCGGGGGGCGTGCAGTCGCCGTCGCCCAGGACGCGCGTGGAATCGCTGACCACCGCGACGAGGTTCGCGCGGTTGGAGAGTTCGAAAGAGAGGTTGTTGTCGTCGCGGATCGAGGTCGAGATCTTCGAAACGCCGGGGCTGTAGTAAACGTTGAACCAATTGAAGCTGTACAGACCGGCCTTCGGAACCGTCATCATCTTGCCGCCGTAGTACTTGTGCGCTTCATAGGCCAGTTCCTTCAGAAAAATCGTCTGCCCCTTTGCAATCTGCGCAGGCGTAAAGTTCTTCGGGAAGGCCTTCTTCAGGTCCGTCATCTTGAGATCAATCTTGGCCATGCTGGGGTGCTCCTTTCTCTCAGAAGAATTAGGATTCAAAGACTCGTGCTGAACGTTGGGAAATGGGCTGGGTGAATTGTTTTTGCGAATTCTGTCGTCATGAACATATACGCATTGTATAAAAGCATTGACCTTTTATAATAATGAAATGCAATAGTCAAGAAAAAAAGGGGCGTTCGTCTCCGGCCACAAAATACTTTTAAATATTTAATTATATTTATTTTTTTATGAACATGGCCTGTGGGTGTCCATCTGATGGTAATGATCTTTTACCAGGTGTGGTAAATCTTTTTTACCATCATATTTCGCGGCGCCCGATCCGGAATTTCGGTTTGGTTCGCAGGCCGATAGTCGTTATTGCATCGGATCGCTCTTGCTCTTATAATGACGATCACCGCGCACCCAAAACGTTCGGTGGATTGAAGAGGAGGTTCAGACGGCCATGTTTCAGCACATTCTGGTCCCCGTAGATTTTTCGAACAAGAACAAGAAGGCCATCGACGTCGCAATGCGGATGGCCGCATGCTCCGGCGCTTCCCTGACGCTGCTCCACGTGATACAGACTGTCGCCGATGTGGAGTTCTCCGAGCTTGAAAGCTTTTACCGCAAAATGGAAAAACGCGCCGAACGTGCGCTCGACAAACTGGCGGCTTCTTCCAAGAAAACCTCCGTCAGCGTCCGCAAAGAGATCATTTTCGGCGACCGCGTCAAGGAAATCCTGAAATATGTGACCGCCCGGAAGGTGGACGTCGTCGTCATGAATTCCCACCGCATCGATCCGAAAGACCTGACGCAGGGATGGGGCACCATCAGCTACAAGGTGGTGCTGCTGTGCCCGTCACCGGTGATGCTCGTGAAATAGCGTCCAAGGAGCGTTCCATGAAGGAGCCGTTTCCGCGCCTGGCGGTTGCCTCCCTTTTGACGATGTGCCTTACCGCCATCCTCGCGGGATGCTCGGAAATCCGGTTGAATACGCTTCCGGCACCGCCGCCGACGGCGAAGCTCCGCGTCTTCGTGCTTCCGGTCACCTCCACGCCTCATCCGGCCGGCGCATGGCCCGTGTCGGACAAGGACTTCTCCGATAACCAATATCGGCACGTTTCCAGAACGCTGCAGATGAAAGGATTCTACCAGGTCATCCCCCGGGACGAGGTCGCCGCCGTGTTGGGGAATCAGGACATCGAGGGGTGGCGATGGTCCGCTGGCAACTGGAAGCTGGCCAAGGACGTCGGCCGCGCCCTGCATGCGGACTACATCAACATCTTCGAACGCAAGTTCCCCGTAAGGAGCGTCTTATCCGCCGAGCAGATCATCATCAGCCTCTCTTCCGGCAGGATCTTCCGGGAAAGCATCGCTTCAACCACGACCGTAGGCGAATCCTTTGCGGAGGGCGTGGCCCGCTCGCAGGAAATGATGCGGAATGCCTATCGGAAGCTGTTCATGGCGGCCAAGGGAGACATGTTCGCGACAGCGGTCCGGAAGGGAAAAGCGGTTCCCGGGGGGACGGACCCGAAAGCGCCGGAACGGCCGCCCCTGCCCGCCGTGGAGAGGACGCCCCCGGCCTCATCCGCCCGGCCCGTGGAGGAGGCAAAGCCGACCGAACGCGATTTGCTGCAGCCCGTCCCCGCTCCGGAGAAGGCGCCGTCCAAGACACCGTCGCCCCCTGCCCCTGCGGCACCGCCGCCAGAAAGGAGGGCGGACCTTCGGACGGACAAGCCGGCAAAGGATGAAATCCCCCCCGGTCTCCAGGCCATGCTCGAAGAGCACCAGGCCGGTACGACGGGAAAAAGCCGTCTCGTCGTGTACGACTTCGACGCCGGCGAACAGCTCAATGTCGTCGCCATGATTCTGACCGAGGCGTTGCGTGAGGAACTCCACGAACTGGGCAAGTTCCTGCTCGTGAACCGGGAGAATATCGTCCAGGTGATGGAGGAGTTGAAACTTCAGCAATCGGGAATGATCGACGAAGGCCAGGCCGTCCAAATGGGAAAGTGGCTGGCGGCCAACGAAACGGTGACGGGAAAGCTGGCGGTGCTCGGCAGCCTGTACGTCCTTCAGGCGAAGCGGACGGACATCCAGTCGCTGGGAACGCTCGGCATCGGATCGCTGAGAAGCTCGATGGGCAAGGAAGAGGAACTGCTCAACGGCGTGCCGTCCCTGGCGAGAAAGCTGGCCGGCCTTCCGTAGCCGTCACCGAAAGAATCCACCGCGGACAGGAAGAGCCCGGTGGGTCAGACGGTCCACCCGGCTCTTCCTTCAGTCCGACAGAACGGTCCGGTTTGCGTCGCACAGTGGAGATTACAGCGCGCCGATGTCCCGGAGGATCTTTTCCAGGGCCTTTCTCTCCTCGGGGTTCAGCCGCTTTTGCGGCGGCATGGGGGGCCCTACGGGAAATCCCTGCATTTCCAGACCCGCCTTCACGCAGGCCGACAGGGAGAACCGCTGGAAGGCGACGTTCATGGGCCACTGCTTGATCTGCAGCTGCGCCGCCTCCTCCCATCTCTTCTGCCTCGCCGTTTCGTAGAGCTCGATGCTCTGCTTCGGTATGATGCAGGCGGGCCCCGACATCCAGCCGGCGCCCCCGATCAGGAACATGAACAGCGGGACGGAAGAGGTATCGCTGAAGATCTTGATCCGGCTGCCGAGCGTGGAGACAATGGACATGATCTTCCCGACGTTTCCGGAAGCATCTTTCAGGTACTGGATGTTCGGTTCCTCGGCGAGCTGCTTCAACGCATCCACCGTGAAGTCCCAGGTCTGGAATTTCGGATTGGTGTAGAGCGTGATGGGGCAGTTCACGGCCTTGGCGATGGCGCGGAAGTGGCCGACGACCTGCGGCTCTCCCAAGGGGAAGTAGCTGGGCATGATGGTCAGGATGCCGTCGACGCCCAGTTTCTCGATTTCCACGGCCTCACGCACGGCCCCCGGTGTCGACATGTTGCAGATCCCCGCGACGACCGGGACGCGCCCGGCCGCGGCGTTCACGACAACCTCCACGGTTTTCTTTCTCGTCGCCCAGTCCAGATAGGGGGCCTCGCCGGTGCTGCCCAGCGGCGTGACGCCGTGGACGCCCTGACGGATGAGGTGATCGACGACATCGGCCAGCACCTGCTCCTTGAGGTGTCCCTGTTCATCCAGGGGTGTGACGAGATAGGGGAAGATGCCGTGCAATTCTTTCCCGGCCATGACATACCTCCTCAGTCTTCATTTTTCATCCGCCGGACTCGCAATCCGGAACGGGAAAAGCCGCTCACGAGAGCAGTTCGTTTGCATCGGCGATCTTTTCCAGATTCATCACCTTCTCGACGATCCGGTCTGCCTGCGCCCCGGAGAGAATCCCGGCGGTAAGGCTCTTGAATTTCGCGACCAGTTCGGACGCCGTCAGGGGATTTTCCGGATCGCCTTTCGGGTATTCGTTGCAGGCCTCCAGCTTCCGACCGTCGGCAAGGGTGATCGTCACGCGGGCGGGCCACTTGCGCGGATAGGCCTTCGTCAATTCGGGATCGACCGTGAAAGAAACCTTGGACATCAGGTTCCGGATCTCGGCGTCGGCCAGGCGCGCTTCGCTGAAATCGTCCAGCCGGACGTGCCCGAAGAGCAGCGCCGTGGCGATGCAGAACGGCAGATTGAATTTCGCGAGGTACGGCGACTTCGCCTCGACGTTCCCCAGGAGGTCGATCGCCGCCTGATAAACCTGGATGCGGACGTCCGCGACCTCCGCCGCTTTCAGGGTCCTGCCGCCGGTGGCCAGCTGCACGGCGTCGATGGCGGAGTGGGTGTGACCGCAGGAGGCGTGGTACTTGATGGAATTGCGGTCGCCGTGGAAGACCTTTCCGAGGTCCGCCGTGCACTTGCCCTCATCGAAGTTCTTCGACGTGGCGCGGAAGAACCCCTTCTCGCCTTCCAGGATCCTGCGTGCGCCCGTGAACCCCTCCTTCGCCAGCAGGGCCGCCAGGAGACCGTTCATCGCCGCCTTGCCCGGGTGGAGCTGCTTGCTCATGGCGCATTCCACCAGGAATTCCCAGAGTCCGGCCGCCTGCGTTCCCGCCGACCCCAGGGCCCATGCGAATTGATCCTCGTCGAGGCCCAGCAGCTTGGCCGCACCCGCCGCCGCGCCGTAGGTCCCGCAGGTCGCCGTCGTATGCCAGGAGTAGTAATGGCTCGTCCCCACGGCCAGGGCCACGCGGATGCCCACTTCGTAGCCGGCGGAGGCCGCAAGGATCAGATCCCTGCCCGGGGCGTGCTGCCGCTCCCCAAGGGCGAGGACCGCGGGAAGGATGGCGCAGGCCGGATGAAGGATCGACTCCCGGTGCAGGTCGTCCATCTCGACGACGTGGGATGTCGCGCCGTTCACCAGCGCCGCCAGGATGCAGCTGGTCTTGGTGCCGTCGGGAATGGAGGTCGACTCCGGCTTGCCGCCGAGACTACCGGCGACGCTCCGCATCATCCGGACCGGCGGCAGATCCCTGCCCGCGTAGGCCGAACCCAGCCAGTCCAGGATGTACCCCTTCATGTTGGCGACATGCTCTTTTCCCAGGTCTTCGAAGCGAAGCCCGCAGAAATATTTTGCCAGTTGGTCGGCGAGAATTTCCTTCGGCATGGTCTTCCCTCCTGTTCCGAAGTTCGGCGGGCGGCGTCGATCGCCTCTCCGCAGTCAGGTCACCCGAGCGATCAAAACTCCCCTTCCTTCGCCAGGGCGATGAAGTGGGCCACGTCGATCTTCTTGGGGCAGACGTGCGTGCAGGCCTTCGAGGTGTGGCAGCGGTAGACCCCCTCTTCGCTGTACAGGAGATCCAGTCTTTCCTCCTTCGCCGTTTCCCTCGTATCCATCATGCGCACGATGCTGGCCATGGCGGCATTGGGGCCGATGAAGCTCCTGTGGGAGCTGATGCAGGCGGTGGCGCAGCAGAAGCAGTTGATGCAGCGCGTGGCGTCTTCGTACCTGGCGATTTCCTGCGGGGAAATGACGTGCTCCGTGACGCCGGGCGGAAGCTGCTTGGGCGAAATCACGTAGGGTTTCGCGCGGTGGACCCGTTCGTAGGCCTTTTCCCAATCCACGACCAGGTCCCGGATCACCGGAGCGACCGTCACGGGCTCGATCTTGAATTCCGTGGTGCCGAACAGCTCGACGGCGTTTTCCACCAGAAGCTCGCAGGCCAGCATCGGCCGGCCGTTGATCTTCACGGAACAGCTCCCGCACTGCCCGTGTTCGCACGAGGACGCCCAGCTCAGCGTGGCGTCCTGCTCCACGTTGATTCTCCGGAACAGATCGACGAAGCGCAGGATGCCCCCCGCCTCCAGTTTGTAGGTTTGGAACCAGGTTTTCTCCGCATCGGGATCGTAGCGCTTGATCGTCAGGGTCAGCGAGAAGATCTTGGACATACCTTCCTCCTGTATTTGCGGCGAAGAAGCCTTCATTCAATACTTCCTCGGGATGATCTTGAAGTGCTCGGAGTATTCGTCCTTGGCGTTGAAGAGGCTCATGTCGATGGCACGCCTCCCGAAGGTCACCTTGCCGAATTCGGTCATGGACACGAGGGTATGGTACTGGAACTCGTCGCTGCGCACCGGGTAGTCCTCACGGAAATGCGCGCCGCGCGATTCCTTCCTGAGCAGCGCCCCCTGGGCCATGGTCATGGCATTGTCCAGCAGGTTGTCCAGTTCCCACCGCTCGAGCAATTCCTGGTTCCATCTCGCATCCCGGACCGATACCGACGTCTTCCCCGCCCGCTCCTTGAACGCCATCAACTCCTGGATCGCTTCGGAGACGCCCTTTTCGTGCCGGAAAACGCCGACCTTGCGCGTCATCATGTCGCGCATCTCCAGACGGACCCGCCCGACGTTCTCCTTCCCCGTTCCCGACAGATACGACGAGAACAGGGACAGGCTCGCCTCGCCCGCGCCCTTGGGGGCGGAAATCGGCTTTTCCGAAAGATAGGTCTCGACGCGCTCTCCCACGTACCGGCCCATCGTCAGGAGTTCCAGCAGGGAGTTGGTGCCCAGGCGGTTGAATCCGTGGAAGCTCGCACAGGCGCATTCCCCCACGGCGAAGAGGCCCGGCACGATCCGGCCGCTGTCGCCCTGGACCTCCCCGAAGGCGTTGGTCGGAATGCCTCCCATGTGGTAGTGGTTGGAAGGACGCACCGGGCAGAGTTGCGTGCGCGAATCCAGATTGGCGTAAGTCTTGAAGAAGCTCGCCACTTCCTTGAGCTTCACTTCGTGGACGTAGTCCGGCAGATGCCGCAGGTCGATCCAGACGTGCTCGATCTGGTGGTCGGGGTTCATGATGCCACGGCCTTCCCGGATCTCCGTCTCGATGGAGCGGGCCACGATGTCCCGGGGCGCGAGGTTCTTCATCTTCGGGGCGTAGCGGTCCATGAACGGCTCCATGTCCTTGTTGCGCAGGATCCCGCCTTCGCTCCGCAGGGCCTCGCTGGCCAGGATCCCCGGCCCCACGATCCCCGTCGGGTGAAACTGGACGGCCTCGGGGTCCATGACCGGCAGTCCGGCACGGAGAACCACGGCGATGCCGTCGCCCGTGTTGCCGCGGCAGTTCGTCGTGATCCGGAAAACCTGACCCGAGCCGCCCGTCGCCAGAACGGTCGCCTTCGCCAGCACCGTGACGAATTCGCCGTCCCGGATCTTGTAGAGCACCGCGCCGACGCAGCACCCCTCGTTGAAGAGGAGCTCCGTGACGACCGCGGAATTGATGAAGACCGACCCGTGCTTGAGCGCCTCGCCCCAGGCCGTGTCCATCATGCCCTTGCCCGTCCGGTCGGCCTCGAAGACGGCGCGGAACACGTCTCCCTTGCCGAATTCGTTGGTGTGCCCCCCGAACTGGCGCTTGCTGATGTTTCCCTCCTCGTCCCGGCTCAGGTGCATCCCGCGGCCCTCCAGCCAGCGGATCTCGTCCCAGCCGCCCTCGACGATCTTCTTGACCACGTCCTGGTCGGAAGAGCAGTCCCCGCCCTTCCAGGTATCGAACATGTGGTAGATCGGCTTGTCCGTCTTGTCCTTCGGATCCACGGCGGCCAGCCCGCCCTGGGCCGTGCTCGTGTGGGACTTCTGCGGGTGCGACACCTTCGTCACCGCGAAAATCTTCAAGTTCGGCTTGTGTTCGAGAAGGTGCGCGGCGCAGCGAAGACCCGCGCCCCCGGCTCCGACGATCAGGACATCACAGTTCAGCGTTGCAGAGATTTGCAGCTTGTTTCCCATCGCGCGTCCCCCTTTTCTTAGATGAACAGTGTCAACTTGAGCGCCAGAAAGCCGAACACGGCGACGACGACGGCGATCAGGACCGCCAGAGCCGTCCGGACCGCACCGGCGGAGACGTAATCCGTAGCGATCGAGTAGAGCCCGTAGCCGGTGTGGTACAGCGCCGCGGCCGCAAGGACCAGATCGACGAAGCGGATGAAGAGATTCTGCATGCGGGCGATCACCGCCTGCGCCTCCTGCGCCATCCCCGGGTTGAGGTGCGAGAAGACCAGATGCGCCGGAATCGCGATGACCAGGAAGGCGCCGCTGATCCGCTGGAGCTTCCACCAGGCCGAGTGCTTGGTGTTCCAGATGCGGGACGCAACGGCGTACGCTGTGGCCAGGCCGGCGAAAAATGTCAGCAGCCAGAAGAAGACCGCCGAAACGTTCTGATTGTTCATCAGCATGAGAATGCCCAGCAGGAGCGCATACGAGACGGTCAGGCCGAAGGTCCAGCGGATCATCGTCTCGTCGTTCCGGTTTCCGAAGGACTCGTAAAGGATCAGCCGGCCTCCGTTCAGGGCGTGAAACGCGACCATCAGCGACGAGGCCCAGGCAAGGAATACGACGATCGGCAGATACATTATCCTCATCTTCGCGTCGTAGACGGACGGCGTGGAAAGCGACGAAAGGGTGTAAAGGTGAATGCCCAGGTAAACGACGAGGCCGATCCCCGTCAGGCGATGCAACCAGCTGACGACGTAGTTCCACCCGTGGGTCTTCGCGTAGCAGGAAAGAACCGGCAACCTCTCCAGAACCTGCAGCAGCGCGACGCTGAGCCCGCGACGCTCCTCCAGAACCTTCATAATTCTATCCCCCCAAGAAGATGTGAAAAGAATGTTGAATGTTTCGAACGAAGGGAACCTGGCTCATGTCGTGGACAATCTGTCCGCGACGCATGAGCCCCAGTCATGAACGGAAAACTGCCGTCTTATAGCGATGAACCCGCTATGTGTCAAGAATTATCACTTTCCCGGGATGCGCTCTCGGAATCCGGCAGGATTTCATATCGGCGGAGCGCTCCGCTCCGCCGATATGCCGGGCGCCGCAAGACGCCCGGCAGGAACTTCCGGGGCTTTCCTGAGGATGTCGCGCATGACGCCGCAGAGCCCTGCGGCGGGCCCGAAAGGCCCTCTTCGGCAGCCTTCAGTTGGATTCCGCCTTCCTGCGGACGGCCCTGGCGGCGATCCCCTCCGCCTTGGCGACGGTTTCCATCCCCATCTTGTACATCGCGACATCGATCATCTTGCCGTCCAGGGTCGCCGCGCCCTTCCCTTCGGCCTCCGCCTTCAGGTAGGCCTCGATCATCCGCCGGCTCAGTGCGACATCCTCCTCGGACGGCGAGAACACGCGATTCAGCGTCTCCAGCTGTCGGGGATGGATTGCCAGTTTTCCTTTGAAACCCATGAGCCTGACCGCATGGGCCTCGCGCTCCAGCCTCTCCTGATCGGTCAGCGTCCCGAAGAACGGCGTGTCGATGGCCAGAATGCCGGCAGCAGCCGCCGCAACCGAGATCGCCGAACGGGGATAAGCCAGGAAGGGCGCATACTCATCGGGGTTCATCTTGGTGACGGCGAACCCGGCCCCCATCTCGCGCATGAAGTCCGCCGCGCCGAACGCGAGCCCTGCCACCCGTTCGCTCGCGGCGGCGATTTCGCCGGCGTTCTGGACGCCCTTCGGCGATTCGAGAAGGGGCAGAATCAAGGTCTTCCCCGTCTGCCCGCTGGCCTGCTCCGCATCGGCGAGAAGCTTTTCGACTTCGCGGATGTCCTGTTCCGTCTCCGTCTTCGCCAGCACGACACCGTCCAGCTCTTCCCGGACAATGATCTTGATGTCTTCGGCGGTAAGCCCCCGCGTCTGGAGGGAGTTGATCCGCACCAGGACGTCGATCCCCTGCTTCTTGTACAGGGGGGAAATGTCCCTCGCAAATGTCCGTCCCGTCTCCTTGTCCGCCATGGGACAGGCGTCCTCCAAATCGATGATGACCGCGTCTTCCTGCTCCCCGGTCGCCTTGTTGAGCATCTTCCAGTTGTTGGCCGGCACGAAAAGCAGCGATCTCCAGATTCTCACATCAGCCATTCCCACCCTCCCCTTGTGTTCAGAAAGTCACGTTCAAGAATATCTTTTTCAGCGTGGAGCCGATATCGGCGGGGTTGTCTACGACATGCGCCCCGGCCCCCTTGAGGGCCCCCACCTTCCCTTCGGCGGTGCCCCGGCCTCCCTCGATGATGGCGCTCGCGTGGGAAAAGCGAATGCCCGCAGGCAGGCCGCGCCCGGCGATGTAGGCGACCAGCGGCTTGCGATACCCGCCCGCACGCATCAGATCCGCCGCCTCCTCTTCCATCACGCCGCCGATCTCGCCGTAGTAGACGACGGCATCCGTTTCGGCGTCTTCCTGGAACAGCGGAAGAAGCTCGGAGAAGGTCGTCCCCAGGACGGACTCGGAGCCCAGGTTGACGGCCGTGCTGATCCCGAAACCGGCCTTGCATACTTCGTAGGACAGGGTGCTCGTCTGGCCGCCGCTGCGGGAGATTACACCGATTCTGCCGGGATGGAAAGCGATTTCCGCCATTTCCGGAGATCCGAACAGTCCCAGCGTACCCTTGCCCGGGCATACGATGCCGCCGGAGCCCGGACCGATGAGCCGGATTCCCGCCCTCTTGCAGGCGGCGATACAGGCCAGCGAATCGTGGAGGGGGACGCGTTCGATCTCCATGAGAACGTTCTTGAAGGGGACGCCGACGGTCTCCATCAGCGCCGTCCTGGCCTCGGGACCAGGCACGACGATCAGCGCGGTCTCGATGGGTCCGTGGGCGTCCCATGCCTCGCGCACCGTGTCGTAGACGGGGATGTCCCATACCCTCTGCCCCGCCTTGCCCGGCGTCACTCCCGCGACGACGTTGGTGCCGTTGTCCAGCATGTTGCGGGCCACGAATTGGCCGAAGCGTCCCGTGATGCCCTGGATCATGACGCTGGTCCCTTCCTGCAGAATGATGGACATGGCGCTACCTCCTTCTTCCCGTAAGGTCGACCGTCTTCCGGTACTCTTCAAGCCCTGGGAAAGGGACCGCGATCCTGATGGCACCGCAACCCGCCTGATTGCAGGCATACTCCCAGGACAGGGATTCGTTGGAGATCTTTTTCGCGTCTCCCGGAGGAACCGCCAGTACCGGCCGGCGGCCCTCGATCCGCAGCAGACCGCGGTCATACATGCGGTCCGCCTTGACGCAGGCAAAGCCGCAGCCGGGATTCGCGGCCCCGGAACGGGCCGCCTCGCACCGGGAATAGTCGATCGTGACTTTCATGCATTTCGTCTCAAAGGAAAGAATGTCCCGTTTCGCGTTCATTTCACTCCGCCCCCCTTTCTTCATTCAAGTACTCGGCGATGAGCTTTTCCGCGCGTTCACCGATGTAGTCGGAACGATAGATGTACTCCCGGCCGTAGATCTCCAGGCGGATATCCATGTCCTTCAGCCCGTCTTTCAGAATTTGAATGGCCTCCTTTTCCCGGTTGCCGGCAATCAGGATGAGAACGGGGAATCCCGGACGGTCCCGGAGCTCCTCCCGGAGGACCTTGACCAGCGCGAATGCGTGATACCACTGCTCCTGGTTCGCAAGGCAGGCGCCGGTCATGACGTACGCGGAGATCGGCTGGGAAAAGATCGCCTTGACCACCTTGTACACCTTGCTGGCGGGCGGATCCCCGCTGGTGTCGGCGTAGTTGGCGATCTTCAAACCCTTGTTGATCAGGGCCGCCGCCCCCAGCATCGAACCGCCGCCGCCGATCCCGTGAAAACCGACGTAGACCTTGTCCCCCCTGTAGTCCGTCACCATCTGCGCAAAATAACCCGTGCCGCGATAATCGCTCTCCTCGATATGCGTCCAGGCGAGCTTTTCCAGCTTCGTCGGTTCCCGCTCCATATCGCGCGGAACCTCGATGCCGAATTCGGGGTGGCGGAAGATGGAGCCGTCATCGAGCGTCACGTGGCAATCGGCCGCGTACGCCTGGCCGTCGTCCGTCCAGACCAGGGGATTCATCTCAATGGACCGGGCATCGTAATCGCGGAAGACCCGGTAGAGGCCCCAGATCGCGTTGGCGAGTTCTTCCCGCCGCTCCTCTTCGACCTTCATCCGGGTCAGAAGGTCGCGGACCCTCCCGATGTCCAGTCCGTCGATCGCATCGATCAGGAGTTTCCCGACACGTTCGGGGTTTCTCGCCGCGACCTCCTCGATTCCCGTTCCGCCCTCCGTGCTGAAGACAAGAACCGGCGCCTTGATGTTCACGGACGAGTTCACGACGATGCCGACATAGTACTCGTGGGCGACTTTCAGGAGTTCCTCGACAAGGACCTTGGTCACGGGAAGTCCCTTGATGTTCGTCTCCAGGACCTGCCGGGCCCGCACGCAGGCTTCCTCCGGCGTATCGGCGAACTTGATCCCGCCGGCCTTGAACCGCCCCGTCGTCCACACCTGCGCCTTGATCACCACGCGTTTGCCGATCCTGCGGGCGATTTCCTTCGCCTGCTCCGGCGTCGTCGCGACTTCGCCCCGCGGAACTCGAAGTCCGGCTCCGGCGAGCAACTGCTTCCCCTGATGTTCGTAAATTCTTGCCATGAAGACCCGTTCCTCCTTTTTCGGGAATTTGAACGGCGCCCCGTTCGCCGTTCGCAGGGGGATTGTGCAGGACCTATGCCAGCCGGAAATGCAGCCGCCGGCCGAAAACCGATTGACTCGTCAATTCAGGATATTGGCCTCGACAAGGCCGGCAGGGAACGGATTCGTGGAGGGGGCAAGGTTGTTTCTCTATGAAACAAGTGACAAGACCCGGTGTGTCAGAATAAGACTATTGCGGCGGTCCTTGCACCGCCATTCGCTTGAGTCTACGGTGCAGCGTGGTCCGGCTGATCCCCAGCATCCGCGCCGCCTTCGTCTTGTGGCCGTCGGCGGCACTGAGCGCGTTGCGGATCGCCGCGTCTCCCAGTTCCGACAGGAGGAGGCCGGGCAACGGTCCTCCCGGGAAGGTCCTGTCCGCCGGATCGTTGCCGTCGGCGGAAGGCTGGCGGAAGAAGCCGAGGACGTGCTCCGCCGCCAGGACCGGGCCGTTCAGAACGGCGATCGAGTATTCGACGGCGTTGCGGAGTTCGCGGATGTTCCCGGGCCAGGGGTAGTCCATGAGGCAACGGTAGTAGTCTTCCTGGATCCTTTCCACGGTCTTGTTGAAGAGGGGACCGAACTGCCGCACGAAGAAGGGGACGAGATGACGGATCTCCTGCTTGCGTTCGCGCAGGGGGGGCAGGGCGATGCGAAAGACATTCAAACGGTAATAGAGGTCCTCGCGGAACCGGTTGGCGTGGATTTCCTTGAGGAGGTTGCGGTTCGTAGCGGCGACGATCCGCACGTCGACGCGGCGGACCTTCTTGCCGCCGACGCGTTCGATCGTTTTTTCCTCCAGCACGCGGAGCAGCTTCGCCTGCATGGCGGCCGGCATCTCGCCGATCTCGTCCAGAAAGACGGTGCCGCCGTCCGCAAGCTCGAATTTTCCGATGTGCGTCTGGTGTGCCCCCGTGAACGCCCCCTGCTCGTGGCCGAAGAGGATGGACTCCATCAATTCACCGGGAATGGCCGAGCAGTTGATCGCCACGAAGGGAGCGTCCCTGCGGGTGCTCTCGTTGTGTATGGCGTGCGCAAAGATCTCCTTGCCGGTGCCGCTTTCCCCTTCGATGATGATATTGGCGCCGGAGCGCGCCGCCATCCTGCCGAGTCCGATCAACTCCGTCATCTTGGAGCTCGACGCGATCATCGTGTCAAAGAAGACCTTCGTCGCGCCGGTCTCCCTGACGGGATTCCGCGGAGGATGGCTTTCCTTCGGCGGTTTGACCGGATCCTGATCCGCCGCCGGCCTCTTCGCACTTCTTGCAGACGGCGGCAGCGCCTTGAGGTCGATCATCCGGCCGATGTCTCCCTCTTTCGGATCCCGGACCGGCCGGCCCCGGACGGCATAGGGCTTGCTGCGGATGCTGATCTCCAGCGGGCGATCGCATCCGGCCGAATCGCCTTCCGCGAGCGAGAGAAGCCCCCTCGCCTCGGGCGCAGAGAGAATGTCCTCCAACCGCCGACCTTTCGCGTCCTCGCCGGTGAGGCCGAAAATGGTCCTCGCCGCGAGATTGATTTCGGCGATTCTTCCTTCCCGGTCGATCAGGGCGATCCCCTCGTCCAGGTGATCGATCATGGTCTGCAGCGTCCGGCCCTGCACCGAGAAGATCCGCCGTGCGTGGTCCTGCTTGATGGAATCTTCAATGGCCGCACTGGCGGACGCGATCGTATCCAACGTCTGCTGGTTGGGCATGGTCATCGCCCCGGCAATGCCGATGACACCCATCAGGGCGCCCTCGACGGGGTCGTTGATGGGCGCGTAGGAGCCGACGATGCGATGCATGAAAGCGGCATAGTGTTCGCAGCCGGCGATCTGAACGGGTCTTCGCAACTTCTTGACGAGCGAGAAGCCGCAGGTCCCGATCTTGTTCTCCCCGAAACAGATCCCCCCCTCGATGTGAAAACCGCTGATACGCTCGAACGCGGCCACCCGTCCCATCCGCAGCAGATGATATCCCTCCGCGTCGTACAGGACCACCAGGTAGCGACGGGGATCGAGCGACGGATAGATCTTTTCCATGAAAGGTTTTGCGATGTAGATGAGATACTGCAGGTCGGCGATGCGCCGTTCAAAGCTGCCCGGGTCCAGTCGCGCCGAGCGTGAGCAGACAAAAGGATCCACGCCCTTCGCGCGGCTCTGTTTCCACGATTCGGCGATGTGCGGCGGAATGACGTCGGCCGTGATCTGACCGGTTTCGAGGAACCGTTTCCACGCGGCGAGCAGCGGGCGCTGGTGAACGGATGGATTGAAGTCGCTGTCCTGTCTGTAAGGTGTCCGCATCATGCCTCGACCATCCACGGACTCTCCGCCGTCGCCATCTCGGAGAGACGGCGGGTCGTGTCTTTCTGCAACAGGAGCATCAAGATGAGACAGAATACGCAGTCCGGCAACAAACCGGAGGCCCCCCTTGTCCCCGAGAGACGGGCCGAACAATTTCGGACAAATGACGCGGCGGAGGAAGCCCGGGATTGCCCGGCCCGCAGGAAAGCACCCCCGGCCGGAACGGCGGCCGGGGGGATGCAGGGTCGGGAAGTTTCAGGCGACGGCGCCTGATGCCTTCAGCTTGGCGATCTCGTCCTCGGAGTATCCGAGGCCTTTCATCAGACCCCCCGTGTGCTGACCCAATTCAGGCGCCGGGCAGGCGATTTCCGCCTTGGTCTTGGAAAGCTTGATCGGGTTGTTCATGACCTTGATCTTCCCGTACTTGGGATGGTCCCACTCGACGAAGAAGTCGTTCGCAAGGGCCTGCTCGTCCTTCGTCACCTCCAGCGGCGTCGCGGCAGGCGACCAGATGCACTTGTTGGCGTTCAGCTTGTCCCGCAGTTCCGCCAGCGTCCGGACCTTGAAGTACGCCTCGATGATCTGCACCAGTTCCGCCGCGTTCTGCGCCCTGGCTGCCTGCGTGACGAATTTCGGGTCGTTCTCGAGATCGGGCCGGTCGATGGCCTTGCAGAAGCCCGCCCAGTAGGTCTGCGAGTTCGTCATGCCGAGCATGATCCAGCGGCCGTCTTTTGTGGGATAGACGTTGCGGATGGGGTTTCCCATGGTCTTGCGCTGCGGCCGCACGACATCCTCCCCGGAAATCAGACATCCGGCGATGTCGAACCCGAGCACCCAGGTGGCCGTGTTGTACAGCGAGATCTCGACCGCCTGCGCGACTCCGGTCTTCTCGCGGATGTACAGCGCGGCCAGCATGCCGGCCAGAAGGCTCAGGGAAGTGATGCTGTCGCCGTAGCAGGGCCGCGAGATGTTCGGCGCCGAATCGGCATCGTGCATCAGATCCATGACGCCGCTGCGCGCCCAGAAACCCACGGTATCGTAACCGCCGGCGTTCGCTTCCGGGCCCTTGGTCCCGTAACCGGTCAGATTTGCGTAAATCAGCCTGGGGTTGAGTTTGGACATGGCCTCGTACGTAAGATTGAATTTCTTCATCTCGTAGGGCCTGAGGTTGTTGACGAAGATGTCGGCGGAGGCGATGAGCTTGTGCAGCACGGCCTGACCTTCCGCCGAGGCCAGGTTGATGCAGATGCTTTTCTTGTTGCGGTCCGCATGCTCCCAGTAATAGTTGATCGGATGCGGTTTCGCCCAGCCGGCCATGCCCTGCCCGAGCACATGCCGCCAGTTGTCACCCTTCCCGGGCGGTTCGACGTGAATCACCTCCGCCCCCCAGCTGCCCAGGAGGACCCCCGGAAGCGGCATTGCCACCGCTCCGCCCACTTCTACGATACGGATTCCTTCCAACTCTCTTGCCATACCTGCCCCCCTTCCGAGTAGTCTTGAACATCCGGCTGCAGCCGGAAACCGGGGTCGCCGCCTCACCGGCTTCGGGTGACGGGGTGCCGCCGATTGTCTTGCCGCTGTTTCTCTCCAGGGCGAAAGCCCCTGTTGACAAAGGGTTGTGAGGAATGCTCCGGCGATCTTCTATCTTCAAAAAGGAGAAATGTCAACGTCGATATCGGAAAGAGATGGAGCAGGATCGCATATCGATACAACATGGGATCGGCGCGGCGCTTCCTGCGGGAGGAAACCCGGACCGAACCCGTCCCCTCAAGCCGCAAGGGGCGTCGGATGCCGCCTCATGATGCGAGGCGGAAGGACGTTGCAGACAAAGCGGGCGGGGAAAAGGGGACGGAACCTTGCCGGACGGTCCGGCGACTCGACGGAGTCGCTCTTTGTCGTCAGCGGGGCAAGGGCGTCGGCTGATACCAGCGGTTCCGGTCGGAGTCGTAAAACCACTTGTCCGGGAAACCGCGTTTCCGGATGTACGTCGGGTGTTCCGCCCAGGAGATCAGCTCCTGATAGGCCGCATGTATTTTCCGGAAGACCGAGGGATTTCCGCCCAGGTCGGGATGATGGATCTTGGCCTGCGTCCGGTACGCGTTCTTGATCAGGCCGGGAAGCTCCGGGGAAGACATCTGCGCCGCACCGAGTTTCAGATAAGACAGCGCCGCGCCCTTCACGTTCGGGATCCTGAGTTCGACGGGTTTTACGGAGCAGCCATCCTCATGACTCCTGAACGCGTGATCGAGAACGCGCCGCGAGGCCAGGTAATACTTGTTGGTCCTCCCCTTTTCCGCCCACCAGATCCTGCCGAGGGAATCCGCCATCCTGCCGAAATCCTCCCGCGGCTTGCCCTTCGCCGTACGCGGGTAGAAGAAACTGAAGATCTCCTTCGATCCGGAGATCATGACGTCCAGCATCACGAGTTCATCGGAAAAGTGAAAGGCGGCGAAACGTGCATTCAGGGCCTGGATCAGGCCCGTTCGCATCTCCAGTTGGTGGCGGAGCTTCTGACGGCATTCGATCGAGCAATACCGGCGCCGGGCCATTCCCTCCGTCGTGCCGCAGGACAGGCACTTCCTCTGCCGGCGTGGACTCTTCTGTGGAGTGCGGGCGGACCCGCGGCGGGAAGAGAAGCGGACGAAGGCCTTTCCGGAGGGGACCAGTTGCGTACAGGCGTCCATGGTCACTCAACCCTCCAGGTCGTGCCCGACGGGGAGTCCTGGATGACCACTTTCCGGGCCGCCAGGAGTCCCCGGATTTCGTCTGCGCGCCGCCAGTCCTTTTCCGCACGGGCCTTTCTTCTTTCCTCCACGAGACGGTCGATTTCGCCGGCGTCCAGACCCAGCTGCGCGATTCTCCGTTCCCTGTCCTTCAGAAAATAGGCGTCCGGATCTTCCTGAAGCATCCCCAGCACGGCGCCGACCTTTGCAAAGACGCGCCGGACCTCCGCCATCAGCGGCGCCGCCGTGCCCCCCGCCGGAGCTCCCTTGCCGGCGAAGCACCCGTTGAGATAGCGGGAGGTCTCGAAGAGATGCCCGATCGCCCGGGCCGTATTGAAATCGTCGTCCATGGCGGCGTGAAAGTTCCGCTCCAATTCCGCGATGCGTCCGGACATCTCCCCGCTCGGGGTGGAGGGGGGTCCGGGCTGCGCGGCCGCAGCCAGATCTTTTGCCGCCTTGAGCGTTCCGTAGAGCCTGTTGAGCCCCATCCTCGCTTCCTCGATCGCCTCGCCGGAGAAGTCGAGAGGACTGCGGTAATGGCCCTGCAGGATGAAGAGCCTCAGCACTTCCGGGTGACAGTGTTTCAGGATCTCCCTGATCGTAAAGACGTTGCCGAGCGACTTCGACATCTTTTCGCTGTTGACGCGCACGAATCCATTGTGCATCCAGTAAGAGGCCAACGGCTTCCCTGTCGCACCTTCGGACTGCGCGATCTCGTTTTCGTGATGGGGGAAGATGAGGTCCGCGCCGCCGCCGTGGATATCGAACTGCTCGCCCAGATACCTCTGGCTCATGACCGAACACTCGATGTGCCAGCCCGGCCTTCCCGTCCCCCACGGGCTCTCCCAGAACGGTTCGCCGGGTTTGCTCGCCTTCCAGAGGACGAAATCCAGGGGGTTCCCTTTCCGCTCGTTCACTTCGACCCTCGCGCCGGCGAGCAGCTCCTCCGTGCTTCTTCCGGAGAGCTTTCCGTACGGGGGAAACCGGTCGACGGCATAATAGACGTTCCCGTCCACAGCGTACGCAAGACCGGCATCGACGAGTCTCCGGATCAGGCGGATCATGCCGTCGATGTTTTCGGTCGCCCTCGGTGCGATCGTCGGGGGGGCGACGCCCAGGGCCCGCATGTCTTCGTCATGCTCGGCAATGTAGCGTTCCGCAACGGCGGCGATGCCGAGGCCGAGGCGATTCGCCTTTTCGATGATCTTGTCGTCGACGTCCGTGAAATTCTTCACGTACGTGACTGCGTAGCCGCACTCGCGAAGATATCGCACGACCACGTCGAAGACGACGGCCGACCGGGCGTGACCGACGTGGCAGACGTCGTAGGCCGTAATCCCGCAGACGTACAGCCCCACCTTCCCCTCCGCGAGGGGAACAAATTCCTCTTTGCGCTTGGTTGGGGTATTGTAGATCTTCAGAGCCATTTTCCTGGTTTCCCGTCCCATCGCTTTTCGGGAACCTGACTGCCGCCAGCCGGACTCCCCCCGGAAGTCCGGGGACAGCGGCTTGTCATGCATCGGCGGGAACACGCCCGCTCCGTTCCACGCGTCGATCCGTTCAAGGTCGATTGTGTTTACGGGAACAGCGGGCAGATGTCAAGGCCGGTCGCTTCCGGAAATCCGCACATCAAGTTCATATTCTGGACCGCCTGTCCGGATGCACCCTTGAACAGGTTGTCGATCGCCGCAACGACAATGCTCCTCCCCGTGCGCTTGTCCACGGCGACGCCGATATCGCAATAGTTGGAACCCCGGACGGAAGAGACGTTGGGGAAGCTCCCGGCGGGATAGACCCTCACGAACGGTTCCTCCCGGTAGAAAGTCCGATAGGCCGACAGAACCGCTCCCGCGTCGGCGTCCTTCGCGAGCGACGCGTAGATCGTGCTCAGGATGCCCCGATTCAGGGGCAGGAGATGCGGCGTGAAGGTAATGCGGATGTCCCGACCCGCCAGCACGCTGAGTTCCTGCTCGATTTCCGGCGTATGCCGATGGCCCGCGATCTTGTAGGCCTTGAAGCCGCCGTCGACTTCGCAGAACAGAGACCCGACCTGCGGCTCCCGGCCTGCCCCGCTGACGCCGGACTTCGAATCGGCGATGATCGAACCCGGATCGACGAAGTTCCCCTTCAAGAGCGGCGCCATCCCCAGAATGACGCTCGTCGGATAGCAGCCGGGATTCGCCACGAACCTGGCCCCCCGGATCTTCTCGCGATACAGTTCGGGCAGCCCGTACACCGCCTCCCTGAGCACGTGCTCCGCGCGGTGCTTCCCGTACCACTGCCCGTAGCACGCGGCGTCCCGAAGGCGGAAGTCGGCGCTGAGGTCGATCAGCCTCCGTCCGGTCTCCAGAAAGGACGCGGCAAAATCCATGGCGACTCCGTGCGGAACGGCGAGGAACACGATGTCGACGCTTTCGGCGAGCTGCCGGGGCTCGAGGTCCGTGAAAGACAGTTCGGTCAACCCCGTAAAGGACGGATAGACGTCCCGGACGGGCTGGCCGGCGAAGCGGCGCGACGTGACGGCTTCAACGCGGACCTTTCCGTGTCGCAGAAGAATTCTCAGGAGTTCCTGACCGGTATAGCCGCTGGCACCGAAAATACCTACCCTCACCATGGTTCCACCTCTTCTCCGCGAGATCCCGGCGAAATAAAAAAGGGGGCCGGAGCCCCCTTCCCTGTAAGCAGATTACCTCTTTGAGAACTGGAAACGCTTTCTGGCTCCCGGCTGGCCGTACTTCTTCCGCTCCTTGATGCGGGAATCCCGCGTCAGGAAACCGGCCTTCTTCAGGATCGAGCGGAGCTGCGCGTCATAATCCACCAGCGCCTTCGAGATCCCGTGCTTGACGGCTCCTGCCTGCCCGGACATCCCGCCGCCCTGGACGTTGACGTAGAAATCGAGTTTCCCTTCCTGGCCTGTCAGGCCCAGCGGCTGCCGGATCATCATCTTGAGGCTGTCCCGGGTGAAGTAATCGTCGAAATTCCTCTTGTTGACGACCAGGAGGCCGGTGCCTTCTTTCATGTAGACCCTGGCGACGGCATTCTTCCTCTTCCCTGTTGCGTAAATCCGTTTCTCGGTCATAGGTTTCTCCAAAACACCCGTGAATCCGGGTTCACCCCGTTCCGCGCCCGTCAAATGGACAGCGGCTGGGGGCACTGGGCATCGTGGGGGTGAACACCGCCCGCATATACCTTGAGTTTCTTCAGCATTCTCCGCCCGAGAGAGTTCTTCGGAAGCATCCCCTTGACGGCCTCGGTGATGAGGAATGTCGGATTTTCCTGGAGGATCTTTCCGGCGACCGTCTGTCGAAGTCCCCCTGGGTAACCGGAATGGCGGTAATAGGCCTTGTCGGCCAGTTTGTTCCCCGTCAGCAGAATCTTCTCCGCATTCACAACAATGATAAAATCGCCCGTATCCTGGTGCGGCGTATAGATCGGTTTGTGCTTTCCGCGCAGCCTGCTGGCGATTTCGCTCGCCAGCCTTCCCAGGACCCGTCCCTGTGCGTCGACGACGAACCAGTCTCTGCGGGTCCCCTCTGCCGTTGCCTGAAAGGTTTTCATAGGTTCACCAATTGGGAAAAATTTAAGAAGCGATAGTTACGCAATATTCTTTCCTTTGTCAAGGAAAATCCTGGCGGACGGATGTCTTCCTCAGAAGCCCGCCTTTCCCAGACCGTAAAGGACAAACATGATCGTAAAGCGTCGGTCGTTGGGCGTGTTCACATAGGCGATGTCCGCGCTCCAGCACTGCTTCTTGTACCTCACCCCATAACTCTCTTCGACGACCTGGTTGTCGAGACGGTTCTCCCGAATGATGTAGTTCGCCTCCAGCCGTTCCGTGATGACGGCCTTGAGCGCGAGATTGACTTCCTGCAGCGGCGTCAGCGGGGCCCGGTAGTTGAGGACCATGGTGTTTCCGCTCACGGCGTACAGGTATCCGGGAATCGTGGTATCGCCGCTCTTGGCGTAACGGTAGCCGAGCGTAACACTGTCCCCGCGCTTGTCGCTGAGCCCCAGGTCATAGTTCGTCTGCTTCCAGTCCCCCGAATTCACGGAGTACTTGTTTCTCGCGGAAAAGCTCACCTGCGGATGCGGAAGCAGGTCCAGCTCGAGGTCCACATCGCTGAAGGGCCGCTTCTCCTGCTCCTGATTCTGAACGTTGCGGCGCGATTCCCGGATATCGAAACTCTGGGAGAGCTTGAAACGCAGGAATTCGCGGTAGGATGTCTTTCCGTTCGGCTCCTTGAGCTTGGCCATCAGGGTATTGATGACCCCGTAGGTCACGGTGTGCTGTTCGAAAACCTGGGTGACGAAGTCGGGGGCATCGCCCTGAAACTCATAGGGCGTGTAGATGTAGGATATCTCCGGACGGATCCCGTGCCGGATCTTGTCCACCGTCTTCCCGCCGACGGAAAAGATGCGGTGGACCTCCGACGATAGCGTGGCCCCCAGGCTGTACAGCGCCCGGTCCCCCTGCCGGCTCAAACCCGCGACCGATGCCTGGTCGTCCCGGCTCCATCCGGAGCCCTTGAGCAGGAACTGCGGCGTGAACTGTGCGTAATCACCGAATGTGAGCGGCAGGGACACGATGGGCTGCAGGTCATAGAAATGGCCTTTCTGACCCTCGGTCCGGTAAAAGTAGTCGTACGCGGTCGTGAATTCGAGGTAAGCAGGCCCCCCGAAGATCGGTCGTTTGGTCCCTGTCAGGGTAATCTCGGGATAGCGCTGCAGCGTTGCATCGTTGTTGAGGGTCGCGAAATTATCCGTGAACTGGCCCAGGACCGTCAGGTTGTAGAAGTCCCAGTTCCGGACGAAGCGCACCGTGGAATCCAGCGACGCGAGGGTTTCGTCTCCCAGAAAGGACACCCGGTCGAATTTCCTGCGATCGTCCGTCGCATAATGGTCGAGGTAGTAGTTCCATCCGGTAAAGTCCCGGAAATACCAGCGGTCGGAAACTTTTCGGATATCGGCCCGAAGGTAGCTGTTGTCGGGGAAGGTCGTCTGATGGTTCCAATACAGGGACCATCGGTTCTCACCGCCCTGCCAGTCCGGCCGGATATCGTCGTCCGGATCGTCGAACTGTTTGCGGTCTTTCAGGTAGTCTGCATAGAAGGTGCCGAACGACTTTTCGCTGGCGGCGTAGCGGAATTCCATGCCTTCCTTGAAGCCCCGCTTTTCCATGTAGCGCTGGAAAAACGTCGCGTCCGTGTCTTCCGATATGGCCCAGTAAAAGGGAACTTCCAGATCCAGCCCGCTGTTTTTCATCGAATAGGCGAACCTCGGAAGGAGAAATCCGGACTGACGGGTCGTCTTTGCGGGGAAGAGGAAGTAGGGCACGTACAGGACGGGAACGCCGCCGGCATAGAATCTGCCATGCTTGAGCGTGCCGTATCCGTCGACCGTGACATCCATCTCGCTGGATCGGATGCGCCAGTCGGGCGCGTCCCCGTCGCAGGTTGTAACGGCCGCATCCGTCGCCCGATAGCTCTCCGCTCCCACCTTTTCGATGGTGCTCCCCTCGAGATAGAAATGGTTCTCGGCCAGGAACATCTTGCCCTGATAGACCACGCCCCGGCGATCCTGCGTGTTGAAGACGGCCCTTTCTCCCTCGATCACGTCCTTTTCGCTCCGCAGCACGACATTCCCTTCGGCGGTGGCGATGTTCGTTTTCCTGTCGAGGGCGACCGTGTCGGCCGCGAGGGTATTTCCTTCGTATCGGATCACCACGCCGCCGCTTGCGGTGACGACATCCCGCTCTTCATCGTAGGCAATGCTGTCGGCCTCGATCATCACCGGCTTGTCTCCCCGAAGGGGCTCCATGGCCGGAGCAAAGGCCGGTGACAGGACGGACAGGAAGCACAGCCAAGGCAGGATCGCCCGGAGGATCATCATGCCCGGCAGGGACAAAGCAGCGATCGTCACCGGTTCCCGTGCCTTCCGCATCCGACTCCTCTCCATCCGCCGATCTCGCGCGCCCTGGCGTGCGAAGTCCTAAGGAAGACGCTCCGCGCGCAATGCCTTCTTGATATCGCCGACCAGATACAGCGAGCCGACGATGCAAATCAAATCATTTTTTCGCGCCTTGGCCAGGGCCAGCTTCACGGCCCGGACCGGATTTCGCTCCACGACCGCATTTCTGCAGTTCCTCTTCGCCAGCGGAAGAAGCTCCGCCGGCTCCACCGCCCGCTCGCTCCCGGGGCGTGTCAGGATCATGGCGTCTGCAATCGAGGCGATCCTGGTGATCATGGCACGCCGGTCCTTGTCCGACAGGACCCCGAACACCACGAAGAGCCTCCTGCAGGAAAAGTCCCGCCGCAGGACGCCGCAGAGCGCGGAAATGCCGTCGGGATTGTGCGCCCCGTCCAGCAGGACCGTCGGATGCTGCTGCAGCACCTCGACTCGTCCCTCCCAGCGGGTCTTCTCCAATCCGGAGCGGAGCAGGGAATCGTGAACCGGATATCCGCATTCGCCAAGACGTTCGACGATCCCGAGGGCAAGCGCGGCGTTGGCGTATTGATGACGTCCCCGGAGCGGGCAGCGGAGGCCGGCGTGCCGTGCGCCGGTAAAACCCCGGTACGAAAAAAGTCCGTCCGGGCGGACCCGGATCTTCAAGTCGCGGCCCAGTCTCAGCAGGCGGGCATTCCGTTCCCGACAGATCGCTTCCAGGACGTCCAGGACGACGGGCTGGCTTGCCCCCGTGATGCAGGTGCCGCCCCGCTTCACGATGCCGCCCTTCTCGGCCGCAATGCGGTCGAGGCTGTCTCCCAGGAATTCCCGATGTTCGAGGGAAATATTGGTGATCACGGATGCATGGGGATCGACGACGTTGGTCGCATCCAGGCGGCCCCCCATCCCGACCTCCAGAACGGCCAGGTCGACGGATGCCCTGAAAAAATGCACAAAGGCAACGGCCGTCAGAAACTCGAAATAGGTCAACTCTTCCGCCTGGCAGGACCGGACGATCTCGATGCACGCCTGCATCGCTTTCTTCGAGATCATCTGATCTCCAATGCGGATCCTCTCCCTCACGTCGACCAGATGGGGGGAGATGTACCATCCCACGCGATATCTGGCTGCCGAGAGCATCGATGCGGTCATGGCGGTCACAGACCCCTTGCCGTTGGTGCCCGCGACGACGACGGCGGGATACGCCCGTTGCGGATTGTCCAGGCGCTCGAGCAGGCGGACCATGCGGTCCAACCCCAGGCGGATTTCGGATGGATTCTTTTTTTGCAGCTCGGCAAGCCAGGAATTCTTCATATCGCTGATAAGACCGCCGGTGCGTGTCGCACGTCCTTCGGCATGTGGAAGGTCCCGCAGGCGCCCGCAGAACCGTGGCCGCCGGACAAAAGAAAACCATGGCGCAGCGCCTTCATCGCGCACTTCACCATGGTTACGGATCCGGCAACAAGCCGGGGCTGGTGGCGGGTGTTCCCTCCCGAGAGGGGAGAACCGTCATGCCACCGTCACCGTCCGGGGAGACTACTCTTCGACGACTTTGAAGACCTCGTCACCGGGACGAACCCTGTCGGGCACCTTGATCCCGATGAAGTCCCCCGCAACCGCTTTCTCCACCTTCTGGTTGTCGACCTCCATGGAATCGAGCGGCATGTCGAAATTCGTTGTGTGGCCGGTGAATTTCAGGACATCGCCCACCTTCACCTCGCCTTCCACGATCTTCACTGCCGCAACCGAAGGTTTGGCGAAAAATTTGACCACCTCGCCGATCTTTTTATCCGCCATGGCGTTCACCTCGCTTTGCCGGTTGCCGGTGATTTCCTCCCCGGCTTTGCTGCGCACCGCACCGTGCGGCGTTTCCCTGCATGCGGGATATATATCCTTTTCCCGAAAAAAAACAAGGAAAAACAAAAAAGGCGGGGGCCGGGGAAGCCCACCGCCTTTTCGGCAGATTGTCGTTCCGCTACTTTTCCGCGGCTTCCTTGACTTCCTTGGTTTCCTTCTCGGCGGCCTGCTTCTTGGCCTTTCCCTTCTTCTCTTCCCCGGGCAGGAATTCGATGACGGAAAGCGGCGCATTGTCGCCGTTGCGATATCCCGTCTTGACGATGCGTGTGTAACCGCCGGCGCGATCCTTGAAGCGGAGAGAAAGCTGTTCGAACAGCTTCTTCACCATCGCCCTGTCGCGCACGACGGCCGAGGCCTGTCTCCGTGCATGGAGATCGCCTTTCTTCCCCAAGCCGATCATTTTTTCGGCCACGATTCTCAGTTCCTTGGCCTTGACATCCGTTGTCCTCACCTTTTCATGGCGGATAAAAGAGGTCACCATGTTTCGCAGCATGGCGATCCGATGGCTCGATGTCCTGCCAATTTTCTTCCCGTATCGTCCGTGACGCATGAAACGTTCCTTTCCCGAATTCGCGCTCCGCTTGTCTTACGCTTCTTCTTCGTCCCGCTGTTTTTCCGCTGCGCTGGCATTCCAGGGCGGAAAGTCAAACTTCATCCCGAAACCGAGTCCCTGCTCGGCAAGAATTTCTTTGATCTCGTTGAGTGACTTCCTTCCGAAATTCTTCGTCTTGAGCATTTCCGCTTCGGTCTTCTGCACCAGTTCCCCGATCAGGTTGATGCCCGCGTTCTTCAGGCAGTTCGCGGACCGCACGGAAAGCTCGAGGTCGTCGACATGGCGGAGGAGGAGTTCGTTGATGTTCTCTTCTTTCTCACCGTCCTGGGGCCCTTCTTCCTCGTCTTCCTCACTGAAGTTGATGAAGATATCGAGCTGATGTTTCAGGATCTTCGCCGCATAGGCCAGGGCATCGACCGGCAGAACGCTGCCGTCCGTCCAGATCTCGAGGACGAGCCGGTCATAATCCGCGACCTGCCCGACACGCGCGTGGGTCACGGTATAGTTCACCTTCTTGATGGGCGAATAGAGGGCGTCGATATTGATCGTTCCTTCCGGCTGTTCCGGATCCTTCTCCCTCTGGGCGGGGACATATCCCTTGCCCATCTTCACCACCATCTCCGCCTTCAGGACGGCATCCCCCGTGAGCGTGGCGATGACATGATCGGGATTGAGGATCTCGATCGTCTCGTCGCAGATGATGTCGCCGGCCGTCACAACGCCTTCTTTCTTCACGTCCAGGCGGACCATTCTCGGTCCGTCCTGGTGAAGATTGAGCCGCACGCCCTTGAGGTTCAGGATGATGTCCGTCACATCCTCCTTGACGCCGGGAATGGTGGAAAATTCATGCAATACACCGTCGAAGTTCACGGAGACGATCGCCGCTCCGTGAATGGACGACAGCAGAATCCTCCGCAGGGCATTGCCGAGCGTGATCCCGAAACCGCGTTCCAGCGGCTGGCAGGTGAACTCCGCGTAAAAGCGGGTGCTCGTCGACTCGTCGATTTCAATCCTCTTGGGCTGTATCAAACTTCGCCAGTTTCTCTGCATAGTTACATTCCCTTACTGTAAGGTAGTCTGCAATGGATCCGATCGGCTACTTCGAATACAGCTCAACCACCAATTGTTCTCGAACTGGCATCGTAAGTTCATCCCTCGCGGGAAGCGACTTCACGAATCCCTTGAAATTCCCTTTATCCAGCGACAGCCACTGGGGAACGCCCCGCCGCGCAACGGTTTCCATCGCCTCGACGATGCGCGGCACCGTCCGGCTCTTCTGCCGGACCTCGATCTCGTCGCCGGTATTGACCAGGTAGGACGGAATGTTGACAGCCTTGCCGCCCACCCGGAAGTGTCCGTGCCGTACAAGCAGTCTGGCTTCCGTACGGGAATTGGCAAACCCCATGCGGAAAACCATATTGTCGAGCCTCCGCTCGAGGAACAGCAGAAGATTCGTACCGGTAATGCCCTTCTGCCTGTCCGCCTTCTCGAAATACCCCTTGAACTGGCTTTCCAGGACTCCGTACATTCTCTTGAGCTTCTGCTTTTCACGGAGCTGAATGCCGTAATCCGTGGGTTTCTTCCGCATCTGCCCGTGCTCGCCGGGTGCGTAGCCGCGACGTTCAAAGGCGCATTTCTCCGTGTAGCAGCGGTCCCCCTTGAGGAACAGTTTCAACCCTTCTCTTCTGCAGAGCCTGCAGACGGATTCTCGATATCTTGCCAAGCAACCCTCCCTATTGATCCTCTGAAAGCGTTATGGAATCGCGTTACCCCCGGCCGTGCTCACACGCGCCGCCGCTTGGGCGGCCGGCACCCGTTGTGTGGAATGGGAGTGACGTCCCGTATCAACGTGATCTTCAGCCCCGCCACCTGTAGAGACCGAAGGGCGGATTCTCTTCCCGATCCCGGGCCCTTCACGTAGACCTGAACGGTCCTCAGGCCATGCTCCTTGGCCTTTTTCACTGCATCTTCGGCAGCCATCTGGGCCGCAAAAGGCGTACTTTTCCGGGACCCCTTGAACCCCTGCATCCCCGCTGAAGACCAGGCGATGACGTTGCCGCTCATGTCCGTGATCGTAATGATCGTGTTGTTGAATGTCGACTGGATGTGGGCGACACCTTCCGTAATGTTCTTCTTCTCCCGTTTTTTTCCCGTCTTTTTCGCTGCCTTGACCACGTTACCCTCCGGAGGCCCTGATGGAATTCGCCGTTACTTCTTCTTGCCTGCGATCGACCTACGCGGACCTTTCCTCGTCCGTGCATTCGTATGCGATCTCTGCCCCCGCACGGGAAGCCCCTTCCGATGTCTCAAACCGCGGTATGCCCCCACGTCCATCAGACGCTTGATGGCCATGGACGTGTCACGCCGCAGATCCCCCTCGACCTTCATCTCCCGGTCGATGATATTTCGAATGGCGGAAATCTCCGCGTCGGCCAGAATGTCGGTCTTGGTATCCGGATTCACGCCGGCCATCGCCAAGATTTCCTTCGCCTTCGATCTGCCGATCCCGTAGATGTAGGTCAGCGCGATTTCCATCCTCTTGTTCTTCGGCAAATCCACCCCTGCAATGCGTGCCACTGATGACCTCCTGATTTCCTATCCCTGGCGTTGCTTATGTTTCGGATTCTCGCAGATGACCCTCAGAACGCCCTTTCTCTTGACGATCTTGCATTTCTCGCACATCTTTTTTACGGAAGACCTGACTTTCACTTTTCCACCTCGCAACTCCCGGCCGCGGCCGGGCCTGATGCCCGCTCCCTGTCCGACGCCTACTTCGTGCGGTATGTGATCCTCCCCCGGGTCAAATCGTACGGAGAAAGTTCCACCGTCACCTTGTCTCCGGGAAGAATCTTGATGAAGTGCATTCTCATCTTTCCCGAAATGTGGGCAAGCACACGATGTCCGTTTTCCAGTTCGACGCGGAACATGGCATTCGGCAAAGGTTCGATCACCCGGCCTTCCACTTCGATGGGTTCTTCTTTCGCCATACCTATTTCCGTCATCTCCCGCCGGCGGCCCTTTCAGGACAGCCTGCTCAGTATCTCGGGACCGTTTTCGGTAATCACGACCGAGTGTTCAAAATGGGCGGACAGCTTCCCGTCTGCGGTGACGACCGTCCAGCCGTCGTCCAGGATCCTCACCCGGTAAGAACCTTCATTCACCATCGGTTCGATGGCCAGCACCATGCCGGTTTTCAGTTCGATGCCCCGGCCGCGGATGCCGTAATTGGGAATCTGCGGCTCCTCGTGCAGACTCCGGCCGATTCCGTGACCGACAAAATCCCGCACGACGGAGAACCCGTTTTCCTCCACCCGCGCCTGCACCGCCGCAGAGATGTCTCCGAGACGATTGCCTGCCGACGCCTTCTCGATGCCGTCATAGAGGCACTGCCCCGTCACCTCGATCAGGCGGCGTGCCACGTCCGACACTTCTCCGACGGGGACCGTAATGGCCGCGTCTCCGTAGTACCCCTTGTGATAAATTCCGAAATCGAGACTCACGATGTCCCCTTCGACCAGTACGCGCTCCGAGGGCATCCCATGGACGACTTCCGAATTCACCGATGTACAAAGAGCAAACGGGTAACCCCGGTAACCGCGAAACGCCGGCTTCGCCATCCGCTTGCGCGCCAGCGTTTCCGAAAGCCTGTTGAGCTCGAGCGTCGTGACACCGGGTTTCACCCGCTCTTTCAGTTCCAGGAGAATCTCGGCTACAATCGCGTTGCTCGCGCGGATTTTTTCGATTTCGTCGGCCTGCTTCAGGATGATCATTTCTCAGATCCCCCGGTTCCCGCGGCGCTCAGCGCCTCTTCGCGAGCCGACCCTTTTTCATGAACCCCTCGTATTGCCTCGTCAGGAGGTGCGTTTCAATCTGTCCCGCCGTATCCAAAGCGACACCCACGACGATCAGCAGGGCCGTGCCGCCAAAATAGAACGGGACGTTGAAATACCCGATGAGAATACTGGGCAGCACACATACCGCAGAGACATAGATGGCGCCGCTGAAGGTCAGTTTCGACAGGATATCGTCGATGTAATCCGCGGTTTTCTTGCCGGGCCGGATGCCGGGGACATATCCCCCGTATTTCTTCATGTTGTCGGCGACATCGACGGGATTGAAGATGACAGCCGTGTAGAAATAACAGAAAAAGACGATGAACGCGACGTACAGGAGCTCGTATCCCACCCTCCCGGGTACGAGGATGTTCGCAACCATCTTCATCCAGGGGTGGTCGACGAAATTGGCGATCGTCGCCGGAAACATGATGATGGATGAAGCGAAGATCGGCGGAATGACTCCCGAGGTATTGATCTTCAGCGGCAGATGGGTCGACTGCCCGCCGTACACCTTCCGTCCGACGACCCTTTTCGCATACTGAACCGGAATCCGCCGCTGGCCGGTCTCCATGAAGACAATCACACCGACGACCGCGATCATGACGACCGTCAGGATGATGATGAAGAAGAACCCCATCTCGCCCGCGGACAGCAGGCGGAACGTACTGAGGATCGCCTCGGGACCGCGACAGACGATACCGGCGAAGATGATGAGCGATATGCCGTTGCCGATCCCGCGCTCCGTGATCTGCTCACCGAGCCACATGATGAAGGCCGTGCCGGCCGTCAGGGTGATCACGGTCATCATCCTGAATCCCCAGCCCGGGTCGATGACGATCGATACGCCCGTCGGTCCCGCCATGTTCTCGAGGCCGACAGCGATGCCGAATCCCTGGATGACGCTCAGAATCACCGTCCCGTACCGCGTGTACTGCGTGATCTTTCGCCTGCCTGCCTCGCCCTCTTTGGAGAGCCTCTCCAGATGGGGAATGGCGACGGTGAGGAGCTGCAGGATGATCGACGCGCTGATGTACGGCATGATGCCCAAGGCGAATACGGACAGGTTGCTGAGCGCGCCCCCCGCGAACATGTCGAACAGTCCGAGCAGGGATCCTCTCGCCTGATCGAAGAACGCCGCCAGGGCGGTCGTATCGATGCCCGGCGTCGGCACGTGCGCCCCGATCCGATACACGGCCAGGAGCACAAACGACATCAGGATCCGCTTCTGCAGTTCCGGGATCTTGGAAATGTTCTTCAGTCCGTCTAACAACTCAGGCTACCTCGATCACTGTGCCGCCGGCCGCCTCGATCTTCTTCCTCGCACTGCGGCTGATATATTCCATCTTGATGGACAACGGATGGGGGAGTTCCCCCCGCCCCAGGATCTTGATTCTTTCCGCGCCGCCGAAAACGATCCCTTCGCGGATCAGCGCGTCGGCATCCACCACAGCCCCCTGAGGAAATCCTTTCAGCTGATCCAGGTTGACCGTCGCGAATTCGCGGCGGAACGGATTCTTGAACCCCCGTTTCGGCAACCTGCGGGCCAGGGGCATCTGTCCCCCTTCGAAGCCGCGCCGGACTTTTCCGCCGGACCGCGCCCTTTGTCCCTTGTCGCCGCGTCCGGCTGTTCCGCCGTGCCCGGATCCATCGCCGCGCCCGAGCCGCTTCCTGCTGTGACTTGCACCTGCTGGTGCTTTCAAGGTTCCCAGGTTCATGCCTTCGCTTCCTCAACTTCCTCTATGGATACCAGGTGCCGGACCTGGGCGACCATGCCGCGGGTTTCCGGACAATCCTTCAGCAGAACCGAACGATGCATCCGTCCCAATCCCATGCCCCGCAACACCTTGCGCTGCTTTTCCGGTCTTCCGATGTAACTGTGGACCTGTGTGATCTTCATCATCTTCGCCACGGTCAACCCCTTCCGTTAAACAATATCCGCAACGGACCTGCCCCGAAGGCCAGCGATGTCTTCCGGATCCTTCAACCGGCTGAGCCCGTCGAGCGTTGCCTTGATGAGGTTATGGGGATTGTGGGATCCGAGGCACTTGGTGCGGATATTCTGGACTCCGGCAACCTCCAGTACGGCGCGAACGGCACCGCCGGCGATGAGGCCGGTCCCTTCCGCGGCAGGCTTCAGCATCACTTTTCCCGCACCGTAGTGACCGATGACCTCATAGGGTATCGTGCGATTGTGAACGGCCACCTTGATCATACTCTTCTTTGCCTGCTCCATCCCCTTCCGGATCGCCTCCGGAACTTCGTGAGCCTTGCCCAGGCCTGCCCCCACGGACCCCTTGCCGTCTCCGACGACGACGATCGCACTGAACCGGAAACGGCGTCCGCCCTTGACGACCTTCGCGGTGCGGTTGATGGTAATCACCCTGTCAAGCAGTTCCTGCTGTTCTTCAAATCCTGCGGTATCCAACGATCACCTCTCGATTTCCTGTGGGAACGACATTGCTTCTAAAGCTTCAAACCCGCTTCCCGCGCTCCGTCGGCAAGGGCCTTCACGCGACCGTGGTAGAGAAATCTCCCCCGGTCGAAAACCGCCTGCTCCACACCGATCTCCTTCAATCGCTTGGCGATCAGTTTCCCGACTTCTTTGGCGGCATCGGTCTTTTTCATTCCCTTCAATTTTCCCTTCACTTCCCCGCTCAGCGTGGAGGCGGCGGCCAGTGTCCGGCCCACATCATCCGCTACGGCCTGCACGGCGATGTGCCGGGCGCTTCGAAATACGGACAGGCGAGGTCTTGCCAGGACGCCGCTGATCTTGCCCCGAACGCGCAGCTTTCGCTTCAACCTGTTGATTTCCATTCTCTTCGTCGTCAATGTCCTACCTCATCCTCCGGGAGCCCTTCACCATGCCGGGCCCGACATCCTTATGCCCCCACCGATTTGCCGACTTTTCTCCGCACATGCTCGCCGACGTACTTGATCCCCTTGCCCTTGTAGGGCTCCGGTTTTCTCAGGCTGCGGATCTCGGCCGCCGCCCTGCCGACCAACTCCTTGTCGATTCCGGAAATGGAGATATTGATCAGCTTGTCCACCTTGACGGTGATTCCTTTCGGAATGCTGTATTCCACGGGTGACGAGTACCCGACACTCAGTTTCAGAACTTGACCGCTGACTTCCGCACGATATCCGACACCGGAGATTTCGAGGCTCTTCTCAAATCCGCTGCTGACCCCCTTAACCATGTTGGCGACAAGGGTGCGGACCAATCCCTGATAAGCCCCCTCCTGCCTCCCGCCCGCCGACATGCGGACCGAAAGCGCGTTCGCCTCCGTGTGGATTTCGATGCCGGGCGGCAGCTTCTGCGTCAGAGCGCCCTTAGGTCCTTCCACCTTGACTGCGTCGCGACCCTGAGAAACCTTCACACCCTTCGGGATCTCGACCGGCTTCTTTCCAATTCTTGACATGAACGTATCTCCAAAGCCGGATGCGGAACAAGCCCGCCGCGAAGACGGGCCATGCCGAATCCTACCAGACTTGGCAGAGAACCTCTCCGCCGACGTTGAGTGCCCTCGCTTCCTTGTCCGTCATGACACCGCGGGAGGTTGAAACAATCGCCACGCCGTAGCCGTCGAGGACCTTTCTGATCTTGTCGCCCCTCACATATACCCTTCTGCCCGGCTTGCTGACGCGCTCGATCTTGGAAATGACCGCACGCCGCGCATCCGTATACTTGAGATAAATGCGCAGAACGTCCTGCTTACGGCTGTTCTCCTTCACGTCATAGCCGCTGATGTATCCGGCCTTCTTCAGGACCTTGGCGACATTCAGATTGACGTGGGACAGCATCACGTCGGTATTCTTGAAGCGCATCTTGTTGGCGTTGCGGATCCTCGTCAACATATCCGCGATGGGATCTGTAACTGACATCTCATGAACTCCTTGTTCGAGTTTACCAACTGGCCTTGATTACGCCGGGGATTTCCCCTTTCAGAGAAAGATTCCTCAGGCAAATGCGACACATATCGAATTTCCGATAATAGGCTCTCGACCTCCCGCACAGAGGGCAGCGGTTGTAGGTCCTGACCGAAAACTTCATCTTCCTCTTCGACTTCGCAATCAAAGATTTCTTTGCCACACCCATTCCTCCGAAGCGCCGTTCCACCCGTTCCCGGAAAGGCTAGCTGCGAAACGGCATTCCCATGATTTTCAGAAGGTACCGTGCCTCATCGTCCGTCTTCGCAGTTGTCGTGATGACGATGTTCATGCCCCTGGTCTTCTCAATCTTGTCGTAGTCGATCTCCGGGAAGATGATCTGCTCCCGGAGCCCCGTGGCGAAATTTCCCCTTCCGTCGAAGGACTTCGGAGAAATCCCCCTGAAGTCGCGAACCTTGGGAAGGGCGATATTCACGAAGCGATCAAAGAACTCGTACATCCTGTCCCCCCGCAAGGTCACCCGGCAGCCGATCGACATCCCCTGCCGGAGCTTGAAGGTCGAGATCGATTTCTTCGCCTTCGTGATCACGGGCTTCTGGCCGGTGATCCGCGCAATTTCGTCCGCCGCACTGTCAAGGGCCTTGACGTTCTGGATCGCCTCGCCCAGTCCCATGTTGATGACGATCTTCTCCATCTTCGGGACCTGCATCATGTTCTTGTAGCCGAATTCCTTCACGAGAGCGGGAACGACTTCCCTCTTGTAGTATTCTTTCAACCTTGCCATGTCATCGACCTACGCATCCAGTATTTCGTTGCATGCCTTGCAGACCCGGACCTTCTTGCCGTCCTCGAGAACACGGAATCCGACGCGGACGCCCTTGTTGCACTTGCTGCAGAGGTACATCACATTCGATATATGGATCGGGCCTTCCTTCTCCATGATACCGCCCTTTGCCTTGGCATCCGGTTTCTTGTGACGCTTGACCATGTTCAATTTCTCGACGATCACCTTGTCCTTGCTGTCGAGCGTCTTCATGATCTTGCCGGTCTTTCCTTTTTCCTTGCCGGCAATCACCTTGACCGTATCGCCCTTCTTTAGTTTCTTCGCGTGCATACAGTCTCCCTCACAGCACTTCAGGGGCGAGCGAGATGATCTTCATGAACTGCTTGGCCCGCAGTTCACGCGCCACCGGCCCGAAGATACGCGTCCCCACCGGCTCCATCTGGTTGTTGATCAGAACGGCGGAGTTTTCATCGAATTTCAAGTAGGAACCGTCCGGCCTCTTGACCTCTTTCGCGGTGCGGACGATAACGGCCTTCGAAACATCACCCTTCTTCACCTTCGAATTCGGCATGGCCTCCTTGACGGATACCACGATCACATCGCCCACCGTGGCAAATCTCCGTTTGGAACCGCCGAGCACCTTGATGCACGCAACCTTCTTGGCTCCCGAATTATCTGCCACATTCAAAATGGTCTGCATCTGAATCATGACGACACCCCATCGACGACCCTACGAGCCGACGCATTCCGTTTATTTTGCCTTTTCCAGGATCTGTCTCATCCGCCAGCGCTTGTCACGACTCAGCGGGCGGGACTCAACGATGAGGACGCGATCGCCGACCTGGCAGTCATTCTTTTCATCGTGTGCCTTGTACTTGGCATACTTGCGGATGTACTTCTGGAACTTCAGGTGTTTGACCAGTCTTTCGGCCCTCACGACAATCGTCTTGTCCATCGCACTGCTCACGACAATCCCCGTGATGGTCTTCTTCTTACCGCGCTCCGCCATCGCGATTCTCCCTTTCCCTGAGAACGGTTTTGATCCGTGCTACATCTTTCCTGATCTGGCCCATTCTTGCGGGAGAATCCAACTGCCCGCCTGAAGAATGACGCATACGGAGCTTGAAGAGCTCGTCGATCAGCTCGGTATTCTTCTGTTTCAATTCTTCGCTGCTCAGATCCCGAATTTCCTTAATCTTCATCCGCCGTCTCCCTCGCTAAAAATCTTGTGGCGATCGGCAGCTTATGGGCCGCCAGGCGGAAGGCTTCCCTGGCGATGTCCCTGGAAACGCCTTCCATCTCGTAGAGAACGGAACCGGGCTTCACGACGGCCACCCAGCCTTCGGGCGTCCCCTTCCCTTTTCCCATTCGGGTTTCCGCGGGCTTCTTGGTAATCGGCTTGTGGGGGAAGATACGGATCCAGATCTTTCCGCCGCGTTTGACGTGACGCGTCATCGCGACGCGCGCCGCTTCAATCTGGCGCGACGAAATCCAGCCGCATTCGGCTGCCTGCAGACCGTATTCCCCGAAAGCCACGGTCTGACCGCGCGTGGCCGTTCCGGACCTCCGACCCTTTTGCTGTTTTCTGTACTTGATCCTTTTTGGCGCCAGCATACCCTATCGACCCTTCATCAAAAAGCCCGTGGGACAAACCGTCCCCGCAGCTTTTCCTGAGGAACACGCATTATTTCGCGGGCTCGTTTCTGCCCGGCAACACCTCGCCGTGGAAGATCAGCGTTTTCACGCCCACCTGACCATAGGTGGTACGGGCCTCGGCAAACCCCCAATCGATGTCCGCTCTGAGGGTATGCAGGGGGACCCTTCCCTCCCGATACCACTCCCGCCTCGCCATTTCCGCCCCGCCGAGGCGGCCGGCGCAATGAATCTTGACTCCCTTGGCGCCGAACTTCATGGCAGCGGTGACGCACTTCTTCATGGCGCGGCGGAAGGCGACCCGCCGTTCCAACTGCATCGCCACGTTTTCCGAAACCAACTGCGCGTCGGTTTCCGGCTTGCGGACTTCCAGAATATTGATGATCACTTCGCCGGTGGACACCTTTTCGAGATCCTTCTTGAGTTTCTCGATCTCCGCGCCCTTCTTGCCGATGATGATCCCCGGCCGGGCCGCATAAATATTGACTTTCGCCTTGTTCGCGGCCCGTTCGATCTCGATCTTGGATACGCCTGCGTTGTACAGCTTCTGTTTCAGGTGCTTCCGGATCCGCAGGTCTTCATGCAGCATTTGGCGATAGTCCTTCTCGGAGAACCACTGCGAACGCCACGTTTTGATGCCGCCCAATCTGAATCCGATCGGGTTTGTTTTCTGCCCCAAAACCCACCTCCCTCTTTACTGTTCATCAAGAACGACCGTGATGTGACTCACCCGCTTGCGAATGGAAAACGCCCTGCCCTGCGCCCTCGCCCGCCAGCGTTTCAGGGACGGCCCCTGATCGACGAAGGCGCTCTTCACGTACAGGATGTGCTCATCGATATTCGGATTCTGTTTGGCATTGGCCAGGGCCGACGCCAGCACCTTCGCGAGTATGACCGCCGCACGCTTCCTCGTAAAGGCCAGGAGGTGACGCGCCTCTTCGACCTTTTTCCCGCGGACGAGATCCACCACCAGCCGCACCTTCTGCGGCGAGATTCTCACATATTTTGAAACCGCCCGAACTTCCATAATCGATTCCACTCCCCGTCGACGAGCGACTGGCCTTCTATTTCTTGATCTTGGTCTTCCGATCGCCGGCGTGACCGAAGAACGTTCTCGTCGGAGAAAATTCGCCCAGTTTATGACCCACCATATTCTCCGTAATGAATACCGGGATGAACTTCTTACCGTTGTGCACGGCAAAGGTGTGCCCGATCAACTCCGGAGTGATCGTGGAGCGGCGCGACCAAGTCTTGATCACGCTCTTGCTCCCGGAAGCCTCCAGCTTGCGCACCTTTTCCAGCAGCTTCTCTTCGATGTACGGACCTTTCTTCAATGAGCGAGCCACTTTCTAGTCCCTTCTCTTCACGATAAATTTGTCGGTATTCTTGTTCTTTCTCGTCTTGTATCCTTTCGTCGGCATACCCCAGGGCGTGCAGGGATGCCTTCCTCCGGACGTTTTCCCCTCGCCTCCGCCCATGGGATGATCGACGGGATTCATGACGACGCCGCGGACGTGGGGACGCTTCCCCATCCAGCGCTTGCGGCCGGCTTTTCCGACGCTCGCATTTTCATGCTCGATGTTTCCCACTTGTCCGATCGTCGCCCGGCATTCCAGAAACACCTTCCGGACCTCTCCGGACGGAAGCCGGATCTGCGCATACCCCTCTTCCTTGGCCATCAGCTGGCCGTAGGAACCGGCGCTGCGGATCAACTGGCCGCCGCGGCCCATCTTGATCTCGATGTTGTGGATCAGGGAGCCCAGCGGAATATTCTTCAACGCGATCGTATTGCCCGGACGAATGTCCGCCTTCTCACCGCTGATGATCGTTTCGCCCGGTGCAAGCTGGGCAGGGGCGATGATGTAACGCTTCTCCCCGTCCGCGTAATGCAGCAGGGCGATCCGGGCAGAGCGATTCGGGTCGTATTCAATGGCCGCCACCTTCGCGGGGATGTCGGTCTTCTCCCGGCGGAAATCGATCACACGGTACATCCTCTTGTGCCCGCCGCCGATGTGCCGGCTCGTCATCCGTCCGTAGCTGTTGCGGCCGCCGGTTCTCCGCAGGGGGCGAAGGAGCTTCTTTTCCGGACGGGACTTGGTGATTTCCTCGAAATCCGAACAGCTCTGGAATCTCCTGCCCGGAGATGTGGGTTTATACTGTTTGATTCCCATGGATGGCCACCCTCTTCCTACACACCTTCGTAAATCTGAATCGTGCTGCCTGGAGCCAGCGTCACAATCGCCTTCTTCCACGAACGCTTCTGACCGACGATCCGCCCCATCCGCTTCTTCTTGCCGATGACGTTGGCGGTGCGGACATCAAGGACCCTCACCTTGAAGAGCTTTTCCACGGCCCTGCCGATTTCGATCTTGTTCGCCCGCGGGTCCACCTCGAACACATACTGGTTCCGCTCGTCCTTGGTTGCGGCGCTCTTTTCCGTAACGATCGACCGTTTGATGATGTAATGCGTATCCATTATGCCAGCAGCGCCCCCTCGATTTTTTTCACGGAGGGTTCCAGGAGAACCAGGTGATCGAAATTCACGAGATCGTATACGTTGATGCCCTCCGAACGGATCATTTTCATCCCCTGGAGGTTCCGGGAGGATTTCTCCAAGTTGGGATAGGCCTTGTCCAGCACAAAAAGGGCCTTTTTCAGACCAAAGCGGTCCACCACCTCTTTGAAGCGCTTCGTCTTGATTTCCTCCATCGGGAAATCCCTCAGGATCAACAGCCTTTCCTCTTTGAGCTTCATGCTCAGCGCGGAGACAAGCCCCAGCCGTTTCACCTTCTTGGGCACCCGGTAGGCATAATCCCGGGGATGAGGACCGAAAACGATCCCGCCGCCACGCCATACAGGAGAACGGCTCGATCCGGCTCTCGCCCGCCCGGTCCCCTTCTGCCGCCAAGGCTTCTTCCCTCCGCCGCTCACATCATGCCTGCGCTTCGTCGAGCTCGTGCCTTGCCGCCTGGAGGCCATCTGCATCTTGACGACTTCGTGGATGACGGTTTCGTTCACCTCGGCACCGAAAACGGCTTCGTTGAGCTCGATTTCGGACACCTTGTTCTTCTCGATATCGTATATGTCCGCTGTCGGCATTTCTGACCTCTAGATCCTTTCGTTTCCCGCTTTGACCGCTCTCTTCACGAGGACGTAACCATTTCGGCAGCCGGGAACGGGCCCCTTGACCAGCAATACGTTCTGGTCCGGTCTCACGCTCCATACGACAAGATTCTGAACGGTGTTCCTCACATGACCCATCTGGCCCGCCATGCGCGTCCCCTTGAAGACACGCGACGGGTCAGCGCTGGCGCCGATCGAGCCCGGCGCCCGGTGAAACATGGAACCGTGGGTCGCCGCGCCGCCGCGGAACCCGTGCCGTTTCATGACGCCCGCAAATCCCTTGCCCTTGGTCGTGCCGACGATGTCGACGCGCTCCCCGGCTGCAAAGAGATCCGCCTTCAGCTCCTGACCGACCTCGTACTGATCGCCTTCGTCCACGCGGATCTCGCGCAGAATCTTGAACAGGCCTTTTCCCGCTTTGTTCAAATGCCCCTGCAGCGGCTTGGTGACCCGACTCTGCTTGATGCGACCGTATCCGAGTTGAACGGCGTCATACCCGTCCGTCTCTTTCGTCTTCTTCTGAATGACGACGGAAGACTCCACCTCGATCACCGTCACCGAGACGGCCGATCCATCTTCCGCGAATACCTGGGTCATCCCCAATTTCTTGCCGATCAATCCTTTGCTCATGTTCACCACACTATCCGGTACGGCCGGAAAAAGGTCTCCGAGAACTCCGTCACGAGGGAACCCGTCGGCCGCCAAGCTTTTTCATCGGGCTACAGCTTGATCTCGACGTCCACCCCTGCCGACAGGTCCAGTTTCATCAGCGCATCCACCGTGGACTGCGTCGGCTCGATGATGTCGATCAGACGCTTGTGGGTTCGAATCTCGAACTGTTCCCGGGACTTCTTGTCCACGTGCGGAGATCGATTCACGCAGTAGCGGTTGATCTCGGTCGGCAGAGGAATGGGCCCGGCGACCCGGGCACCCGTCCGCCGTGCGGTTTCCACGATGTCCTCCACGGACCGGTCCAGGAGTTTGTAGTCGTATGCCTTCAGACGTATTCGTATCTTTTGATCTTTCATAGATCCCTTATCGATCCCCGGATTATCCAATCCCTATTCGATGATCTTGCTCACGACACCCGCGCCGACCGTGCGACCGCCCTCGCGAATGGCGAAGCGCAGCTGCTCCTCCATGGCGATCGGCGTAATGAGCGCGATTTCCACGTTGACGTTGTCTCCGGGCATCACCATTTCCACGCCTTCCGGGAGCGTCGTGACACCCGTCACGTCCGTCGTCCGGAAATAGAACTGGGGCCGATACCCCGAGAAGAAGGGCGTGTGCCGGCCGCCTTCTTCCTTGGTCAGCACGTAAACGGCTGCCTTGAATTTCGTATGGGGCGTAATGGACCCCGGTTTTGCCACGACCTGGCCCCTTTCCACTTCCTCCCGCTTGGTCCCGCGGAGCAGGACGCCGATGTCATCGCCGGCGCGTCCTTCATCGAGGGTCTTGCGGAACATCTCGACGCCGGTGCAAACCGTCTTGAACGAAGGACGGATGCCGACGATCTCGACTTCTTCGCCCGTCCGCACGATGCCGCGGTCCACCCTGCCAGTGACGACCGTGCCGCGCCCGGAGATGCTGAAGACGTCGCCGACAGGCATCAGGAAGGGCTTTTCGAGATCGCGGACCGGCTCGGGGACATAACTGTCGACCGCGTCCATCAATTCCCAGATGGACTTGGCGTCCGGCGAATCGGGATCGTCCGCCTCCAGCGCCTTGAGCGCCGAGCCGCGGATGATGGGAATCTTGTCGCCGGGGAATTCATACTGGGTAAGGAGTTCGCGAAGCTCGAGTTCGACCAGGTCAAGGAGTTCCGGGTCGTCAACAAGGTCCACCTTGTTGAGATAGACGACGATGTAGGGAACCTGGACCTGACGGGCAAGGAGGATGTGCTCTCGGGTCTGCGGCATGGGTCCTTCCGAAGCGGCCACGACGAGAATGGCACCGTCCATGTGCGCCGCGCCCGAAATCATGTTCTTGATGTAGTCGGCATGGCCGGGGCAGTCGACGTGGGCATAATGCCGTTTCGCCGTCTCATATTCCACGTGCGAGATGTTGATGGTCACGCCTCTTTCCTTTTCTTCGGGGGCGTTGTCGATGGAATCAAAGGGCCTGAATTCGGCGAACCCTTTCTTCGCGAGATGCTTGGTTATGGCAGCCGTAAGGGTGGTCTTGCCATGATCCACGTGGCCGATCGTGCCGATATTGAGATGCGGCTTCGTCCTTTCAAATTTCTTCTTCGCCATCTCTCCTTCCCTCCTTCAACGTTGATGGTTCGTCTTGTCGTCTCTTCTTCGCTCTCCGGAAGAGCGATCTGCATCCGTCGAGTTCCACGCCGTTTTCCCGGCGGCGATTTCCCGCCGAAACGAAAGACCGGCCCCGTTTCTAAAACCGATAATGGGCAAACGCCTTGTTCGCTTCCGCCATCTTGTGCACGGCCTCTCTCTTCTTGATGGCCCCGCCCCGGTTGTTGGCGGCGTCGATCAGTTCACCCGCCAGTTTCTCTCTCATGGTCTTTTCCGTGCGCTCCTGCGCGTTGGAGATCAGCCAGCGGATCCCCAAGGCGATTCTCCGGCCCTGCGGCACCTCCGTCGGCACCTGATAGGTGGAACCGCCGACGCGTCTCGACTTCACTTCGATGAGCGGTTTGGCATTGTTCACGGCCTTTTCGAAAACTTCGACCGGCTGTTCCTTGGCGCGTTTTTCGATGAATTCCAGCGCTCCATAGAGGATGGATTCGGCCACGCTCTTCTTCCCGCGTCTCATCAAGCTGTTGATGAATTTCGCCACCAGCTTGTTGTTGTACTTGGGGTCCGGCAGGATCTCCCTCTTCGCGACTTCTCGTCTCCTCGGCATATCTTACCGTCCTTCACTCAGCTCGGTTTCTTGGCGCCGTACTTGGACCGGCCTTGCTTGCGGTCCTGGACGCCCACCGCATCCAGCGTGCCACGAATGATGTGATAACGAACGCCCGGAAGGTCCTTGACCCTCCCGCCCCTCACCAGGACGACGGAGTGCTCCTGCAGGTTGTGCCCGACGCCGGGGATATAGGATGTCACTTCATACCCGCTCGTCAGCCTGACCCTGGCCACTTTACGGAGCGCCGAGTTCGGCTTTTTCGGCGTCGTCGTATAGACCCTGACACACACCCCGCGCCTCTGAGGTGAGCTTCCCAGCGCCGGTGTCGAGGTCTTTTTCCGGATCTTCATTCTTCCCTTCCGGACCAATTGGTTGATCGTCGGCATCGTTCCTCCCGGTTCCTATGCCCGCCATCAAACGGGCAGTGTACGAAAAGCTTGATCTCGTATCAATTCGACGCCTGGATGTCAAGCACTTTCTCATCCGATTCGTCGCTGTTGGTCTGCATTTCAGGCTCCTGCGGGGGCAACTCCGGCTCATCCGTTTGAATGCCCAACTTCCGGTACATCGGCAGTCCGGTCCCCGCCGGAATCAGCCTTCCCATGATGACGTTTTCCTTGAGACCGCGCAGGTAATCGGTCTTGCCGGCAAGGGCCGCTTCCGTCAGCACGCGGGTCGTTTCCTGGAAGGACGCCGCGGAGATGAAGCTCTGCGTCGAGAGCGACGCCTTGGTGATCCCCATGAGAATCGGCTCTCCGACGGCGGGTTTCCCGCCCTTCTCGACGACACGCTCGTTTTCTTCCTGGAAGCGGTGCCGCTCTACCTGCTCGTCGGTGATGAACGAGGTGTCGCCCGGATCTTTCACGATGAGCCTGCGCAGCATCTGCCGGACGATGACCTCCATGTGCTTGTCGTTGATCTTCACGCCCTGCAGACGGTACACCTCCTGCACCTCGTCGACGAGATAGCGGGCCAGCTCCTTTTCCCCTTTGATCATGAGCAGGTCGTGCGGGTTGTTGATCCCGTCCATCAGGGGCTCACCGGCCATCACGCGGTCGCCTTCCTGGACGCTGACATGTTTCCCCTTCGGGATGAGATATTCCTTCTGCTCATCCGAATCCGGCGTCACGATGATCTTTCTCTTCCCCTTGGAATCCTTGCCGTAGGAGACGACGCCGTCGATCTCGCTGATGACGGCGAATTCCTTCGGCTTGCGCGCCTCAAACAACTCGGCGACCCGCGGCAGACCGCCCGTGATGTCCTTCGTCTTCGTCGTTTCGCGCGGAATCTTGGCGATGATGTCTCCGGCGCTGACCGTATCGCCTTCGGAAACGACGATGTTCACGCCGACGGACAGCAGATACCTCGCCACGGAATTCGTGCCGGGAACTTTCGCCGTCTTGCCTTTCTTGTCCTTGATCGAGATGCGGGGGCGGAGATCAGGGTCCTTGTATTCGATGATGACCTTGCGCGACAGACCCGTCACCTCGTCCACCTGCTCCTGCATGGTTTTCCCTTCGACGACATCGCCGAATTTCACGGTGCCTTCGACCTCGGCGAGGATCGGGACGGCAAAGGGATCCCATTCTGCAATCAAGGTCCCCTTCTTCACTTCACTGCCGTCGCCGACCTTGATATGCGCGCCGTAGGGAACGGGGTATTTCCCGCGACTTCGCTTGTGTTCGTCGAGGACATGGATTTCGCCGTTGCGGTTCATGACGACGCTGTCCTTGTCCCTGCCCTTGGTCTTGACTGTATGCAGGTTCGTGAAGCGGACGGTCCCGTCGTGGCGGGCCTCCAGCGTGGAGTGCTCTTCGAATTTTGCGGTACCGCCGATGTGGAAGGTCCGCATCGTCAACTGCGTACCCGGTTCACCGATGGACTGGGCGGCGATGATCCCGACGGACTCGCCGATATTGACCAGGTGCCCGTGAGCAAGGTCGCGGCCGTAGCACATGGCGCAGACCCCGTGCTTCGATTTGCACGTAAGCACCGACCGGATGTTGACGCGTTCGATGCCGGCGCGGTCGATGCGCTCCGCCAGCGCTTCATCGATCAGCGAATTCGCCTTGACCAGGACTTCGCCCGTGTACGGGTCATCGATGTTTTCCAGGACGACCCGGCCGAGAACGCGTTCTCCGGCCGGCTCGATGATCTCGCCGCCTTCCATCAAGGCGGAGACGTAGATTCCATCAACCGTACCGCAGTCCTCTTCCGTGATGATGCAGTCCTGCGCGACATCGACGAGCCTGCGGGTCAGATATCCCGAATTGGCCGTCTTGAGCGCCGTATCGGCGAGGCCCTTCCGGGCGCCGTGCGTCGAGATGAAATACTGCAGGACCGTAAGCCCCTCGCGGAAGTTGGCCGTGATCGGGGTCTCGATGATTTCCCCCGACGGTTTCGCCATGAGGCCTCTCATCCCTGCGAGCTGGCGGATCTGCACGGCGCTGCCCCTGGCACCGGAGTCCGCCATCATGTAGATGGGGTTGAAGCTCTCGGTCTTCGTCTTGTCCCCTTCGGGAAGGGCCGTCGCATCGCTGCCGATGCCGACCATCATTTCGGAGGCGATCTTTTCCGTCGCCTGGGCCCAGATATCGATGACCTTGTTGTAGCGCTCGCCGTCGGTGATCAAACCGTCCATGTACTGCTTCTGGATCCGCAGGACGTCCTTGTCGGCCTTGCTGACGATATCCTTCTTGTTGGCCGGAACCACCAGATTGTGCAGGGCAAAGGAAACGCCGGCGATCGTCGCGTACCGGAAGCCCAGATCCTTGAGGCGGTCGGCCAGCAGGACCGTCGTCTTCTCGCCGCAGGTCCGGTAGCAGTAATCGATGAGGCTCGCCATTTCCTTCTTGTTCATCAGTTTGTTGATGTAGTCGAAGCCGATTTCCCTGGGCACGACTTCATACAGCACGATCCGCCCGACCGTGGTCTTCTTCCGCTCGCCGTCGATGCGGACCTCGATCCTCGCGTGCAGGTCGACGACGCCGGCGTCCAGGGCTCGCCGCACTTCTTCGACGCCCGAGAAGACCATCCCCTCGCCCTTGACGCCGCTCCGTCCCCGCGTCAGGTAGTAAATCCCCAGGACGATGTCCTGGCTGGGAATGATGATCGGTTTGCCGTTCGCGGGGGACAGGATGTTGTTGGTGGACATCATCAGCACGCGGGCTTCCGTCTGTGCTTCGATCGAAAGCGGCACGTGGACGGCCATCTGGTCGCCGTCGAAGTCCGCATTGAAAGCGGTGCAGACGAGCGGATGCAGCTGGATGGCCTTCCCTTCGATCAGCAGCGGTTCGAACGCCTGCATGCCGAGCCGGTGCAGGGTGGGCGCCCGGTTCAGCATGACCGGGTACTCGCGCACGACTTCGTCCAGGGCGTCCCAAACCTCCGCGGTCTCCCTTTCGACCATCTTCTTGGCGCTCTTGACGGTCGTCACATACCCCTTTTCGTGCAGCCGGTTGTAGATGAAAGGTTTGAACAGCTCCAGCGCCACTTTTTTCGGAAGGCCGCACTGGTGCAGCCTCAAATCCGGCCCGACCACGATGACGGACCGGCCGGAGTAATCGACGCGCTTTCCCAGCAGGTTCTGACGGAAACGGCCCTGCTTCCCCTTGAGCATGTCCGACAGGGAGCGCAACGGCCGCTTGTTCGTTCCCGTGATGGCCCGGCCCCGCCGACCGTTGTCGAACAGGACGTCGACGGCTTCCTGCAGCATGCGCTTCTCGTTCCGGATGATGATCTCGGGTGCGTTCAGTTCCTGGAGCCTCTTCAAGCGATTGTTCCGGTTGATCACCCGGCGGTACAGGTCGTTCAGGTCGGAGGTCGCGAAGCGGCCGCCGTCCAAGGGCACCAGCGGCCGGAGGTCCGGAGGAATGACGGGAAGGACCGTCAGGATCATCCATTCCGGCCGGTTTCCCGACTTTCTCAGCGCCTCGATGACCTTCAGTCTCTTGATGAGCCGCTTGCGCTTCGTGTCGGAAGAGGTGGTCTTGAGATCGTCACGGATCTCCTGGTCCATCTTCTCGAGATCGATCTCCTCGAGGATGGTCCGGATGGCTTCGGCGCCGATTCCCGCTACGAAGGCCTCTTCACCGTACTGTTCCTTCAGTTCCGCATATTCCTCATCCGTCAGAAGCTGCTTCTTCTCCAGCGGCGTCTGTTTCGGATCGAGCACGATCCAGGACTCGAAATACAGGACACGTTCCAGTTCCTTCAGGGTCAGATCCAGGACGTTGCCGATGCGGCTGGGAAGGCTCTTGAGGAACCAGATATGCGCGACCGGCGTGGCCAGCACAATGTGGCCCATCCGCTCGCGGCGAACCTTGGACTGGATCACTTCCACACCGCATTTTTCGCACACCACGCCCCTGTGCTTCATGCGCTTGTAGCGTCCGCACAGACACTCGTAGTCTTTGACAGGTCCGAAAATCTTGGCGCAGAACAATCCGTCGCGCTCGGGCTTGAAGGTCCGGTAATTGATCGTCTCCGGTTTCTTGACTTCGCCGTGCGACCAGGAAAGAATCTCCTCCGGAGAGGCGATCGACATCCGGATCGCATTGAAACGGATCGGATCCTTCGGCTTCTCGAAATAGCTGAAAACGTCTTCCACAGATTTCCCCTATAAAAAGGTTTTGTCCCGTCCCCGCAGCATCCGCACTCGCGAAGCGGATCCCCGGGGCCTTACTCGGAGGAGCCTATTCCTCTTCGACCAACTCCACGTCCAGGCAGAGGCTCTGAAGCTCCTTGACCAGAACGTTGAACGATTCGGGCAGCCCCGGTTCCGTGGTGTGTTCTCCTTTCACGATCGCCTCGTACACCCTCGTGCGTCCCGCCACGTCGTCGGACTTGACGGTCAGGAATTCCTGCAGGGTATAGGCGGCGCCGTAGGCCTCCATTGCCCACACTTCCATCTCTCCGAGCCGCTGCCCGCCGAACTGGGCCTTGCCGCCCAGCGGCTGCTGCGTCACCAGGGAGTAGGGCCCGATGGAGCGGGCGTGGATCTTGTTGTCGACCAGATGATGGAGTTTCAACATGTAGATGATGCCCACGGTGATTTCCTGGTCGAAGGGCTCACCGGTCCGGCCGTCGAACAATACGGTCTGCCCGTTTTCCGGAAGATCGGCCATCTTCAGCATGCCGCGGATATCCGCTTCATTGGCGCCGTCGAACACCGGCGTCGCCAGCGAGATGCCGCGCTTCAATTTGCGGACAAAACGCCGGAGCTCGTCCGCCGTCGCTCCATCGACAAAGCGGTTGAACTCGGTCGATGAATAGATGCCCTTCAATTCCTTCCGGAGCTGATCGGCCGAGGAGCCCTGCTCGAGCATCGCGTTGAGCTTTTCGCCCAGTCCCCTCGAGGCCCAGCCCAGATGCGTCTCCAGGATCTGCCCGACGTTCATCCGGGAGGGGACGCCCAGGGGATTCAATACGATGTCCACCGGCGTGCCGTCGGCGAAATAGGGCATGTCCTCCTCGGGCAGAATCCGGGACAGGACACCCTTGTTTCCGTGCCGGCCGGCCATCTTGTCTCCGACGGACAGCTTGCGTTTGATGGCCACATAGACCTTGACCATCTTGATGACGCCCGGCGGCAGTTCGTCGCCTGCCTTGAGTTTTTCGATCTTCTCCTCGAAGAAGGCCTCCACGAGCTCCTTCTTGCGTTCGAGATTCGACAGGAGCATCGCGATTTTTTCTTCCGCCGTCGCGTCTTCCTTGCCGAGGGAGATCTCTTTCCACAGGCTGAAAGGAATTCCTTCCAGCGTCTCTTTATCGATGACGTCGCCCTTCTTCAGCAGCGTCTTTCTCTTCTTCGGATCGCCGACCCGCGAGGCTGCCGTTTTCCCGACGAGCAGGTCCTCAATCTGGTTCTTCACCCCTTCGGCGATGATCCGCATTTCGTCGTCCCGGTCTTTGCGCAGGCGGGCGATCTGCTCGTCTTCGATGAATTGAGACCGCGAGTCGCGTTCCGCGCCCTTGCGGGCGAAGATCTTGGCGTCGATGACGGTCCCCTCCACACCGGGAGGGACCCGCAGGGACGTGTCGCGCACGTCGCTCGCCTTCTCTCCGAAAATGGCGCGCAGCAGTTTCTCCTCGGGGGACAACTGGGTCTCCCCCTTGGGGGTGATTTTTCCGACGAGGATGTCGCCGGGCTTCACCGACACGCCCATCCGCACGATTCCGCTCTCATCGAGATTGCGCAGGGCGTCCTCCCCGAGGTTGGGGATGTCCCGGGTGATCTCCTCCTTGCCGAGCTTCGTGTCCCTGGCCATGGTTTCGAATTCCTCGATGTGGATGGAGGTGTAGACGTCCTCCTTGACCACGCGCTCGCTGACGAGGATCGAGTCTTCGTAGTTGTATCCGCCCCAGGACATGAAGGCGACCATCACGTTCCGGCCCAGGGCCAATTCTCCGTTGTCCGTCGCCGGGCCGTCCGCGATGATGTCCCCCGCCTCCACGCGGTCTCCCGTGGTGACGATCGGTTTCTGGTTGAAACAGGTATCCTGATTGGAGCGCTGGTACTTCACCAGATTGTAGATGTCGACTCCCGTGTCCAGACCGTCCGCCTGAGCGGTATCGCACTTGACCACGATTCTCGAGGCATCGACGCTTTCTACCTGTCCGGACCGTTTCGCCGCGATGACGGCGCCCGAATCGCGGGCCACGACCGGCTCCATCCCGGTTCCCACGACGGGAATTTCAGGCTTCATCAGCGGCACGGCCTGTCGCTGCATGTTAGAACCCATCAGGGCCCGGTTGGCGTCGTCGTGCTCGAGGAAGGGAATCAACGTCGCCGCGATGCTCACCAGCTGATTCGGCGAGACATCCATCAGACTGATTTCTTCCGGAACCACCGAAACGAAATCCCCGCCCCGGCGCGCGGAAATCAGCGGATCGACAAATTTCCCGTCCTTGTCGAAGGGACGATCCGCCGCCGCAATAATGAATTTTTCTTCTTCGATGGCCGTGAGATACTTGACCTCGTCCCGTACGCGGCCGTTTTCCACAACCCGGTATGGGGTCTCGATGAAGCCGAATTCATTCACGCGCGCATAGGTGCTCAGAGACACGATCAGGCCGATGTTCGGGCCTTCCGGCGTCTCGACGGGACAAATGCGTCCGTAGTGCGTCGGATGAACGTCGCGGACCTCGAATCCCGCACGCTCGCGTGTAAGGCCCCCGGGCCCCAAAGCGGACAACCGCCGCTTGTGGGTGATCTCGGAAAGGGGATTCGTCTGATCCATGAACTGGGAAAGCTGGGAACTGCCGAAAAATTCGTTGACCACGGCGGAAACCGGCTTCGCGTTGATGAGATCGTGCGGCATCATGGTTTCGATGTCCTGAAGGCTCATCTTCTCCTTGATGGCCCGCTCCATCCTCACCAGGCCGATGCGGAACTGGTTTTCGATCAACTCGCCGACCGACCTCACGCGCCGGTTCCCCAGATGATCGATGTCGTCGACGCTGCAGTCGGGAACGCCGTTCTTGAGGTCGATGAGATACTTCACCGCCGTCAGGATGTCTTCATTGCGCAGGACCGTGACGTCCGTCGGAACATCGAGCCGCAGCTTGTAATTCATTTTCGCGCGCCCCACATCCGACAGGTCGTAGCTCTCCGGTTCGAAGAACAGACTGTTGAAGAACTTCTGCGCCGTTTCCGGCGTTGGCGGATTGCTGGGACGGAGGCGACGGTAAATTTCAATGATCGCATCGTCCGCCTTGTCGATGCGGTCGATGTTCAGGGTGTCATGAATCGAGGCCTTTTCACGGTCCTCGCCGAGATGAATGAAGGACACCTCGCGGACTCCCCGGCCGCGGAGCCTCTCGAGGACTTCACCCGTCAAGGCGTCGTTGCAACGGGCAAGGATCTCGCCCGTTTCCGGGTCCTTGATGTCGCGGGAAATGATCTTGCCGACGACATCCGGTTCCTCGAGGCGCACGCGGGAAATGCCCACGTCGGTCATCTTCTTCAGGAAGGGCTTGGTGATCTTCCTGCCCTTCCGGATGATGTACTCCCCGCTCTTGGGATCCCTGATGTCCTCAGGCGATTTCTCGCCGATCAGGGATTCATCCACCTCGCGGAGGAGAAGGCCCTCTTCAAGGAAGACCTTCTCCACCATGTAGAAATAGTTCAGGATGAACTCCGTGGAGTTCCCCATGGCTTTCAGGAGGATCGTCACGGGCATCTTCCGGCGCCGGTCGATCCGGACGTAAAGGAGATCCTTGGAGTCGAACTCGAAATCCAGCCAGGACCCGCGGATCGGGATGATGCGGGCGGAATAGATGATCTTGCCGCTGGCGAGCGTTTTCCCCTTGTCGTGGTCGAAGAAGATGCCGGGCGAACGGTGGAGCTGACTGACGATGACCCGTTCCGTTCCGTTCACGATGAACGTGCCGTTTTCCGTCATGAGGGGGATCTCGCCGAAGTAGATCTCCTGTTCCTTGATGTCGCGGATCACCCTCTGTTCGGAACCGCGGTCGGCATCAAACACGGCCAGTCGCACGACGATCTTCAGGGGGGCCGCATAGGTCATCCCCTTCTGGATGCACTCCTTCACGTCGTAGCGGGCATCACCGATCCTGTAACTGACGAACTCCAGCGAACATTTCCCGCTGAAATCCGAGATGGGGAACACGCTCTTGAACGCCCCTTGCAGCCCGTAATTCCCCCGTTGGCTCGGATCCGTGTTCCACTGAAGGAATTTCTCGTAGGACTTGACCTGGATGTCGATCAGGTTCGGAATGTCGAGAACCTTCCGGATACGGCCGAAGTCTTTTCTCAGTTCACCCATAATCACCCTTTAGCAGGCTCGGCGTCCCGCCACTTGCAGGACGCCGAGATCATCTCCATGCGAGGGCCTGGAAGGCCCCCTGTCGCCGCTTCACATCGTCAACCCTGCATCATTTGATTTCGACGGTTCCGCCGGCTTCCTCGATCTTCTTCTTGATGTCGGCCGCTTCGTCCTTGGAGACGGCTTCCTTGATCGGCTTGGGCACGCCGTCCACCAGGTCCTTGGCCTCCTTGAGACCCAGGCTGGTGATCTGACGAATGACCTTGATCACCTGAATTTTATTTTCCCCGAAACCGGTGAGGATGGTATCGAATTCGGTCTTCTCCTCCGCCGCCGCCTGCTGGACAGGTCCGGCTGCCGCTGCAGCGGCCACGGCAACAGGCGCCGCCGCGGTCACGCCGAATTTCTCTTCCAACTCCTTGACCAGCTGAGAAAGCTCCAATACCGTCATCGATTCGATGAATTTGATCACGTCCTCTTTGGTTGTCTGATTTGCCATCGCTCTTCTTCCTTCCTGTATGATGATTGTTTAGTTGGCAGATTCCTTCTTGACCCGATACGCGTCGAGAACCCCGACGAATGACCTCGGAACCGCGCTCAGCACGTTCACCAGCTTGCCCTGTACACCGACCAGCAGCGACAGGAGTTTCGCCAGAAGAACTTCCCGGCTGGGAAGCTCGGCCAGCAAGCTGATGTCGCTCTTGGACAGCACACGGCCTTCGAGAATGCCTGCCTTGATTTCCAGTTGGGCGTTTTTCCGGGCGAATTCCGTGAGCACCTTGGTCATTTCAACGGCATCCCCGCGGTTGATGACAACCGCCAGCGGCCCTTTGAAATGCTGTTCCAGAGCACTGAACGAAGTATCCTTGGAGGCAATCCGCAACAGCGTATTCTTCACCACCCGGAACTCTGTCCCCGACTTCCGCAAGACATTGCGAAGCGCCGTGAGTTTCGCCACGTCCATCCCCGAGTATCCCGTCAGGACGGCAAGCTTGACGTCCCGAAGTTGCTCGTTGAGCTCGGCGACTACCTGTTCTTTCGTTTTCCGATCCAAATTCGACCTCCTTTCCTGATCCTTCTCCTGACCAATATCTTCTCTCCCGGCAAAGAAGGCTGCAAAGCCGAACCGAACATCGGAAAACAGGGCACGATACAGGGAGAAATCAGAAAAACAATCCGGTTTACTGTCCGCTACGGGAACACACCGCGATTTGGTCTCGGCAGGCCGACTTCCGTCGATTAAACTCCCTGTACCTGCTGTCTCCGACACTTCGTAGTCCGAACCTTCGGCCGCCAGACTTCCGGCCGGGTTTGGAAGTTAGATGTTCTTTACGTCCAAGGGGTCGATCTTCACCCCCGGTCCCATGGTCGTGGAAAGCGAAATGCTCTTCAGGTAAATTCCCTTGCTGGATGCCGGTTTGAGGCGGATGATCGCGTCCAGGAGGGCCGCAACGTTCTCTCCCAGCTTTTCCGCACCGAACGACACCTTGCCTACGGGGCTGTGCACGATGCCGGCCTTCTCAACCCGGAATTCCACCTTGCCGGCCTTGAGTTCCTTGACCGTCTTGCCGACGTCGAACGTCACCGTTCCCACCTTGGGATTGGGCATCAAGCCGCGGGGGCCGAGGATTTTCCCCAGTTTTCCGACGGTGCCCATCATGTCGGGCGTGGCGATGACGCGGTCGAATTCCAGCCATCCTCCCTTGATCTTCTCGACGACTTCGTCGGAGCCTATGGAATCGGCACCGGCATCGAGGGCTTCCTTCTCTTTGTCGCCCTTGGCAAACACCAGGACGCGCACCGTTTTTCCCAGGCCGTTGGGCAGGACAACAGAACCCCGAACCATCTGATCCGCATGCTGGGGATTGACGCCCAGACGGATGGCTGCGTCAACCGTCTCGTCAAACTTGGCCCGTGCCGTCGAGATGACGATCTCGGCTGCTTCCCGCATTCCGTACCGCTTGTTGGGAACAACCTTCTTTTTTGCTTCGATGTATGACTTTCCTCTACTGGACATGATGGATCCCCTCAATATGGATATATCCCGTTTCCTGCCGGGACATCCCGGCCGCCGGGCAGGCGACCCTTTCTGATCATCGACGCGCCCGGGAGCCTAACGGACAATATCGATCCCCATGGATCTCGCCGTTCCCTCGATCGTCCGGATGGCGCCTTCCAGATTCACGGCGTTGAGATCCTTCATCTTCAGTTCCGCAATTTCCCGAACCTGGGTTTCCGTCACCGTTCCCACCTTCTCCCGCTTCGGATCGCCGGAACCCTTTGCGATCTTCGCAGCCTGCTTCAGGAGTACGGAGGCGGGCGGAGTCTTGGTCACGAACGTGAAGGATCGGTCGGCATATACGGTGATGACGACGGGAATGACGCTGCCTTCCTGGTTCTGCGTCATGGCGTTGTATGCCTTGCAGAATTCCATGATGTTGACGCCGTGCTGACCAAGGGCCGGTCCGACCGGCGGAGAAGGGGTGGCCTTCCCTGCTTTGAGCTGGAGTTTGATGCTCGCAATAACCTTTTTTGCCATGATGAACACCCTACCGATGGTTGTCGTGAAGTCAGGATCCCCTGCAGAGATCCAATCCTGCCTTTTTCGGAACTATTCTTGCGTCACTTGGATGAAATCCAGCTCGACGGGCGTCGAACGCCCGAAGATGCTTACGATGACACGCAGTTTCCCCTTTTCCGGTTTGACTTCGTCGATGATCCCCTCAAAATTGGTGAAGGGACCGTCTACGATACGGACATGGTCTCCCATCTCGAAACGGAATTTCGGCTTCGGTTTCAGCGTTCCCTCATCGATTCTCGTCCTCAGGATGTCGACATCCTTGTCGGAAATGGGGGAGGGTTTTTCCTTGCTGCCGATAAATCCCGTCACCTTCGGCGTATCCTTCACGAGGTGCCATGTCTGCTCGTTCATTTCCATGCGCACAAGGATGTACCCGGGGAAAAACTTGCGCTTGGAGGTCTTCTTCTCTCCGGACACCAGTTCGACGATATCTTCCTCGGGAATCAGGATGTCGGAAAAGAAGGACTCCATTCCCGCTGCCTGAATCCGCTCCTGCAGCGAAAGCTTCACGCGGTTCTCGAATCCCGAATAGGTATGTACGACGTACCACTTGAAGGCCATGAATCTATCCCAGAATCACCTTGATCAGCTTTGTGAGGCCGAAGTCCACAATTCCAAGAAAAAGCGAAACGATCAAAGAGACCACGATGACGACCGACGTCGAAGCGAGCGTCTGCTTTGGCGTAGGCCATGTCACCTTCCGCAGTTCTGCGAACGCCTCTAGAAGGAACTGTCTCACTCTTCCGTAGATCAGTTTGAGCCTGTCCATTCCTCTCTCTTGCCCCTTGTAGGCCCGAAAAAAATATGGCAGGCCAGGAGGGACTCGAACCCCCAGCATCCGGATTTGGAGTCCGGCGCTCTATCCATTAGAGCTACTGGCCTGTTCGGGACTTCTTCCGCCCTGCACCGCCTTTACATTATTTCGTTTCCCGGTGAAGGGTGTGCGTTCTGCAAAACTTGCAGAACTTCTTCAACTCCAGCCGGTTCTGCATGGTCCGCTTGTTCTTCGTCGTAGAGTAATTCTTCTGCTTGCAGTCCGTACAGGCCAACGTAATGATGTTTCGCATACCCGACCTTCCACTTCTTCTTTATGGAGCCCACGACCAGGATTGAACTGGTGACCTCATCCTTACCAAGGATGTGC
>DAOSIS010000004.1:0-158773 GCA_035366835.1 Syntrophales bacterium | reverse complement strand
CGTCCGTTCCGTCTTGATGCAGAGATACGCATCCAGATCCAGGGAGGCAGGAAGCGACTCATAACCATCGTCCTCTGTAGCCATAATCCCCTCTCTTCAGGGAGAATTACAGCCTCTCAATAGGACATTTCTACTTTGCTACTTTAGGACATTCTCAGGTTGGCAGAACACAGCAAAACCCGTGTGCAAACCCGCAGCAAAACCCGCGGTGTCGGGAACGCAGTGCCCCGCTCCGTCCGCGCGGGCCGGCTGCGGGCATGGCCTCCTCCCTTCGCGGTTCTTGAAGTTGCCGTGGGGGGCGACCGTATGGTAAAAGGATAGCCATGACGACGACCTGAACCGATTGCTGCGGCTGGACGGCCGGGAGCGTTTCGTACTCTATCTCGCGTGCGTGGGAAAGAGGGACAAGACCGGATGAACGACGGAAAGAAGGGAGAACTTGTCATGACAAAAGGAAGACCGATCGCGGCGGGGAAAAAAGTGCGGGACTTCGTCCTGAAAGATCATGCCGACCGGGAGTTCAGCCTGGCGGCCCAGCGGGGGAAGAAGGTGCTGCTGTCTTTCCACCCCCTGGCCTGGACGTCGGTCTGCGCCCGGCAGATGAAGGCCCTGGAGAAGAGCCGCAAGGCCTTCGCCAGCCTGGGTACGGTTGCCGTCGGGGTGAGCATCGACACGGTCCCGTCGAAGGCCGCCTGGGCAAAGGCCCTGAAGATCCGCTCGACCCCCCTTCTCTGCGATTTCTGGCCGCACGGGAAGGTAGCCAGGGCGCTGGGGCTGTTCCGGCCCCAGAACGGATTCTCCGAACGGGCCTGCGTGGTCGTCGATGAAAAGGGAAAGGCGGTTTTCGTGAAGGTCTATCCCATCGGGGAGCTTCCCGACCTGAAAGAGATCTTCGCCGTTCTCCGGGCGTAGAACCGCGCACACGGTCCTTCGACGGGTCCGGCCTGAGCCCGGGACCTCGGGACCTCGTTGCGCCCGCGTTGCAGGAGCCCCGGCTCCGCCCCGACGCGATGAACGGGATCTTCAGAACTGAAAGGTCAGGCGGGCCGACGAATAGGGCCCGTCATGGATGTCGAGACGGTTCCGGTCGCGGTCCGAGTAATCCTTGCCCTCGAAGTAGAACCGGTCGAAGGCGTATCCGCCCTCCAGTTCCAGAAAGACATCCTGGATCGTCTCAAGGCGGACTCCACCGCCGGCCCGCTTCTCATAGTAAAAAAGGCCGTGTTCGGAGTCGGTCCGCCCCGCGCGCAGGTATCTCCGGCAGGACCAGTCGAAAGCGGCGAAGAGGGAGCACTTCTCGATCCATTTCCAGGCGGCTTCTGCATGAACCGTGCGGACCGGCAGGTAAGAGGCCTGCAGGGTCACGTCCTTCTGCGGCTTGTACGAGAGCCACAGGTAGGGGATGCCGAGGATGCCGCTGAACTTGTCGGAGGGCGACCAGGAGTAGGCGATCCCGGGCAGCGGCACGTGGTTCAGGAACTCGCGGTTGTTGGAATAACTCAGGAGCAGGAGCCAGGCGTTGCGCTCACCGCTCGGCAGGCGCAGGAAGCCGGAGACCTGGACGGTGTCCTCGCGGGAACTGTTGAAGGGTTTGTCGGAGGCGGAGCCGAGGGAGAAGAAGCCGCCGCTGATCCGGCCGTCGTCGTGGCGGTGGCGGTAGGCGGCGCCGAACCGCATGTCCCAGAGATCGGCCGGGAAGCGTTCACCCGTATCGGGAAGGGTTGCCTCTGTCTCGATGCCGTCATGGCGGACGGTCGCGGCGACGGTCCACTCGTCGTCGGAATTCTGCCGGACCGGCACCTGCAGGGACAGGTCGTGGCGGGTGGCAGCGAAATCGCCGCCCGTTCGATCGATCCGCCGGGACGGATAGAGCGTCCCCTCCCAGCTGATCTTCGTCCGGACCTTCCCCAGCTCCGGCTGGAGAAGCGCCGGCAGGTCCCCCGCGGCTCCGGCGGGAGGGACGTCCATGCCTGCGAGCGGAACGAGCATCGCCAGAACGGCCGTGGCGATGAGATGCTGAAGGAAGCGGGGTTTCATCGGTCCTCTTCTACAGGCACAGGCGTCTCTTGTCAAAGGGAGAAGCGCAAAAAAGGGCCGGCCGGCCCGAAGATTGCGGGCAGAGCGGTGGTTCTCCGTTCCCGAACCGGAACAAAAAGAGGGCCGAAACACGAAAAAACGAGGTCTTAATTTGTCTTGACAGCGCTCGAAAAGATATTTATAGCCTCCATCTCCATCGAAATATCTGGAAGGGAATGCGGAAAGACCTCTATGGAAAATCAGGAACAGACGGACGACAAGAGCTTTGCGGAACTCCTCGCCGAAAACGAGCCGGAAATGGACCGGATGAAGCCGGGCCAGCGCGTGGAGGCCGTGATCGTGAAGATCACGCCGGAGTGGATCTTTCTCGACATCGGCGGGAAGCACGAAGGACACCTCGACCGGAAGGAAATGCTCGACGAGGCGGGTGCCTTGAAGGTCAAGGAGGGAGACACGGTCCGTGCCTATTTCCTCTCTGCGCGCCAGAACGAGAAACTTTTCACGACGAAGCTGTCCAAGGGCGATGCCGGCCGGGCGCTGCTCGAAGATGCCTGGAAGAGCGGCATCCCCGTCGAAGGGATCGTTGAAAAGGAAATCAAGGGCGGCTTCGAGATCAAGATCGCGGGGGTTGCCCGGGGCTTCTGCCCGTTCTCGCAGATGTCGATCACCCGGGTGGCGAATGCGGCGGAGTTTGTCGGCAAGCGCCTCAATTTCATCATCCTCGAATACAAAGAGCGGGGACGCAACGTCATCCTGTCCCGGCGGCCGATTTTGGAGGAGGAGCTGAAGGCGAAACGCGAAGCCCTCAAGGCCACCCTGCGCGAGGGCATGCCCATTGAGGGCACGGTCGTCTCGATCCAGAAGTTCGGTGCCTTTGTCGATATCGGCGGCATGCAGGCCCTCCTGCCCATCTCCGAGATCGCATGGGAGCGCATCGAGACCGTCGAGGACCGGCTCAGTGTCGGCCAGAAGGTTTCTACGCAGATCCAGAAGCTGGACTGGGAGAAGAATCGAATCTCCCTGAGCCTCAAGGACACCCTCCCCGACCCCTGGCAGGATGTGGAGACCGCTTTCCCGATCGGTGCGGTTGTCGGCGGGAAGGTGGCGAGACTCGCCAACTTCGGCGCCTTCGTCACGGTCGCCCCCGGGGTGGACGGTCTGATTCACATCTCGAAACTGGGCTCAGGGAAGAAGATCAAGCATGCCAGCGACGTCCTGAAGGCGGGCGACGAGATCCGTGTGCAGATCGAGGCCGTCGATCGGGAGCATCGCCGTCTGACGCTGGCGCTCTCCGGCAAGGAATCGGCGGAACCCCAGGGCGGAGGGCCGGACGAGTACCGGTCCTATGTGGGAAAACGCGGCGGCTTCGGCTCGCTGGGCGATCTCCTGCGTGAAAACGGATCCTCGGATTCCAAGGAAACCCAGAATTGATTTTGCAGCGGAGCGCCGTCGGGACAGTCCCTGCCGGCGCTCCGCTTCTTCGTGACGCTCCGGTCTTCCCCCCTTCCTGCGTCCGTGTCCCGAGCCCTCCGGCTTTGCCCTGCGAAAGATAGGCTTGATCGTTCCCGGAAAGCGTGGTAGTTGTCCCCAGGTTCATTCTTCTCTGGGCCGCGGCCGGCAGTCCTGTCCGGCAGTCCTCACGGCCGCAGGCTTCGCATGGTATCCGTTACCGAACCCGATCTCGAGGAAGCCGATGCCGGACAACCGCGATCGCATCACCACCATCGACGCTTTGCGCACGGGTGAGCGGCGGGAGCTGCACGCACCGGCTCGATCCCGGCGAAGGCCTCCCTTCCGCCTGTTCTGAAACAGGCGCCGGAAGACCGAAAGCAGAGAGGAAGCTGATGCTCAAGCATCTGGTACTGATGAAATTCCGCCGCGACATCCGGCCGGAAGAGATCGAATCTCTGAAGGAGGATCTCGCGGCGATGCCGAAGCGGATTTCGGAGATCGTTTCTTACGAATTCGGCTGCGACATCCGTTCCGAGCGGTCCTACGACTTCGGCGTCGTGTCGACCTTTCAAAACGTGGACGCCCTGAAACGGTATCAGATCCACCCCGAGCACATGGTCCTGCTGCGGAAGGTCCGGACCCTGTGCACCAGCATCGTCGCCTGCATCTTCGAATGCTGAGAGCGCCGCGGCGTTCCCGTCCCTGCCGATCGCCTCAGCCCCCTCTGCCGGCGGCGCGTACCCTCCGCACCATCCGCCAGATTCCCCAGATACCCAGAAGAAGCAGCGCAAAAGCCGTCAGCCCCCCAAGAAGACCGTAGGTGATCCGTCCGCCGCCGCGGATCAGATCCGCCGGATTCCACGACGGGACCGCCCGGTAACGTCCCTCGGCGTCGCGGTAGCGGTCGGGCATGTCGGGAATTCCGTTGCCGTTTCGGTCCGGAAAACTCTGGAGATACCCGGCCAGGGAAACCCATTCCTTGAGCTCCTGAATCCCCGGCTGCGCCGGATCTGCATCGACCCGGGCGTCCCGGATATTCGCGATCGGGCGTCCGTCCCGGTCCTTCGGGACAACGGCAACGAGACCGTGGGAGGCCGTCCGCAGATAATCCATCATACTGGCCATGTAAAGGTTCATGCAGAGCCGGTAGCTCCGGGCCGAATCGATGGGGCTGAAACGGCCGTCGGGGCCCTCCACCTCGAGGGTCGTGATCCGCTCGAAGAAGATCCGGTGCGGGTTGTAGGTGAACCGGACGCCCGCCACCTGAAGGTTCGCATCCTCCTTGCGAGGGGCGACGGTGGTCTGCACCTCCAGGACCCGGCGCAGTTCCTCGCCGGTGACATAGACGGTGACGAGCGGATAACCGGGGACACCGTCGGCGCCAAGACCCAGCGAGAGGACTCGAAAGGCGTCTGCAGCGGTGATGCGCCCCCGGAGCAGGGTGTCGCGGATGTGGCCCAGCGGCTGGACGGCCGCATGGACCGGCTCGTACCGCTTCCCCTCGGCCCGGCGGACCGCATGACGGTAGGCGTCGGTGACGAGGTTCCCCAGCCCCGTTTCGGCGGACCGGCCGTAAGCGTCACAGAGGGCTTCCAGGTCGAAGGCGCTTTCCGCCAGGGCCCGGTCATGGGAAAGCCGGAAGGCGGACAGGTACTCGGCGTCGACAATCCCCTTGTACCGGGCGATCTTCTCCGTGATCGCGGGGTCTTCCAGCAGAGAGGAACCGACCGGCAGGAGCCTGTAGGAGACCGGCTCGACGCCGCCCGACCGAAGGCACTCCACCTCGAGGACGCCCAGATAGGCGCCGTAACAGCCGGCGGAGACGATGATCGTCTTGCCGGCAAGAATCGGCTCGGGCAGGACCGTGTGCGTGTGGCCGCTGACGATGACATCGATCCCGGGGACCTTGCGGGCCAGGATTTCATCTTCGGACCGCCCCTTGTCCGGGGATGTTCCCGAGTGGGACAGGCAGACGACGAGATCCGCTCCTTCCCGGTTGCGGAGGACATCGACCATTTTCCGCGCCGCCTCCAGCGGATCGGAAAAATGGACGGGGCGTGCGAAGGGGGCGTCCCCCGCTGCATCCGTGCCCATCAGTCCGAACAGGCCGATCCGGACGCCGTTCCGGTCGATGACGGCGTATTGCTTGACGGGGTAATCCAGGAAGGCCTTCATCAGGCTCGCGTCCTCGACGCCCCGGGCGCCGAAGGACAGATTCGCGATGACGGCGGCCTTCGGCCGCTTGCCCTTCGCCCTGGCGGTCTGCAAGGCATCGGCGAGGCCGAAGGGGTGAAAATCGAAGTCGTGGTTTCCGAAGGTGATCGCGTCATAGCCCATCCCGCCCATGAGAGCCAGTTCCGACGCCTCGGTCATGAAGGCGGTGTGAAAGAGCGTTCCCATGCTGAAGTCGCCTGCATCCACGAGGATCGACCGGTCGCCGTGGGCCGCCCGCTCCCGCTCGATGAGGCCGGCGAGTCTGGCGTAGCCGCCCTCTTCGGTCTGCCGGCCTCCCGGCGAGGAAATGCGATGGGGGAGGAAATAGGAGTGCAGGTCGTGCGTGAAGAGGATCGCAATCTTCCGTTCCCCCGTCTCCGCCCAGGCCGCGGAGATCAGCAGGAGCCCCATTCCCAGGATCGCACCGGTTGAAAAAACCATCCGTTTCATGGCAGACCTCCCGTCCGGCTTCGTAGCACAGTTCTCCTCCCCCCGCCACAGGGGATCCACGCCGGACCGTTTGTCACGATGGGCCGAATGTGTTACAGAAAGCGAGTTCTTGCATCGTCGTTTCCTTCAGGCTGTTCAAAAATGCCCGAATGCAAGGCTCCCGATGCTTCGACAGGCTCAGCATGACAAACCGTGGAGCTTGTCCTGAGCTTGCCGAGGGATCGAATGGCGCGGGATGGGGGCCCTTCGATAGACTCAGGACGCAGCAGGCGGGCGTTTCTCAACAGCCTCCCGAACAAGATGGAGAAATGTCATGTTGAACTCTTTCTCAACCCTCCGCCTCGCCCTTCTGCAGGAGGGCCTCCCGCAGGACCCGGAAAAATCCCGCTTCCTCCCCGAGCTCTATTACGAGGCATCGCTCGCCGGCTTCGGTCCCTGGCTGGCGGATTTCTTCCGGCGGCGCGGGGAGCCGGGAAAGCGCGTCTGCATCGTCGTCGACGGCACGCCCAAAAAGTCTGCGGCGGAAGCCGGGCACGAAATCGACGCCGACTTCCGCGCGGCCCTGGCAGGCGCCGGCATCGCCTTCGATGAGGTCGATCTCTCCGCGCGCCTGGGTATCCCCGCCGCGGAGATTCACGCCTCCGCGCACCTGCTGGAGGGCGTCCGCGGCATCCTCGCCGGCCGGGGAGATCAGGCCTTCATCGCCCTGGGCTCCGGAAGCCTCACGGATCTCGTCAAACACGCCCTGCACCTGGAAGGCATGAAGACCCCCTTCATCACCGTGCCGACGGCGCTCACGGTCACGGCCTTCACCTCCGCCTTCGCCGTCATCGATTTCTCCGGTGCGAAAAGGACGCAGGTCTCCCGCGAGGTAACGGCCTCCTGCTGGATCCAGCCCTTCCTGGCCAATGCCCCGGGCCGCATGTCCCGGGCCGGTTACGGCGATCTCCTCGCCCGTTTCGTGGCCTACGGGGACTGGCTGCTGGGATACCGGCTCGGCGTGATGGACCGCTACGACGAGCTCGCCTTCCGCTTGATGGAACCCTTCGCCCCGGACATCCGCGCCCACGCGACCGGGTTTGCCGTCGAACCCCTGCCTCCGGAAACGACGGAATGCGCTGCCGCCGCCCTCGCCATGGCCGGCATCGCCATGTCCGTCTCCGGGGAGACGACGCCTCTGTCCGGCTACGAGCACGTCATCAGCCACGGTCTGGACTTCCTCCGTCTCACCTCGGGCCGCGAACTGAATTTCCACGGCGAGCAGGTCGCCCTGGGATCGCTGATCAGCGCCCGCACGATCGACGGCCTGCTGGCGCGCGGCCTCCCCGAAAAGGACCGCTGGAGGACGGGCCCGGTCGCGGAATCCCTCGCGGGCCTCGACGCCCTGATTGCCGAAGCACCTTTCTTCGGCGGCGAAGAGGACGCCCTGACGGCGCAGGAGCGCGCCGGCCGGATCGAGGCGGTGCGGGAACGCATCGAGGCGGCGCGGAAGGAGTTCGCCCTTGAGTACCGGAAGAAATGGAGCCGCTGGGAAGCCGCGTCGTCCTGCCTCCCCTCCTTCATCGAAAGCTGGCCCACGCTGCGCGCCGACCTTGCGCGCCTCACCGTCCGGGCCGGGGAAATGGAGCCGCTGCTGCGAAAGGCGCGCCTGCCCGTCCGGCCCGGGGACATGACCGCCCCTGCGACGGAGCAGGAGCTCCGCTGGGCAATCCGCTTCGCCCCTTTCGTGAGACTGCGCATGAATGTCGCCGACCTCCTCTTCTGGATGGGGGAAGATCCGCTGACCGCATCGGGGGGACAGGAAACCTCCCCGCTACGGCAAAATGCCGGTTGACTTCGCCACCGTCCCGTATTATACGCCCCTCCCGATGGCCGGACGGGCCTTACCCGAGGCGGCTCGCCGCGGACCTGACGGCAGCCCCTGGTGGCGCAACGACGACCGCCGTGCCCTGCAGAGCCGGCGGTTCTTTTATGCCCTGCGGAGGAACGGGCGCCGGAGCAACGGGAGGAGGAAGCATGAACAAGCGCACAAGCGCCGCGACCGCGGCGGATTCGGACACGGGGAAGAAGAAACCGCTGCTGAGGAAGGTCTGGGATTATCTCAACGGAACGGGGCCGAAGGACGAGCCTGCACCTCTGGGGAGAAACGATCTGTGCTGGTGCGGCAGCGGCCTCAAGTACAAGCGCTGCCACATCGAAGAGGATGACAGGAAGCGCCGGAAGCGCGCGGGCAACCTCATCTGAATCTTTCCGCACGGGACCTCATTTCCCCTACCGGCCCGCCGGCAAATGTGATAGGATCGCACCCCGAAAACGATCTGACTGTCAGGAGGAAAAGAGAACATGGACTGGGGAATGGAAAACCGTCTGTCGCAACTCATCCAGCGCGACGGCCGCTGCTTTTTTCTGCCCATCGACCACGGCTATTTCCAGGGACCAACGTCCTGCCTGGAGAAGCCCGGCGAGACCATCGAACCGCTGCTGCCCTATTGCGACGCCCTCTTCGTGACGCGCGGCGTCCTGCGGAGCTGCGTCAGGGCGACGGGAAGCAAGCCCATCATCCTGCGCGTTTCGGGCGGCACGAGCATCATCGGCCCTGACCTCTCCGACGAGGTGCTCACCACCTCCATCGAGGAGATCCTCCGCCTCAACGCCACGGCCGTCGGCATGTCGATCTTCGTGGGAAGCGAATACGAGCGGGAGTCGCTGACGAACCTCGCCGACCTCGTCAACGAATGCGAGGAATTCGGCATCCCGGTCATGGCCGTCACTGCCGTCGGCAAGGAGCTGGAGAAGCGCGACGCCCGCTACCTGGCACTGGCCTCCCGCATCGCCGCCGAACTGGGCGCCCGTGTCGTCAAGACCTACTGGTGCAAGGATTTCGAGAAGGTCGTCAACGGCTGCCCCGTCCCCGTCGTCATGGCGGGCGGGCCCAGGTGCGAGACGGAACTGGAGGTCCTAGAGTTCGTCTACGACGGCATCCAGCGGGGTGCCTGCGGCCTCAACCTCGGCCGGAACGTCTGGCAGCATCCCCGCCCTGTGGCGATGATGCGGGCGTTGCATGCCATCATTCACGACGATCTCACCGCCCGCGAGGCCTGGGAGATGTTCCAGGACCTCCGGGGCGTGTCGCTCGTCGTCAACAAGAAATCGGGCAAGCCTCGCAGCAAGAAATGACCCCCATGCGCGCCGCCGTCTATTACAGCAACCGGGACGTCCGGATCGAGGAGCGGCCCGTCCCAAAGATCGGCCCCGGCGAAATCCTGATCCGGATGAAGGCCTCCGGGATCTGCGGCAGCGACGTCATGGAATGGTACCGGATCCGGAAGGCGCCGCTCGTCCTCGGGCACGAGATGACGGGGGAAATCGTCGAGGTCGGCGCGGGCGTGACGGGATATCGCACCGGCCAGCGCGTCTTCGCCGCCCATCACGTCCCTTGCAACACCTGCCGTCACTGCCTGACGGGGCATCACACGGCCTGTGAAACCCTCCACACGACCAACTACGATCCGGGCGGATTCGCCGAGTACATCCGCGTCCCGGCCCTGAACGTCGACCGGGGCGTCTTCGCCCTTCCCGACGAGATGACCTGCGAGGACGGCGTCTTCATCGAACCGCTGGCCTGTGTCCTGCGGGCCCAGCGCACCGCGAAAGTCCGGCCGGCGCAGTCCGTGCTCGTCCTGGGAAGCGGCCTCTCCGGAATCCTGCACATCCTCCTCGCCCGCGCCGCAGGAGCCGGCCGGGTGCTCGCCACCGACATCCACCCCGACCGCCGGAAAGCGGCGGTGCGCTTCGGCGCCGACGCGGCGATCGATCCCCGCGAAAACGTCCCGGACCGCGTCCGGGAAATCAACGGCGGGCACGGCGTCGACCTGGCCGTGGTCTGTGCCGGCGCCCCGGCGGCCTTTGCCGAGGCCATGAAATGCGTGGACCGCGGCGGCAAGGTCCTGTGGTTCGCGACGACCGAGCCCGGCGTGGAGGTCCCCGTTCCCGTGTGCGACCTGTGGCGGAACGACGTGACGCTCCTTCCCTCCTACGGCAGCAGTCCCCTGGACAACGCGGCGGCGATGGAGCTGATCCGCGCCGGCAGGATCCCGGTGCGGGACATGGTTTCGCACCGCCTTCCCCTGTCACGGGCCGCGGAAGGTTTCCGCCTCGTCGCCGATGGCGGAACAACGCTCAAGGTGATCCTGCACCCGGACTCCGGGGCGCCTTCATGAAAAGCGGCCAATCGCGAATTCTTCAGTAGATCCCCATCCCGCAGCCGGCGGCGAGCACGCCGCCCAGTTCGCGGCACCTCTCCAGGACCTCCTCCGTCGGGTTGCCGCGGGAGATCACCGGTTCCTGCACCTTCTTGAACTTGTAGCCGACCGCGATCCGCTCCACGGCCTTCACGGCCCCGGTCCCGTCGTTGCCGGCGGAGACGAAGAGGACGTAAGGCTTCCGAAACACCTTCCCCTCGGCGCCCGCATAGGTCCGGTCGAAGAAGTCCTTCAACAGCCCCGACATATAGCCGAAGTTCTCCGGCGTGCCGAAGGCGACTCCATCGGCGGCGAGTAGGTCGCCCAAACCGGCATCGGACGCCCGCTTCAGGACAACCTCCGCGCCTTCGACGGCACGTGCCCCGTCGGCCACGGCGCCGGCCATGCGCTCCGTGCGGCCCGTCTGGGAAGCATACACGATCAGGATCTTCGCCATCATCACCTCCGCAAGGCGGTCTCCGGCACGATCCGCCGCCGCCGGATGATCCAGCTTTCCGCAACGGTATACAGGATTCCGCCTGCCGTTCCCAGCAAGGATTTGCGATTGCATTTTGCCATTGGACATGTAATTTTGGGTCATCTGCATTCCTGAAGGAGCCCCCATGAAACTCGCCAGCGACCTCTACGCCTACGAATGGACGTCCTATTCCGAAAACAACTGCAACAGCTACTACATCGGCGGCAAGGTCGGCGCGCTGATCGACCCCGGCCTTGCCTCGTTCGTCCCTGACCTGCTGGCCGCCATGAAGGACGACGGCATCCGGCGCGAGGATATCCGCTACGTCATCAACACCCACTCCCATCCCGACCATTTCGAGGGATCGCGGACCTTTACGGACGACTCCGTCTCGATCGCCCTCCACAGAGACGAGTTGGCCTTCCTGAAAGGCGAGGGCCGCTATCTCTATCAGATGTTCGGCCTTCAGGCGCCCAAGGTCGACGTGCAGCTTGAGCTGGAGGCCGGCGACGCGGCGTTCGGGGAGGAGACCCTCCAGATCCTGCACGCCCCCGGCCACTCCCCCGGTTCGATCGCCCTGTACGATCCGAAGCGCAAGGCGCTCTTCTGCGGCGACGTCATCTTCGACAGGAACGTGGGCCGCACCGACTTTCCCGGCGGCGACGCGGACCTGCTCAAGGAGAGCATCCGCCGCCTTGCCCGCCTCGACGTGGAGATCCTGCTGCCCGGTCATATGGGGATCGTCGAAGGCAGGGACAGCGTCGGGGAAAACTTCCGTTTGGTCATGAAAGAGATCTTTCCCTATCTGCGGTGAGGAACGGTCGACGAGGCTCCGCTGAAACGTTTGCAGAAGATGAAGGGAGGTTTCTCATGGACGACAGGGGAAATGGTGCCGGGCACCGCTGGAAATTCTTCCGCGCCGGCGGCTTCGACCAGGTCCGCCTGGAAACCGCCGCGGACCTGGCGGCGCTGGACCGCCTCGATCAGAAACTCTGGATGGCGCTGACCTGTCCGACGAACGGCCTCGAGATGGACGGCAGGACGCTCGAACACCTCGACACCGACCGCGACGGCCGCATCCGCGTCCCCGAGATCCTCGCCGCCGTCCGCTGGGTCCTTCCGCTCCTGAAGAACCCGGACGACCTGACGAAGGGATCGCCGGAACTGCCGCTCGCCGCGATCAACGACGCCACGCCCGAAGGGAAGTGCCTTCTCAAGTCCGCGCGCCACATCCTCGCCAGCCTCGGCAGGAAGGACGCGGCCGTGATCACGGCCGACGACACGGCGGATGCGGCCAGACTCCTGGCACAGAACAAGTTCAACGGCGACGGCATCGTGCCCGTCGACTGCGCAGAGGACGAGGAAACGAAGAAAGTCATCGCCGAGGTCATCGACTGCCTGGGCGCGGAAACGGACCACAGCGGCCTGCCCGGCATCTCCCAGGAGAAGCTGGACCGATTCTTCGCCGATGTGAAAGCCTACGACGCCTGGTGCCGGGAAGGCGACACCGGAGACCGCGTGGTCTTCCCCCTCGGCGGGAAAACGGACGCGGGTGTGGCGGCGCTGAAGGCCGTTCAGGCCAAGGTGGAGGACTATTTCGCCCGCTGCCGGCTGGCCGCCTTCGACGACCGCTCGCTGCCCGCGATGAACCGGCCGGAAACGGAATACCTCGGCTTCGCCGGCAAAAGCCTTTCGCTGGCCGTCACGGAGGCCGTCGACCTGCCGCTGGCGAAAGTCGCGGCGGGGAGGAGCCTGCCGCTGAAGGATGGGCTCAACCCCGCTTGGGCGGCCCGCATGGAGGCTGTAGCCGCGCAGGTCGTCAGGCCGCTTCTCGGCGACCGGGAAGCCCTGAGCGAGGCGGAATGGTTCTCCCTCCTCGATCGCTTCGCCGCCTATGAAAACCGGCTTTCCCGGAAGGCGGGGGCTTCCGTGGAGAAGCTGGGGATCGCCAGAATCCGCGAGATCCTCGCCGGCGGCGCCCAGGCCCGCATCACCGATCTGATCGACAGCGACCGGGCCGTCGAAGCGGAATTCGACTCCTGCGTGCAGGTGGACAGACTGGTCCGCTACCACCGCAATCTCTTTACGCTGCTGAACAACTTCGTGTCGTTCAGCGACTTCTACACCCGCAAGGCGAAGGCCGTCTTTCAGGCAGGGACCCTGTACCTCGATGGAAGGAGCTGCGACCTGTGCATCCGCGTGGACGATCCGAACCGGCACGCCCTGCTGGCTGCCCTCAGCAAGATCTATCTGGCCTACTGCGACTGCACGCGGCGCGGCGGCACGGACAAGATGACGATCGCCGCGGCCTTCACCGGCGGCGACTCCGATTTTCTCATGCCTGGCCGCAACGGCCTCTTCTATGACCGGGCGGGACAGGACTGGGATGCAACGATCGTCAAGGTGATCGAACATCCGATCAGCATCCGCCAAGCCTTCTGGAGCCCCTACAAGCAGACGCTCAAGATGATCGGCGGACAGATCCAGAAACTCGCCGCCGCCCGCGCCAAGGCGGCAAGCGACAAGGCCGCCGCCGGGATCGCCGCGGCGGCGGAAAAGGCGGCCGCCGCCAAGGCCGCCCCCGCGGCTCCCGCGCCCTTCGACGTCGCCAAGTTCGCCGGCATCTTCGCCGCCGTCGGCCTGGCCGTCGGCGCCATCGGCACCGCGATCGCGGCCGTCGTCACGGGGTTCCTGAAGCTGAACTGGTGGCAGATGCCGCTGGCCCTGGCCGGACTGATCCTCATCATCTCCGGCCCCTCGATGATCATCGCGTGGCTGAAGCTGCGGCAACGGAACCTGGGACCGCTGCTGGATGCCAACGGCTGGGCGGTCAACGCCCGCGCCCGCATCAACATCCCCTTCGGAGGATCGCTGACCAAGACGGCCAGCCTGCCGGAGGGGGCGGAGCGCTCGCTGCAGGATCCCTTCGCGGAAAAGAAGAGCCGCTGGCCCTACTACCTTGCCCTCGTGATCCTTCTGGGGATCGTGCTGTACGTCCTCAACGTCTTCGGCCTTCTCAGCGAGTGGACCCGCGGTTTGATCGGCCACCCCCGATAAGGGTCGAAGTTCCCTCAGCGCAGACGCCGCCGCCCCCGCAGACGCGGGGGCGGCCGAAACAATGGCGGTTTCTTCTATTAGGAGGCCCGTTTCTCCCGCCTCACCCCTTGCCGAATCGGGGTTGCATTTTGCCGCGGTCCCATGTAGCTTGCGCCAGTCCGCACCGAAGGAGTCCCATGAAAATCGCCCGTGATCTCCATGCCTACGAAAGGACGTCCTATTCCGAGAACAACTGCAACCGCTTCTACATCGGAGGCGAAGTCGGCGCCCTGATCAATCCCGGCCCCGCGTCGTTCGTCCCCGGCCACTCACCCGGCTCGATCGCCCTGTACGACCCGGGATGCCGGGCCTTTTTCTGTGGCGACGTGTTCTTTCACAGGAACGTGGGCCGCACCGATTTCCCGGGCGGCGATGCCCGTTTGCTCAAGGAGAACATCCTCGCCCTGGCGGAACCGGACGTCGAGATCCTGCTTCCCGGTCATATGGGGATTCTCGAAGGCAAGGGGGACGTGGAGGAGAACTTCCGGATCGTCGTGGAAGACGTCTTTCCCTATCTGCGGTAGATCGAGGCATGGCACAGGTCCCTGACGAAACTTCGCCGAAGAAGGTGCGGCGCATCCGCTGGCAGTTTTCCGCCGCGGCCGTACTCCTTGCCGTCCTGTTGGCCGGCATCGTTGCCACGCTGCAACTGGCGGAGCTCGCCCGCGAGGAAATACGCAGGGAAGGCGAAGCCGTCATCTCGACGCTGGGCGTCTACCTGAACTCCGAGATCGACAAGATGGAAAAAGCGGCTTCGACGCTGTCCGATTCGCCCTGGATTCCTCCGGCCCTCATCGGAGGGACGACACCGGATATCGAACGGGCCACGGCCGTCCTTAAGCGCTATCAAAAGATTTTCGGCATATCCGTCGCCTATTTGATGAATCGGGAGGGGTTGGTTGTCGCGTCCTCCAACCGCGATGCGCCGGACAGCTTTGTCGGGGAGAATTACTCCTTTCGGCCGTACTTCATGGAGGCCGTGCAGGGAAAAGTCGGCCTCTATTTCGCCCTCGGCGTCACCTCCGCGCGGAAGGGTTTCTTCGCCAGCGCTCCGGTCGCCGATGCGGCCGGCAGGATCATCGGCTGCGTGGCGCTCAAGTCGGAGTTGCAATCGATCGAGACGCATCTGCGGCACTATCCCCTTTCCTTCTTCGTGAGCCCCGAGGGGATTGTCTTTCTTTCCGGCAGAAAGGATTTCGTCCTGAAAAGCCTTTGGCCGGTCGAGAAGAAGGAAGCGGATCGGCTGCTCGCCTCGCGGCAATTCGGAACCCGCCCCTTCGAGGCCGTTCTGCGGCAGGAAGTAAACAACGGGGACGAGATCGATTTTGAAGGCGAGCGCTATGCCGTATGGCGTTCCCATGCCCAGATCGGCAAATGGTCCATCGTCCTTTTCTCCCACGCGCACCGCATCAACCTGTACCGCCTGGTCGGGATCACGGGAACCCTGTTTCTGGAACTCCTGCTCCTCTCCGTGGTCGCTGTTCTGTATTTTACGGATCGGACGGCGAGGCTCCTGGAGGAAAGCGAGCGGCGATTCCGGGAACTCAGCATCACGGACGGCCTCACGGGGCTCTTCAACCTCCGGCACTTCTACGCGTGCCTTGATGCGGAAGTCGCGCGGTCCCGCCGCTACGGACATCCCCTTTCTATCCTTCTCATGGATATCGACGATTTCAAGCAGTACAACGACCGGTACGGGCATATGGAAGGAGACCACGTCCTGGAAAATCTCGCGGACACGATACGACGATGTATCCGCCGAACCGATGTGGCCTTCCGTTACGGCGGGGAAGAGTTCATCGTCCTCACGCCGGAAACGGGGAAGCGGCAGGCCGCCGTCACCGCGGAAAGGATCCGGAACGACTTCCGGCAGCGACCGCTTCAACCGAACGGCCGTACGCCCGTCTTCAAGACGGTGAGCATCGGCATCGCGGAATATAAGGAAGGCGAAGATCCCAGGGACTTTGTCGCCCGTGCCGACGAATACATGTTTCGGGCCAAGAGGGCTGGCAAGAACCGCATTTCCGCCCCGGAACCGGCCGAGGCGGAGGAACGGAAAAGGTGAAGCCGGAGCCCACAGGAGGATGCAGACTTTTGGCGGGGTCGTCCCCCCCCCGTCCCTTCCGTCAGGCCGGACCGTCGGACGGCCTGACCACGCGGAGAAAGACGAGAAACAGCGCGACCGTCGTGCCCGCGATGCCCAGGTACAGGATCAGCAGGTTCGAGTACGCGAGGATGGAGGTGGCCAGAAGCGGCCCCATGGCGTTTCCGGCGAAGCGCGCGGAATTCAGGAAGCCGATCTCGCCTCCGCCGGCGCTGCGCGCGAAGACCGAGATGGTCATGGGAAGGATCGCGGCGATGAAGAACACCTGGGCCATGCGGACCAGCGTGAAACTCCAGACGCCGGGGACGATGGACAGAAGCGCCTGGCAGAAGGCCCCGCCGAGGCAGGCCGCGGCAATCGCCCTGCGCAGGCCGACCCGGGTCGCGAACGTGCTGATCAGAAAATTCCCGGCGATCGCCGCCACCGAGTAGGCCATCATGATGAAACCCGCCATGTTGACGGCATCCTTTCCAACCCAATCGAATTCCTGGAGTACCTGCGGAAGGATGCTCGGCAGAAACGTGAGGTTGAAGACGGCCGCCATGCACAGTGCCCAGCCCGAAAAGATGCCGCCGCGCTTCCTTCCCGCCGACCGGGCCGCCTTTTTCTGGAGCGGCACATCGGGGACATTCCGCCAGCAGAACCATGTGACGACGGCGATGAGAGCGCCGGCGAAGACAAAGGGCGCCCGGTAGCCGATCGCCGTGGCGAGATAGGCGCCTACGGGGGGCCCGATGAGATGGCCGGCGGTGATGGAATTCTGGAAAAGGCTCATGTCCCTGGGAAGGCTTTCCCGCGACGACAGATGCGAAAGCAGGATCAAAGCGATGGTCGATACGCCGCCGAGGCAGCCCTGGGCAATGCGCAAGGCCATCAGCAGGTACAGATTCTCCGTGAATCCCATGAGCAGATAGACGATGCCGTGGCCGATGATGGCGCGCAGAAAGAGGAGCTTCGGGCTGAAGCGCGCCGTCATGCCGCCCCAGAACGTCGAAGTCAGCGCCGCGAATACGGCCGACGTCCCCATGATTGCGCCCGTCCACAGGATCGTCTCCTTCTGGCCGTAGGGACTGATCTTCAGGATATAGAAAGGCATGAAGGCCATGACAAAATTGAAGGCGAGCGCCATGCCGAATTCGGTAATGGCGATGAAGAAGACGCTGCGGGATGTGAAGTTGGAAAGTGGGTCTTTCATAGGAGCGGCGGACCCTGCGGAAGGAGAGGGGGGCGAACGTTCATTGGACCGCCAGGAGGTGCACGTCGATGACGTTCGTGCCGGTGGGACCCGTGATGACCAGGTCCCCGAGGCTCTTGAAGAACGTATAAGAGTCGTTGTTGGCGAGGGATGCGTCCGCGGTGAGGCCCATGGCCCTGCCCCGGACGACGGTCGAGCCGTCCGCGACCGCCCCGGCGGCGTCGGTGGGCCCGTCCGTTCCGTCCGTTCCCGCAGCGAGGAGTCCGATGTCCTCGATTCCTTCGGCCGCGATCGCGAAGGCCAAGGCCAGTTCCGTGTTGCGGCCGCCCACGCCGTTCCCGCGGACTGTCACGGTCGGCTCGCCTCCCGAGATGAGGCAGAGCTTCCGTCCTTCCCGGCCCGCCCGGGCCTTCGCCTCCCGGGCGACCGCCGCCAGCTTCCGGCCGTAGTCGGCGGCCTCGCCCACGACGTCCCTGGCGATGATCTCGGCCTGGAAGCCGAGCGCGGCGGCCCTGCTCCTGGCCGCGTCGAGGGCCAGGCGGTTGCTGCCGATGATCCGGTTGTCCACACGGGCGAAGACGCGGTCACCCGGCTTGGGGGTTTCGGGGACGAGGCCGCGGACGCCGCGATCCAGGTGGTCCAGGATCGACGGCGGCACTTCGGGCAGAAGACGGTGCTTCTCCAGGATCGCCATGGCGTCGGCATAGGTCGACCCGTCCGGCGACGTCACGCCGGAGGCGATGATGTCCAGGGGGTCCCCGACGACATCGGAGAGGACCAGCGAAATCACGCGGGCCGGGTAGAGGATTTCGGCCAGGCGGCCGCCCTTGACGCGCGAGATGTGTTTGCGGACCGTGTTGAGCTCCTCGATTGGCGCGCCGCAGCGCAGGAGGAGATTCGTGAGCTTCTGCTTCTCGGCGAGGAGGATGCCTCCGGCGGGGGCGACGAAAATGGCCGACCCGCCGCCCGAGACCAGGCAGACCGCGAGCGTCCGCTCGTCGAACGTCCCGCGGAGGTCGATCACCTTCCGGGTGGCCCGGAAGCCGTTCTCATCCGGCAGGGGGTGCCCCCCTTCGTAGACCTCGATCGCTCCCAGCGGAACGGCCGGATCGGCATGGCCGTATTTCGTGACGACGATGCCCCCGTCGATGCGCAGCCCCAGACAGTCGTGCAACGCCCGCGACATCGAAAAGGCCGCCTTGCCGAGTCCGACGACGACCAGGCGGCGGAAACCGCCGTCCCGGTATTCCCTGCGGATTGTACCCACGTATTTCTCTACGGCCCGATAGGGGTCGGAAGCGGCCAGCGCCGCCCGGAAAATGTCCTCCAAGGTGCTCTTCACGGCTGTCATCCCTGCCCGCTGCCTTTTCCCCGGCCACCGGACACGATATGCACCGCCGGCCGCCGTCACACGGCCCCCCTTCAGAATTTCAGGATGAAGGGGATTTCCCTGCCCGTGTCCGTTTCCTTCAGGCGAAGTCGGAGTTCCTTGCTCTTCCCGGCCTCGCCGGGGAAGAAGACAAAGCCGTGCGCGACCTCTCCGGTCTTCACCGCGCGCCGGTCGAGGGAGCGCTTGTTCAGGTCTTCCCGGATCTGCCGCTGAACGTCGTGGTCCGTCAGTCCCCCGGCGCCGCCGACGGTCGCTCCGGCCGCCGCTCCGACCGCGGCACCCTTCATCGCCGCGTCGCCCACGTTGTGCCCGGAAACGATGCCGATCGCCGCTCCGATCAGGGCCCCGGCGGCGCCGCCGAGAAGGCCTTTCTTGCCCGCCTCCGGCGCGACGCTTCCATATTCCGTCTGCTTCGAGATGCGGTCATAGGCGATGCTCTGGTCCAGAATCGGCCAGAGATTGCCGTTCACGTCGATCAGCAGGGTCTTCTCCGGGATGATCTCCAGGGAATGTTTCCCCTGATTGTCGAAGATCACCTGGACGGGCAGCACACCCGCGCCGCGGATATCGAAGCCGAACGCCTGTCTGGCGTCGGCGGTGTCGTCGTAGGCACGGGATGCAACGGCAACGCCGTTCACCGTGACGGCATTCGGATAGGCGGACGGCATCTTGAAGGGAACAACCTTACGCTCATAGGTCGAGCAGCCGGCGACCAGCAAGAGGGCCGCCACGCCTGCAAGACAGATCATGCGAAATCGTGTCATGGAAAACACCTCCCTCGGCGGTCGTTGTACCGCCGTTCATCGCTTGATGACCAGCACGGGCACCTTGGACTTGCGGATCACCTTTTCCGAAACGGAGCCGAGGAGCATCTCCTCGACATTGCTTACACCGTGAGAACCCAGGACGATGGCGGAGACGTTTTCTTCCTCCGCAATGCCGACGATTTCCGTGAAGGGCACCCCCGTCTTGACCCGGGTCTTGACCTCCAGGCCGGATCTCTTCAGCTCCGCCGCAATCGCATCCATGTCGCGCGCGATCTTTTCCTTGATCTGCCGGTCTGCGTCATGCTGAACCTTGGAGCCGTACAGGGCCATGGCCCGTGCCACCGTGTTGACCTCGCGGATGTCGATGATGTGGACGACGACCACTTCGCGGGTTCCCGCTTCCCGTAGCTGCTTCACATAGGCGAGGGCCTTGCCGGCCAGGTCGGAGAAGTCCGTCGGATAGAGAATCTTGCTGAACATCAACAGCCTCCTTTCACAAGACCGATGTCATCGGCTGATCATTCGTTTCTGAAAAAGATATCGTCCCTCCGTCGGTTCCGTCAAGAAATTTGTCGCTGCATCTCCCGGATTTCTTCTGCAGCATTCGTCGGCGGGAAGAACCGAAAAGGAGACGTCGGCTTCAGCAAAAAACGTTTCTCTCTTTGCACCAAACAAAATTATTTCTTGACAAAATGGTGCGAGAAATCATATTGACTGATTCATCAGTCAATCTAAATTTCAGATCTCTGGCGTGCGGTGCGAATCCGCAAGAGGAGCCAAAAGAACAAGACAAGGAGGGTCCCATGGAGATGGTCAGCGCGGAGGGGAAGATGATCCCGGCATTGCCGGATTTGTTTACCTGGGATGAGGGGCAGGTACGGCTCATCAGTGCACATTGCCGGTCCTGCGGCACGTATTTTTTCCCTGAGTTTCACCAACAGCATCGGCCCGGATGCTCCCGTCAGGGGATCGAGAAGGTGCTCCTGAACAAAAACGGGGTCCTCAAGAGTTATACCATTCAGTACTATATGCCTCCGCTCCCTTTTAAGGCCAGCGGGAACATTACGCCCTATGTCATTGGCCTGGTGGAATTTCCGGAAGGGATTCAGATTGCAGGGATCGTCAGGGAATGTCCCTTTGAGGAGCTGAAAATCGGTTTGGACATGCAAGTGACCACGTTCGTTCTGTACAAGAATGATCAGGACCAAGAGGTTGTCACGTGGGCTTTTAGACCGACGAATCCGATACGATAAATCATACAGTGCTTTTTTGCATAAAAAGGAGAAAAGAGCATGAGAGAGGTCGCCATCATAGGAATCGGTTTGCATCCTTGGGGCAAGTTTTCCCAGAAAACCTTTATCGATTTGGGAGTGGAAGCGGTTTCGAAGGCATTGCAGGATGCCCAGATTCAGTGGAAGGAGATTGAAACCATTTGCTCCGGCATCTACATTTGGGGAGGAAATGCGGGACATCTTTCCGGGCAGTACCTGGCCAGCGTTTTTGGAGAGACGGGGATTCCCATCGTGAATGTTTATAATGCGTGCGCCACGGGAGCATCGGCGATGCGGATGGCTACGATGAGCATTGCCTCCGGGCAGGTGGACGTTGCGCTGGCGGTGGGGCTGGATATATCGCCGGAAGGTTTTTTGGGGGCGAAATCGGATAACCCGAGGCAGGACCGCGACGTTTTGCGTTGGCGGATGGTGGGGATGCCCAACCCCGTTTACTGGGCCCTCGAATGCCGGAAACGCATGGAGAAATACGGAACGACGGCGGAGGACCTGGCGAGGATTAAGGTTTTGCTCAGCAAGTATGGGGCTGAGAACCCGAATTCGCGCTATAAGAAAATCTATACGATGGAGGAAGTCCTTTCCTCGAAGATGGTATCCGATCCGTTGCGTCTCTACGAGATCTGCGCGACCAGCGACGGGGCGGCGGCGGTGATTCTCTGCGCCGCGAGCAAGGCCCGTCAATATACCTCCAATCCCATCACGGTTGCCGCTTCAACGCTTGGCAGCGCCCTGTATGGAGATCCGACGCTCCGGATTTCGGCCATTTCCGCGCCGGCGAAAGCGGAGGCCCCTCTGTTGAGCGAGAGTTATTCGGCCTCGCAGCAGGCCTATAAGCAGGCCGGGATCGGGCCGGAAGATATCGATGTTCTGGAACTTCCCGACAACAGCTCGTGGCATTACCTGCAGTACCTGGAGACTTGCGGATTCTGCAAGGAAGGCGAAGCGGAGATCATGCTCAAGGAAGGCCAGACCCAAATCGGCGGACGCCTTCCCGTTTGCCCCAGTGGCGGCTTTGCCTCCTTCGGGGAGGCCATCGGCGCCCAGGCAACCTGGCAAGTGGCCGAGGTGGTCATGCAGCTCAGAGGGCTGTGTGGAAGCCGGCAGGTAGCCAACGCAAAAGTCGGGATGGCCCAAACGTACGGCTTGATGGGAAACAGCGGCACGACGATCTTGAAGCGCTGACATCGTCAAAAAAGAGAGTCTTCCAACGTCATCGGACAATACGGGTTGGTCTTCGATCTCAAAAATTGTTGAGCAGAGATCAAGCATCAGAAGAGGTTTCATTTTATGGCCGAAATACCACAGGAATGTCTCCCTCCCCAGGAATATCTTCCGGAAAAGATATTCCCATTGCCGGAAGTACGCCTGCCGCGAAAAATCAATCCAGGCGTTTTTTTCCTGGACCGTCATGTGTGCAACGGCAAGGGATCCAAGATAGCGATTTTCTATAAGGACCGGCGGATCACGTTTGCCGCATTGCAGAAGGAAGCCAACAGACTGGCCAATGCCTTGCAGCGCCTTGGCTTGGAGAAGAACGACCGGATGATGCTGCGGATGCCGAACAGGCCGGAATTCATTGTGGCCTGTCTCGCCTGCTGGAAACTCGGGGCGATCCCGGTGCTCGTCAATCACCTGCTGCGCTCCGACGAAATCGTCTTTCGGGCCAACGATTCGGAAGCCAAGGCCATGCTGGTAAGCTCAGACGTGCTGTCCGAGGTTGTAAAAGCCAAGGATCGTTTCCACTGTACGGAGCATATCGTCGTTTGCGGACAGAAGGAAAAGGGATTCCCGTTTTACGAAGATCTCATCAGGAATGAGCCCGAAACGTTTGAGGCGGTGGAATGCGATCGCAATGACTGGATACGGATCATCTACAGCTCGGGAACCACGGGAAAGCCCAAGGGGATCGTCACGTCCATTGGCGACGCCGTCGCCGCCGCTGCCGTCGCCAGCAGATATTTGTTCGAGATGACTCCGGAGGACGTGATCGGCGGTCATCCCGCATTCACATTCGCGTTCGGTTTCTATTTTATCCTCCTCTTTGGATACAACGGATGCAGTCTCTCGATTACAGAGCATTTCGATGCCGAAAGCATGCTGCAGACAATCCAGGACCACCGCATCACGGTCCTGCGTTGCGTACCGACGGTTTACCGCATGATGCTGGCAGTGGAGGATGCCGAAAAGAGATATGATTTGAATTCTCTCCGCCTTTGCCAGGGTGCCGGGGAATGGATGCCCGGAAAAGTCGTCCAAGCCTGGCGGAAACGTTTTGGCGTCGATCTCCTGGATTCCGTTGGTTCCGGTGATTTGAATTCTTTTCTTTCCACCCGCAAGGGAACACCCGAGGATAAATTGGATTCTTCCGGGTTTCTCCTGCCGGGAATTGAGGGAAAGATCGTGGACGCTCAATTCCGGGAAGTCCCCCGCGGCAGCACGGGCGAACTTCTGATTCGGGCTCCCTGGGGACAGTATTACTGGAGGCGACCCGACAAGCAGAAGGAAGGAATCCACGAAGGGTGGAATCGGACGGGCCTTATCTATCAGGAGGATGAAGACGGATACCTGTGGTTCAAGGGGCGCAATGATGAAGTGATCGTGAGCTCGGGCAATAAGATACCCGGCGGAGAGGTGGAGGCAGTTCTCCTCACCCACGAGGCCGTCCTGGAAACCGCCGTAGTCCCTTCACCGGATGCCATCCGCGGGAACATTGTCAAGGCGTTTGTTGTGCTGAAACCGGGATACCAGCCCTCGGCGGAACTGGTGGAAGCACTGAAAAAGCACGTGAAAGAGAAAATCGAGAGTTATAAAGCTCCACGGGTGATTGAATTTGTTTCCCGTGAATTCTTGCCGCGGACCGTCACCGGGAAGATCCAGCGTTTCATGTTGCGCGACGACGAGAAGAAGGGCACATCGGTCCGGTGACGGTCTCCCTGTCTATGTCCAGATCTCTGCTTTTGGAAAAAACGGAGAAAGGTCATGAACAAAAAGAAGAAAGAGGGGACAAGGGGTACTTACAGGAAGACTCGGTACATCCCCGAGGAACAGCGTCGGAAAGACATCCTTGAAGCGGCGCGGCAGGTATTCGGAGAAAAGGGTTTTCATCGGGCCAGGATTGAAGAGATCGCCGTACGGGCGGGCGTTGCGCACGGGACGATCTATCGCTATTATCCCAGCAAAGCCGCTCTCGCCACGGAAATCATTGGCAGCCGCGGCGCGAGCGGATTTCTTGAGTCCGTGAAAGAAGGTTCCCTGCTGGATGCCGACCCCGCCGAGCTCCTGAAGAACGTCGCCAAGAAATATTATGGGAACATGGATGAACGTGTTCCCCTGATGCGTTTCCGCATCGCCGAAGCCGTCTCCAATCCCGATTTGGGACGGAATTATTACCGCTCCCTCCTCCACCGCTTGTGCACGGATTTGGATCGCATCGTCCGGGAATATCAAAGAAGGGGCGATTTCAAGGCGGGAGATCCTTTCATCTTCGGACATGCCTTCTACGGGATCCTGTTCGGCTTCTTATACTGTCAGGAATTGATGCGGGGAAAGGAATTGACCGGTCTGGATCTGGAAAAAATCATCCCCCATATCGTGGACATCTTTCTCCACGGCGTCTCCGCGCCGCCCACGAAACCGCCGAAAAAGGCTCGTTGTTTCACACCGAGCAAGAAAGACAAGACATGAACGCCTGCGGACAACGACGCATCGTCCTACTGCCCAATGGAGCCTGTAAATAGACTGACTTATCGATCCCTGACGGATCGCCATAGCGCGCATATCAGGAGAAAGGTGGTTTTATGGCGGGGAAAATGCAGACCCGGAATATTCAGAAATTCAGCAACGAACTGAAGCAATGCATCGAGTGCGGCAATTGCACATTCTGGTGCCCCATCTACCAACAGAGACCTCAGGAAGAATATGTCGCGCGGGGAAAGAACAAGATCGTCCGTTCCCTGCTGGATGGGCGGAAAGAATACACCCCGGAAGTGGTCGACATCCTCGGCATGTGCACGCTGTGCGGGACCTGCGCCCAGCATTGTCCCGTGGGGAGCAAATTTCAATCCATCATTATTTCGGCCAGGGCGGACAAGACGAAATCAAAAGGGATCGGATTCCCGATGGGATTGATCTACCGGCAGCTGATCCCGAGGAGGAAACTGTTCGGTGCGGCTCTGCGGGCGGCATCCTTCTTCCAGAAGATTCTGCTGCCCAAGGCTGAAGGCAAGATGAGGCACCTGCCGTTGTTCGTGCCGGGGATGTTCAAAGGGCGCCAGGTCCCGACGATTGCCGACAGGTATCTGCGGGACCGTATCCCAGAGGTGAACAAGGCGACATCACAGAAGGAACCGAAATACCGCGTCGCTTACTTTATGGGATGCGCAACGGACTTCGTCTTTCCCGAAATCGGGGAGAAGGCCGTCGAATACCTGACCAAGAACGGCGTGGAAGTCATCGTTCCGAAGGAGCAAGGATGCTGCGGCGCCCCCATATGGCTCGGTGCGGGCGACTTCGATACAGGGAGGATCATCGCGGACAGGAACGCGAAGATATTTCAGGACGCGGATTTTATCATCACCAATTGCGCCACCTGTTCCAGCGCCCTGAAGGAATACCCCAAATATCTGGCGGATAATGACGAGCGTTTGGGGCAATATGCGAAATTCTCCGGGAAGATCTATGACATCAGCGAGTTCATCGTCGATGTCCTGAAACCCCAGGACAGCGCGATCAAGGCGGATCCCCGATTCGGCGGGAAAGTGATCACCTGGCACGATCCCTGCCATCTGCGAAGGTACCAAAAGATTCATACCCAGCCCCGGGAGTTGCTGACGAAAATGAAGGACATCCGGTATGAAGAAATGCGCGAGGCGGAGAGATGCTGCGGCATGGCCGGCGCTTTCAGCGTTTATCATTACGATGTTTCAAAAGAAATCTCCGACAAGAAGGCCCAATCCATCAGGGAGACGAGTGCCGATATCGTTGCGACCGGCTGTCCCGGCTGCATGATACAATTGGCCGATACGCTGGGCAGGAACAAAATCAATAAAGAGGTCAAACACATCGTCGAATTGCTGGATTGAGGGACCGTACTGCGGGAGAAGAACAAGGAAGGATATACCGGGCTCATATCCTAGGTTGTTGCGATTTCATCAGGGAGGTTCTTCCATGGAAAAAAGCACGGCAACATTTTGTCATATCTGCCCTGCACATTGCAGCAGAAAGATAACCGTTGAAGACGGCAGAATCATTGATGTGGATCGGGACACGGAAAGCGGATTCCCCAGCGAGTGGTGCTCATTTACCAGAGGACGGATTATCAAGGAGGTGAATACCCACCCGGATCGAATCAAATACCCGCTGATGAGGACCGGGAACAGAGGCGAGGGCAAATGGAAGAAAGTGCCTTGGGACGAGGTGCTGGACCATATCGCGGGGAAAATACAGGAATACAAAAGCAACCACGGACCGGAGAGCGTCGCCATCTGCATCGGCGAGCCCAAGGGCATGGAAACGGCGTTCGCCCAGAGGTTCGCCAGCGCATTCGGGACGCCCAATGTCGCCACGCCGGGGAATTACTGAGGCGTCCCCAAGATAGCAGGTGCTGTCTACACATTCGGATGGTTCGCGGCGTTCGACCCAAGTCCCCATACAGGGACGTTGCTGATATGGGGCAACAATCAGATCGAATTGATGGGGGGATTCATCAGAGAGGGATTCCGTGAGGCCCTGCTGGGCGGAGCGAAACTCGTCGTCATCGATCCCAAGAAAGTGGATATTGCCCAAAGGGCGAATCTATGGGTTGCTCCCCGGCCGAACACGGACGGCGTCGTGGCCATGGGGATGATCAAATACCTCATTGAGAACAACCTCTATGACAAGGATTTCGTCGATCACTGGACTACCGGATTCGAGGAGTTAAAGAAAGAGATCGGAACGTTTACGTTCGAGGAAGTGGAGAGCATATCGTGGGTTTCGAAGAAAACGATCCAGAATGTCGCAGAGACGATCGTCAAGAATCGACCGGTATGCCTCGTCGTCGGAAACGGTTTGGAGAAGAGCATCAACGCATTCCAGCAGCTCCGTGCGGTATTCATCCTGAGGGCGCTGCTGGGAGAACTGAACACGCCGGGCGGAAATGTCTCATTGACCGCCGGCAACTTCACGAGACCGGGAATCTTCTACCAGCTGAAGGACTCCTTACGGCAGCAGAAGATCAACGAACACAGGATGATCGGGGAGGAGCATGAGATAGCAAGGAGAACGGCCTACATCCCGCCTCAGTCGCTCATCCGGACCATCTTGACGGAAGATCCCTATCCGATCAAGGCGGTATTCTGCATTCTGACAAATCCCCTCGTCAGTTATCCGGATTCGAAATTGACCCACGATGCATTCTGCAAGCTTGATCTCCTCGTCGTGTCGGAGCTGTTTCCGACGCCGACGTCGGAAATCGCCGACATCGTCCTGCCCGTGGCATGGGGAGCGGAACACGATTCCCTGGGATATTGGCCCGGATGGCACGAGGAAATCCGGGCGTACCCGAAACTCGTCGACCCCCCGGGCGAGGCGAGGGCGGAGGCCTATTGGCTCAACGAACTTGCGAAGCGAGTGGGCATCGGCGACCATTTTTGGGACAAGGAAGAGGATTCCTTTGAGGAAATGTTGAAGCCAAGCGGCATGAGATGGGACGAGTTCGTCACCGTACGTTCGTTGAACAACAAGAAGGAATACAAGAAACCGGAAGAAGGGGCGTTCAAGACCAAGACGAAGAAAGTGGAGATCTACTCGGCGACCTTGAAGAAAATGGGAATAAAGCCCATGCCTTCCTTCAGGGATCTGGCGACGTTTCGTTTCCATCCTTCCGAACAATATCCACTGTTGCTGTTCAACGGCAAGGAAGCGGCCTACATGATGTCCTCCTACAGGCATGTGCAATTTCTGAGGCAGAGGCGCCCCGAACCGACCGTGGATCTCCATCCAGACACCGCCAGGAAATACGGGCTGGAAGAAGGAGATTGGATATGGATCGAAACGCACAAGGGAAGAATTCGGCAGAAACTTCGTCTTGATCCGAACCTGGATCGGCGGCTGGTCTATGCCTCGTTCGGCTGGTGGTTCCCGGAAAAAAATTCCCGGCTCTTCGGCTATGAGGAATCGAACATCAACATCCTCACCGATGCCGAACCTCCCTATGACAGAGAAACCGGCTCGGTGGAATTGGTGAACATCCCCTGCCGCGTCTATAAGGAATAGTTTCCCCTATGAGGAGCCATGCGCTCCTCCGACACGAAAATGAGGTCATGGATATGAGAAAGATAACCAATACATTCTGTCATGTATGCCCGTCTCATTGCAGCAGGAAGTTTACTCTGGAGGACGGGAAAATCGTCGACATCGATCGCGATACCGAAAGCGGCTTCCCGAGCGAATGGTGCTCCTTCACCCGGGGAAGAATCATCAAGGAAGTGAACGAACATCCGGACAGACTCAAGTATCCCCTGCTGCGTGCTGGAGAAAAGGGAGCGGGAGACTGGAAAAAAATATCGTGGGACAACGCCCTCGATCTCATGGCCGAGCGGCTGACGAAGTACAAGGAACAGTTCGGGGCGGAAAGCGTCGCTCTTGCGCTCGGCGAACCCAAGGGAATGGAGATGGCGTTTGCGCATCGCTTCGCCAGCTTCTTCGGGACGCCGAACGTGGCGACTCCCGGAAACTACTGAGGTGTCCCCAAGATAGCAGGTGCTGTCTACACATTCGGATGGTTCGCGGCGTTCGACCCCAAACCGAACACCGGCTGCATGATCCTGTGGGGGAACAATCAGATTGAGTTTATGGGAGGTTTTGTCCGCGAGGAGATGCGCTCCGCATTGCTCGGCGGTGCGAAACTCATCGTGATCGACCCCAAGAAGATCGACATCGCCAAACGGTCCAACATCTGGATCGCCCCGCGGCCGAGCACGGACGGAATCCTTGCCCTCGGCATGATCAAATACGCCATCGAAAACAAGTTGTACGACGAGGACTTCGTACAGAACTGGACCATCGGATTCGATGATCTGAAGAACGAAGTTGCGAAGTTCTCCTATGAAGACGTCGAACGGATCACGTGGGTCAAGAAAGACGCCATCGCGAAGACCGTAAGGATGATGGTCGAGAACAGGCCGGTCTGCCTCGTCGTGGGCAACGGAGTGGAACGGAGCCTCCACGCCTTCCAGCAGATGCGGGCGATCTTCATCTTGCGGGCGATCCTGGGCGACCTGAATACGCCGGGGGGAAATGTCCGCTTGACACCGGGAAAATTCACCCGACCCGGACTCTTCTATGCACTGAAGGATTCGCCGCGCCTGGAGAAGATCAAGGCGAAGAAAGTGGTGGGCAGCGAACTCAAGGTGGCCATGCAGAATGCCTACATTCCCACGCAGTCCCTCGTCAAGGCGATCCTGGAGGAGAAGCCCTTCCCGATCAAATCCGTGGTGTGCATTTTGACCAATCCGCTCTTGAGCTACCCGGATACGAAGATGACCTACGCGGCCTTCAAGAAAGTGGAGTTTCTTGTCGTGTCCGAGATCTTTCCGACGCCGACGACGGAAATCGCCGATCTCGTTCTTCCCGCGGCATGGGGCGCAGAACACAACACGTTGGGATACTGGCCCGGCTGGCACGACGAGATGAGGGCCTATCCGCAGCTCGTCGAGCCTCCGGGAGAAGCCAAGGCGGACGCGTGGTGGATCAACGAACTGGCAAAACGCCTAGGCCTGGAAAAATATTTCTGGGAAAACGAGGAAGACTCCTATGATGAATTCCTGGCCCCGAGCGGGATCTCCTGGAAGGAATTCGTTAACATTCGATCTCTCAACAACAAGAAGGAATACAAGAAGCCCGGAGAAGGCCTTTTTACGACGAAATCGGGAAAGATAGAAATCCGTTCCGGCTTCATGGAGAAGATCGGAAGGAGTCCGCTGCCGACCTTCGAAGAGATGAGCACATTTCGTTTCGCCGACACATCGGAGCAATATCCGCTTTTGCTGTTCAACTCGAAGGAAGCCGCCTACATGCTTACGGGATACAAGCATGTCAAATTCATGCGGGAGCGCAGACCCGAACCGACCGTGGAACTGAATCCGAATACCGCGCGCCGCCTCGGTCTCAAAGAAGGCGATTGGGTCGTCATCGAGACCCACAAGGGAAAGATCCGTCAGAAACTCGTCCTGGATCCCGCTATGGACGAAAGACTGGTATTTGCCTCTTTCGGCTGGTGGTTTCCGGAAAAGGGCAGAGAGACATTGTACGCATTGGAGGAGTCCAATATCAACATGCTGACGGACGCCGATCCCCCCTATGATGGTGAAACGGGAGCGGCCGACTTGGGCGGAATTCCCTGCAAAGTTTACAAAGAGCAGGGATCGCAGGTCTCGAATGCGGATACGCTTCACTAGCGATCCTGCAAGATGTTCTGCGGAGCATAGAAAATAGGGTTCGTGGTGTCTGATACCCGTAGAGGTCATGGAGATGGGGAAAGGACGAAAGTAGGTGCGTGGACGGTTTTTGCGATCCTCGCGGCGGTGTTCGTATTTTCGTACTTTATCCGGTTATCAACAGGCGTTCTTGGTCCGACGCTGATGGAAGATTTGCGTCTCGACGTCGAGCAACTGGGGCTGCTGGCCGGTGCATTCTTTTATGCGTTCGCATTCTGCCAAATCCCGGTCGGCGTCGCCCTGGACAGCTTCAGTCCCAAATATGTTCTTCTGGCGACATTGATGCCGGCAATCGCCGGCTGCGCGTTGTTCGCCTTGGCGGGCAACTTCTCCACGGCCTTATGGGGAAGAATCCTCATCGGCGTGGGCATGTCGTCCATGCTCATGGGCAGCCTGAAGATCTTCGGCAATTGGTTCCGTCAAGATCAGTTCGCATTTCTTTCCGGAATGATGCTCAGTTTGGGAAATCTGGGCGCCTTTGTTTCGGCGGCCCCACTCGTTTTTGCGGTCACAATGATCGGATGGCGGAATTGTTTCTGGGCATTCTCGCTGTTTCTCGCGCTTTCATTTCTCGCCATCCTTCTTTTCGTCAAAGACGAGCCGGGACGAGGCCCCGCATCTTCCACGTCCGCAGCGGCATCGGGCGGATCCTCTCGCGGCATCGGGCGGCTGTCGTCCCTGGGCGTTGTCTTTCTTGACAGAAATTTTTGGATGATTTCCCTGTCGGCATTCATCCGCTATGGCTCGCTGATCTGCATACAGGGTTTTCTGGGGACTTTGTATCTTGTCCAAGTGATGGGATACCCGGCCCAGAAAGCGGGCAATATCCTCAGCATGATCGCCATCGGGTATTTGGTCGGCAGTCCCCTGATGGGACGGCTGTCCGATTCCATGTTCAGATCACGGAAGAAAGTCATGGTGTGGGGCCTGTTTCTCTACACGTTATTTATGCCGCTTTTCCTGTTGGACCCAGACAGCGACCTTCTCTGGTACATTACATTTTTCGCATTGGGCTTTTTTGCATCGATCGGCGCGGTAAGCTTCGCGCACGTAAAGGAACTGTTCCCGAAGGAGGTATCGGGGGTCGCGTTGACCGCCAACAATTTGTTCAATATCGGCGGCGTTGCCGTCGGGCAGCATGTCATCGGGATGCTGATGGCCCGATATCCTGCAACGGTGACGGGGCATTCCGTGGAAGCCTATCACGCGGCATTCACGGTTCTCTTCCTGTCATCCCTGTTTGGATTTCTCCTGTATTTATTCGTCGAGGACAGCCGGATCCCGTCGTCTACGTAACCATGGGACCGGTTTAGAAAAGCTCCAGGCTTTCTGAAAAATGGAGCGTGATGGCTGTAAGGTGCGACCATCGGGAATAAACAATTTATTTGGGGAGGTATTGGCATGTCGAGGAAAAAGTTCATGATCGTTGTCGTGGCGGTGTGCGCATTGTGTTTGTGCGCCACCGGATCCGTCTTCGCTCAGTCGAAGATCATGTGGAAAGCCCAGGTGCTCACCCCGCTGAAGAGTTACATGGGCTCAAGTTACTGGGGAGTCTGGGCAAAACTCGTTAATGAACGTACGAAAGGGGCCATGGAAATCAAGCTGTTTGAACCCGGTGCAATCGCCGCAGGCAACCAGATCTATGCGGCTGTCCAGAACGGGGCCATTGACGCCGGATGCAGCTACGGCGCGTATCACACGACGGAAATCCCTGTCGCTTATTCGGAATACAGCCTGCCCGCTGCGTTTAAGGACTTCAATGACCTCTACAAGTTCTACTACGATTACAAAGGCGGGGAGGCGGTCAAATTACTGGATACAGAGTATCAGAAGAAGGGGACAAAGTTCCTATCCCTGGCGGCGTTCACCGTTGGTTTCATGACAAAGTTTGAGATCAAGAACATCGAAGACGTCAAGGGGAAGAAGCTGCGCGCGAGCGGTCCCTATATCGGTCTCTTGAAAGGAATAGGCGCCGCCCCCTCGCTGATTGCAAGCCCGGAGCAGTATATGGCGCTGCAGCTCGGAACCATCGACGGGACGCTCAATCCCCTGTACATGGCTGAGACATACAAGCTGAAGGAAGTCATCAAATACATCGTTCTGCCGCCGGTGGGTTATGGAACGGGCGAAACCTACGTGAACATGAATTCCTGGAAGAAGCTTCCCGACGATTTCAAGAAGATCGTTCAGCAGTCAGCCGTCGATGCGGCATACGCCTATAAAGAGGATTACGCGAAGGCCGAAGAAGAAGACATCAAGAAGGCTGAGGCCGTCGGCGTGAAGGTCGTCCGCCTGTCGGACAAGACGATGTCCGCATTCGAGGCCGCTTCGGTACCTATTTGGGATGAGGCTGCAAAAAAATCTGCCTCCTCCAAGAAGTTCATCGATCTCTTGAAGGAGTACAAGAAGACAGCGAAGTAGCCGTTTTCTGCATCGGTTTCCGTTGCCGGCGCGGCAATGACCGCTCAAGTCCTTTCGGGAGATCCCGACGGATCTCCCGAAAGGACGGCTGTGCGCGGCGGTTGCCCCCAGAACCTTTCAGGCAATGCGGGAGATGATCGGCCGGCGTGCCGGGTCCGGCAGCGGCGACATAACTGGTAATACGTCTCCCGCGATGTCATCATTTTATTCATACAGGCATTTGTAGCGCAACATCAACCGAGGTGACTCATGAAAATTGTAATGCACCTGATGAATGTCATAGAAAAGGCATCGAATATTGCCGGCAGGATCGCCATGTACTTTGTCGGTTTGCTGATGCTTGTCATATCTTATGAAGTCGTCGCGAGGTATGCATTCAATGCGCCGACCATCTGGGCCGGGGAATTGAGCGGGTATCTCATGACCGCTTTTGTCGCCCTCGGCGGAGCCTATACGCTTCAAAAGGGAAAGTTCGTGAATGTCGATATGCTGTACATCCATCTGAATGGCAGGGCCCAGGCGTATATGAGACTTTGCACCTATCCCGTGACCATCCTCTTCCTGTATTTCTTCTTAAAGTATGTAACCAATCAGCTTGTTCTTTCGATTCAGGAGATGCAGGTTTCCGGCTCCGCATGGGATCCGGTTCTGTGGCCGGTCAAGCTGGCCCTCTTCATCGGGGTGGGTCTTATCCTGCTGCGGGTAGTTTCCGCGCTGATAATGGACCTTTACATGTTGGTGACGAAGAAGCAGCCTGGCTCTTTCTCCGCCGGTGAGAAGGAGGTGGCAAAATGAGTGTTGCTCTCACTACGCTGATCATCTTTTCACTCCTCGTGATCCTGTTGACGACCGGCATGCCGATCGCCTTTGCCCTCGGCGGGACCATGGTCCTCTTCACTCTCTGGAACATGGGTCCCCAAGGCCTTTACCTCATCGCGACGACCGCGAACGGCGAATGGGAAAGCTACATCCTGCTCGCGATCCCGCTCTTCATCCTCATGGCCAAGTACCTGCAGTATTCGGGCATTGCGGAAGGCTTTTATGACGCAATGTACAAGTGGATGGGAGGGCTGCGGGGCGGACTTGCCGTGGGAACGATCATCATCTGTGCGGTTTTCGCCGCCATGTCGGGCATCAGCGGTGCGGCGACGGTCGCGATGGGTCTGATCGCACTCCCCTCGATGATCGGCCGGGGGTACGACCGGAAACTCGCCATCGGAACGGTGATCGGGGGAGGTTCTCTGGGCGTCCTCATCCCGCCGAGCATCATCATGGTCGTCTATGGAAGCATCACCGGCGAGTCCGTGGGAAAGCTGTTCATGGCGGGCATCATGCCGGGCATCATGCTTGCCGGCTTCTTTATCGCGTACGCCGTTATCCTGTGCGGCCTGCGTCCATCCTACGGTCCCGCTCTTCCGCCGGAGGAGAGGGTCAGCTTGAAGGAAAAGATCATCAGCCTGAAAAGCATCGGCGCACCGCTGTGTCTGGTCGTCGTTGTCTTGGGCGTCATTTACTTCGGGATCTGCACGCCGACGGAAGCCGCCGGCATCGGAGCCTTGGCGGCGTTCTTGGTCGTCTGCCTGAACCGGAAAATGACGTGGGAGATTTTCAACCGGTCTCTTGAAGAGACCCTGACGACATCCACGATGATCATGTGGATTGTCGTCGGCGCAAAGTGCTTCGTCCACATTTACACAACGTCGGGTGCAGGGGAATTCGTCTACAGCATGATCAGCGGTCTCGATCTGAACAAATGGGTGCTCATTCTGATCATGATGCTCATCCTGTTCGTGCTGGGAATGTTTCTGGATCCCATCGGCATCATGCTGATCACCCTGCCGGTGTTTTTCCCTCTGATCGTCAACTGGGGGTTGAGTCCCATCTGGTTCGGGATCCTTTATACGATCAATCTGGAAATGGCGTATATCAGTCCGCCCTTCGGCCTCAATTTGTTCTACATGAAGAGCATTCTGCCGGATAGTGTGGAGTTGAGAGACGTGTATTATTCCTCCATCCCTTTCCTGATTATCGAATGGATTGGCCTGCTCATGATCATCTTCGTCCCGATCATATCCCTGTGGTTGCCGAACAGGATGTAAAGGACGATGGACGCGACAAAAAGAGCAGAAGTGAAATGAACCTCCCCGCCGCAAGCAGCGTGGTATTTTTGATGGATTTGCAAATGTTCTTCTTCGCCGCAAGCGGCGGGGAATTCAACCCGGAGAGACTCACCGGCATGAATCCCTTGAAAGGATGAGGGGTCTCGAAAAAGCAAAAAGGATATCCAGGACATGACAATGTATCCGTTTATTTTCCGACCAGGCGAAATCGGGTCGGTCAGAGTGAAGAACCGTTTGCTGATGGCCCCCATGGGAATCGGCGCCCTCACCGACCCGGACGGTCTGTTTTCCGATCGGGCGATCGATTATTATGAAGAGCGGGCGCGTGGCGGCGTCGGCTTGATTCTCACAACTCTCTGCCTGGCTACCAATCGATATGAACCGTGGGAGGCCGACGGGATCAAGCTTCTTCCCACATTCGATCACCTGATCAAGACCAGAAATCTTAAGCGGTTGACGGAACGGATTCACGATCACGACTGCAAGATATTTGCACAGCTTACGGCAGGATGGGGAAGGGTTTATCGTCCATCGTTGGTCGCGATCACCGGCCATCGCCCCTTCGCACCTTCCGAAACCCCTCTCTACTGGACCCCTGATAAGATGGCCCGTGAAATGACCCTTGAGGAAATTGAGGGGCTGATCGACGCGCTGGCGCACGCCGCCCTCGTCGCAAGAGAAGGCGGATTCGACGGCATCGAACTCCACGGACACGAAGGATACCTTCTGGATCAGTTCAAAACGGCCCTATGGAACAGGCGAAAGGACAGTTACGGCGGTGATTTCTGGGGGCGGATGAAATTCCCCTTATCGGTGATCCGGAAGATCCGGCAGGCGGTCGGCAGTGATTTCCCCATCGTCTACCGCTATGGGTTGGAACATCGCATTGAAGGCGGCAGGGAAAGAGAAGAAGGATTGAAAATTGCCAAGGTGCTTGAAGAGGAAGGCGTTGCGGCCCTGCACGTCGACGTCGGCTGCTATGAGAACTGGTATTGGCCTCACCCTCCGGAGTATCAGGAACCCGGATGCATGGTGGAGGTGGCCAGGGAAGTGAAGAAGAAAGTCCGGATTCCTGTCATTACCGTTGGCAGACTCGGGTATCCGCAGCTGGTGAATCAGGTGCTCGAAAATGGGGACGCCGATTTTGTGGCGATCGGAAGACCCCTCCTTGCGGATCCCGAGTTCGTCAGGAAGTGCAGAACCGGACGGGAGGATGACATTCGCCCCTGCATCGGTTGCCATGAATGCTTCCGCAGGATTTACCAGTCGAGACACCTCAGTTGCGCCGTCAATCCGGCCTGTGGTGATGAAAGAAGGCTGGAAGTACGAGAAAGCAAAAATCCCAAGAAGGTGATGGTCATCGGGGGTGGAATGGCAGGACTTGAAGCGGCGCTTATATCGGCGTTGAGAGGACATCGCGTGACGTTGTACGAGAAGAGCGCGAATCTCGGCGGTTTGCTGAAGGTGGTCGGCAAACACCATTTGAAGAAAGACTATGAAAGACTTCTGAGGTTCCAGATCCGGCAAGTCCGGAAGGAAAACGTCAAGATCAGGCTCGGCAGGACGGTTACCATCGAAACCGTAAAAAGAGAGAATCCCGATGTCGTATTCTTGGCAACTGGATCCACGCCGCTTCAAGTCTTCCGAGTGCCGGTTGGCAGTTCCGTGAAGTGTCTGACGGCTTTGGACGTGCTCGAAGAGCGCGTTGAAGTCGGTTCTTCCGCTGTCATTGTCGGCGGCGGCGCTACGGGCTGTGAGCTCGCCTGTGAATTGGCTGATTCGTCCAGAAGCATCACGCTCTGCGAACAGCTGCCCGAACTGGCGCCCGAACTTTTCCATGCAAACAGAGACATGATCATCGAAAGTCTCAAGGAAAAAAATGTCAAGATCCTCACAAACTGCAAATTGGAAACCATTGCCATGGACGGTGTCGTGCTCAAATCGAGCGATGGATCGAAGTCCTCTCTGAAAACGGATACGGTCATCGTCTCGGTCGGTATGAAATCCGAAAATGGGCTGCTCGGAGAGCTCACAGGCATCGTCGACGAGGTGTACACGATCGGAGACTGTGTCTCGCCGCGCAAGGTGAAAGACGCCGTGTGGGATGCCTACAAGACTGCCCTCTCGCTGTAGAGGGCCAATCGGGAAACACCTGTCGGGTCATCCCCCTCTTGACAAGGGTCTCAACGTCGCTACAATGAGACTTCCTTGTTTCCTTTCACCAAAGGAGGACCCTATGCCGACCTACGAGTATCGGTGCGCAGCCTGCAACAGGAAGTTTTCGGTGACGACGTCCGTTTCCGAACACGACAGGAAGAAGCCGCGTTGTCCCAAATGCGGAAGCAACAAGAAGGTCAGCCAGATCCTGTCTTCCTTTATCGCCAAGACAAGCCGCAAGAGCTGAAGGAGCCGGCATGAGGGCGTTCATCCTCTCCGCCGCGGCGGCAATATTCCTGATGACCGCCCCGCTCCAGGCTGCGGACGGTCCGGCGGCGGAACCATGGACCTTCGTCGGCTACACCAAGTACCGCGACGCCGTTTATCTGGACTCGAGCCGCCTCACGAAGAGATCGCCGGACGAATCCCTCGCGGTCTGCAGGATCGCGCCCTCCGGGAAAAGCCGTTACACGAGGCAGGTCCAGGCTGAGATCAGGAAAGCAAAGAAATCCTCCGCAGGGTTCCGCTACCTGGAGATCTCGGCCGGCATCGACTGCCGGAACAAGGCCATCCGCTTCGTCGGCGTCCGGTATTTCACCGCCGACGGCAGGCTCCTGCATGCCAATGAAGAACCGGATGCCCCGTGGAAGCCGGTTGCGGCCGGAAGTCTGTGGGATTCGCTGCGGGGAAGCGTCTGCGGCAAAGAATCGCCCTGATCCGATGCCAGGGTCGCCCATCTCAGCGTCCCTTCACTTTCTTTTCGAAGAAGTTCCAGGCGCGATTTCCGCCCCCTGCCTGTTTGTTCTCGAGACCGAGCATTTCCTTCAGCAGTTCTTCCTGGCGTTTCGAAAGCTTCGTGGGCGTCTGCACGTCGAAGACGACGATGAGGTCTCCGCGCCCGCGGCCCCGGAGGCGGGGGATGCCCTTGCCGGGCAGCCGCAGAAGGTCGCCGGGCTGCGTTCCCCGCGGAGCCGTCACGGCCTCCATGCCTTCCAGCGACGGAACGTCCAAGGTCCGGCCCAATGCCGCCTCGGGGAACGATATCCGCACGCGGACGATGACATTCTCTCCCTGGCGCTCGAAGTGTTCGTGCGCTTCCACCGTGAGAAGCACGTAGAGGTCTCCCGGAGGACCGCCGCCGGCGCCCGCTTCTCCTTCGCCTGAGAGCCGCAGGCGCATCCCCGTGTCCACGCCGGCCGGTATGTTGACCTTGAGCCGCTTCGGCTGCTCGATCCGTCCCGCGCCGGAACAGCCCGTGCAGGGATAGGAAATGACCTGTCCCCTCCCCCGGCAGCGCGGGCAGGTCGTGCTGATGTGGAAGAATCCCTGCGACCGGCTGACCTGCCCCCTGCCGCCGCACGTGGCGCACACCTCGGGCTCATGCCCGGGCTCGACGCCCGTCCCCCCGCAACGCCCGCAGGTCTCGAGTTTCGGAATGACGATCTCCTTTTCGGCGCCGAAAACGGCCTCCGAAAAAGAAATCGTCAGATCGTACTGGAGGTCCGATCCCCTTTCGGCACTCCGGCGCCCGCCGAAGCCCGCGCCGAAGCCGAACATGTCCGAAAAGATGTCGCCGAAGGCGCTGAAGATGTCGTCCGCCCGGGAAAAACCCTGAAAACCGCTGTTGCGCAGCCCGTCATGACCGAACCGGTCATAGGTTGCCCGCTTCTCGGCGTTGCTGAGGACTTCGTATGCTTCCGCAGCTTCCTTGAATTTTTCCTCCGCCTCCCGGTCGCCGGGATTGCGGTCCGGATGGAACTTGAGGGCCATCTTCCGATAGGCCTTCTTGATCTCTTCTTCCTCGGCGTCGCGGCCCACTTCCAGAATTTCGTAGTAATCTCTCATAGCACAATGTTCAGTCCGCCGAACGAGAATCCCCACGCCCCTCGGATGGCAGGGGCGTGGGGTTCAGGGACTCTAAGGAAACGCTGTAGACGGGCGTCTTGGCAGTCTTCTCCGGAGCGAGCTCCGGAGAAGACTGCGATCCCCAAGGACGCCGGTCTGTTCTTCATTCGCTCGTCCGCCCCCTCCGGGCGGCGGCGCTCGCTGCCGGATTCAACGGCCGCTTAAGTAGCCGCACCCTCTTTCGATCCTCGCAGGTTCTCGAAAATACCGTCCCAGGCCGTTCAAAAATGCCTGGGTGCAAGGCTCCCGAAATCCTGAGCCGTGCGGCGTACTGGACGTACGCTGAACGGCGAAGGATGAGGGAAACGCCGCAGACGGGCGTTTTTCAACGGCCGCCTAGTAGTCGTAGTCGCCTCCCGGAGGCATCCCGCCCGGCATCGGCGCCGCTTCCTTCTTCTTGGGCTTCTCGGCGACCATGGCCTCCGTGGTGAGAAGCAGCGAAGAAACGGATGCCGCATTCTGGATGGCGAACCGGACGACCTTCGTCGGGTCGATGATGCCGGCGGCAAGCATGTCCCCGTACTGGCCGCTTTCCGCATCGAGGCCGGAGTTCGCTTTCAACTCTCGGACCTTTTCCACCACGACGGAGCCTTCGAAACCCGCGTTGACCGCGATCTGCCGCAGCGGCTCCTCCACGGCGCGCCTGACGATGTTGAGGCCGTGCTGTTCGTCTTCGGGAAGTTTCGCTTCCGACAGTTTCTTCTCCGTGCGCAGCAGGGCCACGCCGCCGCCGGGAACGATGCCTTCCTCGACGGCTGCCCTCGTCGCGTTGAGCGCATCCTCGACGCGGGCCTTTTTCTCCTTCATTTCCAGTTCCGTCGCGGCGCCGACCCGGATGACGGCCACGCCGCCGACCAGCTTCGCCATACGCTCCTGGAGTTTCTCGCGGTCGTAATCGGAGGTCGTCTCCTCGATTTGCGCCCGGATCTGCTTCACGCGGCCTTCGAGGTCGCTCTTCTTGCCGCCGCCGTCGACGATCGTCGTATTGTCTTTGTCGATCGTGACCTTCTTGGCGGTTCCGAGATCGTTGAGGGTGACCCCCTCCAGTTTCAGGCCCAGGTCTTCCGCGATCAGCTTGCCGCCCGTGAGAATGGCGATGTCCTCGAGCATGGCCTTGCGGCGGTCGCCGAAACCGGGGGCCTTGACGGCCGCGCACTTGAACGTGCCGCGGATCTTGTTGACGACCAGCGTCGCCAGCGCCTCGCCCTCGACGTCCTCGGCGATGATCAGCAGCGGCCGGCCCCGTTTGGCGATCTGCTCCAGAAGAGGAAGCAATTCCTTCATGTTGGCGATCTTCTTCTCGTGCAGGAGGATGAGGGGGTCTTCCAGATCCACCACCATCTTCTCCGCGTCGGTGACGAAGTAGGGTGAGATGTAGCCGCGGTCGAACTGCATGCCCTCCACGATCTCCAGCGTCGTCTCCATCGCCTTGGCTTCCTCGACGGTGATGACGCCCTCCTTACCGACCTTCTCCATCGCCTCGGAGATGATGTCGCCAATGGCGCTGTCGTTGTTCGCCGACACCTTGCCGACCTGGGCGATTTCCTTTTTGTCGCGGATCGTCTTGCTCATCTTCTTCAGCTCTTCCACGACGATGACGACGCCCTTGTCAATGCCGCGCTTGAGCGACATCGGATTCATCCCGGCGGCGACCAGTTTCGATCCCTCGCGATAGATGCTCTGCGCCAGGACCGTCGCGGTCGTGGTGCCGTCGCCGGCCGTGTCCGAAGTCTTGGAAGCGACTTCCTTGACCATCTGGGCGCCCATGTTCTCGAACTTGTCCTCCAGCTCGATCTCCTTGGCGACCGTCACACCGTCCTTGGTGATGGTCGGGGCGCCCCACGATTTTTCGATCAGCACGTTCCGCCCCTTCGGTCCCAGGGTGACCTTGACCGCGTTGGCCAGGGTATCGACCCCGGTCATGATCCTCTCGCGGGCAATACCGCTGTATTTGATGTCTTTCGCTGCCATCTTCTCCTGTCCTCCTTTTCGCTACGATTCGATAACGCCGAGTATGTCGTCTTCACGCATGATGAGATGCTCCACGCCGTCGATCTTGACCTCATTGCCGGCGTAGCGGCTGAAGAGGATCTGATCGCCTTTCTTCACATCCAGGGGAATCAGCGTGCCGTCCTTGTCCCTTTTCCCGGGTCCGGCGGCGACAACCTTGCCCTCCTGGGGTTTTTCCTTGGCCGTGTCGGGAATGATGATCCCGCCCACCGTCTTTTCATCCCTTTCCGTCCTCAGCACCACGACTCGATCCTGCAGGGGTCTGATCTTCATGTTTCCACCTCCTTGAACTTATGGAATCATTTGCCGCTCCTTCCGATGGCGGCAAAAGTAAGAACTTTCGCGAAGAATGGGTCCGGCTGGGGGGTGCGCGCCGACACGCGACCGTACAGTAAGACAGCACCGATGAAAACGAAGGATTTTCCTGCTGTTCCTCTCATGACTCCTCTATTTTCACGGGATGATGCCCCAATGTAATCATTCTTTCCGGCCTGTCAATATCGGCGCATCATTTTCTTCCGCCGGGCCGTCTCACGAAAAACTCAGCGATGACGGAGAGTTGGCGACCGCCGCGGTGACGAATGATTTGACAAAAGGAAGACAACGCCGCTACAATGCGCCGCCTCACGGTCCGCCGCCCCGGCGGCCGGAAGAGGCCCTATGCGCCTTGAGGAGGTCGTCATGAGACTGCAGGATATGTTCCGGCTGGGCGGAAAGGTGGCGCTCGTCACGGGCGGCGGGCGCGGAATCGGGAAATTCATCGCCGAGGGGCTGGCGGAGGCGGGGGCCGATCTCGTCCTCGCGTCGCGCAAAATGAAGAATCTCGAAGCAGCCGCGGAAGAGATCCGTCGGAATTTCGGCGTGCGGGTTCTTCCCGTCGCATGCGACATGGGGAAACCGGAGGAGATCGACGCCATGATCCGTACGGTGCTGGCGGAATTCTCCCGGATCGACATCCTCGTCAACAACGCCGGGGCCAGCTGGGGGGCGCCGACGCTGGAATTCCCGATCGAGCGATGGGACCAGATGTTCAACGTCAATGTCCGCGGCGTCTGGATCCTCTCGCAGAAGGTTGCGGCCGTCATGAAGAACCAGGGAGGCGGCAACATGATCAACATCTCCTCCGTCATGGGGTTCCGGGGCACCGAGGAGGCCATGCATCCGGCCGTCCCCTACAACTCGACCAAGGCGGCGGTCAACCTGCTCACCATGAACCTGGCGGTGAAGCTCGCGCCTTACCGGATCCGCGTCAATGCCATCGCCCCCGGCTTCTTCCGCACCGACATGATGGCCTATATCGAGAAACCGGAGTTCCAGGAGGTGCGCGACCGGATCCTGGCGATGATCCCGATGCGACGGATCGGCGAGGCGGACGACATCAAGGCCGTGGCGGTCTTCCTCGCTTCCGACGCCTCCGCCTATCTGACGGGCCATGTCCTCGTCGACGACGGCGGCATGATGGCCCGATAGACGCGAGAACGAAAGAATACCCGCCCTGAAGGCGGAAGAACGTTTCTTTGGAAAGGATCCGATTCCGATCATGCCGAGTGAATTCCTGAAATCGCCTCCAGCAGAGCCTGTGGAGCCGCTGGATGCGGCGACCGTCATCGTCGTCCGCGAAGAACGGGGCAGACCGTTCGAAGTGCTTCTCATGCGCCGCCACCAGCGTCAGACATTCATGGGTGGGGCCTTCGTGTTTCCGGGCGGACGGCTGGACGACGCGGACATGGCGGACGACCTTCTCCCCTGCCTGGATGCGCCGCCCCCGGGCGTCAACGTCCTCCTGCAGGAGCCTTCCCTGCCCGTTGCAAGGGCCCGCGGCCTCTTCGTCGCGGCCGTCCGGGAGACCTTCGAGGAGTCGGGGATTCTGCTGGCCAACGGGCGCGACGGCCTGCCGCTTGATGCCGCGGGGCCTGCCGCGGCGGTCCGCAGGTCGGCCTGCCGCGGCGGACTTCGCAGCCGCTCGCTGAGCCTTGCCGAAATCGCCCGCTACGAGAAGTTCCACTACGCCCTCGACCGGCTCACCCCCTATTCGCGCTGGATTACGCCCGCGGTGGAGCCGCGCCGCTTCGACGCGCGGTTCTTCCTGGCCCGCCTGCCGGCCGGCCAGACGGCTCTTCAGGATCACTCGGAAATGACGGAGTGCCAGTGGCTGACACCCGGGGAGGCCCTGGCCCTGCACGGAGAAGGCATGATCGTCCTCATGCCGCCGACGCTGCGGACGGTGGAGGAACTCGTCGCCTTCGCGACGGCGGACGCCCTGTTTGCCGCCGCCATGCACCGCCGGATCGAGCCGGTCCTCCCCGAGGCCTTCGCCGAAGGGGATGTTTACGGCGTTCTCCTGCCGAACGATCCGGCGTATTCCCTCCCGGGGCGCAAGGACCCGGCGCCCGGCGTCCCCTCGCGGATCGTCATGGACGGCGGCATCTGGAAAACCCGGGCCGCCCCTGCCTGTTGACTGCCAAGGAAGGATTTTTCAAGGATGATCGATCCTATCCTGCCCCGGATCGCGAAGATTTTTCGAAGTACCGAAAATCCTTCCCAGCGCCCTACCGGCAGGACATGATCGATCAGGACGAAATGACGGGGTTCTTTATCCAGGCGGTCCGGAAAGGCTCGGATGCAAGGCCCCCGAAGTCTCGATCCGTGAGGCGCACTGGAACGTACGCCGCAGCGACGAGGAATCGAGGAATGAGGAAACGCCGCAGACGGGCCTTTTACACAGCCTGATGGGCTAGAGGTCGGCCGTGGCCAGGTCCGTCAGATCCCGCTCCCTCAGCAGGCTCCTCTTCCAGGTCCGCAGCGATGGAACGATGAAGGGCAGGATCCGCATGGCATAGTAAGGGGGGAGGATGGGCAGGCCGACGAGGTCACCGAAAACGGCGAGCATGAAGAGCCGTTCCACCTGGGCCCGTTCCTTCCTCAGTTCCAGGTTCAGTTCGTGGGTGGTGTATCCGTAAAGGACCTCGCGGATGAACCGCAGGGCCTTCCCGGTGCGGCCGGAAAATTCCTTCACCCATCCGCGCCCGTCGCTTCCCCGAGTCATCCCGTCCCCCTTGAATTCCCCTTTGTCTTCAAACTCCTTCAGGGTCTGTCGATATAGGGCGCGCGCACGGTCAGAACCGGACAGGGCGCCAGCCGGACCACCCGCGCCGCAACGGATCCGAAAACGAGGTGCCGCCAGCCTGTCTGCCCGTGGGTGGCCAACACGATCAGATCGACGCCCTCCTTCTCGGCGATGCGGACGATCTGATCGGCGGGATTTCCGTGCAGCAGATCGGAACGGACCCCGCCGTTCGGGAAATGCTTCCGGATCAGGTCATCCAGGGCCTGGCGCGAACAGGCGATCAGCTCCGCCTGGTACGTCTCGACGTCGAAGGACGACGTCCCCTCCATGACCGGCAGCAGCGGCACGGCCGAAACGACGTGAACAACGGACAGCTCGGCCGAAAACTGCGCTGCCAGTTCTTTGGCGGCCTCCAGCGCCACCAGGGACGGAGCGCTGAAATCCGTCGGGTGAAGGATCTTTCGGAAAGGCAACATGCTCGGACTCCTCCTTTCGTCTTCCTACCCCGCGTTCCGCGGGGCGGCCGCGGCCGGTGCCGCGGGAAAATCCGCAGGCTAGAACTTGACCTGCGGGGCGGACTTTGCAACGGCAGGCGCCTCGAAAAACGCCGCCTTTTCAAAGGAAAACAGACTCGCCAGCAGATTCGCCGGGAAACTGCGGATGGCGACGTTGTAAGCCTGGACGGCTTCGTTGTAGCGGCGGCGTTCGACCGATATCCGGTTTTCCGTCCCCGCCAGTTCGTCCTGCAGGCGGATGAAGTTCGCGCTGGATTTCAGATCCGGGTACCGTTCGACGACGACCAGGAGACGGCCCAGGGCCGACGACAGTTCGTTGTTGGCGCTGATCTTGTCGGGGACCGTCGCCGCCCCTCCCACTCTGGCCCGGGCGTTGGTCACCTCGACAAGGACGTCCCGCTCCTGTTTGGCGTATCCTTTCACGGTCTCCACCAGGTTGGGGATGAGGTCGTAGCGGCGCTGAAGCTGATTGTCCACCTGCGCCCAGGCCGATTTCACCGCCTCATCCATCGCAACGAAGCGGTTGTAGGTCCCCTTGAAGAAACCATACAGCGAAAGGCCTCCAAGGATGATGACGACCGCCGCTGCAATGAGGATCATCTTTGTCTTGCTCATTTCTTCCTCCCCACGTTTCGATTTTGTCCCGCTCGTCGTGCTAAAGCTCGGCCCTGTCGATGCTCACGCAGAGCCGTTCGATCTCCTTCATGTACTCGAGAAAGGCCGCCTTCACGCCTGCCGAAGACAGGGCGTCCAGCCCCTCGCGGATCTCCAGGCAGCGGAAGAAAACGGTCTCGTCCAGCGGCAGGATGCGGGACAGGGCGCGTACGATTTCCCTGCGGTCGGAGGGAACCTCGCCGCCCTTGAGGTACAGGAGGGCGGTAAAGAGCGACAGGAAGGCGGTCAGGGAGACGCGGATCAGTTCCCTCAGTTTCCCGGCTTTCCCCTCCGCTTCGAGAAAACCGGTGCGCAGATGGAGGATCTTCCCTTTCAGCTCCCGCTCGATCTGGAGCCGCAGGTGCACGGGTTCGAACGTCAGGTCCGCGAGGACGTCCTGGCCGCAGACCAGAACGTGCTCGCGCTTCATGTTCAGGAACTCGATCGGGTAGGAATCGAGAGAGTCCTGCACATAGGCCGGCGTCATGAAGAGCGGCGTCGCCACCCCGCGCTTCCGCCAGCGGTTCACCGCGTCGACGGCACGGTCGATCCGCTCCATGCCTGTTTCGGTCAGGACGACGAGGAAATTGATGTCGGAACGCCCGGGAACGTACCGGCCCGCCGCGCCGCTTCCGTAGAGAATGATCGCGACGAGTTCGCTTCCGAACAGCCTCTCGAAATCTTCGCGAAATTCCGGAAAGATCTCTTCCGGCTTATCGGGCTTTTTCGCCATGCAATCCTCCCGCCTTCTTCTCCCGGGCCCGCTCCCGTGCGCTGCCGCCGAATCGTTCCCGCAGATACGGATTCTGCCGCGGTTGCGGATCTTTTTCAACAGGCTTTTCGCAGCCGTCGGCAATGAATTCTTCAGACCCGTCAGAAACCACGGCTGGCGCCGCCGCCCCCGCTGCTCCCCCCGCCGAAGCCGCCGAAACCGCCCCCGCCGAAACCGCCAAAGCCGCCGCGTCGACTGCCGCCGCCGCTGGCAAGCAGCACAAGCAGCAGCGGCAGGATATCCTCCCGGCCCCTCTTCGTTCCGAGGAGCACTGCTGCAACAAGGATCAGGAGAACCGGCGTCAGCCAATTCCCCTCGCGGGCGCGCTTTCCCGCGCTGCGGGATTCCCGCCGGGGCAGACCCGTCAGTTCGACGCCCGCATCCTTTGCGATGACCGCTGAAACGGCGGCGAGGGCGTTGTAGAGACCGGGGCCGAAATCGTTCTTTTTCAGATGCGGAATGGCGTAGCGGTCCAGAATCTCGCCGGCCAGCCCGTCGGGGAGGATTCCCTCCACACCGTAACCGGTCTCGATGCGGATCCGGCGCTCGCGGACGGCGAGCAGGATGAGGACGCCCCGGTCCTCTCCCTTCTTCCCGATTCCCCATGCGGAATAGAGGCGGTTTGCATAATCGTCCACATCGCCGTCCCCGATCGTCTCCAGGGCGGCGACGACGACGGAAACGCCGGTCTTCTGCAGGACTTCCCTGCTGAGATCCTCCATCCGCGCCCGCAATTCCGGAGGCACAACGCCGGCGAAATCGCTCACGGCGCCGGCCGGTTGTGGAAAGGCCTCCGGCGAAGCGGCGGCGGCCGCGGACATGAAGCAGAGCAGCCCCGCGAGGATCAGGCAGGCCCGTGTCCGGCCCTGCCTGAAAAAAAGTCGTACAGGCCGGGCCCGGAAACGGCTCAAGAGCGCCGTTTCGATGCGGCAAGTGAATCCCGTCATGCGGCTTCCTGTCTCCCTCGCTCCCCGGCGATCGCCGGGAGACGGGGTACGATTCCCCTTTCCGCAGCATTTCCATCCAAAGGAGGCATTTCGAGGGGAAATTTCGGCTATCTTAGCGATCGATTCGTCAAATGGCAAACCTTATTGAAAAAGGGTTAAAGAATTGTCCGCAATGCGACGATATAGCACGGTAGAAACCTGCAACATCTTTGCGTGGGCGTGTCGATATGGGGCTCATCAACATCACTGCACTGAAGAATGGCATGGTGCTTGCGGAGGATGTGCGCGACCGCAACGGCCGTTTCCTTGCCGCCGGCGGCACGACCCTTACGGACAAGCACATCCGCATCCTCAAGATGTGGGGGGTCGTCGAGGCGGATATCCAGGGCGTGACGAAAGAAGAAGTCGAGCAGAAGCTGACGGAAGACATCGATTCCGCGACCTTGGAGGCGGCCGAAAAGCTGACCCGCGATCGTTTCGCACTCAACGACGCGGAGCATCCCGCCATTCGGGAGCTCTATCACCTGTGCGTGGCGCGCAAGGCGCGTGAGATCCAGCAGGGGGAGGAGACCGCCGCCGGGAACGGCAACGGCGTCAGCCCCCCGGCGGCCACGCATACCGCGAAGGCTGTGCCTCCGAACGTGGCGGACTTCCTGAATCATGAAATCAAACTGCCGACGCTGCCGGGCATCTTCCTGAAGATCAACGAGACCATCACCCGGCCCAACAGTTCGGCTTTCGACATCGCCAACCTCATCAGCAAGGACACCAGCCTGTCCGCCCGGCTGCTGAAGATCGTCAACAGCGCCTTTTACGGATTCCCTTCCAAGATCGACAACCTGTTCCGGGCCGTCTCCATCGTGGGCACCAATCAGTTGAGCACACTGGCGACCGGCGTCAGCCTCATCGACGCCTTCCGGAAGGTCCCCTCCGCCTATATCGACATGGGCATGTTCTGGCGCCACAGCATCGTCTGCGGGACGATCGGACGCATCGTCGCCGGATACAAGAACATCCAGAACACGGAGCGGCTGTTCGTCGCCGGATTGTTTCACGACATCGGCCGCCTCCTGCTGTTGCAGTATGCACCGGAGATCTCCTGCGAGATGCTGCAGGTCGCGAAGCGAAACGGCCACGTCCTGTACGAGCTCGAACGGGATCGCCTGGGTTTCGATCATGCGACCATCGGCGGAAAGCTCCTGGAACAGTGGAAGCTGCCCTTCTCGCTGGAAAACGTCGTGACGCATCACCACGAACCGCTGGCGTCTCGAAGCCCGCTGGAACCGGCGATCCTGAATCTGGCGGACATCGTGACCCACGCCGTCGCCGGCGGCTGCAGCGGACAGCGGTTGATCCCCAGGCTGCATGAGGCCGTCTGGAAAACGATCAACCTGTCGGAAAACACCCTGCCCCTGATCATCAAGCAGGCGGACCGCCAATCGGGCGAGATTTTCGGGTTTTTTTATGGCGACGCGAGCAAGAATTGAATCCGTGAAGAACATCCCCTATCTGGAGAAGCGGGTCCGCTTCCTGGAGAAGGCGAATCGCTACACGCTCGACGCGTTGGAGATGGCGGCTTCCCTCGGGGATTTTCAGTCCAGCATCAACAAGCTCCACAGCTCCGAAGTGATTCTGCAGGAAACCCGCAATCGGATCCAGACGCTCATGGAGTTCGAAGCCATCTCCTTCTTCCTCGTCAACGAACAGGATCAGGAATTTTCGGCCGCCCATACCAGTCCCGAATCCTTCGCGGCCTACATGACCGGGGAAGTGGACGCCCTGGTCGAAAACGAGATTTTCGCCTGGGCGCTCCGCGAGAAACGCCCGGTCATCGTGGCGACCCGCGACCGCCGGAAACAGATCATCCTGCACGTCATGACCACCTCGTCGCGCACGCGGGGAATGTTCGCGGGCCTGATCGGCGGGGAGACTCCGCACATCCCGGACATCTTCCTCTCACTCCTTTCGATCATCCTGCTTTCCAGTGCGAACGCCCTGGAGAGTTTCGAGCTGTATCGCATGATCCGCGACATCACGCGAAACCTCGACAAGAAGGACAACTACAGGCTGCTCTTCGAGGCCGCTCCGGACGGCGTGGAGGTTCTGGACGGCCGCGGCTATCTCCTGGACTGCAACCGGACGCAGCTCACGCTGCTCGGCTACCGCCGGGCGGAGCTGGTCGGCAGGCATACGAAGGAAACCTTCGCCGAGGCGAGCCGGTCCGTCTTCGAGCGCAAGTTCAACCAACTCAAGGTGAACGGTTACGTCGAAGGCGAGGTGGAGCTCCTCTGCAAGAACGGGTCCGTACTGCCCGTCTGGCGCAAGGAAAAGGCCATGTATGACGGCGAGGGCAACTTCATCGGATGCGTCGTTTACAATCGCGACCTGTCGATCCGCAAGCAGACGGAAGAGGAGAAAAAGCTCCTCGAGGCGCGGCTGCAGCGCTCCCAGAAGATGGAAGCCCTGGGCACGCTCGCCGGCGGCGTGGCGCACGACCTGAACAACATCCTCGGAGGACTCGTCAGTTATCCGGAACTGCTGCTCATGCAGCTCCCGCCGGACAGTCTTCTGCGGAAACCGATCCTGACGATCCAGAAGTCGGGCGAGAAGGCGGCGGCCATCGTCCAAGACCTCCTGACGCTCGCAAGACGGGGAGCCATCCCCGACGAAGTCGTCAATCTCAATACGATCATCTCCGACCACCTTCAGACGCCGGAGCATGAAAAGCTCAAGAGCTTCCACCCGCACGTGGCGTTCGAGGTGAACCTCGAAGCGAACCTCCTCAACGTCACGGGCTCTTCCATCCATCTCTCGAAGACGGTGATGAATCTCCTGTCCAATGCGGCGGAAGCCATGCAGCAGGCCGGCACGATCACCGTCCAGACCCGGAACGCCTATATCGACCGGCCGATCCGCGGCTATGACGAGGTGGCGGCAGGAGATTACGTCGTCCTTTCGGTGGCCGACGAGGGCATCGGGATCGCCGAGGACGACCTGGAGCGGATCTTCGAGCCCTTCTATACCAAGAAGGTGATGGGCCGCAGCGGTACGGGCCTGGGACTCGCCGTCGTCTGGGGAACGGTCAAGGACCACAGCGGGTACATCGAAGTCGCGGCCCGTCCGGGCGGCGGGACGATCTTCTCCGTCTATCTGCCTGCCACACGCCGGGCAGTGCCGCGTCATTTTTCCACCTTCAAGATCGAGGAGTACCAGGGCGCCGGACAATCCATCCTCGTGATCGACGACGTGGAAGAGCAGAGAGAAATCGCCTCGATCCTGATGCGCCGGCTCGGTTACCGCGTGGCGACGGCGACCAGCGGCGAAGAGGCACTGGAATACCTGAAAACCAACAGGGTCGATCTGCTCCTGCTGGACATGGTCATGGATCCGGGCATGGACGGACTGGAAACCTACCGCCGCATCCTCGAACTGCACCCGGGTCAGAAGGCGATCATCGTCAGCGGCTACTCCGAGACCGAACGCGTCAAGGAAGCCCAGCGCTTGGGAGCCGGGGAATACGTACGGAAGCCCTACCAGATCGAACGCATCGGGCTGGCCGTGAAAAACGCCCTGGAAACGCAGACCGCTTCCCGAACCTCTCCCCTGAAGAATCTCTCCTGAACCTGCCGTGGGGTTTTGCCGCGCGTTGTGGTATTCAGCACGCAACGGACTGACGCGGCGAATCTCCCGTTTCGCGGCGACCCGACGGCGTCTCCGCCCCTCTGCGGGGGGATCGCGGGGAGAATGCAGAAGACTCGATGGCGCTCCTGAAAAAAAGAAAGCCCCTTGCCGCCCTGGCCCTCTCGCTCGCGGGCATCGGGCTCGGGCAGCTTTACAACGGCCGGCCCGCCAAGGCGATCGCCGTCAACCTGTGCTGGACGGTTTTCTTCCTGGCCTCGGGACTGAACGATCTCATCTCCACCTTTGCCGGCGCCATGGCGGAACTTCTCGTCACCGTCGCGATCTACCTGCACGCAGCCGCCGATGCCCTCTGGGATGCCCGCTATCCGCTCCCCTGCCGGCTGCGCCCATACCAGCGATGGTACGTCTATGCAGCCGTTTTCGCCATCCAGCTCTCGCCCGATGCCCTTCCTTCCATGGGAATCTTCACGAACCCGCTGTCTTACAGGGCCTATCGGATCGAAGGGCCCTCCATGCTTCCGACGCTGGCGGAAAACGAGAGGGTGGTGATGCGCCCCTTCGGGCCGCAAGATCGTCTCCGGCGGGGAGAAGCGGTCATCTTCGCCTTCCCCGGCGGGCATGAAGAGGATTTCCTGAAGCGCGTCATCGGTCTTCCGGGCGACCGGATCGAGATCCGCAGCAAGGCCGTCGTCATCAACGGGATCCCGCTGAACGAGCCCTATGTCCGTTTTGAGGACGGATTTTCCCTGCCGGCCGCCGTCAGCCCGCGCGACAATCTGGGGCCGCTCACGGTCCCTCCCGGTTCTTATTTCGTGATGGGCGACAATCGCGATCGCAGCTACGACAGCCGCCATTTTCAGTGCATCGACGGCTCGCTGCTCAAGGGCCGGCCGCTGTATATCCTCTGGTCGAAGGACAGGATGCGCGTGGGGAGGGAGGTCAGGTAAGGGCAGGGACGGGCGGCAGGGCGCCGGATTGCCGGCTTCCTCGAGGATCGTCTCCCGCGCCGTTCCCGATCAGAACAGCTGCGGATAGAGTTTCTTCGCGCAGATCGGACAGATCGTGTGGGTCAAATCGGCCTCCGTGTTCTCCGAAAGGAAATCGGAGAGGCTGACCCAGGTGTCGGTCCCTTCCTCGGAGGTCTTGCGGATCCGTTTGCAGCTCGAGCAGATGGGGAGAATTCCGCGCAGCGTCGGGACTTCCAGGAGGGCCTTTTCCAGCTCGCGGTTGCGGCTGTCGAGGGCGTCGCGCGATTTCTTCAGCTCGAGATAGGTCCGGACGCGGGCCAGGAGCCCTGCGGCATGGAAGGGCCTGGCGAGGGCATCCACCGCCTCCCGGGGAAAACTCGCCAGAAGATCGTCCGCCTCGTCCTGTGTCGCCAGGAAAACGACGGGAATGCCGGCCGTCCGGGGATCGTCCTTGAGGCATCGGCAGACATCGCGGCAGTCCATCCCCGGCAGCCGGACGTCGAGCAGGATGAGGTCATAGGACCCCGCAGCCGCCCGTTCCAGGGTCTCCCCGCCGTTCATGGCAAAGGACAGCGTATACCCTTCCCTGCCCAGCAGGGTTCCCAGGGACTGGAGATCCGACGGGACGCCGTCGGCGACCAGGATGCTGCAGGCTTTGCGGTCTTCACGATCCATGCTTGCCACCTGCGCTCCCATGCCGGTCCCCGCGCGGGCGTCGCGCGGCGACGACGCCGAAATCCGGTGCTGCGGCAGCGTTACGGAAGCGCCGCCGGAAGGCGGTCCCGAAACTTTTGCAGGGCTTGTTTTCCGTTCCGGTCCGCGACGGAACCTGCGCGTCTACTTAGCAAAAGAACGGCGGGAAGGAAAGTCCTTTTCGGCCGGCCTCGCCGCGGCGGACGGGGCCGCTTCCCGAAGGCCCTGCGGCTGCCGCCGGCTTCTTGACAGGGGCGGCGAATTTGATTATGTTGAGCAGCCTCAAAGATCCTCCGCCGGCCGTACGGGAGCTGCGCATCAGGAGCGGGCATTCTCCCGCCGGTGAGGACGGTCGCTGCAGTGAATCGCATTTCTTTCACCATCGGGACAGGAAAGGAGACTATTCGGTATGAAGAAACGGTTGTGCCTCTTGGGCGTTGTGCTGTCGGTTCTGCTGATCGCCGCCTCGTCGGGCCTTGCCGAAGACAAGATTCTCGTCAACGGAATCGACGCCAACTTTCCGCCTTTCGCCTACGTCGACAAGACGGGGACGCCGGACGGATTCGACGTGAAGGCCCTCGATTGGATCGCCAAGGAAATGGGCTTCAAGGTCAAGCACCAGCCGATGGACTGGGACGGGATCGTCCCCAGCCTCAAGGCAAAGAAGATCGATATCATCGCCTCCGGACTGAGCATCACCGATGAACGCAAGAAGCAGGTCGCCTACTCCATTCCCTACTGGACGATCAAGCAGGTCCTGGTTGCCAAGAAGGACGCGAAGATCACTCCCGAGAAGGCGCTGTCCGGCGGAAACAAGATCGGGGTCCAGCGCGGCACGTCCGAAGCGAAGTGGATGGAGGAAAACCTGATCAAGAAGGCCCAGAAGAAATTCTCCCTCGTTCAGTACGACTCCGCGCCGCTGGCGGTCGAGGACGTGTTGAACGGCCGGATCGTCGCGGCGGCCATGGACGACGCGCCGGCGATGGATGCGGCGAAGAAGAAACCCGTCAAGATCATCGGCGGCTTCGGCATGGCGGACGAACAGTTCGGTTACGCCGTACGCCAGGAAGACAAGGAACTGCTCGGCAAGATCGACGAGGGGTTGAAGAAGCTGATGGCGACTCCCTACTGGGGTGAACTGAAGAAGAAATATCTGGAAGCCAAATAGGCTCCGCGGACGCCAGTTCCGCACGGATGGAAGGCCCCGGCACGGCACGGCGCCTTCCATTTTTTTACCGGAGGCCGTCTCTCTGCCGAAACCCGGAAAGTGTTCGTTCTATGCCGGAAAGTCTGACCGCCGTCATCGATGCCCTCCCCTATCTCCTGGAGGGCTCGTTCGTCACGATCGTCGTCGTCCTGGGCGCCATGGGCCTCGGCTTCCTGCTCGGCGTCCCGCTGGCGGTGGGGCAGGTCTACGGGAAGCCCGCGCTGAAGCGGGCCGTTTCGGTCTACGTCTGGTTCTTCCGCGGCATCCCCCTGCTGGTTCTGCTGTTTCTTTTCTATTTCGGACTCTGCACGCTGCTCGACATCAACCTGTCGGCATTCGTCGTGGCGATCGCCGTCCTGGGGTTCATCAGCTCGGCCTATCAGTCGCAGATCTTCCGGGGCGCGATCCTGTCGCTTCCCGAAGGACAGTTCAAGGCCGCCCGCGCACTGGGGATGAGCGACCGGCAGGCGCTCACGAACGTCATCCTGCCGCAGGCGCTGCGGCTGTCGATCCCCGGCTGGTCGAATGAATACTCCATCATCCTCAAGGACTCGGCCGTCACCTACGCCCTCGGGGTCGCGGAGATCATGGCCCGCGCCCATTTCGTCGCCACCAGGACCTACCAGCAGCTTCCCCTGTACCTTGCGGCGGGGGTCCTGTTTCTCGTCCTGACGTACCTGGGGGTCAGGGGGCTTCGCCTGCTGGAAGAGAAGGTCCGTATCCCGGGGTACGCCGCACACGGAAGTTGATCATGCAAGACGAAACACCCATTCTCCGCATCGAAAACGTCTCCAAGCGCTATGGAAAGAAGGAAGTCCTCCAGGGTGTCTCCCTGTCCGTCCGGAAAGGCGATCTCAAGATCCTGATCGGTCCCTCCGGCGCCGGCAAGAGCACGCTCCTGCAGTGCATCAACTTTCTCGTGAAACCCGATGAGGGCCGGGTCTGGCTCGAAGGGGAGGAGGTGAAGCACTCCCATAAGAAGGACCTCTACGCCTACCGCCAGAAGGTGGGCATGATCTTCCAGGACTTCAACCTCTTCGACCACCTGAGCGCCCTGCAGAACGTCATGATCGGCATGATCAAGGTCAAGGGCATGTCCCGGGAGGCGGCGCAGGCAAGGGCTCAACTGGAACTGGAGCGCGTCGGCCTCCGGGACCACACCGCCAAGTACCCCGCGCAGCTTTCCGGGGGGCAGAAGCAGCGCGTGTCGATCGCCCGGGCGCTGGCCATGGACCCGAAGGTCATGCTTCTGGACGAGCCCACCTCCGCGCTCGACCCGGAACTGGTCGGGGAAGTTCAGGCCGCCATCCGCGAACTGGGGAGGAACGGCATGACGATGATCATGGCCACGCACCAGCTCTCCTTCGCCAGTTCCTTCGCCAGCGAGATCGTCTTCATGGAAGAGGGGCGGATCGTCGAAACCGGTCCTCCCGAAAAGATCCTGATGCGGGCAGACTGCGCGCGGACGAGGGAGTTCTGCGCCAAGATCACCGAACTGTACGGAGAGGCCCGCTGACCATGGAGGAGCTGCTGTACATCCAGAACGAGGTGGCGCCGGCCCTCTGGCGGGGACTCGCGGTGAGTCTGCAGCTCATCGTGCCGTCGGCGGTCTGCGGCATGGTCATCGGCATCCTCGTCGGGGTGGCGCGCGTTTACGGGAACCGGTCCCTGCGGGCGCTGGCGGACGTCTACGTGATGCTGTTCCGCGGAATCCCGCTGGTGGTGCAGCTCTTCATCTGGTACTTCGGCCTTCCCTATCTCAACATCTACCTGACGCCCTTTATCGCCGCGGTTGTCGGCTTTTCCCTGTGCAACGGCGCCTACCATTCCGAGTATATCCGGGGGGCGCTGCTTTCCATCCGGAGGGGACAGATGCTTGCGGCGCTGTCGCTGGGCTTTTCCAAGGTGCAGATGGTCTTCTCCGTCGTCCTCCCCCAGGCGATGCGCCTCGCGCTGCCCGGGTGCGGAAACGAGTTCATCTACCTGATCAAGTATTCCTCGCTGGCCTACATGATCACCTGCATCGAACTCACGGGGGAGGGAAAGATCCTGGCCTCCAATTCCTTCAAGTACACGGAGATCTTTCTGCTGGTGGGGGCCTGCTATCTGCTGCTGACGTCCGCCGCGGGGTTCCTCCTGAACCGCATCGAAGACCGGCTCATGATCCCGGGCTTCGAACACCACAGGATGGGATGATGTCGATTTTTCTGCCGATCGGCGAAGAAGTGCTCAGGGAAATCCGGGATGCCCTCGGAAGCGAAGCCGTCATCGCCGAGCCGGAACGGATCGCCCCATTCGCCAAAGACGAAACCGTCGGCCTGGCCCGGATGCCGGAGCTGGTCGTGGAGCCGACCGAGGTCGCCCAGATCCAGGCCCTGCTGCGGCTGGCCAACCAGCATCGTTTTCCCGTAACGCCGCGCGGCCTCGGAACGGGCCTGGCGGGAGGCGCCGTTCCCTTCTGCGGCGGCGTCGTCCTGTCGATGGCCCGCATGAACCGGATCCTCCTGATCGACGGCCGGAACCTGTTCGCCGAGGTCGAACCCGGCGCCCGGACGGCCGATCTGCGCCAGGCGGCGCGGGAGAAGGGCCTCTTCTATCCGCCGGACCCCGCGAGCATCGACAAGTGTTCCGTCGGCGGCAATGTTTCGACCAACGCCGGCGGACCCGCCTGCGTGAAGTACGGAACGACGCGGGACTACGTCATGGGCCTGGATGTGGTCCTGCCCACGGGGGAACTCATCTCCGCCGGCGTCCGGACTCGCAAGGGCGTCGTCGGCTACGATCTCGCCCGCCTGATCGTCGGGTCCGAGGGTACGCTGGGCGTCATCACGAAACTCGTCCTGAAACTCCTGGCGGCGCCCGCGTCGGTCGCCACGATCGCAGCGGTCTTCGACACGCTGCCGGCGGCCCTGCAGGCGGTGACGGCCCTCCTGACGTCCGGACACGTCCCGTCCGCCGTGGAGTTCCTGGACCGGCGGTGCCTCTCGCTCACCGGCGACCTGCTTCCCTTTCCCGGCATGCAGGGCGCGGGCGCGTTCCTGCTCGTCGAGACCGACGGCGATGCGGAGGCCGTTGCGGGGGAAGGCCGGGCCGTGGCCCGGATCTGCCGGGAGGGCGGGGCGAGGGACGTCCTCAACGCGCCGGAGGGGGACGTCCGGGAGCGGATATGGGAGGTGCGCCGCGAAATCTCCAAGCGCATCGAGGAACGCCATGCGTCGCTCGACATCCACGAGGACATCGCCGTTCCCATCGGGCGCATCGCCGAGTTTGCCGACGGCCTCCCCGCCCTGGAGGAACGCTACGGCATGATGATCTACACCTTCGGACACGCCGGGGACGGAAACCTGCACCTGAACATCACCGCCGGGGAGGCGCCGGCCCCTGAACGCATCGAAGAAGGCATTCACGCGGTCCTGGACCGGGTGCTCGCCCTGGGAGGGACGATTTCCGGAGAACACGGCATCGGGCTCCTGAAGAAGCCCTACATCGGCATGGAGCTCTCCCCTGCAAGCCTCCGCCTGCAGCGGGGCATCAAGCGGATCTTCGACCCGCGGGGGGTCCTGAACCCCGGGAAGATCTTCCCGGACTGAAGACCGGAGGGAAAGGACGCGGGGCAGCGCCCCGTGCACGCATCCGGCGCCGCGTCAGGATCCGCTCCTTGCCTTCCGGCCGTACGGGATGCCGAGCCTCCGCATCCGGAAGCGGAGCGTGGATGGGTTGAGGCCCAGCGCCTTCGCCGCGCCGGCGGCGCCCTCCACGTGTCCATTGCACGCCCGCAGGACTTCCTCGATGTGACCCCTCACGACGCTGTCCAGTGTACGCAGGCGGGCGCGGGCGCGGCCTCCGCCTGCCTCCGCCCTTCCGGATGGATTCGTCTCGGCTCCGAGCCCGTCGAGGAATTCGAGAGGCTTTCCATCCGAGAGGATGATGGCGCGCTCGATGACGTTCTCGAGCTCCCGGATATTGCCCGGCCACGGATAGGCGAGGAGCCGGTCCATGACCCCCGGTGAAAGGACGGGCGGCCGGTGCAGTCCCAACGCCTGCGCCTTCTTCTTCAGGATGTGCTGCACCAGCACGGGGATGTCGGCCTTCCTCTCACGCAGCGGCGGCAGGGCGATGGGAAAGACCTTGAGGCGGAAGTAGAGGTCTTCGCGGAAGCTTCCCTCCCGCACCATCCGCTCGATGTCCCGATGCGTCCCCGATATGACGCGGATGTCGACCTTGACGGTCTCCGTGCCGCCGACGCGCTCGATTTCGTTCTCCTGGAGGACGCGCAGAAGCCGCACCTGGGCCTGGTGCGGCAGTTCCCCGATCTCGTCCAGGAAGATGGTGCCGCCGCTTGCCCGTTCGAACCTCCCCATCTTCCGGCTGACGGCCCCGGTAAAGGCCCCCTTCTCGTGTCCGAACAGTTCGCTGTCGATGAGGGTGTCGGGAATGGCGCCGCAGTTGACCCGGATGAAGGGACCGCCGCTACGCGGCGAGAGGTTGTGGATGGCGTTGGCGATGACCTCCTTGCCGGTGCCCGTTTCCCCCTGCAGGAGCACCGGCGAGGTGAGGGGCGCCACGTGCTGGACCCTGAACATGACCTCCTTCAGCCCGAAGTCCGAGCCGATGATCTCCGTTCCCGAGATCATCCGCAGCTCGTCCTTGAGGAAGCGGTTGTCGTCGGCCAGGCGCTCCTTGAGCTCGAACAGCTCCCGGTGGGTAAGATAGTTGGACAGGGCGATCGCCGCCGGCTCGGTGACGGAGGTCCACAGCGCGCCGTGCGCGGAAGTGTACCTCCCGGTGCCCTCGGCGCGCGCGATGAGGAATCCGACACGCCTGCCGCCGACGACCAGCCGGTTGACCAGCAGCGAGGACGGAGGCCATCCGAAGGCCTCGCCGGCCGGGACCATCAGCGGTTCCCTGCCGTGATCGTCAATGAGCAGCAGGTTTGGATGATAGCCGCCCTTCGCAAGCCTCTTCTTGACGGGCTCGCTGACGGCAACCTCGGTCGACTTTCTCGATCCACCGCTGCGATCGGCAGTCGCAACGAATTCCATGATTCCGCTCTCGATATTCGTATGACCGACCATCAGCTCGTCGAGAGGCATGGCCCTGCCGACGTATCGGAAGGCGTTCCCGAGCGCCTTGTCGATCTCGAGACTGCCGCATATCCTGACGGAGAACTCCCGGAAGAAACTCCCCTTGTCGACGTCCATCGTTCCCTCCTCCGGCTGCAACTGCAATATGCAGCAGAAAAACCATATATCTGCAAAATAGTACAGTAAAAACTGCAGGATGTTGAAGTTTCATCGTCCGCGGTTTCCAACCTGCCGGAAACAGGGGATTTTATTTCCGGCACGACTCTCGCTTACCAGGGCGACGGGTTGGAAGGGGGATCAGGGGCATGAGGTGGCTGGAGGTCATTCGGGTCAGGACACTCTACGCGTCCGCAAGCGTCCTCTCCTATCTGACGGCTGCCGGGGAAACGCTCACCGCGATCCCGGAGCTCAAGAGGGTCGAGATCTACGCAGGGATGCCGGCAAACACCGACATCGCCATCCACCTCCTGTGGGAAAAAGGCGCGCCGCCGCCTTACGGCAGCGAACCGGGGCAGCGGATGGTCAGCGACCTCAGGAAGTTCGGCCTGGTCGATCACACCACATGGCGCAGGAGGGAAGTGCCGGACACGACGCTCGGAAGGGACGTGAAAGAGGCCGGCATGCACATCGATAAGCCGTAGAGGACGAGCGGGATTCACCGCAAAGCCTCTCGATAGGGAGCACCGAAAATTCTATTTCATCAGGAGGGTATTTCATGTCGTACAAACCGGTAGAAGTCGTTGATCTGGCTGGAACTGCAGGGTGTTACAAGGGGAATCTCGGCGTTCCCAACTTCCTCATCAGAAGCTTCATGGCAGGCCTTCTGATCGCCGTGGGCGCCGCGCTCTGCACCGTCTGCGGAACGGGCCTGGACAAGACCCTGGGGCCCGGGTTCAAATCGATGATCGGAGGCGCGGTCTTCCCGGTCGGCCTCATCGCCATCGTGCTCACGGGCATGTCGCTCTTCACGGGCGACACGATGCTCATTCCCATGGCGGTCTTTCAGAAAAAAAGCACCTGGAGCAAGGTGTTCAAGGCCTGGTTCTGGGTCTACATCGGAAATTTCGTCGGCTCTCTCTTCTGGGCATACCTCATGGTCGTCGGCCCCCTCAGCATCGGCGGCGGCCCGGACCTCACGCCCTTCGGGCAGAATGCCATCGGTATCGCGGAGGCGAAGACCCTTCCCTACATCGCCGCGGGCTCCATGGGCCTCTGGTCCTCCTTCATGAAGGGCATCGGCTGCAACCTGCTCGTGAACCTCGCCATCCTGCTTGCCTTCTCGTCGAAGGCCATGATCGGAAAGTTCTTCGGCATCTGGTTCCCCATCATGGCGTTCGTCGCTTCGGGCTTCGAGCACTGCGTCGCCAACATGTATTTCATCCCCGCGGGCATCATGCTGGGCGCCAATGTCACCTGGGGGCAGTTCATCCAGTGGAACCTCATTCCCGTGACGCTGGGGAACATCGTGGGCGGGTTCATCTTCATCGGGGCGGTGTACTTCTACTCGTTCCAGAAGGAGCTTTCCTCGGTGAAGCCGACATAACAAGGACCTCGGCAACTCCGTAACCGGTACCCCGGCATTCCTTCTTGCCGGGGTATTTTTTCGAGACCGCCTCAGAAGCGCAATCCGATGCCGGCCAGGAACACGTCCGTATCCCGATTGTAGTCCGTGACGACGCGATTCCAGGAAATGCGGATCATCCAGGGCGGCCGGAACTCGTACCCGGCCGACATCGTGGCGATGCCTGCAAGCGTGGGATCGTCATCCCCTCCTTCTCCCGGCTTGCGATGCCTGTCGACGGGAATGTAAGCCCCGCCGCCCGCGCTCAGTGCAAGGCGATCGTCGAAAAAGCGACGGACGAGCCACAGTTGACTGAGCATCCCGTAACGTTTCACCGGGCCGGGGTCGCCCTCGTAGAGCCATCCGACCGTCCAGTCGAAATGGCGTCCGAGGTTTCGCCTGTACTCCAGCATCAGGGCCGCGGCATTTTCCGAATCGCGGCTGTTGACGACCGTCTGGCCCCCGAAAATGGTGATCTCATTCCTGGCGGCGCTTTCCGTTCCGGCCGTTGCGGCGGACTTTTCGTCCGGCGGCGCGGAAGCATCCAACTGGTATCCGATTCCCGCGAGCAGCGAACGGGAATCGATGCTCCGGCTCGTCTCGACGAAGTTCGACTGCAGGGAGAAAATCCATCGGTTGTCCAGATGCCAGCTTGCGGAGAAACTGGTGACGATGCCCCAGCCGTGGGAGTCCACGTAGGAAGCCCCCTCCCTGGCCAGTTGCGTATCATAGTACCGGTAAGGACCGATCCCGGCCGCGAGGACGAGCCGTTTCCACAGGGGTTTGGTGCGCGCCCAGATCTGCAGGGCGTGGCCGTCGCGGCGATGATGCTCGAAATGGCCTTCATTGAGCCACGAAAAGCTCACGGCCCAGTTTTCTCCCAGTCCCTCCAGGTACTGGACGGCCCATGAATAGGACCGTTCCCGCGAGTCCCGTTCCTGAACGGCCCCCCCGAGCAGATGAATCTCCTGGGAGGCGGCGCCTGGAGCGAAGAGAACCGGGAAAAGAAAGAAAGCAAAGATCAGACAACCGCTTGTGCGTGCCCGCATGTTTCTCTCCTTATCCGGCTTCCCCGGATGGATCCGGGCGGCGCCGGTCTTCTCCGACTGCCCCCCGCAATCCGCTCAGAGAATCTCTTTCCACCCGAAACGCGCGTCGTCCAGCCGCTGGTTCTCCAGCATGTGCTTCTCGATCCCCCGGCGGATCTCTTCGAATGTCCCCTCGTCCTTGCTTGGACCCACAAGCATCGGCCCGTCGAAGCGGATCACGATCCTGCTGAAGGGCTTGGGGACGAGACATCGGTCCCAGCTGCGGAGGACCCACGCCCGGCTCACCGAGGCGTAGACAGGCACGATGGGAACGCCGGACTTCTGCGCGAGGACGATCAACCCCGCCTTCACGACGCCCCGGGGTCCCCTCGGCCCGTCCAGGATGTGGACGGCGAAGGGGTGGACCTTCAGGTCCTCCAGGAGGACGGTCAGCGCCGCTTTGCCGTCCCGCGATGACGAGCCCCGCACAGGGCGGAAGTTCATGCGGCTGAAGACGTCGGCCGCGAGGTCTCCGTCGCGGCTTTTGCTGATCATGACGGAAGGCCGGAACGCATCGCCGAACTTCTTCGCATATCCGATCACGGAAACGATCCTCTGGTGCCAGAGGGCGGCGATCACCCTCCCGCCGTCCCCCAGATGCCGCAGGATCCGCTCCTCGCCGACGGACTCGGTCCGGATGGTGAGGAAGTAGAGGCGGACGCTGCCGTAGGCGAGAAGCATGAGATACCGCAGAAGGAAATACCGGAGGCGGGTTTTCCAGGGCGACCGTGATCGCTTATCCGATGGACTCATGGCGAATCCGATTCTCTACCGGCCGTAGCCGCCGGTTCGCGCCGGGGCGGCGGCGGTTTTTCCCTGCGGATATCCCGGACGGCATGCCCGGTTTTGTCCGGTTTCCACGGGAACGGGGATCATGCCCCGCCTCCCAGCACCTGGTACAGCGCGATCACATTCGCGATCCGGGCGAAGCGCAGTGCGATCAGCCCCTGCTGGGCGCTGTAGAGCGTCCTTTGCGCGTCCAAGACGCTGAGGTAACTGTCGATGCCCTTGGCATAACGCAGGTCGGCGAGGCGGTAGGTTTCCGCGACCGCTTCGACCAGCGATTGCTGCGCCGAGATCCTTTGGGTCACCGTGCCGCGCACGGCGAGGACGTCGGCGACCTCCCGGAACGCCGTCTGGATCGATTTTTCGTATTGCACCACGGAGAGCTCGCGCTCCACCTTCGTCACGTCATAAGCCGACCACGTGCGGGCGTCGAAGATCGGTATGCCGATCTGCGGCGCAAAGGCCCAGATACCTTGCCCGGATCCGAACAGCCGGGACAGATCGGTGCTCGCGGTCCCGATGACGGTCGTCAGGGAAATGCGGGGGAACAGGGCCGCGCGGGCGGCGCCGATGTTGGCGTTGGCCGCCTTGAGCCGGTGTTCCGCCGCCAGCACATCGGGCCGACGGAGCAGGATTTCGGAGGACAGACCGGCGGAGATCTCTTTCAGCGGGCGGATGTCGGCCAGCGTGGACGGCAGGAGCTCCGCGGGCAGAGAAGAGCCGACCAGGAGATTCAGGGCGTTTTCGTCCTGTGCCGTGATCTGCACGAGGCGGGCGATGTCCGCCCGGACCGCGTCGACCTGGCTTTGCGCTCGGCGGAGGTCGATTTCGGAGGCGACCCCGACGTCGTAACGCTTCCGGATCAGGCGGTAGGCCTCCTCCTGCGCCTGCAGCGTGGATTCCGCCAGGCTGAGGGTCTCCCGATCCGCCGCAAGGGCGAGGTATGCGCCGGCGACCGCGGACACCAGCAGGATCTGCGTGTCGCGGCGGGCCTCATCCGTGGCGAGGTACTCTTCCAGCGCCCTGTCTTTCAGGCTGCGGATGCGGCCGAAGAAGTCGATCTCCCATGCACTGATGCCGAGGTTCACGCTGTACTGCTCGGCGGTCCTCGCGCTGCCCGTGGACGAGAGGTCCGCGGGCACGCGTTCGACCGTTCCGCTGCCGACGGCCTGGAGCGCGGGGTAGAGTTCGGCCCGCTGAACACCGTAGAGCGCCCGAGCCCTCTCGACGTTCAGGGCGGCGAGACGCAGGTCGCGATTGTTCTTCAGGGCGGCCTCGACGACTTCTTGAAGGCGCGCGTCGGCGAGAAATTCCCGCCAGGGCAGGTCCGCAGCCGGTGTCGCCTCCGGGACGGGCTTCGCCGCGTCGTAAGCCGCGCCGGACGGCCAGGCGGCGGGGACGGGCGCGGCCGGGCGCGAGTATTCCGGGGCGAGCGTGCAGCCCGCCAGCAGCGCAACCATCAGCCCCGCGAAACCGGGCCGCAGGTTTTCCATGCAAAACGCTTTCCGCAATCCGGGAAACGGGATCCTGTCTGCCAGGGATTTCATATCATCGGTCCTCCGGTGCCGGCGATGCCGGCGATGTCGGGACGCCGTCCGGCCCGGCGGATGCGCCCCTTGCGCGTTTGCCGAAGATCCTCTCGATCAGGACGTAGAAGAGGGGCGAAAAGACCACCACGAGGACCGTGGCGGTCACCATCCCGCCGAGGACGCCGGTGCCGATGGCGTTCTGGGCACCCGCCCCGGCGCCGGTGGTTATCGCCAGCGGCAGGACGCCGAAGCCGAAGGCCAGCGAGGTCATCACGATCGGCCGGAAGCGCAGTTTCGCCCCTTCGATCGTGGCGTCCATCAGGGCCATCCCCCTTTCAAGGCCGTCCTTGGCGAACTGGACGATCAAGATGGCGTTCTTGGTCGTCAACCCCAGCGTGGTCAGGAGCCCGATCTGGAAGTAGACGTCGTTGGCCAGCCCCCGCATGCTCGAAGCGATGATGCCGCCGATCACCCCCAGGGGCAGGACCAGCAGGATCGAAATGGGGATGGTCCAGCTCTCGTAGAGGGCCGCCAGGCACAGGAAGATCACGAAAACCGAGAAGGCGTAGAGCAGGGGCGCCTGGGTGCTCGACATCCGCTCCTGGTAGGACAGGCCGGTCCAGTCGAAGCCGAACCCCTTGGGCAGCTTTTCAACCGCCTCCTCCATGGCCCCCATGGCCTCCCCCGAACTTCTCCCCGGGGACGGCTCTCCCCAGATGTTGATGGCCGGAAAGCTGTTGAAGCGCGCCAGCCTCGGCGGGCCGAAGGTCCAGCGTCCTGAGGCGAAGGAGGAGAAGGGGACCATCTTCCCGGCCGTATTGCGGACGTAGAGTTTTTCGAGGTCCCTGGGCAGCATGCGGTAGGGGGCATCGGCCTGGACGAACACCCGCTTGACCCGGTTGCCCTTGATGAAGTCGTTCACGTAGGCGCTGCCGAAGGCCGCCGAGATCGTCTCATGGATGGATGTGATGGGGACCCCCAGCGCGCCGGCCTTGTCCCAGTCCACGTCGATCCGGTACTCGGGGACATCCGCCATGCTGTTGGGACGGACGGCGAACAGCCTCGGGTCCCGGGCCGCGACACCCAGGAGCCGGTTCTGCGCTTCCGTCAGGGCCTGGTGGCCTTGGCCGCCGCGGTCCAGGAGCATGAAGTCGAAGCCTTTGGCGATGCCCAGTTCGGTCACCGCCGGGGGCGGGAAGACGAAGATCATGGCGCTGCGGATGGAGGAGAGCGCCGCCATGGATCTCTCCGCGATGGCCTTGGCCTTCAGCTCGGCCCGGTTGCGGAGGTCCCAGTCCTTCAGCTTGATGAACACCATGCCGTTGTTCTGGGCCCGTCCGGAGAAGCCGATGCCGGTGATCATCATCGTGGAGGCGACCGCCTCCTTTTCTTGCTCGGTGAAGTACCGCTCGATCTGCTTGCTGACCTCCTTGGTCTGCTCGAAGGTCGCGCCGGTCGGCATGATCACCTGGGCGAACAGCGTCCCCTGGTCCTCGTCCGGGAGATAGGCCGTCGGCATGCGGAGGAACAGGAATCCCATCGCCGCCACGATCAGGACGAAAACGGCCAGGTAGCGGAGTTTCCGGGAAAGGGAATGACGGACGAGACCGACGTAACGGCGCCGGAAACGGAAGAAGACACGGTTGAACGCCGCGAAAAAAGGCCGCAGGAAAAAGACGACGTTGTCCGCTTCGTGTCCGCCCGGGGGCAGCGGCTTGAGGAGCGACGCGCAGAGGACCGGCGTCAGGATCAGGGCCACGACCACCGACAGCAGCATGGCGGAGATGATGGTGACGGAGAACTGGCGGTAGATGACGCCGGTGGAGCCGGGGAAGAAGGCCATGGGACCGAACACCGCCGAGAGGACCAGGCCGATGCCGATGAGGGCGCTGGTGATCTGCTCCATGGACTTGGCCGTGGCCTCGCGCGGCGACAGCCCCTCCTCGACCATGATCCGCTCCACGTTTTCCACCACAACGATGGCGTCGTCCACCAGGAGACCGATGGCGAGCACCATGGCGAACATGGTCAGCATGTTGATCGAGAAGCCGAAGAAGCCGAGCACGGCGAAGGTGCCCAGGATGACCACGGGCACGGCGATGGTCGGGATCAGCGTCGCCCGCATGCTGCCCAGGAAGAGCCACATGACCAGGAAGACCAGGAGAATGGCCTCCAGGAGGGTCTTGACGACCTCATTGACGGCGACGCGGATGAAGGGCGTGGAGTCGTGGGGATAGACGACCTTGAGCCCGGGCGGGAAGAACCGGCTCATCTCCGCCATCTTCGCCTTGACGGCATCGGCCGCGTCCAGGGCGTTGGCGCCGGCGGCCTGGCGGATGGCGATGCCGCCGATCGGCATGCCGTTGTAGGTGGATTCGATGTCGTAGATCTCGGTTCCCAGCTCGGTCCTGGCCACGTCCCGGATCCGCACCACGGAGCCGTCGGGGCCGGTGCGGACGGGGATGGCGGCGAACTCCTCGGGGGTCCGGAGCATGTTCTGGACGACGATCGAGGCGTTCAGGCGCTGTCCCTTGACCGCCGGCATCCCGCCGAACTGGCCGGCGGAGACCTCCACGTTGTAGGACTTGAGCGCGGCCACGACGTCCGCCACCGTGAGCCGGTAGTCGTTGAGCCTGTCGGGATTGAGCCAGACCCGCATGGCGTACCCGCGGCCGAAGACCTCCGTCTCGCCCACGCCCGGCACCCGCGCCAGGACGCTCTCCAGGTTGGTCTGGGCATAGTCGATGAGGTCTTTCGTGTCCATGCTGCCGTCTTCGGAGATCAGGCCCACGACCATCAGATAGTTCCGGGTCGATTTGCTGACAGTGACGCCCGTGTTCTTGACCACGTCCGGCAGGCTCGCCATGGCGAGCTGGAGCTTGTTCTGGACCTGGGACCAGGCGAGGTCCGGATCGGTGCCCGCCTTGAAGGTGAGCTCGATGCGGGAGCCGCCCGCCGCGTCGCTCGTGGCGGACATGTAGAGCAGGTTGTCGAACCCGGTCATCTTCTGCTCGATGATCTGGGTGACGCTGTTCTCCACGGTCTCCGCCGAGGCGCCGGGATAGCTGGAGGAGATGGCGATGGAGGGCGGGGCGATGGGAGGGTACTGGGAGATGGGCAGGTTGTAGATGGCCAGGCCCCCCACGGCCATGATGATGATGGCGATGACCCAGGCGAAGACGGGACGTTTCAGGAAGAATTTCGACAGCATCGCCTACCTCCGTCCATTCTCCCCGGCGGCCGGCGGATTCGCCTGTCCGGCGCCGTTGTTTCCGGAAGCGTCCTGAAAGGGAACGGTCTTCACGGAGGCGCCGGGCCGCACCTTCTGCAGTCCCTCGACGATCACCCGGTCTCCTGCTGCCAGACCCGCGATGACCAGCCACGCGTTGCCGACCGCGCGGTCGAGCGTGAGCATGCGCTGCTGTACCTTGCTTTCGGCATCCACGATCAGTGTCAGGGCATTCCCCTTGGGGTCCCGCGACACGGCCTGCTGGGGGACGAGGAGCGCCCTCGGATTGACCCCTTCATCCACCTGCGCCCGGACGAACATGCCCGGCAGCAGAACGCCCTGCGGATTGGGAAAGACCATCCTCAGGATGACCGATCCGGTCGTCGGATCGACGGTCACGTCGCGGAACTGCAGGGTTCCCGTCAGGGGGTATCGGCTGCCGTCCTCGAGGACGAGACGGATCCTGCTCTGGAGGGCTCCGTCGCGCTGCAGCATCCCCTCCTCGAGGCGTTTCCGCAGCCGAAGCAGCTCGGCCGTCGATTGGGTCACGTCCACGTACATAGGGTCGAGCTGCTGGATGACGGCCAGGGGCGCGGGCTGATAGGCCGCCACCAGGGCCCCCTCCGTGACGTTGGACCTGCCGATGCGGCCCGAGATCGGCGCCGTGACGGCGGTGTGTCCCAGATTGATGCGCGCCGTCTCGACTGCGGCCTTCCAGTACTGAATGTCCGCCTCGGTCTGTTTCAGCGCGGCGGCCGCATCGTCGTATTCCTGCTGGCTGACCGCCTTGTCGGCGAGCAGTTCCCGCAGGCGTTCGGCCCTGGTGCGGGTCGACTGGAGGCTGGCCTCGGACCTGCCCAGGGCGGCCTTGGCGTTGTCCAGCGCCGCCTGGTACGTCGCCGGGTCGATCGAATAGAGCAATTGGCCGGCCTTGACGTCGGACCCTTCCATGAAGAGGCGCTTCTGGATGATGCCGCCCACCTGCGGACGCACTTCGGCGGTCCGATGGGCGGCGGTCCGTCCCGTCAACTCCGTGGTCATCACCAGCTCTTTGGGCTGAACGGTCAGGACGGCGACTTCGGGAACGAAGCCCTGCGAAGCCCCACCCGGTGCGGACTGCTGTCCGCACCCCCCCAGCATCAGCATCCCGGTCAGGACAAGTCCGGCGGCGATTTTCTTGGTCTTGTTGTGCGTCTGCATGCGGTACCTTTCTGGAATCTCGGTTCGGCGGTCCGATCGATCACGGCCGGGTCCGGAGACGAATCCCTGCTCCTTCTCCTTCAGAGGGCCCTTCTCTCCGGCGACGGCCATGCGTCACCTCTTGATGGCGTCCCAACAGGCCTCCGCAATCTTTTCGATCATCGCCTCGTCCAGGATAATGAAGCCAAGGATATGGTCGCGGATTAAGGTGATCAGGGGACCAAAGGATAGGGAAAACAGCACGGGCTTGGGCAGCTCTTTGAGAATCCGCTGCTCGATTCCGTGCTCGAAGATATCCATCAGAAGATCCTGGTTGTCGGACTTGGCAAGCATCCTCTCCCTGTGCCGGGAAATCCCGTAGGGAGAGTTGAAGTACTGTTCCATGTAACGGAACTGGAGAGGATGCCCGATAAAGTACCGAAGGATCTCCCGGCTCAGAAAGAGAAATCTTTCCCGAATCGGCTTTCCGGATGGGTATCCGTCTTGGAGAGACGACAGGATCTCTCTTTCCAATTCCCGGTGCAACTCGTTGATGAGCGTGTCTTTGCTCTCGAAGTAGCGGTAGATCGTCCCGGCGGCCACGCCCGCCTTTTCGGCGATCTCGGCCATCGGAGAGCCGTGAAACCCCCGTTCGGCAATGAGTTCCAGGGCCGCCTGCAGGATATCGGATCGTTTGTCGGGCGTTCTCGTCATTCAACGCCTCCAAAATGAGTGAATGTTCATTCTTGCCGGAGCTTTTATCTCACCCTCGGCGATGATGTCAAGAAGAATTTGCAATGGAAGGATATCGACATCGCGGCAAACGCCTTGACGCGCTTCCGCAAGACGATCGGAACGACGGCATGGGGCTTTCCCCGCCTCGCGTGAAAGCCCGCGCCGTCCTTGACAGGCGTGACCCTTTTCTTTATAGCATAGCGCATCGTCCGCGGGGACGATCCCTCTGCGTCGCGCGGGCGCCGGGGCGGAACGGGACCCGGTGTCCCCAGGAGGACGGAGGGCGGAGGGTGGAATGAACGGATCTTCCTTTCCCTATCTCGACGAAGCGGAGCTTGGCGGAATCGATCTCTTCCGCCAGGTGCCCCTGGAATCGATCAAGGGCCTGATCGACGCCTGCACCGTGCTGGAACTCCAGCCGGAGGATATCCTCATCAAGGCCGGCCAGCCGAACCACACGATGTACTTCGTGCTGGACGGCCGACTCCGCGTCCACCTGGACGATCCTGAGAAAAAGCCGGTGGCCCTGCTCGGTCCCGGGGAAAGCATCGGCGAAATGTCGGTCATCGACCAGCAGCCCGCATCGGCCTTCGTGATCGCCGATACAGCCTGCCGCCTTCTGGTCATGGAAGAGGAGATCCTCTGGTCCCTGGTCCAGTCCTCCCACGAGGCCGCCTGCAACCTCCTGTTCATCCTGACGCGGCGCCTGAGGAATACCGATTCCGTCCTGGTGGACGGACGCCAGGTCGCCTGGGAATTCCGCCGCCTCGGCACCGTGGATGCCCTGACGGGACTCCACAACCGGGAATGGCTGAACCAGGTGATGGCGCGCCAGTGCGCCCGCTGCGACATGGCGAAGAAGCCCCTGTCCGTCGTCACGATCGACATCGACCATTTCAAGGAATTCAACGACCGTTTCGGACATGTCTACGGAGATCATGTCCTCTACTGGGTCGCCCACACGCTTTCCGAGTTGCTCCGTCCCAACGAGCTGGTCGCCCGCTACGACGGGGATGAGTTCGTGGTCGTCCTGCCGGAGCACGGCCTCGCCACCGCCAAGAGGATCGCCGACCGCCTGCAGCAGGGCGTGCAGAACGCCATTCCCGCCACACCGGACGGACGGACCGTCCCGCACCCCACCATCTCGATCGGAATCGCCGAGATGAAGCCGGGCCAGGCGCCCGGAAAGCTCCTGGAAGAGGCCGGCGCGGCGATGTGGCGGGCCAAGGAGCAGGGACGCAACCGCACCGCGGAGTGACGTCCCCCCGCTCCGGTTTGAGAGGGCACCTTGAGCGCTTCTTCACCGGAATTTCCCCGTGACGCCGACCTCCCCCGCTACCGGCCCGGCCAGACGACGGGCTTCTACGAGAGTTTCTTTTCGCGCGCCAACCATCCCGACCGGCCCCTCGCCTTCTGGATCCGCTGCACGCTCTTCAGCCCCATCGGCCGCCCCGATGACGCCGTCGGGGAGCTCTGGGCCGTTTTTTTCGACGGAGAGGCCCGCCGCAACATCGCCGTGAAGACGGAAATCCCCTTGAGGCAGTGCGACTTCAACCCGGAGACGTTCTCCGTCAGGATCGGCGAGGCCCTGCTGGAGCAGGGCCGGATTGCCGGATCGGCCGCTTCGGGAGGCCACCACATCTCCTGGCAGCTGCGGTTTTCCGGCGGCGAGGCCCCGCTGCTTCTGCTGCCGCCGGTGATGTACCGGACGGCTTTTCCCAAGGCCAAGAGCCTCGTCAGCCTTCCCATGGCCTGCCACGATGGATTCGTTGCAGTCGACGACCGGAGAATCGAGGTGAGCGGCTGGATCGGCAGCCGGAACCACAACTGGGGTGAACGCCATACGGACCGCTACGCCTGGGGCCAGGTCGCCGGCTTCGACACGCACCCCGACGTGTTCCTCGAAGTCGCGACCGCGGCGGTCAGGATCGGCCCTCTCCTGAGCCCCAAATTCACGCCGCTGGTGCTGCGCCGCGGCGGCTCCGAACTGCTCTTCAACGGCCCCCTGCAGATGCTCCGCGCCCGCGGTTCCTATTGCTTCTTCGTCTGGACCTTCCGGACGCAATCGCGCGGGTTCCTGGTGGAGGGGACGATCTCGGCCCCGCGGGAGGCCTTCGTCGGGCTGCGGTACGCGAATCCGCCCGGGGGAAACAAGACCTGCCTGAACACGAAACTCGCCGCCTGCGAACTTCAGATCACCGACAGGAAGACGGGCAGGAAGGAAATCCTCTTCACGCGCCACCGCGCGGCCTTCGAGATTCTCACGGACGAACCGGACCACGGAATCGCCGTCCAATTCTGAGCGGCTTTGCAAAAAGCTCGTGGGCGGCGTTGCGCTTCCTCCCTCGTCGCTGCGGCGTACATCCCCGTACGCCTCACTCCCCCGGCCTCGCGCGCCTTGCCCCTGAAGCCTTTATCAAAGCCGGCCTCCAAATACCCGACCCTGTCGTTCAACGAAACTGCAGGTGAAATTCCGAGCGGCGACCCTCTCCTACCCCAGGCCGCCCCCCATCTGGCGGCTTTCGGGCATGCGGCGCAGGCGCCAGGACATCAGCGGCCCGGGGAGGGCGCCGATGCCGACCACGGTCCAGGCAAATCCCCATGCCCAGACGTCGGACGGCAGGGAGAGGCTGCGGACGAGATCCAGGACGGCGCCGAAGGCCCAGGGGCTGACGGCGCCGGCGCCGAAGCCCAGGACCGACCGGAGGGAATAGGCGGCGCCGAGGTGCGAGGGGGGAACGAGCTCCGTCAGCGCCGTCGAGTATACCGACGAATCGCCGATGGCCGAGAAGTTGTACAGCATCGCGACGGCCAGGAGCAGCGACAGCGGCAACCCGATCATCCAGCCGAAGATGAAGGAGCATCCGAGGCTGGTGAGGGCCATGAGCAGCATGACGTAGGTCCGCCCCCGGCGGTCGCAGAGATAGCCGGCGGTGATGTTCCCGGCGACGCTGGTAAGGTAGCTGACGCCGCTCAGGGTCACCCCGAGGCTTGCGGCCCGCACGCTCGCGCTTCCGCCTCCGGCAGCCGCCGACAGATACGCCGGAAGCCAGCCCCACAGGCCCATCAGCTCCCAGCAATGAAACGTGTAGGCCCAGACGGCGAGCATGGCCGGCCGGTTCTTCCAGACGGCCGCGATCGCCGCGAGGCCGATTTTTCCTCCGGACGCCGGATGCACGACGTTGGGCGTGCCGCGCAGGACGCCATAGCCGATGCAGGCGCCGAGCAGCGGTCCGCTGCAGGTGACGATCAGGGCCGTCCGCCAGCCTCCGACCGGGAACAGGGCGCTGCTCGCGAACAGGCATACCGCATAGCCCAGCGAGGACGCGGCCAGATAGAGTCCCATTGCCCAGCCCCGGCGGGCAGTCGGGAATCTCTCGGCGATCAGCGTCAGCCCGGGCGTGTACGATCCGCCGGAACAGAGGCCGGCCAGTCCGTAGAGGAGCAGTGCCGAAGAAAAATCCTTCGCGAGGGAACCGAACAGAAGCGCCGAGAGCGCTGCGGCGACGCTCGTGGACAGGTAGGTGCGCTTGGCGCCGAAGCGATCGGTCAGAAACCCGATCGAAAAGAGCGAGACCACGGTCCCGATATGAAAAGCGGACTGGACCAATCCTGCCTGGCCGGCCGTCATGGCCCAGTCGGCCTTGAGCAGGGCCAGCGACGCCGAATAGGCGACGAAGATCGTGGAGAAGCAAGCCCGCCCGGCGCAAAGCCAGATGAGCCACGCTGCATCGCTCACTTTCGCTCCTTGAACGGCGTTACCGCATGCCGTCTCCCGCTTGAAATTGACAGGACCGCTGCCTCCCCCTATACTCGAAGCGCCGAAAAAACGCGAGGTCCGAGATCGATCCCATGCTGCTGATCCATCCGCCCCTTTCCAAGCCGTGCGAGCCCCCGGCGGGGATCGCCGCGCTCGCCGGCGCCCTGGCCGGGCGCAGGGTTCCGCTGCAGGTTCTCGACGCAAATCTCGAGGGATTGCTGCACCTGCTGGAAGCGGAGGATTTGCCAGCCGGAGACGCCTGGACGCGGCGCGCCCTCCGGCAGCGCCGCGAGCACCTGTCCCTGCTTCGCTCTCCTAAAGGCTACGGGAACATCGACCGCTATGGACGCGCCGTCCGCGACCTGGATCGCGCCCTGAGCGCCGCCGCCGGCCGGCGGCTCACCTTCTCCGACTATGACGACCCGGACCTCTCCCCCCTGCGCAGCGCCGACCTGCTCCGGTCGGCCGAGGCGCCGGAGCGGAATCCTTTCTTTCCGTGGTTCAGTCGGCGCCTGGAGCCGCTGCTCGCGGGAAGCGCCGACCGCATCGTCGGCTTCTCCCTGAACTATCTGAGTCAGGCGCTCAGTACCTTCGCCATGATCGGATGGCTTCGCAGGAGCGTCCCGCACTGCACGGTCGTCCTGGGCGGCGGCCTCGTCACGTCGTGGATGAACCGCCCGGACTGGCGCAACCCCTTTGCCGGTCTGGCGGATCGTCTCGTCGCCGGTCCCGGCGAAGGGCCGCTCCTGGAGATGACGGGCGAGACGCCGGGAAACGCCCCGGCGCCGCCGCGGTTCCGGGACCTCCCGATCGCCGATTATCTCGCGCCGGGATTCGTCCTCCCCTATGCGGCCTCCCGCGGGTGCTGGTGGCGGCGGTGTTCCTTCTGTCCCGAACGGGCGGAGGGAAATGCCTATCTCTCTCCCGCGCCCGGCGACGTCCTCTCGGAACTCCGGGAGATTGCCCTGCCGGATAGACCGGTCCTCCTCCATTTCCTGGACAACGCGCTGAGCCCTTCGCTGCTGACGGCCCTGAGCGGGCAGTCGCCGGGCGTCCCCTGGTACGGCTTCGCGCGGTTCGTACCCGCTCTGCGGGATTTCGATTTCTGCCGCAGTCTCCGGCGGTCGGGATGCGTCCTGCTGAAGTTCGGGCTGGAATCGGGAGACCAGGGGGTGCTCGATGCGCTGGAAAAGGGAATCGACCTGGGAGAAGTCTCCCTCATCCTCGGAAATCTGAAACGCGCCGGCATTGCGACGTACGTCTACCTGCTCTTCGGGACGCCGCCGGAAGCCGAAGCCGAGGCCCGGCGGACGCTGGAATTCGCCGCGGCCCATGCGGACCGGATCGGCTTCCTGAATGTTGCCCTTTTCAACCTGCCGGCGCATGCGCCCGAAGCGGAAAAGCTCGACACGCGCCCCTTTTTCGAAGGCGACCTGTCGCTCTACCGGGATTTCCGTCATCCCCGGGGGTGGGACCGCAGGGTCGTGCGGCGTTTTCTGGGCAGGGAGTTCCTGCGGCATCCCGCCATCGCAGCCATCCTCCGGAAGGATCCGCCGGTCTTCACGTCCAACCACGCCGCCTTCTTCACGGAGGGCATGGCGGTCCCGCCGCCGAAGGACGGCCGCCGCTGACCCGCTTCATCCCGCGGTCCGTTTCATTTCCTCTTCCGGTCGTCGTAATGCTGAAAATGGCGGACCAGCTTCGGATTTTCCAGGTCGTCCTTGGACATGCCGGAGATCATCTGCAGGGCAGCGATGTCGAGCTTGAGACGCTTGATCTTCGCATCGTAGGCGGGGAGGACCCGCTTGATCTGTCTCCTCTTCTCCACGTCCATGAAGGGGCTCTCCTGCATCTTCTTCAGGATCGCATCGCGGGCGGCCACGTTCTCCGCCAGCAGCGTCTTGTAGAATTCGAGCTTCTCCTTCGGGTCCTGGGGAACCTTTCTGGGTTCCGGAGCCGGAGGAGCGGCTGGGGGAACCTCCCGCGGGGCTGCCGCGGGCGGCGGAGCGGAAGGAGGAACGGCCACTGCGGCCCCTTTGGTCTCCACTTCCGTGAAGGTTCCGTTGAGCAGGGGATTGAACCGCTCCCGCCTCTGGACATCCTCCGCGGTCTCGAGGCGGATGCACACGTCCACGAAGAAACCGCCTCCCTCCGTCGAAAAGGGAATCACGATGCTGGGACTGTTGAGGATATGCCGGATGTAGTGCTTCCGGCCGTAAACGACCGTCGGAATCGCGGCGTAGACGATGAGGCCGTCCTTTTCGAGAAAGGTCCTGGCAACGCCGGAGATCATGTTGGTCACCTCCCCGACGGCGTCGAAGATGTCCTTGTTGATCTCCCGGAAGTTCTCCCCGAGCATGCTGTTGACGACGCTGCAGATGCAGTCCTCGCTGAAAGAAATGGCGAGCGAGCCGATGGCGTCTCCCGTGATGCCGATGATGCCGGAGACATCGCCCTCCGCCGTCTCGTCTTTCTTGACATAGGGTTTCCCCGGCGTCGGCTCGACGAAAGCCATCTTCCTGAGGACCTCGATGGTGCCGTTGAGAAAGGGATTGATGTACCGAACATCCATGCGGATTCCACCCCCGTTTGCATCAGGATAAGGAGAACGTTGCGACTCGCCGAACGCGGATTTCCTTATGTTTTTGTATCGGCAGGCTGGTGCAGAACTTGAGAACCGAGGAATTGCCGGACCTTTTCCCGGTCGCAGCCGCGGATCCGTTCTCCGTCCATGATCAGCACGCCTTTTCCCCGCAGCTCGCCGATGAGCTCGGCCAGTTCATCCGGCCCCTTTCCGGTCAAACGCGCGAGGTCGGGCATCGGATCCGCCACCGGATCCTCCGGACGGATCATCATGCACCGCAGGAGGACGAGCAGGGCGATCCGGGCGTGGGCCAGTTCCTCCAGGGAGGTCGTGGTCTGTTTCAGCCGGCGGGAAAATTCCCTGAGCATGAACAGCGACACCTCGCTGCTTTCCCTCAGGACGTCCCGCAGCGTGTCTCCGCCGATGACGGCCAGGCGGCTGTCCTCCGCCGCGACCGCCGAGGCGGTCCGCGGCGCCTCGATCAGCGCGGCCATTTCGCCGAAATAGGATCCGGGCCCGATCTCGGCGAGCGTCTTCCTGATCCGGCCCGCTTCCTTTTCCAGCCGGATGCGGCCCCCCAGCACGTAAAAGAGGCTCCTGCTCCCGTCGCCCTCCCGGAAGATCCAGGACCCTTCGGGGTAGATGCGCCCGAACTTCCGGAAAAGTCGCTCGTCGGTCTTCAATCGCTGCGACGACGCCTTCAGGAAGACCCTTTCCACGAGGAGAAGATCCCTCCGCTGGTAGGAGGAAACGAGCTCCGCGCAGAAGAGGAGAATGATCGCGACGTAGAAGACCCAGAGGACGAGGATGACCACCGTCTCGAGGGAACCGAAGATCACGTTGTAGCGGGTGTAGGAGGAGATGTACCAGGTGAAGAAATTCTTGGCCGTCTCCATCAGGAGCGCGAAGACCGCACTCCCGGCAAGTGCGTTCCCGAGACTCACGCGCGCCGTGGGGATGACGCGGTAGATGACGGTGAAGAAGAGGACCGTCAGCAGATAGGGCGCGACGTACCGGAACAGGAAACCGTGCAGGGCGGAACCGACCGATCCGGCGCCCGCGCCGAGGAGCGACGGGGCGGCGAGGAGGGTCCCGACGTAGGTGATCGCGATGCTGGCCACGCCGACGAGCCATCCCATGGGGATCATCGCGATCGCCAGGATCTTGCCGGCGACGTACTTGCGCGGCCGGTGCGACCGGAAGATCACGTTCATCGCCTTTTCCATGGCGCCGAAGATCGCCGTCGACAGCCACACGAGGCCGATGATGCCGGCCCATCCGAGGATGCGCTGCTTCTGCTCGAACCCGCCCAGCTGTTTGATGAGGTCGCCGGAAAAGTACGGATGGATGCTGCGGATCGACGCGATCACGTCTTCCTGGATCTGCGGGTGGCTGCCGAAAATCTTGCCGGCCACGATGACCGTGAGGATGATCAGCGGCAGCACGGAAAGGATGGCATAGAAGGCAATCGCCGCCGCCTGGTTGACATCGCCGTTCTGCCTGAAATTGGCGGCCGCATCGGCCAGGATGTCCCAGGCGGATGCCGCCCCGAGGTGGAGGCGTTCGCGCCGGTCCGACGGCCGTCTCGGGGAGGCGCTGGGAGGACGATCTGCGTTGCGTTCCATGGTTCCGCTCGTCTGGCCCGGTTGAGACGCCGGCGCGCCCGGGCCCCATCGGCGGCTGCCCGGCGGCAGTTCACTGGGAATCGAGCAGCGCCCCGCCTCCCGCCGGCACGTGACTTGTGAACCTGCCCGATGCGAACTGCACATCCGCGACGTTTCTGCGCTGCACGAAGTCCGCCATCCTGATCTGGGGGACGGACTCCTCTTGCGGCATCTTCACGGAGAGGGGATTCAGCGGCTTGTCGCTGATGCGCATTTCATAGTGAAGATGCGGTCCCGTGGCCAGGCCGGTCGCCCCCACATAGCCGATGAGCTGCCCCTGTTCCACGTGCGTCCCGGTCCGAATGCCTTTCGCAATTCCCGACAAATGGCCGTAGTACGTCCTGTATCCGTTCCGATGCTGGACGATCACGAGCCTGCCGTACTGCCCTTTGCGGCCGGCAAAGGAAACCTTGCCGTCGCCGACCGTGGAGACGGGCGTCCCCGCCGGGGCAACGTAGTCGACACCATGATGCGGACGATAGATCTTCAGCAGCGGATGCTTCCGGCGACTGGAAAAGAAGGAACTGATCCGCCTGAAATTCAGGGGGGCCTTGAGAAAGGCCTTCCTCATGGACCGTCCTTCCTCGTCGTAGAAATCCGCCTTGCCGTTCACCTCGTATCGGTAGGCCCGGAAGGTCCGCCCGTCGTTGACGAATTCGGCGGCGACGATGTCGCCGTACTTCTTGAATTCGCCGTCGAGGTAGAGGCCTTCCACGGCGATCCTGTACAGGTCGTCGTTCCGGATATCGGATGTAAAATCGATGTCCCACGCGAAAATGTCCGACAGGCGGAGGGCCAGCGCCGACGCCCCCCTTTCGTTGCCCATGGATGAAACGAGATTGCCCTTGATCGCGCCGCCGATGTATTCGATCCTCTTTTCGTATTGGACGACGGTCTTTTCCGCGCGGAAGCCTTCACCGGTATGCAGGACGTTGAGGATCGTGTCGTCGTCGATCCAATAGGCGAATGAATGGACCCCGCTGCGGCCATCGAGGAGGATCCTGTACGACCGGCCCGGATGGAGATCCCGCAGCCTGTGCAGATGCGCGGACGCCTCCCTGATTCTGAAAAGCGCATCCGCTTCGATTTCGTATTTCCGGAAGATGTCCGAGAGCGTCTCCCCTTTCTGGATGTTGCCCGCGATTTCCCTGTATTCCGGGGCCTCGTCCGCCTGCCGAACAGCCTCCTCCGGCGGTTCGTCGTTCGTGAAATGGAGATTGCCCGCAAGCATCACGAGGACGACGAGAACAACGGAAGCGACCAATGCGTTCTTCAAAAACCCTCCTTCAGTCATTCCGTGATGACGACCGAAATGCGTTGATCTCTGCCGGGCCGGTCGGCGGAGAAGGATCGGCGCTGGAGGAAACAGCGGCGGCTTCGGGACTGCCGGGGACTTCTCCGTGAGGAAGACCTATAATATCCGGTGCCCTGTGTCAACGGCGAAGGGCGCAGCGCGCCCCCGGCCGGCCGCTCTTTATTTTCCCGTTGCAAGGCACAGGGACCGTGCGCTACAGTGCCGGACATGATGAGACTGGCCCGAGCGATCCGCCTCCTTGCTCTCTCCGCCGCCGTCCTTGCCGCGGCGGGTTGCGGCTCGCCGGACGAGGCCCCTCCGCCGCGGCCGGGTTCGTCCGATGCCGGTCCGGCCTACGGCGACATCATGGTGGAAGGATCCATCGGCGACGCCAGCAACCTGATCCCGATCCTGGCCTCCGACAACACGTCCCACCAGATCGCCGGGCTCGTCTACAACGGCCTGGTCAAGTTCGACAAGGATGTGAACATCGTCGGCGACCTCGCCGAATCCTGGGACATTGCGCGCGGCGGTCTGGAGATCACCTTCCACCTGCGCAAAGGAGTGAAATGGCACGACGGCCGCCCGTTCACGGCCCGCGACGTCCTCGCCACCTACCGGGTCACGGTCGATCCCAAGACGCCCACCGCCTATGCGGGGGATTTCCTGAAGGTCAAGCAGATCGAGGCGCTCGACGATTACACCGTCCGCGTCCGTTACGACACCCCTTTCGCCCCGGCGCTCATGAGCTGGGGGAGCGCGGTGCTTCCCGCCCACCTGATCGAAGGGAAGGACATCGCCAGGAACCCTCTTTCCCGGATGCCCGTGGGAACCGGTCCCTACCGGTTCAAGGAATGGGTCACGGGGCAGAAGATCGCCCTCGTCTCCAATCCCGACTATTTCGAGGGACGGCCCTATATCGACGGCTACGTGATGCGGATCATTCCGGACACGGCGACGATGTTCCTGGAACTGCGGGCGGGCGGCGTGGATCAGATGAATCTGAGCCCCCTGCAGTACAAGCGGCAGACCGAGAACAATCTCTTCCGAAAGAACTTCCGGAAGTACCGCTACCTGGCCTTTGCCTATACGTACCTGGGCTACAACCTGAAAAACCCTCTCTTCACCGACAGGCGGGTCCGGCAGGCCATCACCTACGCCATCGACCGGGAGGAGATCATCCGCGGGGTGCTGCTCGGACTCGGGAAACCTGCCGCCGGCCCGCTCAAGCCGGGCACCTGGGCCCACAACGACAACCTCAAACCCTACCCCTACGATCCGGCCAGGGCGAAGGCGCTTCTGGCGGAGGCCGGCTGGAAGGAGCGAAACGCCGAGGGGATCCTCACGCGGGACGGACAGCCCTTCGCCTTCGAGATCCTCACCAACCAGGGCAACGAGGTCCGGGCGAAATGCGCCGAAATCATCCAGCGGCAGCTGGGCGAGCTCGGGATCCGCGTCAAGATCCGCATCGTGGAGTGGGCCGCCTTTGTCACGGACTTCATCAACAAACGCCGCTTCGACGCGACGATCCTGGGCTGGACCATCCCCATGGACCCTGATCTTTACGATGTGTGGCACTCCAGCAAGACGGGGCCGGACGAGCTGAATTTCATCTCCTACCGGAACGAGGAGTTGGACGACCTTCTGGAGAAGGGGCGCAGCACCTTCGACGTGAAGGTGCGCAAGCGGATCTACGACCGCATCCAGGAGATTCTGGCCGAAGATCAGCCTTACACGTTCCTGTTCGTTCCGGACGCGCTTCCCATCATCTCCGCGCGATTCCGGGGCATCGAACCCGCACCCATCGGAATCGGCTACAACTTCATCAAGTGGTACGTCCCGAAGGGCGAACAGAAGCTGATGATGACGCGCTGAAGTCGTCCGCCGGCCCTCCTCCGGAGAGATCAGCGCAGGTTCGTCTTCCGGCCCGAAGGGTTCACGATCTTCGGCGTCTGTTCGTTGTTGTAGAGCTTCCACGCGACCCGTTCCAGCGTCTCGAATTGCTTGCCGTCCCGCAGAAACCTCCCGCAGGGATACTCGTTCGAATACCCGAAGGCCCCGAACAGCTTCATGCATCCGTCCGATGCCGGTTCAGCGGACGCGGAATAAAGGAATGTGCGATGGCGCCCCTGTCGGAGGCGAAACCGGTCCGCCCGGGCTCCAAGGCGCTCAGCCCTGTCGAGATCCCTGCGCCGCGACAGCGTCGGAGGCTATCTTGAGATTCGCCGCGACAGGAGAAGCCCGGCGAAAAGAAAGAATCCGATGACCATGAACAGGAACAGCACGCCGTACTGGTACAACTGCTCCAGGCCGTTGTACCAGACCACGAACTGGTCGACATACTGATGATACAGAACCTTCAGGTTCTCCATCGTCCTGTCTCCTTTTCAGCGACGGCCGTCCCGGCCATCCCTTTGACGCGTTCCGCAGCTGCGGGACAAGTACCCACGGCGCCTGCCGGGATCAGTGCCCGGCCTTCCGCCCTTCGTCCTTGCCGACGTCGTCGCAGCTCCGCGGCCGCCGTCGTCTTTACCGGCCGTGCCCGCGATCCCGGTCCCGGTCTCTCTCCCCGCCGCGGTCCCGGTCTCTCTTCCCGCCGCGGCCACGGTCCGCTCCCCCGTCATGCCTGCGGTGCCGCTCCCGGTAGCCGGGAACGTAGACGTCGTTGTACCATCTATTCTTCACGAAATAGACGGGTCTCCCGCAGGCGTCGTACCTGTTGCAGTACTTCCGCCAGTTCTTCGCGTGGCCGGGAGGAACGTGCAGGTAAATCGGCTCTTCGACGATTCTGGCGTGCGGCGGATGAACCACCATGGGCCTTCGGTAAATGACCTCGGGATGAGGGAAATCGCCGATATCGATGTGTCCGTAAAAGCCGGGCTGGCCCACACTGATGGAAACGCCCACGTCGGCGGCCTGCGCCGCAACGGCGGCAAAAACGATCGCAAGGGCCATCAGAAACTGTTTCATCACACTGCTCCTTCCCTTATCAGCCGCCAGTCCTGAAGCGCGGCGTTCAGGTTGATTTCAACGGGGTTCGACCGGAGCAGGGGGCGCCGCAAGGGCGACGGCAGGCAGCGCCCCTCCCGGTACGGATAAGCCGGCGTGGGGAGACGGCCGGCGTCGTTCATGCCGGACCGTGCACCCGTATCCTGCGGAAGAGCGGATCTCTTCTCAATCACTTCCTCGATCTTGCAGATATGGAAGGGCTTGGAAAAGCAGATATCGGCACCGGCGGCCGCGAGTTCCTTCAAGGCCTTGAAGGAGCCGCTCAGGCCGACGACGAAAGTGTCGGGAAAGCGGGACTTGATGAACCTGCACAATTCCGTCCCCGTCATGCCCGGCATTTCGGCGTCGGTGATCACGAGGTTATAGGAACGGCTTCCCAGCAGTTTCACGGCCTCCATGCCGTTGAACGCCTTGTCGATCTCGTGCCCCGAGAGCTCGAGATAGGAAGCCAGGATGTTCACGATCTCCGCGTAATCGTCCACGACCAGCAGCTTCATGATGGCTCCTCCATTAATGGACTCCGTTGGGCAGCGTGGTGACCTTGTTGTCCGTTTCCACGATGAAATCCGTCTGGTTCACGGGAGATATCTTGATGAACTTGTACGGAATGGCGACGGGCTCTCTCCCCGTGGCGATGGTGCGGTACGTCAGTATCCAGGTAAAGCCTGTCGTCGTGTCCAGGAGGTATGCCTTGTCGTTGACGGCGACAATCTGATATTTCGGCGACCTTTCCGCCGCAGAGGCCGAATCAACCATGGAGAAGATCGCCGCGACGGCCAGCGCGGCCGCCACGATCCTGCAGAGCCGATACCTGTACCCGCCATTCCGGCGTCTTGCCTGCTCGTCACCCATGGTCCTGCCTCCTTTGCCTCAACTCCTTGTGTTGATCCTGAGGCAAGGCACGTGCCAGGGAACCGATTGAATATGTAACTAAATGGATTTATTACTGATATGAATATATTGCCTGAAAAGGGAACCCACGGGCGCAAAGAAATGTGTATGGATTGTCCTACAGACGGGAGGGGCCGACTGCGGGAAGGTGGCGTCAATGCGCCGGATGTCCGGTGGATGCTTTTTCCTTCAGTCCTGCCGGAACTCCAGCGGATTCAGGTTGTATTTTTCCAGCAGGGCATAGAGATCGGCCCGGTATTTCCCGGCCAACTTGGCGGCCTGGCTGACATTGCCCCTGCTGATCTTCATCAGTTCAATGAGGTAGTTCCGCTCGAATTCCTGCTTGGATTCCCTAAAGGGCCGGAAGACGCTTTCAGGCATCTTCTGGTCCGCCATGATCAGCATGTCGTCCTGAATCACTTCGCTCCTGGCCATCACGGCCGCGCACTCGATCACGTTCTCCAGTTCCCGGACATTGCCGGGCCAGGAATAGGTCATGATCTTCTTCAGCGCCCCCGGCGAGATGTTCTTGATCTTCTTGTTCACCTTCGCCGCTGATTTTTCCAGAAAATGCTCGGCGAGGAGAGGGATATCCTCCTTGCGCTCCCTCAGGGGGGGGATCCCGATGGGAATCACGCGGATCCGGTAGAAGAGATCCCTGCGGAATCTGCCTTCTTCCACTTCCTTTTCGATATCCCTGTTGGAGGCGGAAACGATCCGGATGTCGACCTTGACCGTCTTCTGGGCACCCAGCGGATAGAACTCCTTCTCTTCGAGGGCCTTGAGGAGCTTGCCCTGCATGGGCAGCGGAATTTCCGATATCTCGTCGAGGAAAATCGTTCCCCCGTCGGCCTGCAGGAAGAAACCCTTCTTGCTGCTCGTGGCCCCGGTGAAGGCCCCCTTCTCGAATCCGAAAAGCTCGCTTTCGAGCAGGGTCTCCGGAATCGCCGCGCAATTGAGGGCGACGAAAGGCTTGTCCCTTCTGCCGCTGAGCCGGTGCACCGCTCGGGCAATCATCCCCTTACCCGTCCCGCTTTCGCCGCTGATGAACACATTCGAATCGGACTGCGCCGCCAGGGCCGTCAGGTCGAAGACCCGTTTCATCGCCGCGCTCCGGCCGACGATGTCGCCGATGCCGTGATCCTGATTGAGGATGCTTCTCAGCCTCCTGACTTCCCGGGAGAGATTGGATTTCTCGATGCCGTTCTTGATCTGCAGGAGAAGTTCCCGGTAATCGAAGGGCTTGGTCAGGTAGACGTATGCCCCTTCTTTCATCGCCTCCACGGCGCCTTCAATGGTTCCATAGGCGGTGAGGATGATGACGGGGAGGTCGCGGTCCACCTCGCGAATGCTCTTCATGAGATCGATTCCGCTTCCACCGGAAAACTTCATGTCCAGAATCGCCAGATCGTATTCATTTTTCGCCACCAGATTCTTCGCCGCAGCGATATCCGACGCGGTTTCCACTTGATACCCCTCGGATTCGAGCCGCATCTGCAGCACCTTCAGGATATTCAAATCGTCATCGACAATCAGGAGTCTGTCCATCCGCCTGCCTCACACCTTCCGAAAACCCTTGCTGCCCGGACGGACGCCCGGCCGGTTCCAAGCGGGAACCTCCGTGCGCCCCCGGATCCTTCTTCCCCCTCGCCCGGCTGCACCGCGGCGGTCCCTCCCACGAAGGCGCCGCTCCCCGGGCAAGGGGCATCAGCGAAATCTCTTTTTCCTCTGTTTCAACTGCATGTCAACTTCCTTGATCCGTTCCAGCTTCCTTCCGATCTCCTCCACCTGCTGTTCGAGCTTTTCGATCTGTCTGCCCTGCGCAACGACCTTCCGGTCCCGGCTCGAAATTTCATGGAGAAGCGATGCCAGGACGACGCTGTCGCGCCTGTGCCCGCTTTCCGGATAATGGTCGATGAGGCGCTGAAAGCATTCCAGGGCCTTCTGGTAATTCCTGTGCCGGTTCTGCGGCGTCACGTAGAGGATGCCCATCTGAAAAAGGGCCTCGTCCGCGATCAGGGGGTGGCGGCCGATCATCTCTTCATACTTGCTCGCAGCCGTGTCGTAGTCCCCCTGCCTGGCAAAATTCTCGGCCTGCTCGAAATCCGGTCTGGCGGCCAACCCTTCATAGAAGTGGGCGCACCCGGACATCAGAAACGGAGCTATGGCGACGCAGGCAAGGAGAAGGTGAACGTGCTTCCCTCGCCCAGTTTGCTTTTCACCCATACCTGCCCTCCGTGCGTGTTGATGATATGCCGGACGATCGCGAGCCCGAGCCCGGTGCCCATGATGGCGCTCCTGCGGTCGTCGACACGCTTGAATTTATCGAACACCTGCTGCAACCCCTCTTCGGGGATCCCCGCACCGTTGTCCGTCACGGATATTACCGCTTCGCCGTTCCTGCTGTCATGAACGGCGGAGACCGTGACGGTTCCGCCTTCCTGCGTGTACTTCCAGGCGTTGCCCAGCAGGTTCTCCAGGACCTCTTCGATTCTTTCCGCGTCCATCCGCAACGGAGGAACCGGCCGGGGGATTTCCCGGATCACGCTGATTTTCTTCTTCTGGAACAAGGGGGAGAATTTCATGATGCTTTTTTCGATGACGGGGACGATATCTGCTTGCGTGAAGGAGAAATCCACATTCCCGGCCTCCATGCGTGAAAAATCGAGGATCCGGTTGACGGAGGCGATCAGCCTTTCGCATTCTTCCCTGACGACCTTGAACAATTCGTCCTGCTTTTCGGGACGGTGGGAGAACACACCCTGCTGAAGCATCATGGATGCCTCCTTGATGACCGTCAGCGGGGTGCGCAATTCGTGGGACAGGTGGCTGACGTAGTCGATCTTCATCTGATCCAGTTCCTTCAGACGGTCACACATGACATTGAATGCGTCCGCCAGTTCTCCGATTTCCGGCGGGGAGGATATCCGCAGGGCGTCTTCAAATCTTCCGCAGGCAATCTCCTTCGTCCTTTCTCTCAGCAGCTTGATCGGCCGATTGATTCTTCGGGCATTGATGAAGGTGATGACGAGGACGAGCAGCAGGACGACGGCCATCGAAACGACGCTGACCCGGGCGATCTGGGCGGCCATGTCCCTGGACTGCGCCAGTTTCCGCTCCCTGTCTTCCGCCGAAATTCGCAAGAGGCTGCGCAGCCTCTGATCGATGCCCCTGGTGATCTCTTCCCGCCTGCTGACGTAAGACGAGCGGGTTGCCCCTCCCGCCGAGCCTGCGCGCATCTTTCGCTCCCGGAGCAGCGCCTCATACCGGCCGTCGAATCTTTCAATGTCCGCCAGCAAGCCGCGCTTCGCTTCGGCGCCGGGCAGGCCGGACAATTCCTTCACCCTCTGCCGGAAGTCATTTCTGATCTGACCGAACTGCCGGAAGTAGTCCGCATCTCCGGATATGAGATACTTGTCGTCGGCGGCGCTCATGCCGTAGAGGTCATCGAGCGCATCCTCGGAAACCCTGATGATGCGCGAATCATGCTTGATGGCGGATTCGATGAGCCCGTTCAGATCGTTCAGGGAAACGATCGTGTAGACGCTGATCGCGCCGACAAGAAGAAGGATCAGGGCGTTGCTGATGATCAGTCTGTTGAAAATCGTGAGTTTCAGATTGCCTCTCCCCATTGTGCGGACCCGCTGCCGCGTCGATGACGCATCCCGCCGTGCTGACCCGAATCGGGCTGAAGGAATTACCATACATCTTCCCCCCAGTGTAGGGAATTTTTTCGCAAGCGCAAGCACAAATTCCCTTACCCGAATGTATGGTTTTACCTTCAGAAAACAACGACCGTTCAGCCGGCGCCCGGGGGACCTGTCCGACGGCGTCGCGGCGCAGACCGACGGGCCCCTGGCAGGGTACACCCCTTTGTGCTATGGTGCCGCTGTCCAAGAAAAACGACCCGGGGAGACCGTTATGCCTTTTCGTATCCGAAGCGCTTTTTACCTGTGCCTGCTGCTGATCCTGGCTGCACCGGCCGTCGCCCCGGCCGCCCCGCCCGCGGATTCGGTTCTCTACGAAGGCGATTCGATCTACAACCACATCACGATCTGGCAGGTGAATGACGAGCGCTGCATGATCTTCGGGCGGCACCGTGATCTTCGCCAGACCTGTATCAGCCTGAAAAGCCCCGATCTGGCGATCATGGAATACTCGTCGATGTTCTTCGGGGGATTCCTCTTTCGCCCGGAGACCGAGAAGGTCTGCCTGATCGGCCTTGGCGGCGGCTACATCCCCTCCGTGTTCCGCTCTCACCTGCCCCGCGTGCGGCTCGATACCGTGGAGGTGGATCCCCTGGTCCACCGCCTGGCCGCGGAACACTTCGGCTTCAGCACGCCGGCCGGCCATACGATCACGATCGACGACGGCCGCCAGTATCTGAAGAAGACCGGGGAACGCTACGATCAGATCTGGATCGACGCCTTCAACTCCGATTACATCCCGGCCCACATGACGACGAAGGAATTCCTGACGACCGTGAAATCGCGCCTCCGCGAACACGGCATCGTCGCGCAGAACATGTTCCGTTCGAATCGCCTCTTCGACGCCCAGGTGACGACGTACCGCGAAGTCTTCCCCCACGTCTTCGTGTTCCAGGGGCGGGCCAGCGACAACTGCATCATCTTCGCGGCGGAAAAGCCCTCCGTCCGGCCCGAGGCCTTTGAGCAGGCGGCCGCCCGCCTGGGAGGGCGCATCGGCCTCATCGATCTCCGCTACGAGGCGTCCAAGTTCAAGGCGAATCCCGTCGTCCGCAAGGCGCCCGTGCTGACGGACGACTTCAATCCTGCGAATCTGCTTTTGATGGAGAAGTGAGAGGAACAAGATGACCGTCGTCTACACTGCGTTCTCGGTCCTGCTCGTGCTCTTCGGCGCCGTGATCATGATGCTCGAGATCCTCTCCTCCAACCTGATGTCGCCCTATTTCGGCGGCTCCGTCTTCATCTGGGGAAGCATCATCAGTTCCATCATGGTCCACCTTTCCGTGGGCTACGTCCTCGGAGGATATTTCGCGCGCAAGGCGGCGCGGACGACGTCCCTCCTGCTCCTCCTCGCCGCCGGGTCCGTCTGGGTGATCCTGATTCCCTCCCTGCACCCGCCCGTCTGCGAGTTCATCTCGAACGCCATCGACGACGTCCGGTACGGTTCGCTCGCGGCCATGAACGTCATCTTCTTCGTTCCCATCACGATCATGGCGATGGTCTCACCCTACATCATCGGCATCCTCGCCGAATACCGGCGGCAGTCGAGGCTCACCGCCGGCACCATCCTCTTCATCTCCACGATCGGCTCCTTCGTCGGCACGAACGTCACCGCCTTTTACCTCATCAACCTCTTTCCCGTCTCGGGAATCGTCCGCAGCATCGGCATCCTCTGCCTGGCCGTCTCGCTCCTCCTGATGTTCTTCAGGATCGACGAGCGGCTGCGGGCGGGAGAATAATAAACCTATCCTTTTCGTGGACGGCCGTTCCCGGCATCAGAAGCCTTAGGATCAATCAAACCTGCGGGAGGGAACATGAACGCGAAACACCCCGTCGTGCATAAGCAAGCCCTGGCATCTTTTCTACTGCTGATTGCCTCGATCTTTCTCCTGACGTCCGGACTTCCGCTCCACTTCGCGGCGGCTGCCCGCAATGGGACGGGCTATCATGTTCTCATGACGATTCACAACGCGTCTGCGCTGATATTTGTTGCGGCCGCACTGGCTCATGTCTATTGGAACAGGCGATCGATCAGGATCCGCCTTCTGCGGGAAGCGGGAGACTTTCTCCGGCCGGGGAAGGAATTGACAGTCGCCCTCGCAATCGCCCTTGGCATCGTGGCATTCGCATTATCGCATCTGTTTCATTGAAACGCTTTACGGAGCCGGGGCGGGGTGCCGGGGCGGCCGCAGAACCATCGTGACAACCCCGGACAGGACAAAGACCCCCGCGAAAAAATAGAAGGGAAGGGCGTAATTGCCAAACACATCGAAGCAGAACCCGGCAAAGAGCGGACCGAGTGCGTTGGCGCCGAACCAGAAGGGATTGGCAAGACCGAAGATGCTGCCCATCGACCGGCGACCGAAAAAATTCGCCCAGACGATGGGGACCATCGGGATCCTGCCGCCGTGGAAGATTCCGTGCAGGGCCGCCAGCAGGAAAACGATGCCCGTTCCGAAGGCCCCCTCCGGCTTGAACAGGATCGTCCAGTAGAGCACGATGAAGATCAGCCCGCTGCCCACGACATTTGCCAGGAGGAGGTTCTGGATGCGGAACCTCTCGGCGAGCATGCCCCACAGCGCCGAGCCCGCCATGCCGAAGATAGCGATGGCGGTCAGGATCAGGACCGCCGTCGTTTCCGGGAACCCCTCGTCGGTCAGAAACGGAAAGATGTGGAAATTGATTCCGGCCTGCGCAAAGGGGATCAGGCTGGAGACGAAGGTGAGCGTCCAGAAGGTATTCGTGCGAACGGCCTGTGCCCGCGTCCAGACCGGCTCCAGGTCCTCGCAGGCCCCGCCGGGGGCGCCGGTCTCGGACGTCCCCTTCCCGGAGGCAGGCGATGCGCCGTCCGGCAGGAGTCCCATGTCTTCCGGTCTGTGGCGCATGAAGAGCAACGTGGGAATCCCGGACATCAGGAACACCACGATCCCCAGGCCGCTCCAGGCCAGGCGCCACCCGATCGCGAGGATGAAGAACTGAACCATCACGGGCAGGAGGGCGCCGCCGAGGCGGTCGCCGATGCGTGCGATCCCCATGGCCCTGCCCCGCTGGCGGACAAACCAGTTGGCGACGGAAACCGACACGGCGAGCCCCAGCACCCCCACGGCGATCATCCGGCCCACCCCGAAGAACAGGTAAAGCTGCCAGATGGACCCGACGTACGTCATGGCCACCAATCCGAGGCTCAGGAAGAGGATCCCCCAGAAGCCCACCATTCTCGGCCCGTAGCGGTCGAGGATCGGACCGACGGCGAGGGACAGCAGGCCGCCGCTGACGGAACCGAAGGCGATGGCCCCGGTGACGGAGGCCCGGGACCACCCGAATTCATCGGCCATCGGCTTCATGAAGATGGCCAGGATATTCTGAAAAACGCCGGATTCCGTGAAGCTCATCAAGAAAGCCACGGTGACGATCACCCAGCCGTAGAACGGTTTGCGCAAGAGATCACCTTCCTTTTTTCCCACCCCTGATCGGACGCGTCCGGACTTCCGAGAGATGGCCGCAGGGGCAGGTGCGCCGATTCGCTCTCAGGGTTTCACCCAGCGGACGGCGACAAAAGCTCCCGTCTCCCGCCGTTCCGCCCGTCCCTGCGCCTCGAGGGCGCCGGCCCGCTCCGGGTCCTCGTCCTTCAGGAAGTGGATCGCCGTCCGGGCCTCGCCCGGGACCGGGGCACATGCGAGCAGTTCCGCAGGCGAACGGAAAACGGCGCCCCGGAAGATCGGCTTCTCGCCGCTCTGTCCCTGGGCTTTCCGCCGCTCCGCCCAGGGACTCAGGCGGTTCAGCGATGCCACGACGATCACCGCTCCCGGCCGCGCCACTCGAAAGAGCTCGGCGACGGCGGCGGCGCCGTCCCGGAAGAATTCGATCGCCGTAATGGAGGCGACGCGGTCGAAAGAGCTGTCGGCCATCGGCAGCCTCGCCATGTCGCCGGCAACGGCGGCAAATGGCGCGGTGCCCGCGCGGCGCTGCGCCCGGCGGAGCATGGGGAGGGAGATGTCGAGCCCCACCACGGACGCCCCCCTGGCAAGGATATCCGCGGTGAAGATGCCGGTCCCGCATCCCACGTCCAGGATCCGCTCGCCGGGCCGGGGGGCCAGCATCTCCAGGACCAGTTCCCCTTCGAAGGCCCGCACGAGCCTGCCGATCGGCGTCTCAAACCACCGGTCGTAACGATCCGGCCAGTCGTCGAAGATCCGTTCCGCTGCCATTCCTTCTTCTTCCAGATGAGGTGCGGGATGTCCCCGCCTATTTCCACGCCACGTACAGCGCCGCCGCGCCGAAGAACATCCGCTTTGCATCGGCCCGCCGGAAGCCGGCCGCCTGAAGAAACCGGACCATCTCTTCCGCCCCGTAATAGCGGGCGGCGGAATCGGCCAGATACCGGTAGGCCTGCGGGCAGTCGGAAAGCAGCGCCCCGACCGGAAACACGAAGCCGCGCAGGAAAGCACGATGGAAAACGCGGATCAGGGGATTCGGCGGCTGGCTCGTTTCCACGATGACGAATCTCCCGCCCCTCTTGAGGACGCGGAGAATCTCCGCAAGGAATTTCTCCGTCAGCGGGTTCTTGTAGGTCAGGTTCCGGAAGGCAAACGAAATGCCGATGCAGTCGAAGCGGCCGGAAGCGAAAGGAAGGGCGGAGACGTCTCCCAGGACGAAGACCGGCCCCGCCGGCCGGGGCTTCCGCTCCGCCTTTGCACGCGCGGCCTCCAGCATGGGCGGGCTGTAATCCAGGCCGACGATCCGGGTGGGGAAATCCGCCGCCCGTGCCATGCCCAGGCCGAGGTCGCCCGTCCCGCAGCAGAGATCCAGGACCGTTCCCGGCGCGCCCTCCAGGCACGCCTCCACGGCCTTCTTCCGCCAGCCGAAATCGAGCCCCAGCGTCATGACGTGGTTGATGAGGTCGTATTGCGGAGTCACCGAGGTGAAGATTCCGTGGAGGGGTTTTCTGGCGGTCTTCCGGTCCACCATATGCGGCTACTCCGCAAAGATTCCGCCCAGGATGTACCCGGCCGCGAGCAGGGCCTGGGTCAGCAGGACCAGAATGACATTCTTCATCATGACCGGCAGGAAGGCTGTCATATCGTCGTAGCGGAAGATCCCGCGGATCACCTGGAAGGCGATGGGCAGGGTCAGGAGGGCCAGCAGCGCGAAGACGGGCATCCGTCCGCCCGCCACCGCCCAGACGACCCAGAGGTACGTCAGAACCGTAAAGAGGGAAAAGACGAGGGCGGCCCTCTTCTTGCCGAGGACGATCGGGAGCGTGCGCCGTTTCACGGTGATGTCCGCTTCGGCATCCGGAAACTCGTTGATGAGGAGCAGGTTGTGCACGAGGAAGAAGGACGGCATCGAGGCGATGAAGGCCGATCCGGCGTACTGGCCGGTGTGGACGAAATAGGCGCCCATGACGGGCAGGATGCCGAGCCCCAGGCCGGGGGACCACTCGGGATAGCCCATCTTCAGGATGACCGGCGTGTACAGGACGATGAGCAGCGTAGCAAGCACGAGCAACGGCACGAGCATCCATCCCTTTGCAAGGGTGAAGAACACCCCGATCGGGATGATGAAGAGGAAGCAAACGATGCCCAGGACCAGGGCCTCACGGGCCGTCAGCAGTCCGGAGGGGATGGCGCCGCTGCCCCCGCTGAAGGGCGTGCGACGGGTCTTGAAATCGAGTCCGCTCCGGACGTCGAAATAGTCGTTGAAGACATTGACGGCCGCATGGGCGACGAGCAGGCCGAACGTCGCAAGGATCGCGTACCCCACGTGAAAGGGAGATCCGGTCCGCCGCGATTCGTACCAGGCGACAGCGGCCCCGAGAATGCCCAGGATCAACGCCAGGATGAGGAAGTTGACGCGGATGATGGTAACGATGCCTTTGATTTTCATCAAAACTCCTGTCTTGTCCGACGTCCCGCGCCCGGTCCTTACAGCCCGACGGCAGATCCCCGCCTCCCCGCAAAGGACGATGGACAGATCGTCCTTCCACTTGAAGGGCATGGGCATGAAATGGCTCTCTCCACCGGGAACCGGCGGCTGACGCTGAGCACCTTATCGCGAAACCGGAGAAGGGGTCAAGCGCAAAGCCCTGCCTGCACGGAGATGACGCCGGTTTTCCCATTGACTTTTGCACGCTGTTTGACTTATTTCAGGCAGTCCCGGACCATTATCGAAGAAGGAGATTCTTTATCGAAATGAAGGGCATCCGTTCACTGCTGACAGGCTCCATCCTGATGTTTCTGCTGGCGCACTTCGGCCACCACCTGGTGTCCTTTCTCACCACGCCGCTGCTGCCGTACATCCGCGCCGGCTTTCAACTCGATTATACCGCTTCGGGCATGCTGGTTTCCGCCTTCAGCGTCGCCTACGGCTTCGCGCAGCTTCCCGCGGGATGGCTTGCGGACCGTGTCCGGCCGAGCCTGCTCATCACCATCGGCATCTCGGGCGTCGCCCTGGCCGGTCTGCTGGTCAGCCTGACCCACGACTATTGGACCATGGCCGTCCTCCTGGCCCTGATGGGGATCCTGGGCGGAGGCTACCACCCGGCAACGCCGCCGCTCATCTCCGCGGCGGTCGAACCGGAAATCCGCGGCCGGTCGCTCGGCATCCACAACATCGGCGGCGGCCTCAGCCATGTCGCCGGCCCCTTCATCGCCGTCGCCATCGCCGGCCTCTGGGGTTGGCGCAGCGCCTATATGATCTGCGCCGTTCCCACCATCATCTTCGGCCTGCTGTTCCACCGCATCCTGAAGCGGCTCGAGGAAAAGGCCGTGGCATCCCGCAGTTCCGCGGCCGCCGGCAGGGCCGCATCCCTCTTCACCGGCGAGCGGGCGTCCCGGTTGTGGACATTCGTCCTGCTGAGCACGTCTACGCAGGCCGTCCTGATCTCCGTCATCCCCTTCGTCCCCTTGATGCTGGTCGACCAGTTCGGCGTGGACAAGGAATCCGCCGTCTACTATCTCGTGCTCGTCTACTCCGCCGGCCTGTGGATCAGCCCCTTCGGCGGATACCTGTGCGACCGGTTCGGCAGCATCCCCGTGCTGATCTCGGTCTGCCTGTTGACCGTACCCGTCATCTACCTCCTGAACGTCCTGCCGTACGGGCCCGGAACCGCCCTGCTCCTTTTCCTCATCGGCGTCATCATCTATGTCCGCATGCCCATTTCGGAGGCCTTCATCGTCGGCGAGGCGCCGGTCGAGAAGCGCTCCACGATGCTCGGCATCTACTACTTCGCCGGGATGGAGGCAGGAGGCGTCCTGACGCCCGTGATGGGGAACCTGATCGACCGGATCGGTTTTGCCGGGGCCTTCCAGTCGGCCGCCGGGGCCGTGCTCGTCGTGACGCTGATCTGCTCCCTGCTGCTGCGCCGCAGGCGCTGACGTCGCTCCGAATCCCCCGAAAAAACCGGAAACGGGAACCGGAAAACATGCTATACTTCCCTCCCCGCGGCCCGGGGACGGGGCGGGATTTCACAGGGAGCGGTGCCGTGGAAATCTTTCAGAACTGGCGGAGCTGGATCATCCTTTACCTGCTGCTCCTGGGCGTCTGGGGGGTCATGGTGAAGGTCGCCTCCGTCCGGCTGAACGCCCTGACCGTCACCTTCGTTTCGACAACGGCGGCATGGCTTACGGTCGTCCTCTTTGCGCTGCCGCGGCTGAATTTCTCTTCCCGTCTCGGGGTTGCCGTCGCCGCCGCCTGCGGCGTGATCGGCGGGATCACCTCCATCATCTTCTACGGGATCCTGAAGTATGCGCCCGCGACCGTCGTCATTCCGCTGTCGACGCTGTACATTCTCGTCACCGTGGTCCTCTCCTGTGCCTTTCTCGGGGAGACAATTTCACTCCGCCAGGTCGCCGGGATTCTGCTCGGCATCGCCGCCGTCTTCCTGCTGACGACGTGATGAAAGGACGCCCCATGCAGAACCAGCCCCATTTCCGCGAGACGGCGGCCCTGACGGCAGCGGCGGTCTTCGTCTTGCTGTTCCTCTGGCCCTCCGCCGGCGCGTCGGGGACCATTTACGAGTACGTCGACGAACACGGCGTCGTCACGCTGACGGACAAGCCGCCGGCCGGTAAACGCTACAAATACAAGGCCGTCGAATCCTTCAAGACGCCGTCACCGTCGGAACGCGAGGCGGAGCGGCAGGAAGAGCTCCGGGAACGGGAAAAGGCGCGCGAAACCGTGACGGAGTCCGCCAACGAAGACCGGGAGGAGGCGGAACGGAGGAAGGAGGCCCGCGAAAAGGCGGACCGTGAAAAGGAGCTCCAGCAGAAGCGGGAAGAGGCGGCGGCGCAGCTGGAGGCGCTCGCGCGGAAGCTCAGGCCGGAAACGAACAATGCCGTCGCCGTGCGGCGGAACCTGAGGAAGATGGCCGAGCAGATCCGCAGTGGCCAGATGCCGATCCCCGATACCCTGCCCGATGGAGAAGGAAGTCCCTGAAAGGTGGCGGGACGAACAGGAGCGGCCATCCGTGCGAGTTCCGGTCGTCCCGCGAAGGCAGGCTGCAGCAGGGGTCCAGCTCTTTTTCCAGTACGGGACCAATTTCTCAAAGACACTGGATTCCCGCTTACGCAGGAAATGACGGAAGACGGATGGCATGGGCTTCGCCCTGCCGTGACAGCCGCAGGAATCGCTCAGGCCAGAAGATTGTCTGTCAGGTACCGCTTGAACGTCCCGTAGTCCGCTGCCAGCTCCGGCGCCTCGCCGATCCGCCTGTCGATGTCCTTCATGCTGTCGGGGAGTTCCGGGACGATCCCCAGAAGGTCCGTGATTTCATCGGGGAACTTTGCGGGGTGGGCCGTCTCCAGGGACACGCAGAGCTTGGCCCCGCCGAACCGCTCCCGGTACGCCTCCAGCCCCTTCCACCCCACGGCCCCGTGCGGCTCCAGAATCACCCCGTACCGCTCATAGACGCGGCGGATCGCTTCGCGCGTCTCGCGGTCGGAGACGCTGACGGAGAAGATGTGACCGCGCATGGCCTCGAGATCGGGCGCCTTGTGCACGGTCCCCGCGCGGTCCACGGTCCCGCCGTACAGGTCGAAGAAGCGGGCCAGGTTGCTGGGATGCCCGACGTTCATGGCATTGGACAGGGAGGCGCGCGACGGGGAGACCTTCCGGTAGATCCCGGTCTCCAGGAACCGCGGGAATTCGTCGTTTTCATTCGTGGGCATGACCAGCATGCGCACCGGCAGCCCCATGCGGCGGGCGTACTCGCATCCCAGCGCATCGCCGAAGTTTCCCGAAGGGACCGAAAAGACGATGTCGCCGTTCCTCTCCGCGAGCTGCGCGTAGGCGTAGACGTAGTAGACGATTTGCGGCAGGATGCGCCCGAAATTGATGGAGTTGGCCGACGTCAGGTTGAACCCGGCGAGGTCGGGATCGGCGAAGGCCTGCTTGACCAGGTTCTGGCAGTCGTCGAACTTGCCGTCGACCGAGATCGCCCGGACGTTCCCGCCGATCGTATCGAGCTGTTTCTTCTGCCGGCCGCTTACCTCGCCCCGGGGATAGAGGATCGTCACCCCGATTCCCGCCACGCCCTTGAACGCCTCGCCGACGGCGCTCCCCGTATCCCCCGAGGTCGCCACGAGGATGTTGAGGCGCTGGTCCCGGCTGCGGAGATGGCTCATCAGGCGCGCCATCATGCGGGCGGCGAAGTCCTTGAAGGACGCCGTCGGTCCCCGGTCGAGGCGCAGGACGAATATCCCTTCCTCCATCTTCTCCAGCGGTACGGGGTAATTGTAGGATTCTTCGACGATCCTGCGGAGATCGCCTTCTCCGACTTCGGCGGCGAGAAATGCCCGGGCCACCAGCAGGGCCGTCTCCGCATAGGGTTTTCCCTTCAGCGCCGGGACGGCGTCCATGGGCAGCGCGGGGATCGTCTCGGGCATGTACAGGCCCTCGTCGGGCGCCTGGCCCTGGAGAAGCGCTTCCCGGAAGGAAACGGTCCCCTTGAAAGGCGCGATCCCCGGCACGCGGTCGAGGTGCCGGTTGGTGCTGTAGTATCGTATGGCCCTGGCTTCCATCGATCCGATTCCTTCAGGATTGCGGCATGTCGAATCCTGCAGCGAGCGCATTCCCCCGAAGGCTGGTTCGCGGCAAGCGAGCGAATGAAGAGCATAACTTCTTCCCGGGGGATCGAAGATTCTCCGGGCATGCCCCGGAGAGCTTCAATCTTCCCGCGCCGCAGCCGGCCCTCGTTCGAGGGTCTTCTCTATAATCGTTTCCCGCCGGGAAGACAAGGGGAAAGCCGCGACTCGCGAACCGCTTCGCGGAAACGCTCGTGGCAGGCCGTCAATGTGAAGTTCCGGCGATAGAGCAGGTAGAAGTGCCGCTTCATCGGGCAGCCTTCCACCGCGGCGATGCCCAGTTTTCCAGCCGCCGCTTCCCGTTCGACGGCGAAAACCGACAGCAGCGAGATCCCCATGCCGTTGAGGACGGCCTCCTTCACCGCCTCCGAACTGCCCATCTCGCAGACGACATGCAGCGCGTCGATATTCCTCCCGCTGCTTTTCAGCAGGCAATCTGCGAAGGTCTCGCGCGTCCCCGATCCCTCCTCGCGCATGACGAAGGGCTCGCCGAAGAGTTCCTCCGGCCGGACGCTTCCCCGCTTCGACCAGGGATGCCCCGCCGGAAAGACGGCCACCAGCCGGTCTTCCCAGAGCGGTTCGAAAAGGAGCTTCCGGTCGGCGGGCTGCTTTCCAACGAACCCCATTTCGGCTTCGCCGTCGGACACCATGCGGCTGACGTCGCGGCTGTCGGCCGCCTGGATGTGAAGGCGCACGGCGGGATACCGCTTGAGGAACCCTCCCAGGACCCGGGGCAGAAGGTAGGTGGCGGGGATGGTGCTCGCGGCGACATGGACCGTCCCGGAGCCGTTCCCTCCGAGTTCCTGGATCTTTTCCCTTGCCACCTCCCGAAGCCTCAGGATGCGCCGCGCATAGTCATAGAGGATGCGTCCCTCCGGCGTGGGTGCCACCCCGGCGGCCGCCCGGTCGACGATCCGCGCGCCCGCGGCTTCCTCGAGGCTGTGGATATGCTTCGTCAGCGTCGGCTGCGTGACGAACATCCTGCGCGCGGCGCGGGTGAAGCTTTCCTCTTCGACGAGGGCGATGAAACTCTCCATCTGCAGGAGCGTGATGTTGCGGAAATTCGGTCCGGCCATGCCCCGTCCTGTTACCACGAAGGGCGGCTATAGGCAAATCCTCTTTATTCCATGAATGAATTTGACTTATGCATTTTACCCGCATTATGTATCGGATCGAAATTACGCCGGTACGGCATTTCCTACACCGCTTCGGCGGAGGTGCGGATGAAGAACCTCTTTCGTGAGATCTCGGAGAATTGCAGCAACTGCGGCGCCTGCCGACAGGGATGCGCTTTCCTGCAACGTTACGGCACACCCGGAGAGATCGCCGCTGCCTACAATCCGTCCGATAGAGCCTTTCAGTCCATGCCGTTTGAGTGCAGTTTGTGCCGGCTGTGCACCGCCGTCTGCCCGGAGAAGATCGACCCGGCCGATCTGTTCCTGGAAATGCGCCGCGAAAAGATGCGGCGCGATTCCGCGGACTACCCCGAACACGGCGGCCTGCTGGCCTATGAAAAGCGGGGGACCTCCCGGCTCTTCACCTATTATGCAGTGCCGGCGGAATGCGATACCGTGTTTTTCCCTGGCTGCGCCCTGCCGGGAACGCGTCCGGAGAAGACCCTTCAACTCTATGAGCACTTGCAGAAGTCGATCCCGGTTCTGGGCATCGTTCTGGACTGCTGCATGAAGATATCCCATGACCTCGGGCACGAAGATTACAGCCGCGCGATGTTCGGGGAGATGAGGGATTTCTTGGTCAGAAATGGCGTCCGCAACGTCATCGTCGCCTGCCCCAACTGTCTCCGGATGTTCCGCGCCTGGGGAGAGGGACTTTCCGTCAAGACCGTCTATGAAGTCCTGGCACAGGACCCGCCCCCGATGGGCGAGAAGATCGAAGACATCGTCACGGTCCACGACCCGTGCGGCGTACGGTTCGAACCGGCGGTTCATTCAGCCGTCCGGCAACTGATCGGGAGACTGGGCATGACAATCGAGGAGATGCCACATTGCGGCCCCCAGACCCTCTGCTGCGGCGAGGGGGGATCCGTGGCCTGTCTCTCCCCCGATCTGGCAGGCGCATGGGAAGATCTCCGGAAAGGCGAGGCGGGCGGCAGGAGGATCATCACCTACTGCGCCGGATGCGTCAATCGTTTGGACAGCGCGACGCCGACCTGCCACATCGTGGATCTGCTGTTCGAGCCCCGGGCCGCGGCCGGCCCGGCCGGAGTCAGCAAAGCACCCTGGACCTATCTGAATCGTCTGAAACTGAAAAGGCAACTTCGGAGGGAGGTTCGTGCCCCGATCACACGGGAGAGGACTTTCACGGCGGGACCAGAAAAGAAAAAAGGGGCCGGGTTGAAACGACTCCTTCTCCTCGTCGCGCTCGCTGCCGTGATTGCGGCCGCCAGATATTCGGGAATAACCCGGTACCTGGAACCGGAAGCCATCCGTACCTGGATCCAGGGCTACGGGGCTCTCGCACCTCTCGTCTACATGCTGATCTATACCATTGCGCCCGTCCTTCTCCTGCCCGGTTTGCCCATCACGATCGCTGGAGGAATCCTGTTCGGTCCTTTTTGGGGAGTGGTTTACACGATATCGAGCTCTACCCTGGGCGCCTGTGTCGCATTTCTCGCCGCCCGTTATATTGCCCGGGATTGGGTCGAGGAGAAATTGCGCAGCCCGAGGTGGCGCAGGCTCGATCAAAGCGTCGAAGAGCACGGCTGGAAAGTCGTCGCCTTTACACGCCTGATCCCACTGTTCCCGTTCAATCTGCTGAACTACGCCTTCGGCCTCACCCGAATCAAGTTCTTGCACTACGCCCTGGCAACTTTCGTTTTCATGCTGCCGGCGTGTATCGCCTTCATCGTTTTTTCAAGTTCGTTGCCGGATCTGATCCGCGGGCGGATCTCCTTGAGTTTCGTCGCGGGTATTGGATTGATCATTCTCGTTGCGCTGATCCCCGCCTTCTACAAACGCTATAGAGCGAAGAAAGGGATCAAAGACCCTCTATGACGGGAAGTGCCGCGAAAGGCGCTCCGGGCGGCCCGCGGCGTGGATGCTCTCATGAGACATGGCAAAAAGAAGATATCGGGAGGAGAGAAACCATGAAAAAATGTGTTGTGCTGTTCAGTATCGCGATCTTTTGCTGTATGGCTTTCGTTCCGGGAGGAGTTCCGGGCAAGACGGAAAAAATCGCCTTGTCGAAAGAAAACCCCATCCAGGCCGACGTGCAGGGGAAAATCGTCTCCTTGCTCGCAGAAGTGAACGGCAAGTATCTTCAACAGCCGACCAGGCACGGTGTCGTTTTTTTCAAAGGGAAAAACGGAGACAAGTCCGTCTTCCGCGCCTACGCAGGTCATAAGGATCTTTACGACAGCTTGACGAAGATCGGACTCAAGCCGGGGAACAATATGACCATGGACAACAAGGAAACGACGTTCGTTCAGGGAGACCTTCTCGATGTGATGGTGTCCTGGGAAGGCGGTAAGAAGGCTTATCGCCTGGATGAAGTCATCTCCGACAGCAACAAGAAACCGTTTCAAATCCGTTTCGGCGGGAACTTGCAGAGCGCCCTCAAGCATGACACAGGTTGTCTGCTCTGTTTGGACAGTTGCCCTGTCGGCATCCTCAGCAACGCCGCATATACTTACGGTGCGGTGGAAAAACGAAAGGAAGTGGAATTCAGGAGCAATAGCGGCATCCTGCCCAAAGACGGCACGCCGGTCGTCATCACGATCAAGGCGAAATGAAGGAATCGCATTGGAAGTACTTTTGGTGATATAAAAGTAGCATTGTTCCATGGATGGGAATGGGAGGAGAACGTTCCGAGACAATGAAAGAGGACATCATCTATCTCGACAATGCCGCCACCACCTACCCGAAGCCGAAGCAGGTCCTTTTGGCCATGCAGCGTTTCATGACGGAGACCAGCGGCAGCCCGGGGCGTTCCGGCCACCGCCTGTCTCTGGACGCCGGCAGGGTTGTCCTCGATACCAGGACGGCGCTCGCCGCGCTGTTCGGCGTTGCCGACCCCCTGCGGATCGTCCTGACGAAAAACGCCACGGAGGCCTTGAATATTGCCGTTTGCGGGCTCTTGAAACCGGGCGACCACGCCGTGACATCCGCCATGGAGCACAATTCCCTCATGCGCCCTTTGCGGGCGATGGAGGCAAGGGGCGTCGAACTTTCCATCGTCTCCTGCAGTCCGGAGGGGTTGCTCGATCCGGAGGATGTCATTCGCGCCCTGCGCGCCGATACGAAGGCGATCTTTCTAACCCATGCCTCGAACGTGACCGGCACGATCATGCCGATCGCCGAGGTGGGAAGCATCGCGAGGGAACGTGACCTGATCTTCTGCGTCGACGCCGCGCAGACGGCCGGTGTCCTGCCGATCGACATCGAGGCCACGCATATCGATCTGCTTGCCTTTACCGGACACAAATCGCTGTTCGGTCCCCAGGGGACGGGCGGGCTCTATATCCGTCACGGCCTCGAAAAGAAGATCGCTCCCGTCATGACGGGTGGAACGGGAAGCCGTTCCGAATTCGAGCAGCAACCCGACTTCATGCCGGATCGATACGAGGCGGGAACGCCCAACACCGTGGGCTATGCCGGTCTCGGAGCGGCCGTCCGTTATGTCATGGCGCAGGGCATCGAGAAGATCCGCGCCCACGAGGCAAGATTGACGCGGCTTTTCCTGGACGGTCTGGAAGACATCGATGTGGAAAGGGTGTACGGCTTGAAAGATCCGTCGCGACAGGTGGCGATCGTGTCGTTTCGGCTTCGCGGAGCAGATCCGGCGGAGACGGCGCTGGAACTGGACGAGCAGTTCCGCATTCTGTGCAGGCCCGGTCTGCACTGCGCCCCTTCCGCCCACCGGACCATCGGTTCCTACCCTTGGGGAACCGTCCGTTTCAGTTTTGGTTATTTCAACACGGTCCGCCACGTTCGCGCCGCACTGAAAGCACTGGATCGACTGAGCAAACGGGACCGTTCATCCCGACAGCCGTAAACAAGAGGAGGAAGGCATGACAAAAGATATCGAACTTGTGGACGCTAGGGGACTGGGATGCCCGCAACCTGTAATCCTGGCAAAGAAGGCCATCGAGCGGAACGACCGGATCGTCGTGCTCGTGGACAATGAAACAGCCGTCGAAAACGTGAAACGCATGGGGACAAAGAACGGCTGCGATGTGCAGATCGAGAAGAGGCAGGACGGAACGTTCGCGCTCACGCTCTCGAAGGTCCGCGGCGGGGCGCAGGTGGAAGGTACCGTCCCTCCCCCATGCGGAGCCGAAACCAGCGGCCTCGGGCCCTTCGTCGTCGTTTTTTCCGAAAATCGAATGGGCAGAGGAAACGAGGAACTCGGCTATGTTTTGATCCGGGCCTTCATCCACACGCTCTGCCAGCAGGAGATGAAACCGGATACGGTGATTTTCTACAATTCCGGCGTCAAACTCGCCGTGAAGGACAGCGAAGTCCTCGGCGATCTCCGGGAGCTCTGCGACGGCGGCGTCGAGATGCTGATCTGCGGAACGTGCGCCAACTATTTCGGCATCACCGGTGAGATCGGTGTTGGAAAGATTTCCAACATGTACGATATCGTCGATCTCATGTCCCGGGCGCAACGGCTGGTCATGCCATGAATGCCGGCGACCGCTTCGGCGTGATTCTGTTCCCGTCGGTGAGCCACGCCCTCACGGCGGAAAAGATTCTGAAGAAGGAAGGCCTTTCTTTCAAGCTGATCCCCCTCCCCAAGCACATCAGCTCGGACTGCGGCATCTGCATCCGCTGCCCCGCCTCTTCCATGGAAAAGATCGTCCAGGTCCTTGCGGGCAGGGTGGAGACAACCGGGACGTGCCTCCTCGAGTGAATTTCCTTCTCGAACGACGGGAAGGCCCGCCGTTTCATCCTCCGACAATTCCCATCCACCCCGGAGCAGATGGCCATGCAAATTCGTTATGGCCCGCCTTCGTCTATTCCGTTTTTGAATTTGACGTATTCCATATTATGTCCTAGCTTCTCTCATGCGAAAGCGCCGGCGATCGACGGAACGTGAGGCAGGCCTGATATCATCATGACAACTCCCCTCAAAAAAATGGCCGCTTCCCTGTGGCTGTATCGGTTCGTCCGGATCGGCCTGGCCTTTCTGTTTCTTTACGGCGGAATCGTGAAGCTGATAGACCCGAAGGCGTTCGCCCGGATTCTTTCCGCCTACGGCCTGGTCCCGGAACCTCTCCTGCCCGTCGTGGCGATCGGGCTGCCGGCGCTGGAGGCATTGGCGGGACTTGCCCTCCTGTTCGACATTCGCGGCGGCCTTGCGATCATCACCGGCCTGCTCGGGCTTTTTGTTGCGGTGCTCGGCTACGGCATCCTGAAGGATCTCGACGTGGACTGCGGCTGCTTCGGCGCCGCCGACCTGTCACGACAGGATGCGCTCCGGCAGGCGTTTTACAGAGATCTCGCGCTGATATTCTTTGTCGTGCCGTTCCTGTACCTCTCGAGGCGGATTCGCGTCTGTCGACCGGTCCCGTACCGGCGCAGGGCGGAAAAATAGAAGAGAAAAGGAGATTGTGGACTATGGTTGGGAATTGGAGAATGAACCTTGTATTCCCCGTCATCATGCTGCTGATGGGCGCGGGAAACGCACTGGCTGCCTGGGGTGTGAACGAACTGGAGACGGAAAAGATTGCCGTGACGTTCGCAAGGGAAGTCGAACGGGGAGGCTACAAGATCGTTTCGACGAGCGAACTCAAGGCCTGGATCGACGAGAAGAAGGCCATGCTGGTCGTCGACACCATGCCCTTCGAAGACAGCTACAAGAAGCAGCACATCCCGAAGGCCGTTCAGATCGAATTCCCGATTCCTGAGATGACGGCCCTCGACGACAGGATGAAGACGGCACTGGTGAAACTCCTGGGCCCGGACAAGGATCGTCTCATCGTATTTTACTGCGGCTTCGTCAAGTGCACGCGCAGCCACAACGCCGCCATGTGGGCTGTCAAACTCGGCTACAGAAACGTCTTTCGTCATCCCGGCGGAATCAAGGCCTGGGATGAAGCCCAGTATCCGATCGAAAAGGTGAAATAAAGGACAAACAACCTCCCTGAAAGAGTGGCGGGGCCGGGAGTGTCCGCAAGGATGCCCCCGGTCCCTGACCTCCCTTCAGGACACATTGCATTTCTCTATACAGAGCTTGATCGGGGAAGATTTCATGGAATCCTACTATCGGCCGGATGATCTGGCCAAATTCGCGGAGATCGGCAAAGAGTCTCCGGAACTGGCAGGCAAATTCTTTGAATACTATCAATCGGTCTTTGCCGAGGGAGAATTGACGGAGCGGGAAAAATCCTTGATCGCCTTGGCAGTGGCGCATGCCCTCCAGTGTCCCTATTGCATCGATGCTTATACGCAATCGTGCCTGGAGAAAGGATCCAATCTCGCGGAAATGACTGAAGCCGTGCATGTGGCCGCCGCGCTTCGCGGCGGTGCATCCTTGATCCATGGCATTCAGATGCGGACCATCGCAAAAAAGATGTCCCTGTAAATCATGACTCCGAAGACAAGCGCCCTGCGCCGCTCTCGGGAAGACGCTGATCCGCAAGAGATCGACCCTGATCCTGCGGACTGGAAACCTTTCGAAACAACGCTCCGCAGGCACGGTCTTGCGCTGTTGCGCGACACGACGACCGCCCTCCAGATCAATACCGGCCTCCTCTGCAATCTGTCATGCAGGCACTGCCATTTGTGCGCCGGCCCGCTACGGGGGGAAATCATGGATCCGGAGACGGCGGAACAGGTGGTCACGTACGCCGCCGCCAACTGTTTCGAGACCATCGATATCACAGGGGGCGCTCCGGAACTGAATCCACACATCGCAGACATCATCACCCGGCTCGCCCCCCTCACGTCGAGACTCTCGCTCCGCACGAACCTGACCGCGCTGCAAGGAACGGATTGGGATCGATTCGTCGCCCATTGCAGACAAGAACACGTCATTCTCATTGCATCCTTCCCCTCCTTCAACAGGGGCCAGACGGATTCCCAGCGGGGCTGCAATACGTTCCAAAAGACAATCGTTTCATTACAGGCGCTCAATCGCATGGGATACGGCAGGGAAGGATCCGATCTCGAACTTCATCTGGTATCGAATCCGGCCGGCGCTTTTCTGCCTGCCGCCCAGAATCAGGCGGAAAAAAGACTCCGCAGGATCCTGCAGGAAAGGTGGGGCATCTCGTTTCATGGCCTGCACAACTTCGCCAACGCACCGCTCGGACGATTTCTCCACTGGCTTCAGTTGACGGGAATTCGGGAAGCTTACATGAAAAGGCTTGCCGGTCGGTTCAATCCGAGGGCCGTCTCGTCGCTGATGTGTCGCACCATGGTTTCGGTAGACTGGCAAGGATATCTCTACGACTGTGATTTCAATCTGGCCGCCGGTCTTCCCCTGGGCGGAAAACGAATTCATATCTCCGAAATGAGCGGCCCTCTCGCACCGGGCAGCATTGTCGCGACAGCCAATCACTGTTATGCCTGCACCGCCGGCGCCGGTTTCACTTGAAACGGCGCCATCACCGCCTGAGTTCAGACGGCGTTGTCTCTTCCTACCCCGGTCTGGAAATCGACGGTCAGATGAAATGATCGTGTTCCTCGGGTGCCTTCGATCGTCTTTTCCGTGTGGAAAACGTCCGCAGAAAAAGGTAATAAGACAGACAGGCAGGTTGCATCCTGCGTCTCACAGCGATGAGGGGGAACATATGGGTGAACCGACAAAACCGATCCGGCTGACGGAAACGGTCCACGGGGCCGGTTGAGCCTGCAAGATCGGTCCGGGCGACCTGCAGGAAGCGCTTCGGGATCTTCCTTTGATCTCCGATCCCAACTTGATTGTCGGCATGGAGCACGCCGAAGACGCGGGCGTCTACAAACTGCGCGACGACCTCGCCATCGTCCAGACGGTGGACTTTTTCACGCCCATCGTGGACGACCCCTACACCTTCGGTCAGATCGCCGTCACCAACGCGCTCAGCGACGTCTACGCCATGGGCGGGAAACCCCTCACCGCCATGAACATCGTCTGCTTTCCCATCAGGAAGATGCCCGTTTCCATCCTGCGCGACATCCTCCGGGGCGGCCTGGACAAGATGCGGGAGGCGGGCGTCCTCCTCGTCGGCGGCCACAGCATCGAGGACGACGAAATCAAGTACGGCCTCTCGGTCACGGGCACCATCCATCCCGGGCGCGTCCTCCTGAACCGCGGCGCCCGGACCGGCGATGCGCTGGTCCTCACGAAGCCCCTGGGTACGGGGATCGCCAGCACCGCCGTAAAAGGCGGCGTAGCGCCGGAGCCCCTCGTGGCGGCGGCGACGGCGAGCATGACAACCCTCAACAAGGGCGCCGCCGAGATCATGGCGGAATTTCCCGATGTCCACGCCTGCACGGACATCACCGGTTTCGGGCTCGTCGGACACGCCGCGGAGATGATCGAGAGCTCCGAGGCGGGCATCGTCCTTCAGGCCTCACGCGTTCCCCTCTTTCCCGGCATCCGCCCGCTCGTCGAGGAAGGCGTCGTTCCGGGCGGACTGCATCGCAACCGGGATTTCCGCCTGCCGATCGTCTCGAAGGGTCCCGACTGCCCGGACTGGCTCTTCGACGTCCTCTTCGATCCCCAGACCGCGGGCGGGCTGTTCATCGCCCTGCCGGAGCCGTCGGCCCGGCGCCTGGTCGCGAAGCTTCGGGCCGCCGGCCTTCCGGAGGCCGCCGTCGTCGGGGAAGTGGTCGGCAGCCCGGCGGGTAAGATCCTCATCGCCTGACTCCCGCATTCTTCCCCTGCCCGCTCGTTGTTCTCGGGGATCTCGCGATCCGCTTGTCTTCGTCCCTCAGAACGGCTTCAGGTAACGGCAATAATGATCGAGGGCGTATACGCCCGCGAGCGGATTGTGAACAAGCACGCGATCTTTTACGGCAAGCACGGTGCATGGCGCAGAAGCGTATTTCAGGAACAGCGAATCGTGCCCTACGCACAGCCCCAGCAGCACGTTCATCTCCGTCCTTTCTTCGTTCAGGACCCCGGCTTGGAGGATGGGGTTGCACATCACTTCAAACTTCCCGATTCTTACCTTTTCATGGTCGAGGATGCCAATTTCCTCCTTCGGAACCCTGCCGACCTTGCATACCACGGAAACCACGTCGAACCCGTGGGACGCAAAGAAACTGCCGACGATCCTCGCCTCTTTTCCCAGTCCTCCGCAAAAGGCCAACCCCAGCCGTTTGTATGCCATCTTCCGGGCGAACTCGACAATCTCCAGGATTCTGGGCTTCAGGGGCCTCAGACAGGTTCCTCCCGGTTCCCTGCCCGAGTATCCCTCGGCTTCCTGAATTGATGCTTGGCGGGCGAACTCCCTGACGTCCGGCTTTCGGTATTCCGTCACGGACTGCTCGATCAGAAAGCCCTTCGCGCGCGTGGGACACTGCGCCGGGAATTTCCCGTCCGACGAACGGCAGAGCCTCTGCTCGCTCCTGTAAGGGCACTGAGCGCAATCCGGCGATGTTTTCTCCATTGTCATTCTCCTCCCATGTGATTATGCCAAGTCGGCTCGCAAAGAAACGGATACACTTCTCCTGCTCAAAAAGCCACTTCCTCTTCCTCGCGTGATTTCAGCGGCACCCTTGTTGAGAGACGTCATGCATGGGGGGAATTTCCGACGCCCACGTCTGCATGGACCGCACCGGCTTCGGCCTCGCCGGCGGCGCCGCGGAGACAATCGAGGGCCCCGAGATCGGCATGGTCCTCAGCCATCACAGCGTCTTGCACCCGGATCAAACGGGTCAGCGGATTCGGAATGGCGCCCGGTGGAGGTGATGTTCAGAATGCAAACACCACGGCGGCAAGAACCGTCGTGTACCCGTCGTGTTTCACAATGCTGGACTGGGTGACGTTCCGCGTGCTGACGATCTTTCCGCTGATCCGGAAGATTGCCTTCTTTTCATCCCAGCTTTCGTCGGCGTTGAAATCGATGCCCAGCGTCGAAGCCAGCATGGCAGCCGCAAGATCTTCGGCATAATCGCCGGCCTGTTTGCCCGTCTGGCCGAAGACATGATGCTCGCTGATATAACCATAGGCCGCCCTGTCGGTGGGAACGGCGCAGCCGACGGATGCAGCAAGCAGGCGCCCGGGTTCGTTGCTGCAGCATCGGCTCATGACGCAGTAGGTGATGGCTCCCGGCCTTATCTGCCGCAATCCCATGCGCTTCGGAAGAAAGAGGCATCCGGGAGGCAGGATGCTTGAAACCTGCACGAGGTTGCATTTTTCGATGCCGGCATCCCGGAGAGCCAGCTCGAAGGAATGCAGTTCTTCCCGATGCCGCCCCGCGCCTTTGGTCAAAAACATCTTGCGTGGAACATGTCCTGTCAATTTCCTTCCTCTCTTTCATCAAAATCCTCACGCCGCCTCACCGGCCGCAAACAGAGCGCTGCAGCGAGTGAGGATATTTCAAGGCGCTCATGCCCTGCCTCACTTCCGGAAACGGCCGTCGGAGCGGGTATCGAAGACACCGCCGGCCCGGTCCGCAAGCCAGCCGGTCCTGACGTCCGTTGCCGCCGTGTCGAACAGGGGGACATAAGGCTTGACGTCCAGCAGGGGCGTCCCGTCGACCATGTCCACATCCTCCACGTGCAGGACGCCCCCCTCAATCCGGACGAGTTTCACGAGCGACAGGCCGATCGGGTTCGGACGCCTGGGAGAACGACAGGCGAATATGCCGTGTTCCGCGTTGTCCAGAAAAGGTTTGACCCTGAGGGTGTACCCATTGCACAGGTGGAGGTGATAGAGCAGAAACACGTGGGAGAATGCCTCGATGTCCTGAAGCCCCTCCCGGTACATTTCATCGACGATCACATGGCCTGCAACCCCTCTGGCGCCCGGCGGTTGGACGGGCATGCCCGCAACGTCGTGGAAAGGGGTGCGGATCAGACCGATAGGCGCGTAGGGCACAGCCTGTTTCATGTAAGAACCTCCACAGCAGGAGAAAGTCCCGGACGTCTGGCCGGTAGAGGTCCGCTTCATGCGGGCCTTCAGTGGTCGCAGAGATTATCGCCCGTCTGCAACGTCCCGGACAGGTAGGACATGACGACGCGGTCCGGCGCTTCGCAGGGCGCGCCGGTGACAACGACGATGTTCTGCTGCGAGAAGAGTTGCTGCGCGCGCTGCCCCATGCCGCCGGCGATGATGATCTCCGCCCCCTGCTCGTGGAGCCATCGCGGGAGAAGGCCCGGCTCGTGGGGCGGCGGCGTGAGGGTCTTATTGGCTGTAATGCTTTTCTTCTCCGGATCCACGTCAATCAGGTGAAATTCCTCGCAGTGGCCGAAATGGGCGCAGAGTTTCCCTTCCGTTACAGGTATGGCGATACGCATAAGTCTTTCTCCTTCGGTGATTTCAGTCGTCGTTTCGGGACATGCCCGCTGATCTTCCGTCCCCTCTTCGTCACGGCAGGATCATATAGGTTCCGATCGCGCGGTACAGTGCGCTCACCGCGAGGACGGCGCAATGGCGGTTCGCCTCCGGCAGGCCCTGCACGCCCGCCAGAATCATGGCCGGATGGATCCGCAGGGCTTCCTCGATTTTCAAGCCTTTGGCCATGGCTGCCACCATCTCTCCATAAATCCTGGTGTGTGCGCACCCGTCGGTATGATAGCGCACGTCGGCGATCCTCCCGTCGGACACAACGAGGTAGAATTCCATCGTGTCGCCGCAGGGACCGGTGACGGAAGCCGACGCCGTCGGATCGCTGATCCGTCCGAAGAAACTTTGCGTCTGCCCGTCGACGTCGAGGGGTTCCGTCGAGGGGAATTTGTCCGGTTTCTCTGCGGGGGATTTTCCGAGCAGCCGCGAGATCACGACGTTGAGGGCCACGGCGCCCGGCGCCGACGGGAATCCCTGCAGGAAGGAGAGTCCGGCGTCTCCGGCTGTCACGATCTGCGGATCGATGGGAATGCGTCCCAGGAAAGGAACGCCCATCTCCCGGGCCATGCGCTCGCCGCCGCCTTCCTTGAAAATCTCCGTCATGGCGCCGCAGTTCCTGCACACATAGCCGCTCATGTTCTCGACGACGCCCAAGACCGGCAGGCCGATCTCCCGGCAGAAACTCACGGAGCGCCGCACGTCGGCGAGCGCCAGTTCCTGGGGCGTCGTAACGATCACTCCTCCCTCCAGCGGGGCCAGGATCTGGCATACGGAAAGCGGCTCGTCGCCTGTGCCGGGCGGACAGTCCACAACCAGGAAATCCAGATCGCCCCAATCCACCTCTTCGATCAACTGTTTGAGCACGCCGGCCTTTCTGGGGCCCCGCCAGATCACCGCCACATCCCGCTCCTGAAGGAGCAGGCCGAGGGACATGACTTTCATCCCGGCGGCTTCGACGGGGAGCAAACGGCCCTTTTCCGCCTTCGGGATGCATCCGGCGAGATTGAGCATCGTCGGCACGCTCGGCCCGTGGAGATCCGCGTCGAGCAATCCCACCCTGTTCCCAAGTCCGGCAAGCGCCGACGCCAAGTTGACGGCGATGGTGCTCTTGCCCACGCCTCCCTTGCCGGAGAGAACGGCGATCTTCTTTCCGATCCGCGCGAGCCGCTCGGCATTCTCGCGCTGCGCCGCCGTGTCCTCTTTTTCCGCGGCGGCATTCTTCTTTCCCCCGCAGGTTCCTCCCTGCACTGTCTTCAATTCATCCTGCATCCATCGACCTCCCGACCCGATATCTCCGATTGCCTCGCCTCGTTGCGGCAAGGCTCCAAGGCAGAAATTCCTGCCGATCCTCTCAGCCGCAGCCCCCTGAAAAAACAAACCTCGTGCCGCTCATGTTGAGCAGAAACCGGTCCGGCATCTCCCGCTCCACGAGCATCACGGCTTCCCGGCTGCAGCAGTGACAGGGAGCTGCATAGTCGGGACCGATATTCTTCAATGCCGCCACCGTTGCATGAAGAAGGGGATCGGCGAGCGGCCCCGTGAGGTGAAACCCTCCCATGACCGCATGGATTTTGTCGATGCCCGTCACTTTCCGCGCGTAGCGGACCGTATTGACGATGCCTGCATGGGCGCACCCGCTGAGAACGACGAGTCCCCTGCCCCGGAGGTTCATGACGACGGACGTGTCATCTTCAAGAAGATCCCTTCTTTCTTCGCCGCCCTCTTCGTGGAAGGCGTCCGCCATGCCCTTCTCGAAATCGGTTGTCCGTTCGATCTCCCCGAGAAAGAGAACGGTGTCTCCGAGAATCTCCTTCGGCTGCACCGTCTCCCGGATTTCCACCCCCGCCTTTTTCACGCGATCCCTGGTAAACGGGGGCATGGCATGCCTTTTGCCCATCGAATCCCTGAAATATCGGGGGTTTCGAAATGCCGCCGGGTGCACCACCAGGGGAATCTGCGACCTCCCCAGAAAAGCGGTCAAGGCCTCGAAGCCCTGGAAATGATCGTAGTGACCGTGGGAAAGGACCATGATCTCGATCAGCCCCGGAGCAACGTCCAGGGTCCGCGCGTTATCGGCGGCGCCGCAGGCGGAGATGCCGAAGTCGAAGAGAAGCGACCGCTTCCGCCCGTCTGCCGTCGTCGTAACAATTGCGGAGAACCCGTGCTCGGCGATGATGGACGGTCCCCTGGCACCTCGGAGAAGCTTTCTGGCCCGGGTGACGACCGCGTTGTCATCGGCGGCCGTCATGTTGATGTAGTTGTCCTGGAGCGTCAGGATTTCTACGGTCTCAACGGGCTGCAGCATATCCATTCTCCTTCGGGCTTGTGTTGACCTCCCCTATATATGCCGTTCAAACCGATTCCGCCATCCCGAAGGGCAGTTCCCCGTATCGGCATTACTCGCGCCCCTTTCCGCGATTTGTGCTCGCCGCCGCCTTTTGCAGATCCAGTTCGCTCCAGATCCGCCGGATATCCTCGGCGCAGGGAGCGGCGGTCTCCACGACGGCCCGCGCCTGCATCTGTGCCTCCGTGAAGGCACGGTCGTACCGGATGCAGCCGACCACGCGCGCATTGACGCGCCGCGCCTTGTCTTCGATGCGTTCCGTCATTTCCGGATTGAGATCCCACTTGTTCACACAGATCGCGGCGGGAATGTCGAAGTGCCGCGCCAGGGAGAGGACCCTTTCCAGGTCGTGCTCCCCGGACACGGTCGGTTCCGTCACGACCAGCACGAGCGTTGCACCGGTCAACGACGCGATGACCGGGCACCCGATTCCCGGCGGGCCGTCCACGAGGACGGTATCGCGCTTTTCCTTCTCCGCGATGCGGCGGGCTTCCCGCCGGACCGTGGAAACGAGTTTGCCCGAGTTTTCCGCCGCAATGCCCAGACGGGCATGCACCATGGGACCGCAACGGGTCTCCGATATCATCCATTCGCCGCAGAGCCGCTCCGGGAAATCGATGGCGGCCTCAGGGCAGAATCGCACGCAGACGCCGCAGCCTTCGCAGGAAATCGGGTCGACCGCGAACGTTGTACGCCCGGCCGCATTCCTGTTCGCCTTCACGGCGCCGAACCGGCACAATTCGAGACAGGCACCGCAACCGCTGCAGTCCGCAGGGCGGATGACTGCCTCGTGACCGCTGCGGAAGTCATGCCATTCCACGGTGCGCGGGGCGAGGATCAGATGCAGATCCGACGCGTCCACATCGCAATCGACCACGACGGGCCGCCCGGCCAGCACCGCAAAGGAGGCGGTCAGGCTGGTCTTGCCGGTTCCTCCCTTCCCGCTGATCACGACAAGCTCCCTCATGATTTTCCTTCCCCGTCCGCCGCTGCTGCAATTTCCCCGCTTGTACTTACGTAAAAATGCCGCCTGTCTGCGACCGCCGGTCTCACTTTCCCGGCGGCGACAAGCGCCTCCAGGCGTTTGATCGCCTCCTGAAGATGCACGCCGAGACCGGTCGCCACATCCGTCAGCGTGCAGGGACGTCTCGCCAGCAGGGCCACGATGTCTTCGTCCCCGACGCGGGTGGAAACTGCGGATTGCGCGGCCTTCCGCTCGTCCCGGCCGATGATGTCCACCGGTTCCGGAAAACGATCCGTCAGGGCAACCATCCGCTCCGGAGAAACAGGGAATGCGAAATTCTCGGCAGGGGGTCGGGTGACGGTACTGAGTTGCACGCGCGCCGGACGGATGCGCCGGACGGCGGCGGCGATCTTTTCCGCCTCGGCGGTGATCTCCGTGACACCCCCAAGGAGCAGAACCTCCAGACGGACCTCGCCCGGAAAGCGCCGGGCGAATGAGGCGATGCCGGCAACCATGTATTCAAAGGGGATCTCTTTGTGCGGACGGTTGACATAGCGGAACAGCCGTTCGTCTCCGGCATCCAGCGATGGAAGCACGAGATCGGCTCCCATCAGGGCGTCCCGGACCTCGCTGTCCCAGAGCAGCGAACCGTTGGTAAGGACGGCGACCGGAATGTCCGTCAGGCACTTGATCTCCGCGATCAGACCGCCGATGCCGGAATTCAGCGCAGGCTCCCCGGAACCGGCAAGACCGATATAATCGGGTTTATCCCCCTCGGACAATTTCCGTTCCACTTCCTCAAGGATGTTCTTGATCGGAACGTATTCTTTCCGTTCGACAGTCTTATTTGTTGTGCGCCCCAGCTGGCAATAGATGCAGTCGTAGGAGCAGGTCTTGAACGGCACGAGGTCGACCCCGAGAGACCGTCCGAGGCGCCTCGAAGGAACGGGACCGTACACATGCTGAAAACCGCCGGCACTCACGAAAGACCTCCGCACTGCGGTTTCCCGCAACGCTCGGCGGCGCCGCCGATCGGCCGGCGGACGCTTCCGCTGCATCCCGGACACTTTGCGATGGCGTCCTCCGGTATGGCGTGCCGGCGCTCAAACCTGAGGCGGCATGTCTCACACTCGTATTCATGGGTCGGCATGCCTCAAATCCCTCCGGCATCGTCCAGTCTGAAGATTCCTTCCGCCAGGGTTCGGAAGAGTCCGCGGTATTCCGGCAACGCATCCACGATCAGAAACCCTTTCGAGTAGGTTTCGGCGATCCGCCGGTCATCCGGGATTTCCATGAGAACGGAGACGTTTTCTTCCCTGCAGAACAGGTGTACCCTATCGTCACCGATTCCGACACGGTTGACCACCACGCCGAAGGGGATTCCGAGCTCTCGAACCGTGTCCACGGCCAGCTTCAGATCGTGGAGTCCGAACGGCGTCGGTTCCGTAACAAGCGCGACGAAATCCGCGCCCCGAAGCGTGGCAATCACCGGGCAGGAGGTGCCCGGAGGCGCGTCCAGGATCGCCGGGAGGTCCTTCTGCAGCCGGGATTTCACGGCGCGGATCAGCGGCGGCGCCATGGCGGCGCCGACGTCGAGACGCCCCTCGATCAGCGTGATATTCTCCGTCCGGATCGTTTCGACGACGCCCATGCGTTTATCCGTTTCACGAATCGCCCTCCTGGGGCACACCCTCGCGCATCCGCCGCACCCGTGACACATCTCGGGGAAAACCACCGGCACGGTCCCGAACGAGACGATGGCATGGTACGCGCAGAAACGGCCGCATTCGCCGCAGCCGTCGCAAAGGGCTTCGTCGACTTCCGGAACCGGAATGCCGACGGTCTCCTCTTCGCAGGAGACACCCCCGAGAAAGAGGCGGCAATTTGGTTCCTCCACATCGCAGTCCAAAAGCATCACGTCGGAACCCAACACCCGCGCCAGGTTGACCGACACGGTCGTCTTGCCGGTTCCGCCTTTGCCCGAAGCGACTGCCAGGATCATGATGCGTCCGCCTCCGGACATTTCAGCGGTTTTCCTCCCCCGACGGTGCAGGGCGGCCCGCCGATGATCCGCCTGACAGCCTCCAGGGAAACGGTCGCGCGACTGGGAACAGGAGGAGGAATCGTCACCGCTTCCCCACGCAGTCCGGTAAACCCGGTGATCGGATCATCGGGAGTTCCCGGCATTTTCAAAACGCAATACCCCCTCCCCCAACCCGTCATGGGGCCTCGGCCTCGCGGCCCTGTTCCGTCATATCCAGGCATAGGCGTAACCTCTTGAATCGTCCCAAAAAGCAGCTTATTAAGCCCAATGACTCTCTACGTCCGGTGCGTTAGCCTGAACGAGCTTCCCCGCGCGGTAATCTTCCAGCGCCTCGGCCACGGTTGGCGCGCCGGTATTGAAAACCTTGATTCCGGCGGCGGAAAGAACGCGGAACGCCTTCGGGCCGCAGTGTCCCGTCACAAGCGTTTTCACGCCGAGGCGCGCCACGGTTTCCGCCGACTGGATGCCCGCTCCCTGGGCTGAGTTCAGATTCCGCTGGTTGTCAACCACTTCGAAGGTCTCGCTGTCCAGGTCGTAGACGAGAAATTTCGCAGCCCGGCCAAAGCGGCTGTCCAGCGGGGAATTCAAACTTCCTTCCGATGCGGTAAACGCGATCTTCATTCCTGTTCTCCATGTTCTCTGATATTTCGGGCGGCAGCAGCGCCGACCGATGGCGATGGCGCTGCACCGTTAATGCCGCACCGGACTATTCCGCCGCGGTGCCGGTTTCGAGTTCGGAAAGGCGCTTCTTGATGGAGTCCAATTCCGTCTGCAACGCATCGGCTTGGCTCTGAAGAGCCTGTTTCTCCGCCTCCGGGCTGACATTCCGATAGGGCGCATGGTATCCATAGGGCATCGCGGTTCCGTCGAAGCGCATCCATCCCGGCTGACCGGTTGCGTAAAACCTGTGCCGCCATCCGCGGCCTCCGCCCCCGAATCCGCGTCCCCAGGCTCCGCGTCCTCCACCGAAGCCGGCTCCGAAATTCCGTCCCGGCGCAGGATTCGCGAATCCCGGCATGCCGTATCCCGCGCAGTAACCCGCCGCTCGGCCAGTCATCGACCCCGTTCCGGCAGGACCTGTCTTGTCTCCTCTTGGCATCGTCCTATCCTCCTTCCTCCAGAACTTCCTCTTCACTCTCTTACCAGCGCAGCCCCGCACTTCGGGCACCGCTTTTGCAGGCAGGGTACCCCGCGTTCGTGCGGCTCCCGATGTCCGCATTGCGGACATAGACAGGAACCGGCTGCACTTCCGACACGGCGGCCGCCTGTGCGGCCTTGACTCTCTCTGCCTCGACCCCATCGGCCCTGCCCCTGCCCTCCCCGGCCCTGTCCACGGCCGCCGCCTGAACCTCTTCCGCCGCCTTGTCTTCCGTTCATAAAGTTTTCCTCACGCTCTCCGCCGAAGGTTCCCCCCCGTCTGCGCCGTCCGGGCCCGCAGCATCCGGGCATGGCATAGTCGCCGCTTTCGAGAGAACCGTTTATCCACGCCTGAATGATCTCGCGCAGGTCCCCGGCCACAAACGGAATCACGCGGATGCCGTAAGCGGCAATCACCTCGTGCAGCGGCCGGGAAATCGCTCCGCAAACCAGCGTACCGACGCCGATCTCCGCAAGGCGGGTTGCTTTGTGAACCAGTCGGTCATCGGGCAGGATGTCCTCCGCTTCGGTGACGATCCATCCTTTCCCGGCCTCGACGATGCGGATCTGAGTCGCGTTGTCGAATACCGGTGCGATCCGATCGCCCCAGTATGCAAACGCTGCCTTCTCCATCCAGGAACCTGCCTTTCGCTCACGGATGGGGACGGCAATTGTCATGCCAACGCCTGCAGTCCCTGCAGGGCATGACCAACATGCTGTAATCACATACGAATGAATGATTCGCGATCAGAGGATGAAATGCAGAACGGTAGCAAGGCGGCTACCGTAACGGATCGCGAGGGAAGCGACATCGCTACGGTATCCGTTTGGAGCGCGAACGGCCGTCCCGCTCCGGCAGGGCAATGCCCAGTCTCTTCATCCTGCGGAAAAGCGTGGTCTTGTGGATCCCGAGTTCCTTCGCGGCCATCAGACGGTTGAAGGCGTTTCGTTCAAGGGCCGCCCGGATGGCCTGGGCGTCAAGAATGTCGTGGGCAGACCGCACATCGGAATCCGCACCCGGCTCGGTCCTATGGAATCTCAGCTCCTCCGGAAGATGCTTGACGCCGATGTGTCCTTCGCTGCAAAGAACGAAGGCACGCTCGACGACATTTTCCAGTTCGCGGATGTTGCCCGGCCAGTGATGGGCCATCAGGAGCGACAGCGCTTCCATCGTCATTCCCTGCACGTTCTTCCGCTGCAGTCGATTGAAACGGGCGACGAACTGTTCCACAAGGAGGGGGATGTCTTCCTTCCGCCGGCGAAGCGGGGGCAGTTCGATGCGTACCACATTCACACGGTAGTAGAGATCTTCCCGGAAAGCCTTCCGCCGCACCTGTTCGGCCAGATCCTTGTTGGTGGCCACAATGATCCGCGCGTCCGTGCTCTCGGAACGAACCGCCCCCAAAGGCTCGTAGGTCTTCTCCTGCAGCACGCGCAACAGACGGACCTGCAATGCCGGGCTCACCTCGCCGATTTCATCGAGAAAGAGGGTCCCGCCCGCGGCAAGCGCAAAACGACCGGACTTGTCCTTGTTCGCACCGGTGAATGCGCCGGCCTTGTAGCCGAAAAGCTCGGACTCCAGGAGCGTATCGGGCAGGGCGCCGCAGTTGACCGCGATGAACGGATGCCGGTTGCGGGGGCTCAGGGCGTGGATCGTCCTGGCCACCATTTCCTTGCCCGTTCCGGTTTCGCCGAGGATCAGAACCGTGCTGGGACTGGCGGCGATCGCCGGCAGGACATCGAACACACGACGCATGAGAGGGCTTCGGCTGCTCAGGTCGCCGACTTGGCAATTCCCTTCGAGTTCCCGGCGCAATGCTTCAACGTCGGAAAGGTCACGGAAGGTTTCGGCTCCGCCGGATATGCGGCCCGCGGCGTCCCGGAGCACAGCAGTCGAAACGCTGATGGGAACCCGGTCGCCGGCCGCGGTGATGATGTATCCGGCTTTGCCGACGATCGGTCTTGCCGACTTCAGCGTCTCCTGGAGCGCGCAGGCGGGCCCGCACATGCTGGATCTGAACACGTCCGAGCATCGCCGGCCGATGGCCTCCTTACGCTGCACCCCGGTGATCTTTTCCGCAGCCCGATTAAACGAGGTGATGCGCCATTCCATGTCCACGGTGAACACGCCATCGGAGATGCTCTCGAGGATCGCTTCCGTGGGAGTCAGGGGGCGTCTCTTTTCGCTGCTCTTGCGGGAATTCATCGCGATGCCCTCCACGCGGCCCCGTTTCCGCCGATTATCCGCGGGGCCTTCAGCATGATGATCCAACCGTGCATTTTTGTCTTCTCATACCGACAAGGCCAAGTCATCCGTTTCCTTGCTCCTGCCCTCAATTCCCGGGCGGTTTGAAGCGCGCGTGCAGGGTCTCCGGCATGCCGATCAGAAGGGGCATCCGGATCAGGAGGTCGATCGCCACGAAAGAGATGAAGATGTATTGCGGTCCGACCCTGTCCCAGATGACGCCCGATGCGAGAGCCAGGCACCCGCTCAGAGTCATCTTGCAGAACCGGGTGGTGCCCAGCCACCTCCCCATGTGTTCCGAGGGGACCAACTCCCGTTCGATGGAGGCTGCAATCGGCGCCCCGATGAAGTAAAAACCCTGCAGAATGCCGGCGACGATCAGAAAGACCGGTGAAGGCGCCCAGATCAGCACCAGGTTGGACATCCAGAAGAGAGGGATGACCCCGTAAAGGATCTTCTTTCGGCCGATCACATCCGCCATTCGTCCGATCGGAATCGACAGGAGAATGGAGGAGAGGGCCGACCCCGTAACCATGGCGCCCAGGACGAACTCCTGGGCCCCCTTGACGGAATGCGCAAACGCCTGCGTGAAAGGGAAGACCATGCCCAGCGGCAGTTGTGTAATGGAGGCGATGATCAGCCATTTCTTCAGCTGACGGCGTCCTTTGAGGATCTCGGCGATGTCCCTGATCAAGTGCGGCTGGCTGACGGATCTGCACCACTGGCGATCGGAGAGCCGCGTCTTCACGATCACGAAGGTGACGGCCGTTACGGCGAGTCCCACGAAGAAGAGCGGACGTATCCCGTCGGCATGGACACCCCCGAACAGGCTGACGATCCAGGCGGCCAGCATCGGTCCGGCCATTCCCAGAAGGCCTGCGGCCACTGTCTCACAGATCATCATGCCGGTTGCCCGGTCTTGATTGACCAGGCAGTTGCCGCAGATGGTGGAGCAACTCTGCCCGCTGGTCGAGGTGCCGATCCAGTACGTGATCATCGCGACCAAGGCTGTCACCAGGTTTTGCGCGAGCCCGTAGGTCAGATAGGAAACGGCCAGAAGAGCAATCCCAGCAAGGTAGATCTTCTTGGGCCCTTTCTGGTCGATCAGCCACCCCACAAAGAGTGCGGGAATGCCCGCTACGATCATGGCGAGGCTGTTGACGAGTCCGAGCTGCGTCCCCGTGGCCCCCAGCGCGACGATGTAGACGGACAGATAAGGGAAGACCATTTGATAGGCAAGCTTGTCGAGCGAGGTGCGGACAACGGTCACGATCCAGTCCTGCTTCTGCCTTTTCAGGAAAGAAAGGCTGCCGCCGACCAGGGATAGGCGGGGACGGGCGGTCGGTTCCGGACGATCGTGAAGGGGCTGTTCCTGCTGATGGGGCATCGCATCCTGCTTCCTGTATGCGTTCCTCTTGAAAGAGGTCACGTAAATTCTGAAATCTCTCGCGGCGGTAAACACCGGGCACGAGAATCCTTCCAGAAAATTTTTTGCACATATGGTCATAACGCGGGGTTGTCAAGGGAAATTTCCGGCGGACGGAAAATGCGGCGGATCGAACCGCTGGGTGAGAAGGCGGGACGGAAAGTCCCGAAAGTGAAATCCCCTCCATGAGCCGCGCTTCAGTTATGGCGCGTCCGCCCGCCCCGCAGGGCATGCCAGACGAGGGGAAGCCAGCGGGCGACACCCTCCTGTCTCCTGTATCGGCCGGCAAGTTCGTTCGGGTCGATTCCCCGGAGAAAGCAGAACACCACGAACTGGTTGATGCACCAGGCGGACAGGGGGCCGATCCGCCGGTAGCGCCGGGCGGAGGTGACGGCCCGCTGCGGCAGCGTGACGAGCCGTCCCCGTTTCCTGAGCGCCCGGACCAGGGCGGCGTCTTCCATGATCGGGATCTCCGGGAAACCGCCCGCCGCCAGAAAATCGGCCCGCCACAGAAAGATCCCCTGGTCGCCGTAGGGCAGTTGCAGGAACCGGGAGCGCAGATTGGCACCCCATTCCACCAACCGGAGCGACACACCGGCGCCGTCGAAGCGAAGACGGAAGGCCCCGCCCGCGGTCCGCGGATCGGCCAGCGCCTCGCGGATGTGACGGTCGAAGCCTTCCGGAAGGTGCGTGTCGGCATGGGAAAAGAGCAGGATGTCCGCCGTCGTTTCTGCCGCCCCGGTGTTCATCTGCGCGGCGCGGCCGGGGCGGCTTCGCAGGACGCGGGCGCCCTGCGCCTCCGCCGCCGCGGCGGTGCGGTCCCCGCTGCCGCCGTCCACCACGATGGGCTCGACGTTCACTCCCCGCGATATCCGCGCGACGCTCTCTGCGATGGCGTTCTCTTCGTCGAGGGCGGGGACAACGGCGGCAATGGGCGGGGTCCTGTCCAGGACAGCCTTTCTCCAGATGGGCAGGTCCTCCGGACGGTCGACGTCGTGCAGGCGCGCCAGGAGCGACACCGAGATTCCGCCGTCTCCCGCCCGCGCCAGGGTTTCCGCCAGGACACGGTCGTTTCCCCAGGTCATGCCTTCGAAAAGCGCCGGTTGGGGAATCCTGAGACCGATCAGGCAGTATCCCCCGTCCTCCGTCGGCCCCAGGACACAGTCGTGGCTGCGGAGCCGGTCGAAGGCCTGCTGGAGAAGGGGGACGGACATCTCCGGACAGTCGGTGCCGACAAGAACGACGCGCCGGGCGCCCCGCTCGGCGGCGGAGCGGAAGCACTGCAGCATGCGCCGTCCGAGGTCGCCTTCGGCCTGCGGCCGGAACCGGAGATCGGCCCCGAACAGGTCCTTCATCCGGCGCTCGTCGCCGCCGTCGCAGTGGACCTCGACGCCGATGTCCGGAGGCAGCAGCCGCGAGATCGTCAGGACATGACGGATCATTTCACGCTGCAGCCGACACGCGCCGCCGGCACCGAGCGAGGGAATCATCCTCGTCTTGACCTTGCCGCGCTCCGGGAATCGGGTGAAGACGATGAGCAGATCCCGGTGAACCGCCACCGGACCGGATTCTGAGGAAAAGGGCTGGCGAGACGGGGTTTTCATGAAATGGGCCACCGCACGGATTTGGTGATGCGTTGCATTATTACTCCGGCAAGTAAACATATCAATGGTTGTCATGCCGGACTTGATAAGCCTGCCCCGGACTCGATCCGGGGGCATCCAGTCCTGTCCTGGATTCCCGCTGCAGTTTACCCTCGCGAAGGCGGGGGCGGGAATGACAGTATTGGCATCTTTTGTTGCTGGAGTAATATAGTGCCGTCGCCGCCGGGCGCGCAATGCGAAAATCGCGGGACTCCGCGCCGGCGCGGGCCGTTCTTCCGGAAAACAGGGCCTGTTTTCGGCCCGCCCGGCCATTCTCCGCGGCCGTTGAAAAGCGCCTTCCTTCATGCTACATTTCGAAGCCTATTATGAAACGCATCGAATCCGTCCTCGTCAACAAAGAGGAAACCCTATTCAATCTCTTCAAGCTCAAGTCGATGGTCCGTGAGAACGACTCCATCGCCGTTCTCATGTACGGAGCCCCCGATCCGGACGCCGTCGCCTCCGCCCTGGCGTTGTGCGAGATCCTCCGGAAGACGACGAGCATCGCCAAGTGCGCCTTTGTATCCACCGAAAAGGCGACCCGCCAGCAGAACGCGGAATTCATCCGCGCCATGAAGCTGAAGATCTCGCTGCTGAAGGAAGTCGATCTTCACCAATACCGCCTGGTCGCCGTCGTCGACGCGCAGCCCACGTTCTTCGGGGACCTCCTCGGCGACATCAAGCCCCAGATCGTCCTCGACCATCATCCCTGCACGACGGTCTGGCATGCGGAGCTTGCGGACATCCGGCCGCGATACGGCGCCGTATCCACCATGATGACGGAGTATCTGCTCGCCGCGCGGATCCGCATCCCCAAGTTCCTCTACACGGCCCTTCTGTACGGGATCAAGACCGATACGGACAACTTCGCACGCGACGCGAGCCTGGAGGACATCAGCGCCTACTACCTCAACTACGCCCGCGCCAACCGCGAGCTCATCCACCGGATCGAGCTCAACGAAATCCCCCGGACGTACCTGAAGTATTTCGATTACGCCTACCGCCGGAGGATCCGCCACCGCGACCGCGTCATCAGCTTTCTCGGCAAGGTCGAAAGCGCCGACGCCTGCGTTCAGGTCGCCGACTTCTACCTGCGGCTCATCGACATCTCCTTCGTCATCATCGCGGCCATCGTGAAGGACAAGCTGGTGATCGTCTTCCGGAGCGACGGCTACCGCCGGGACTGCGGGGCGATCGCCGAGAGGGCCTTCGGGGAGGTCGGCAAGGCCGGCGGCCACAGGAGCGCCGCCCGTGTGGAAATCCCGATGGAGACGCTGGAGGGCCTGATCGGCAAGGAGCCTTCGGACGAGAAGATCGAGTCGTTCATCGTCGATCGCCTGCATCGGAGAAGAACCCACGATGACGGCTGACGGAAGAGGGGCCTGGTTCGAGAAGAAGGTCGAGACCTGCCGATACCTGAATCCCCTGAAGAATTTCCAGGAAGACGAAGTGACCCTGGAAGTCAGGCGGGACCTCATCGCCGGGACGGTGAGCCGGGTTCTCCCCTACCGGGGCAAACGCAAACTCGGTCAGCCGGACGTCAAGATCTATCTCGAAAAGTCGCCGGAGTCCTTCTGCCCCTTCTGCCCGGCCCTCCTGAATCAGGTTGCGGCGCGTTTCACCCCCGGGATCTTTCCCGAGGGGAGGCTGACGCGCGGTCGGGCGGTCCTCTTCCCGAACGCCTTCCCCCACGACGCCTTCAACACCGTCGTCGTGATCTCGGAAAAGCACCACCTGGCGCTCGATGAACTGACGCCGGAGGTGTTGCGCGACGCCTTCGCGGTCTGCCTCGATTACTTCCGGAAGATGAATGCGGTCAGACCGGACCTGAACGCGGCGTCCATCAACTGGAACTACATGCCCCCTTCCGGGGGCGGCCTCCTGCACCCCCATCTCCAGACGGTGCTGGGGGAGCGGCCGACGCGCTACGTTGCCCGCCTCCGGGAAAGCGCGGAACAATACGAAAGACGGACCGGCGGAAGCCTGTGGCGCGATCTGGTCGCCGACGAGAGCGAAAAAGGGGTCCGCCACATCGCCCGGACGGGCGCGATCGACTGGCTCGCGGCCTTCGCGCCCCGGGGAATGGCAGGCGAGGTGCGCTTCCTGTTCCCGGAGAAGAATTCGCTTTGGGGGCTCGACGACGGGGATCTCGGGCACCTTCTGTCAGGGCTCTCCGGGATCTTCCGCTATCTGAAGGAGTCCGGTTTCATCAGTTTCAATCTTGCCCTTTACGGGTCGCTGCGCGATGACGGCCTGCTGGCCGTCCAGGGAAGCATCATCCCCCGCTTCCCGGTGCCGCCCCTGGGCGCAAGCGACGTCAACTATTTCGAAAAGCTCCACGACGAGATCATCTGCCCTATCGTCCCGGAAAACCTCTGCGCCGACCTCAAGCCCTTCTTCGCGAACGACGGAACGAAGCCGTAAAAGGTCGGAGCCGCCGCGCAAAAAACAAAACGGCCCCGCCCAGGCACGGACGGAGCCGCAAAACCAATGAAGAAAAATGCCTGCTACTCGTCTTTCTTGGCTGCCGTCTTGGACTCGGTCTTCGTTTCCTTCTTTTCCGCCGACGGCGGAGTCGCCTTTGTTTCCGAAGCAGGCGCCTTCTTTCCGCCGTAGTCCGTCACGTACCAGCCGCTCCCCTTCAGATGGAACGAGGACATGGAGATCAGTTTCCCCACCGGCCCCTTGCAGAACTTGCAGGACTTCAGGGGCGAATCGGTGATCTTCTGGAACTGTTCGAATTCCTTCCCGCATTTCCTGCATTTGTATTCGTAGATCGGCATACCCCAAAACCCTCCTGCTGCTTCTTTCTCAGTATAAGATGTCTCCGATGTCATAACGACTCCGGAAACAGTCGATAACCAGCGCCATATCCGGGTTTTCCGCCTGCTTCAGCATCTGGCGCGTGATCTCATGGACCTTCTCCTCTTCCCGCTCTTTTTCTTCCCTCGGGGCATCGAAATCCGCCTCGCCGGACTCGAAGCGGATCACATGCACAAGTTCATGGGCCGCGATGTAGAGCATGAGCGGCGAAAGCCGGATGAACGGCTCGGCCCTGCGCACGGCGTCGAGAATGCGGTCATCCTGGAGGCAGACACGGTAAAAATGCAGCCCCTTGTCTTCCCCCTTCTTTTCGTAGGCATATTTGCACAGATGCGCAAATGCCTTCCCATTCACCTCGTGTTGATCCAGAAAGGCCCGCGTCCGAACGTCGTAGCGATGGGCGCTCATATCCTCCGTACTCTTGCGGAAGTGCCGTCCGGCCAACCGTTCAGCCTTCGCGAAAGCCCCTGTCGCCACGGCGGTTTGCGCTTCATTGAAAAGCATGGCCCGCAACCCCAATCCAACGATCGGCGCTAATATATCCACATACCGATGTCTGTCAAGCCCTGAAAACAGGAACGGCGCCCGCTCTCGTGTGCCCGACAGGGGATCACCGGCGGCTGAAAGCCGCCGGTGATGCCGTGGCTAGACCCTTCTTGAGGTTCAAGCCTTGTGGGCCGCCACTAAGAGCATCATCGGCCGCCTCCATTCATCGCGCATTAGTTCATCCCTGTCCAGCATCTCCTGGGCCGGCAAGGGCTCAATCACTTTCCGTATGGAAAACCCATAGTTGACGGGCGCACTGAGATAGGTTGTCAGCGTCCTGTGATACTTAATCACCTTTTGTCCAAGAAAAAAGGCCTCTCGCCTTCCTTCGGAGAAATACCTGTCCACGGGCCAGTGAAGCTTATTCCCGTTTCGGTCATAAACCCAATCTTGGTTTCCGTAGGCGGTAAAGATCGGGTGTTCTACAGAAAAGACCAGATCTCCATTTCGTTTCACTATCCGATACAATTTCTCACATACCGTCTCAAACGATTCGACATAGTGAAAAGCCAATGAGCTGATGACGAGATCAAAGCTCTCGGGGCTGAAATCAATGTCTTCGATCGCCACTTTCCGGTAGGAGATGCGTGCATCGGTGGTCCGCGCTTCGGCTTCCTCGATCATCTTTTCGGATATGTCCGTCCCCACGACGGATTGCGCGCCGTGTTCTACGGCATATCGACAGTGCCATCCGTATCCGCATCCCAGATCAAGAACCTTCTTCCCCTTGAGATCGGGCAATAGTCTCTGGAACTCATGCCATTCTCCAGCCGCGGAGAGTCCGCCGATGGAACGACCCATTTTGCCGTATCGATCAAAAAATTCTTTATCGTCGTATCTGTTCTCTTTCATGCTTCGTCTTTTAATGAGTGATTGGTGTTAAACGGTTAATCCAATGCCATGATAAGCCGCGACTGCAAGGAGTCGGTTTCGTCAAGGGGTTATGAGCCCAGCGTTTTCCTTCCCGGCCAGTAATTCAGATACTGCCCTTGGGGAAAAGTGGGGAATCTGTCCCCTTTTACCCCTCGCCGCTTCTGGAGGTGGTCGCAGATTGTGACCACCTTGGATAAAAATAAATCTGTCCCCTTTTCACCTATTATGAGAACGGAAAGCTAAGCTAGGGGTGAAAGCGCCGTGCGCTTTCACCGATTGGTTTCAGGGCTGGCGATAGCCAGCCGATAGGACGTCCCCGTCGACTACCATGATAGACGTCCTCCGTACGGAGGAAAAGCGGAGGAAAAGGGGACAGATTTATTTTTTCTATTGCTTCAAAAACAAATCTGTCCCCTTTTCCGTTTGCATCGAACGCATGCACATGGCAAGTCACGCCATCCGGCACCTTCCACTTTTCGACTGCGCGCGGATCGAGCAGTGCTGCGATAGACGGCCGCACGGGGCGTGACGACTGTGGAGGTTGGCTCTAGCGACTGGTTCGGCTTTGTCTTCATCCAGATATGCCCTCTCACGCTTTGATCTCGCTTCATCGGGATCGGGCTTTGTTGCGACCGCATCGAAGCGAGAGATGTAGTCCTCAGGAAGACCTATGCGTCGCCCGCCGAAACGAATCAGATCCACATACCAATCGTAGGGAACCTGCGTCACGTCGAAATACGCCTCCGTCGCGATGTAGGTCATCGCTTCTTTGGTACCCGAGAGAGTGGCCACTTGAACCCGTTTTTCACTGTAGTGATCCGGATAGCCCTCTGCTTGTCGCAGTCCACCGATGTCCTGCTCATCGAGGGAGAACAGTCCGCCAAACACCACGTTTTCTTCTTTGGCAATCAGCGTAGCCTTCCCCGACGCGCCATTCCCGCTTTCACTTCGCTTGTAGAACTCCAACCTCTGGCCTTCTATCCTGGCGACTTCAAGGAACTGAGCCGACTTCACACGGCTGAGCAGGCGAGGAAAGCACATGTTACTACCGTATCCGAAGTAAAGCATAATCTTAGTAATAGATATTTGTAGACGGCCAAGGGAATTGGCCATTGTAATATTCGTCTCTCAACCAATTAAGATCCGTTTCCCAATCCCTGATTGCTTGTAAAGGTGGTTTCTGTTTTATTTTTGCGTTACGTATAAACGTTGCAATCGAATTAGCCATTTTTTTTAGTCTTTCCGCAGACTGTGGAGATCCCCACTCCTGCAAATAATACTTTGGTAATTTTCCCACTGGCAAGTAACATTTTAAAGCCCGAGAAAGAATATCTCTTCTTTCTGAGGGCAATTTGCCTTTTCCACCAACGTGATAACCAAGATATCTTAACAATCCAACCTTCTGTAACAGCTGATGGTCCCATGTATCAACACCCATTCCGTATTGCTGACGTGGGAGATCGTATCCGTTACGCAGACAGAATTGAATCGCAGGATGTCCCTTAATATATTCTCTTAAAACCTCCACATCTTCATAGGGATCTCTTCCACAAAACAAATAACTAGCCGCCATTTCCTGAGAGTACACAAGAACACCTTCAACTTCCCTACTTCTAAGATGCTTCAAAACCGCGTTCTCATCAAAATTACAGGATCCAACGATCAATACTTCACAATCCTGATTTGTCCTGTAGCAATCAATGTCAAATGTTCTTAGAAAAATATCAAAATCTTCCTCGTTAAAAGGTTCCGATCCAGTTGTGACCGCCTGTCCATTGAATATATTCCCTCGTCCATCGTAGCACCCACATGCCCTTAGACTCTCAGAAAACCACTGTCTAATTACTCGGTTCTGAAAAGGATTATTAAGCTCGTAAAGTCCAGTCTTTTCAATAATCTCATCAAAGTCATCCTCTTCATCACCTAAATTTTTATACTTTTGAAAATACTCTATTGTCGTAGCCACATTAAATGCATCAAATGAGCGGCAAAAATCTGTATAAGCACCTTTTTTCTTAAGCCATTTTCTGAATGAATCCACATATACTTCCTTCCAGTCAGGCATATCTTTGGAGAGCTTTTCATAAAACCTCTCATAGCGCCTATCCACTTTTAATCTCCTGTTATCCGGGAAAATAGGGACAGCGCCCATTTTATTCCCAGCTTTTGGCCTACCATTCGGCCGGGCAACCAGTGCTCCTCCGATGGTCCGCTCGATCTCCTGTATGAACGCCTCATTATTGCCGTGGAAACGGGGACAGATCTATTTTTAAAATAGATCTGTCCCCGTTCCTGGATGCCGGGATCTTAATGGGCGCTGTCCTATGGAGACATCTATTGAAATAGGTTGTCGGCGAGGCGGTTGAGCATCTTGGCGCCCCTCACCTCGGTCTCGAAGAGGGGGACGACGGCCCGGACGCGGTCGCCGAAGATCTGCCAGATCTCCTCCATGTGTTCGTCCTGCATGGCGACCCGGTTTTGTACGAACTGGGCGGTGTCCGCCGCCATCTGGCTCTTCTGGATGAGGCCGTTCACGACGACCCCGCCCACCGGGATGCCGAATTCATGGAACCAGGAGATGAAACGCGTGATGACGGCGATGGGGAGACTCTCGGGAAGCGTCACGAAGAAGAAGGAGGTCAGGTTCTTGTCGGTCAGGAGTTCGCCGGCGTGGCCCATCCGCTTGCGGAAGTCCAGCAGGTAGTCCAGGAGGGGGTCCTTCTCCTGCTTTTTCGAGAACGACAGCATCTCCCGGAGCGACTTGGCCTCCTCCCGGCTCTTGAGCATCTTCTCCACCCACAGGGAGTAGACCTTGGACATGCCCAGGAGTCGCCGGGCATTGGCCGTCGGCGCCGTGTCGAAGACGTAGAAATCGTACTCGTCCTTGAACATGAGCTCCATCATGTTCTCGAACATGGCGGATTCCTCGAAGGCCGGGTTCATCGTCGCCGATTCGACGAATTCGTCCGCCTTCGTCGTCAGGTCGGCGAATTTCAGGAACCAGTTGATCTTCTCGCGGATCTGCTGCTTGGACCGCTCGATGGTGTCCTTTGTGTCGATCTCGAAGGCGTAGCAGTTCTTCTCGTCGCACACGACCGCGGGCTTCCCGAACACGTCCTGCTCCAAGAGGGTGGAGAGGCTGTGCACGGGGTTCGTGGAGGCCAGCAGCGTCTTCTTGCCCTGCTTGGCGGCCCAGAGGGCCGCCGCCCCGGCCATGACGGTCTTGCCGACGCCGCCCTTGCCACCGAAAAAGATATATTTCAGACGGGGATTATCCTGCATGTAACGGGACATACTGACCGTGACGTTGACCATTATCCCATCCTCCTTGAGATCTTTTTACTCCGGCAAGTAAACATATCAATGGTTGTCATGCCGGACTTGATAAGCCTGCCCCGGACTCGATCCGGGGGCATCCAGTCCTGTCCTGGATTCCCGCTGCAGTTTACCCTCGCGAAGGCGGGGGCGGGAATGACAGTATTGGCATCTTTTGTTGCCGGAGTAATAAGCAAGGCTGTCGAGAACCGTCCGTCTGGGTCTGGCTGCGTTTTCCTCGTCCTTCGCCGTTCAACGTACCTTCCCGTCCAGCCTCACGGCTCAGTATTTCGGAAGCCTTGCATCCGAACGTTTTTGAACAGCCTGTTACACGATCGGCCCGAACATGGCCGCGGCCATCTTCTCGATCATCGGCAGACCGGTGACGTCCCGCTCCATCTCGGGAACGGAGGCCAGGATCTCGTTTCCGAACGTCGCCCGGATCTTTTCGAGGTAGTGCTCCTGCATGGCCAGGCGGTTCTTCAGGTACTCGGGGATGACCTGGTTCTTCAGATCGGGCGACAGCACCCGGTTGATGATGTACCCGCTGAGCGGGACGTCGAACTTGGCGAAAAGTCCCGCGGCCTTCTGCGTGTCCTTGATGATCATCTCCTCGGCCGTCAGCACGAAGAAGAAGGCGGTCTGTTTCTTGTCCGTCAGGATCTGCGAGGACTTGTTGATTCGGTCCTTGATATACAGGAGCTCGTTGAGAATCTGATCCTCGTCGATGTCCTTCTCGCGCCGGATGACCGCCGCCACCTTGTCGTATTCCCGCATCTGCTCGCGCAGACCCGTGATCTTGCCGATCCAGGCGTCGTACACGGAGGCCATGCTGAGGTAGTACAGGGCGTGTCCCAGCGGCACCAGGTCGTAGATGTAGTAGTCGTAGCCGCCCTTGACGACGATGTCCACGACCTCGTCGAAGATCGCGCTCTCCTCCATCGCCGGCTCGGCCGCCGCCGCCTGGATATAGCTTTCGATCTCCTCCGGAATCTTGTCCATTCCGTACATGTCGAGGATCTTCTTGCGGATCTCGTCCTGGTACTCCTTCACGCGCCGGTCGGCGTCGATTTCCTGGGCGTAGAGGTTGGGCATGATCTCCGTCGGGCCCTTGCCGAAGATGTCCCGCTTGAAGATGTCGCTCAGCGACGCCTGGGGATCCACGGAGAAGACGAGCACCTTCTTCCCTTTTTTGGCCAGGTAATAGGCAGTCGCCGCGGAAAACGTGGTCTTGCCGAGGCCGCCCTTGCCGCCGAACATAATGTAGTTGCGATCCGGATGCTGGTCGAATATTTTTGCTAACGAAATGGGAATCACCCCCTTGTCGAGTTCGTCGAGTCCATGGGGAACCGGCGGAAACCGCCCGTTCCGGTCGATGGCAAACGTCCCGTCCTTCCCCTTACGCCAACGCGTCGGTCAGGTCCTTCTCCCGGAGCATCCTGCGCTTCCAGGTCGAGATCTGGGGAACGACGTACGGCAGGAGCCGCAGCGAATAGTAGGGCGGCAGGATGGGCACGCCCAGCATGTCCCCCATCGTGATGAGGATGAACAGGTGCTCCATGCTGGCCCTCGTCTTGAGGGCAAAGCGGGCCGAGTCATGCGCGGCGACCCCGTAAACGAACTCCTTGATCGCCTGGAAAAACCCTCCCTTGTCCTTGTCTCCCATAGGCTGAAAATCTCCTTCCCGGAAATTGCCGTGCGGGTCTGCGCGGCCCGCACGGCTTCTTGAAGATCGGATTTGCGCGATCAGGCGGCCGACGAGGCCTTCTGCCCCTGGAGTGCGCGGTAGCGGTTGAAGGCCTTGAACGCCTCGGCGCCGAGGATCAGGGCCGCGATGACGAGGAAGAATCCCACGACGCCCATCAGGGTGTTGCCCACCAGCGCCTCTCCCTTGACGGCCCCGGAGAAGACCTTCATCAGGAGTCCGTAGGACGTGTAGACCAGCGCGGCGATGGTCGTGATAAACATGAAGATCATGGGATAGAAGCTCCAGGCGTAGCTCTTCCCTTCCGACATCATCCAGGCCGTGACCAGCATGAGCGCCAGGGAGGCCATCAGCTGGTTGGCGCCCCCGAAGAGGACCCACAGGTACTGCCACCAGCCCGTGAGGACGAGGATCATGCCGAGGATGCTGGCGATGATGGTGCCGACATGGGCGTTCTTGAAGACGGGGTGGACGTCGCTCAGGAGTTCGGACGTGGCCACGCGCATGAACCGCATGACGAGCTGCATGATCGTGATCGCCAGGACGATCATCATGACGCTTCCGTACGAGCGGCCGAATTCCGCCGGGATGCCGATGGCGCCCAGGAAGGTGGACACGCCCGCCGCAAAGATGACGCCGGGACCTTTGGAGACGGCTGCGCCGTATTCGGCGGAGGAGGCATAGATCGTGCCCGCGATGACCAGGGCGAAGAGCGCGAGCATCATCTCGACGAACATGACGCCGCCGCCCACGGGACGGGCGTCGAGCTCGTTCTCGAGCTGCCGGGCCGTGCCGGAACTGGAGACGATGCTGTGCCAGCCGGAGATGGAGCCGCAGGCGATGGTGACGAAGAGGATCGGCCAGAGGGGCCCGATGCGGATTTCAAAACCCGTGAAGGCCGGGAGCGTGAAGTTGGGATGCAGGACGAAGACGCCGACGATCCCGAAGAGGAGCCCCAGGAAGACGATGTACGAGGCCACGTAGTTGATGGGCAGTGCGAAACGCCAGATCGGGAGCACCGCGCCGAAGTAGCAAAACAAGAAGGCGAGGAACGCCCAGAGGGGCCGGCTGTTGGACAGGTCGGCGCCGATGATCCTGTCGGAAGGCGCCATGGTCCCGAAGAAGATGCCCAGCACCGCGATGACGACGGTCAGGACCGTCGTGAACAAGATGTCCTTGCGCCACCTGTAGATCATCTGCCCCGCGAGGATGCCGCCGACGGTGAGGAAGAGCCAGGCCATGGGCGCCGCCTTCAGGCCGATCGCCGTGCTGACGACGACGTTTCCGAAGGCGCCGGCAATCAGAAGGAGGTAGAAATAGATGAAGGACAGGAGGATGATGCGGGCGCGGGGCGAAATCAGGCGATGGCTCAGTCCCCCGAAGGAGGCCCCGTCGTTGCGCATCGCCATCATGGCGCTCGAATAGTCCTGCACCCAGCCGATGAAGAAGGCGCCGGCGAGGATCCAGATCAGGGCCGGGAGCCAGCCCCACTGGATGGCGATGATCGGTCCGATGATCGGGGCGGCGCCGGCAATCGATTTGAACTGGTAACCGAACAGGATGTTTTTGCTGGTGGGCATGAACTCCACGCCGTCCATATACATCTTGGCCGGCGTGGCCCTTTTTTCGTCGGATTTGATGATTTTTTCGTCGATGTACTTGGCGTAGAAACGATAACCGATGAAGGCAACTGCGAAGCCCAAAAGAAGAACGACAATCGAGTTCATGACGGACGCTCCTTTCAGCAAGAAAAAAAGACGTTACCCGTGATACGAACCCTTTACCGCTTCTCTTCACCTCCCGGCGCCGTTCAACGAAGCGCCAAATTGCCTGTGAAAAAAGTTGTTTGGAAAGTATCTTGAAAGGCTCCGCCGAGTCAAGCGATTTCTGTCGGAGGGTGACAGGGAGGGATTCGGCGGCCGCGTTCCTATCCCCCGGTTCCGACTGCCGCGCGCAGCGCCTTCAGACCTTCGAGGATGTTGTCGGTCCCCACGAACGTTCTTGTATCGGCTTCGGAATAGCGGATCACGAATGTGGGGGTGGCGCGCACCTTATGGGCGTTCAGAAGGCGGTTCCATTCGTCGTATACCGGCTTCAGTTCGATGGGTCTCCAGGAGACCTGCCTCGAGGCGAGGAGGGCCTTCAGGGCTTCTTCCGTCGGCGCCGCGTTCTTCTTCGCCGTATCGAACAGGACGGCCCTCACCCGCTCCGCATCCTGCAGGGTGCCGCCGTCCTGCAGGGAATAGAGAAAATAGCGGGCATAGGTTGCCGTCATCTTGTGAAAGGGGGTGTCGACGAAGGTGACCTTCACCTTTCCGCCGGCGTGCAGTTCTTCCAGGAGCGGCGCCGCCTGCGGTTCCAGCGCTTGGCAGGGAGGGCAGAAATAGTCGCTGAAGGCGATCACTTCCACGTTTCCCGAACCGAAAGAGGGGAGAACGGCCTTGTCCGCCCCGTAGGCGGGCGTCGCCGTGCCGTTCAAGGTCAGCGCGACAAAGAAATATCCCAGGAACGCGAAGACCAGAAGCGGGATTCTCCGCTTGCCGGGAAGCGCCGCGTCGCCCATTCCGTAGATCAGCCATCTGCGCCACGGATTGCCGTCGGCATGCGGACGCCGATAGTTGACCGCAAAGGCGGCGATCACCAGGAGCGCGAAGGCAAGGCAAAAGGGACAGTAGACATCTTCCCTGATCTGAAAGGCGACGAGATAGATTTCCACTCCGATTCCTCCCGACAGCAGCATTCGCAACAGATCGGCCTGTTTCACCAGGGCAAGAAGCAGGATCGCCGTCATGTAGACGATGCCCACGATCTTGAGGTCGAGGCCCCAGATATCCCCCTGAAGATAGGAACAGGCCGCGAAATCGCAGGCCGAATAGAAGACCATGAGGCCGATGCCGGCGGCCGCCAGCAGGACGGTCAGGCCCCTCCGTACGTTCCCGCCTTGCGAGGCGGTTTCCCGGTCAAAAATCGCTTGCTCCATCGATCCGAACATTTCCCCCAAAGACGGCCGCCGTTTCCCGGAGTTCTAAAGAGGTTCCGCTACGGACACCATAGCCGATCTTAGAGCGCCGTTCAAGCTCCGCAGCCTGTCGGTAACGGCCGCCCTCTCGCTTCGAGACGGACGCCGTTTTTCCCGCAACACCGCGCCACCGATCCTGCCGCCCCGCGTCCGCCGTCCCGGCTGTCGTCTGGCGTCCCCGACCTCTCGACGCCTCACCCGACGCCCATCTTCGCGATCTGTTCCTTGATCCTGTCTTCACTCATGAAGCCCTGATGGCGGAACACTTCCTTTCCCGAGCGGTCGAAGAAGATCACCGTGGGGATCACCTGAATCTGATACTCCCGTGCCAGCTTTTCGTTCTTCTGGATGTCGATGACCAACACCTCCAGCTTGCCCGCATAGCTTTGGCGTATCGTCTGCAGAACCGGCCGCAACTGGCGGCAGGGGATGCAGGTGTTGGAGCCGAAATCTACCACCAGGGGTTTGCCGCCCGTCAGCGCCCTGCCGAAGTCCGCCTCGGATTGCGTCTCGGAACCGGGCGCGGGGGCGGAAAGCTTCGCGTATTCCTTCTGATTGAGCTCGATCACGGCGCTCTGGCGCAAATCGGCAATCAGTTTCTGTATCGCCTCCATCTGCCGCTGCCGTTCCAGCGTCTCCCGGATTAGAGGCGCCACCGCTTCTTTTGCCTGCCCGGCAAACTGGCTCTTGTAGGTCTCGTAGATGCTCTCCACTTCCTGCGGAGTGATCGCCGGCAGCGCGGCCATTCGCTTTTCCAGGAAGGCCCGGATCGTCGCCTGATCCTTATCGACCTTGACCGGCGTGGTGGAGTCCTCTCCCTTGGCGGCCGAAACTCCTTCCTTCTTTGCTTGCTGCAGCAGCAGGACTTGGTTGACCATGCCGTCCAGTAGTTGTCCCGGTTCCTCCTTCAGCAGGTCGCGGTAGGCCGGTTCGATTTTGGCCAGTTCATCGTGGAAACGGCTCACCGGAATTCCTTCTCCGTTTACCGTAACAAGCGTCGGCACGCCGAAGGGACCGGCAAGAATCCAACAGGCGACACCGGCGCCGAGAGCGATGACGGCAAGAAGTGCGATCACGAGAATCTTCGTCTTTCTTTTCACGTTCTTCCTTTCCTTGACCTGCAATCTGCGGATGCCCCACCGGGAAACCGTCGGAAGCGTCTCGTGCCGCCGGCACCGCGGGAAGACGTCATCCTGTCCGTCATCCGCCCAGGAACGGATTCCCGATGAAATATATCCCCAGCAGTCCGATGACGACGCCGGCGCCTTTCCTGAAGACCGAACCAGCCCCCATCCACCGGTCGCTTTCCACCACGCGCCGGACAAGCGCCGTGGAACTGCCCGCGATCACAATCGGGATGCAGTGGCCCAGGGCAAACAGCAGGATGAGAACAACGCCCGTCAGGACCTTCTGCTGAACCGTGATGATGGCCAGTATGGGCGCGATGAACCCGAAGGTGCAGGAGCCCGACAGGACGCCGTAGGCCAGCCCCAAGAGAAAGGCTCCGTGAAGTCCCCTGACGTTGAGACGGTGCAGCCAACTTCCTGAGAGATTGCATTTTTCCACACCCAGCATTCCCAAAGCAACCCAGACCAAAACCGCGCCGATCAGGATCTGCCAGTAGCTGCCCACGTCCCCGAGCATCCTTCCCAGCAGAGCGCAGACGACGCCGATGACGGCGATCGTAATGAACAATCCCGCCGTGAACAAAACGGCATAATGGGCGGCCTGACGCGGCTTGAGAAGCTGCTCCTGGCCAGCCACATAGGCAACGACCAGCGGGATCGAGGCGAGATGGCAGGGACTGAAAAGAACGCTGACCATGCCCCACAGGAAGCAGCCTAAAGCCGCGAGGTAGGTCGCGCTCGTTATCCAGTCGTTGATGGTAAGAAAAAACGTCGTCAGCATGTTACTCTTTATTCTACGCCCATCTCCTTGAACCGGCGCACGATTTCCTTTTCGCCCAGATACCCGGTGTGGCGGTACACTTCTCTGCCGTTCTTATCGAAGAAGATCTGGGTGGGAATGCCCAGGACGTTGAAGCGGTGGGCCGGCTTCGGATCCTCCCAGACATCCAGGAAGATCACGGCCGCCCTGCCGGCATAGGCTTTTTCCAGCTTTTCCAGAATCGGCGCCATCATCTTGCAGGGAATACACTTCTTGGCGCCCAGATCGACCATCGTGACCATTCCCTTGACGGGGATCTCTTGAGGCGAGGCGGAGAAAACAGATGCCGGCCCTGTGAGGAAGAGAAGAAGCAATATGCAAGACATGCCTGCCATAACCCTGCAAACATTCATTTTCATACCGACACTCCTCAAGCCCCACCTCGTCTCCGTCCCTGCTGCCGAATGCCCCCATCCGCGCCGAGCTGCCAGCAGGCTTCAGGCGAATATTTATCCGGCGGGAAAGATTTCCGGGTTCACGCGCAGCGCAAAACCCCGCGCGCCCAGAGGCAGTCGCCGCAGACCGGGAATGGATTGCCGAAGCAATCCTCTTCATTCTTCTCTGCCATATTGCAGCCCCCGCAGTCGATGCAAGGGGAAAAGTCGAATTCGCGGACGCGATCGCGAAAGGCCGCGTATTCCGGACGGCGCCAGATTGAAGCGAGGGTGTCCGTCGGCAGACGCCCGAATTCGCAGCGGCGGAAGACCTTCTCGCGGCGCCTGATGAAACAGGCATAAGTGTGCAGCAGGGCCGGACAGGGGCTGACGCCGCCGTGCCAGGCGACCGCCAGGCTGCCGGTCCGGATGAAGGGGCAATAATTGTTGCGCTGGTTCATGCTGATGTCCAGGAAGCTCCAGTTCGGGTTCCGGCGCATGATGGCGGCGAGGGGCTCCTGCGTCAGGCAGTTCCAATCCATATGCGGCAGAATCCAGCGCGGGTTGTAGGGCATTCCCTGGTTCTCGCCCGCGTCCGGCCGCCAGTCATAGAGGATCTCGTCTTTCAGCTCGGCCGTATAGGGCAGCACATTCGTCACGAGCAGGAACGATGCTTTGATCCGGTGGGCCACTTCCTGCAGGGCCGGAAGCTCGTGGACGTTGCGCCTCATCGCCACGAATTCGATCCCGATGCGAATCGGCGTTTCCGACGCCTCCTCGCTGAGACGGTAAAGCGTCCGGATGTTGGCCGTGATTTCATCGAGGGAGGCCCCCGGCCGGACGGCCCCGTGAGCGTCGTCGGACGCCCCGTCGATGGAAACCGTGAGCTGGTCGAGGCCGGCATCGACCAATTGACCGGCGAGAGACGGCGTCAGGAGCATGGCGTTGCTCGTCGTCTCCGTCCGGAGGCCCCGTTCGTGGGCGAGCCGGACCATGTCAGGGAAACGCTTGTGGGTCAGAGGTTCTCCGAAGCCGGCGAAGGCGATCGTCTTTGCCTCGGGAAAGTCGGCCAGCCCGTCAACCAGGGACTGGAATACCGACCAGTCCATGTCCCCGAACGGCTCGTCCCAAGAATGACGGATGCAGGTCACGCAGGCCAAGTTGCAGCGGCTGGTGGGCTCCACATAGATCTTGTTCAGTTCATCCATGGAACGCACCTTCACCGGTTTCCCGACCCTTCCGCACCCGCCGCCACGGCCTATTCACAGCGTGTCACCTCGACGCGGCAGACGCCCGCCAGGGCGCCCCGCTCCTCCGGAAAATACTTCCTCTTGATCTTCAACGCGACATTGACCAGGCCGATCAATACCGGAACTTCCACCAGCGGGCCGATCACCGCCGCAAAGGCCGCCCCGTGGTTGATCCCGAAAACACCGACGGCCACCGCGATGGCGAGCTCGAAGTTGTTGCTGGCGGCAGTGAAGGAAAGCGTGGCTGACTTTTCGTAATCAGCCCCCGCTTTCGCGCTCATCCAGAAGCTCGCCAGAAACATCACGATGAAGTAGACCAGCAGCGGCACGGCGATCAGGGCCACGTCGCCGGGCGCTTCGATGATCTTCCTGCCCTGCATGGAAAACATGACCACGATCGTGAAGAGGAGCGCGACCAGCGTGAGCGGGGAGATTCGGGGAATAAACGTCTCGTGATACCACGTCTTCCCCCGCAGCTTGACCAGGACGAAACGCGTGATCATTCCGGCCAGAAACGGAATGCCCAGATAGATGAAAACGCTCTCGGCGATCTGCCCGATCGTGATCTGCACGACGGCCCCGGAAAGGCCCAGCAGCGGCGGCAGGACCGTGACGAACAGCCAGGCATAAACACTGTAAAAAAGCACCTGAAAGATCGCGTTGAAGGCCACGAGACCCGCGCAATACTCGCAATCGCCCTGGGCCAGATCGTTCCAGACGATGACCATGGCGATGCAGCGGGCCAGGCCGATCATGATCAGGCCGATCATGAACTCCGGCCGGTTGTGCAGAAACAGGACCGCCAGGAGGAACATCAGGATCGGTCCTATGATCCAGTTTTGAACCAGGCTCAGCCCCAGCACCTTGAAGTTTCGAAAGACGTCGCCCAGTTCCTCGTACTTCACTTTGGCGAGCGGGGGGTACATCATCAGGATGAGCCCCGCGGCGATCGGGATGCTGGTCTGCGTTCCCTCGGGACGGAGACTACCGATCCACTCGCCGAAGCCAGCGGCAAAATACCCCAGCAGAACGCCCGCTGCCATCGCCAGGAAAATCCAGAGCGTCAGGTAACGGTCCAGAAATGACAATTGCTTGCTCACGCCGTTCGCCATATCGGCCTCCTCAACCTCGCACCTTCACCTTTTCAAACCACAACCAGCACATCAAGCTTGATGCCCCCCTCTTCACCAAGGTACAGTGCCTTCGCTTTTGAATCCAGTTTCCCCGCGAGAGAGAGCGATAATTCTCCAAGTGTGCTCCCTGGAAATTCGACGGGAATTTCCAGGGAACGTTCCAACCCTGTTACTCCTTTGAGGATGACTCGAACCTTCATACACATCTCGGATACCCGAACATCGGCTTTATTACTCCGGCAACAAAAGATGCCAATACTGTCATTCCCGCGGAAGCGGGAATCGAGGACAGGACTTGCCCCCGGATCGAGTCCGGGGCAGGCTTATCAAGTCCGGCATGACAACCATTGATATGTTTACTTGCCGGAGTAATAATAAATACTGTCCCATCGGCAGCAACTGTCCTTGCCGCTGTCCATAGCCCCCGCCGGGAGACCTATTTCACATGTCAGGTTCCCCCGAGAAGAGGAATACCGCCGCGCAGGGAGACTTCCCCCGCGAAACCGACCGCTACCCTGTCTCCGTCGACGATCACGGGCACCTGCCGCTTGCCGCCGGAATAGGCCAGCATCTCCTTGAGCCTCTCCGGGTCGGCATTGACATTGTAATACACGGCCCTTTCTCCGTAGGCTGCACGAGCCTGATTGCAGAACGGTCAGGTGTCGGTACCGTAAATGATGATTCTGTCGGCCATGACGCGTCTCCTTTCCCCGAGAAAATCGTACGCCTCTTTTCACTTGCCGAGCCAGGACAGGACTTCTTCCTTCTTCGGGATCTTCCCTACGCATTTGACCTTGCCGTCCACGACGACTGCCGGAGTGCCGAAGACGCCGAACTTCGCGATTTCCATGACGTTGGTCACTTTTTCGATGCGAGCCTCGACGCCCGCCTCGGCGACGGCCTGGCGGACCAGTTCCTCCACCTTCCGGCAGTTGGCGCAGCCCGGTCCCAGTATCTTGATCTCCATCATTCCGCCTTCCTTTCCATCAATATGTGTCGAGTATCCATTTTTTGATTTCGTCCCGAACCCGCCTGAAGGCGGCGAGAACCTCCCCCTCATCGCCTTTCGCCGTGGACGGATCCGAAAAACTCTGATGCCGTTTCTTTCCGCCGCCGAGAACGACAGGGCAACTCTCTCTTGCGCGATCGCAGACGGTCACTACTTCGTCGAATTCGATACCGTCCAGGGCCTCCACCCCCTTCGCGCGATGCAGGCGGATGTCGATGCCGATCTCGGCCATCGCCGTGATGGCTGCAGGATGGACGCTCATCGGCTCGGTTCCGGCGCTGTACGCCTCGTAGCGATCTCCGCGCAGCGCACGCAACAGCCCTTCGGCCATCTGCGACCGGGAAGAGTTGTGCGTGCACACAAAAAGAATTTTCTTTTTCTCCGCTGCCGCGGATTTTTCTTCTTCCATCGTCTTTCTCCTTATGCAAAGAGTCGCCCATAGATCATCCCCGCCGCCGTGGAGAGGACGACGACGATCGCACAGTACGTCAGGGTCTTCTTCACGCCCATGATCCCCGCGAGCGTGAGCATGCTGGGAAGCGAAAGCGCCGGACCTGCCAGAAGGAGCGCCAGGGCCGGACCCTGCCCCATCCCCGAGCCGATCAGTCCCTGAAGAATCGGCACTTCCGTGAGCGTGGCGAAATACATGAGGGCGCCGGCAACGGATGCGAAGAGGTTCGCCCAGAGTGAGTTTCCTCCCACGAGCCCCCCAATGACTTTTTCGGGAATCAGCGCCGGATACCCGGGGCGACCGAGGAGGAATCCCGCCACGAGGACACCGGCCAGGAGCAGCGGGAATATCTGCTTCATGAAGCTCCAGGTCGCCTGTACCCAGGAGGTCAGTTCATCCTTTGCGAACCAGGTTTTCAGCAAAATCGCCAGAACAATCAGAAGCGCCCCCGTAACATACCACTTGGCTGCGAAGATGGCCTTCCAGATGCCCCCGTCGTCCGCCGACGGCCTCGCAAAGGCGGCAAAAACCAGGATCAGCACCATCGTCAACATATAGACCGTGTCCTGCCAGAGTTTCCGCGTTTTCCGGTCCTCATCAGGCAGGTAGATCTGTCCCGCTGTCCGGTTCGCATCGTCCTTTCGGAAGATGAACGCCATGATGAGACCCGCGATCACGGAAAAAGAAACGGCGCCGACAGCCCGGGCAAGGCCGAGCTCCCAGCCCAGGACCTTGGCCGTCAGTACGATGGCCAGGACGTTGATGGCCGGCCCCGAATACAAGAATGCCGTGGCGGGACCGATTCCCGCGCCCCGCGTGTAAATGCCTGCAAAGAGCGGCAGCACCGTGCACGAGCAGACGGCCAGCACGGTTCCCGAAACCGAGGCGACCGAATAGGAAAGGATCTTGTCCGCCTCGGCGCCGAAGTATTTCAAGACCGACGCCTGAGAGACGAAGACCGCAATCGCGCCGGCGATGAAGAAGGCCGGGATCAGGCAGGTCAGCACATGCTGCCGGGCATACTCCTGCAGCATCATGAAGGCCTCCAGGCCCGATCGGCGGATCACTTCATGGTCCCAGGGAATGTAGTACGCGGCTAGAAATCCCGCCGCGATGAGCAGCAGTTTTGTCCGTTCTTTCATAATTCATCTCCCGCGCCTGGAAGCGGCTGCATGAAAATAACGGGAGTGGCTGTGATCTCGTTCACTTCTTGCAGATTTCCCTCCGATCGATGCCGGAGAGGCTCTTGGCCAAGGCTTCGATCTCCGGCACGTCGGAGAGCCAATGCCGCAGACTTCCCAGAAGAGATGCGGCATAGGGACTGGAAACCCCATCGGCGATCTCGTAATTCACCCAGAGACCGTCCTTGACGTGCCGGACCAGGCCTGCCCGTTCAAGGATCTTCATGTGTTTTGAAACGGTCGGTTGGGCGATATGGAGCGCTACGCGGATTTCACAGACGCACAGAGACCGCCCCTGAAGCAGCTTCAGGATTTTTACGCGGTTCTCGTCGGACAGTGCCTTCATTACCGCCAGGAATTCTCGCATGGTTTCCCCTCTTTATATTTCTATTTTGGAATATAGTTGCGCCGCACTTGTTTTGTCAAGCTCAAATTTTGTGAGATTTGAACAGAGATACCCACAGGCAGATATATTGCCGGAAGGCTATATTTGCGGAGGAAAAATCCGTTATTTCGGGATGGGCGTCGACGTCAGCATGTACTTGAGGTCGTCGTCCTCGAAGCGGATGGCGATGCCGCCGAAAACCGAGCTGTTGCCCTGATCGCTGATGAAATCGTCCCAGCCTGCCGTCAGGTACAGGTGTTTGAACAGCTGGTACTCGGCGGACGCCTTCAGGTGGGCCTTGCGGTCATAGCTGAAATCGAAGGCTTCGAACGAAAACCGGAGACGGTCGTTCATGGCGAAGTAATCGACCCCGACTCCCCCCGTCGATTCCAGCAGACCGCCGCGCAGAACCACATCGCGGTAGCGCTTCCCGATCTGGACGTTGAACAAAAGCCCGCTGCGGTCCCACTCCTCCGTCCGGGTGGTGACCCCGCCCGTGGTGGACTCTCTGGTCGTCCGCCGGCCGCGCGGATCGCTGGTGATTCCGAGGATGTAGAACTTGTCCTCCTTGGGCTGGATGCGGAGATCCAGGTAGCTCTTCATGTCGCTCTTGTCGAAGAGGTACTCCCCGCGGTAGCTCAGGTAGGTGCGGAACTGCTCCGCCTTCGTGACGTACCGGTTGATCCCGGAAAGCCCCGCGTTGAGGTTGTTGACCGTCTCTTCCTCGTTGAGGAGCCTGCCGATCGTCCCCTTGCCCTCGTTGATCCTGTCGGAGATCTGCTGCAGGGAGGCGAGCGTCTTGTTGAGCCGCTCCGTCGTCGTGGGATCCCTGAGGAGCTGACCGACGGACCCTTCGCCCCGGCGGACACCTTCCGTGATCTCGTTCAGCGAGGCGAAGGTCTTCTCCATCTGGTTCGCCGCGTTCTTCAGGCCGTCGAAGACCTGGGCCACCTTCTGGTCGTTCTGGAGAACGACGCGGTTCAGATTGCCGGTGAGCTGGCGCGTGTTTTCCAGCATCGCGCGCAGCGTCGCTTCGTTGTTCATCACGACGGCGTTCAGGTTCCGCGTGAGCTGGCGTGTGTTGTCCAGGATGTCGTTGAGGGCGTCGACGCCGGCCTGGCCGCCCAGGACGCGGTTCAGGGAACCGGTCACGCCGCGGATGTCGTCCGCGATGACCGCGAACTGCTGCAGGAGGCGGTCGATGTCCGCCGCCCGCTCGACCTGCTGGATCGAGTCTCCGGATTCCATGTAGCCCGACGATTTGTGTCCGGGCATGATCTCGACGTACTTGTCGCCCAGAACGCCGTGCGTCTTGATGGCAGCGCGGACGTCCTTTTCGAGTTTCACTTCCGGGGTGATGCGCATCTGGATGACGGCCTTGCCGTCCTTGAGCTTGATCGATTCGACGCGTCCGACTTCGACGCCGGCGATCTGCACGGAGGCGTCCTTGTTGAGACCGGCCACGTTGTCGAAGACGGCATCGACGACGTAGCCCTTTTTCAGCCCGATGCCCTTCTGGCCGACGCGGAAGGACATGTATCCCAAGATAATCAGTCCCGCCAGGACGAACAGCCCGACTTTTGCCTCGGTACTGAGCCGCATGAAAAACCTCCTCTGCGGGGCCTCGTCGATGCCCCCGGTTACGTCACCGATATCGGCCCCTCGATGCTGCCCGAAAGGAACTGGCGGATGACCGCGTTTTCCGAAGCGCGGATGGCCTCCGGCGTGCCGTACTCGATGATCCTGCCTTCGTGGAGCATGGCGATCCGATGGGCGATCTTGAAGATGGATTCGAGATCGTGGCTGATCACGACGCAGGTCAGTTTGAACAGGCCCTGCGTTTTCAGGATCAGTTGGTTGATCGCCTCCGTCATCACCGGATCGAGTCCCGTCGTCGGTTCGTCGAAGAGGACGATCTGCGGCCGAAGCGCAACCGCTCTCGCCAGTCCGACGCGCTTGCGCATGCCGCCGGAGAGCTCCGCCGGCAGTTTCGGCTCGACGCCCGTCAGCCCGACGGCCCCCAGCCGGTCGGCGACGACCGTCCGGATCTCTTCTTCCGTCATTTTCGTATGCTCCCGCAGGGGAAACGCCACGTTCTCCCCCACGTTCATGGAGTCGAAAAGGGCCGCTTCCTGGAAGAGCATGCCGAATTTCTTGCGGACCTCGTTGAGCTCCTTGTCGTTCATCTTCGTGATGTCGGCCCCGTCCACCCAGACCTCGCCGCTGTCGGGTTTCATCAGGCCGATGATGTGCTTGAGCAGGACGCTCTTCCCTCCCCCGCTGCGGCCGATGATGACGGTCGTCTTGCCGTCCTCGATCTGCAGGTCCAACCCGTCGAGGACCTTCTGCTTTCCGAACGACTTGTGTACATCGACCAGTCGGATCATAATCGTTCAAAACATGATGGCCGTCAGGAAGTAGTCGCTGATCAGAATCGAGATGGACGACAGCACGACGGCCTCCGTCGTCGCCCGTCCGACTCCCTCGGCGCCTCCCTTCGTGTTGAACCCTTTGTAGCATCCCACGACCGACAGGATCAAGCCGAAACACGCGGCCTTGATGAGGCCGTTGTAGATGTCGTCGAGCTCCACGAGCTTGGTGATGTTCTTGAGAAAGGCCCCCTCGTTGATGAACAGGAGCTGCACCCCGACGAAGTAGCCCCCCAGGATCCCCATGAAATCGGAAACGACGGTGAGCAGCGGCACCATGACGACGCTGGCGAGAATCCGCGGCACGATCAGGTGTTTGACCGGATTCGCCGCCATGACGTACAGGGCGTCGATCTGTTCGGTGACGCGCATCGTGCCGAGCTCGGCCGCCATGGCGGACCCGGCGCGGGCCGTCACCATGAGCGACGTCAGGACCGGCCCCAGTTCCCTCGTCATCCCCAGGGCGACCGTCGATCCGACAAGGCTCTCGGCGCTGAACAGGCGGAACCCGTGGTAACTCTGGAGGGCCAGGACCATCCCCGTGAAGGTCCCCGTCAGCACGACGACCACGATGGACTTCACGCCGACGAATTCCATCTGCTTGAAGATGAGCCTCGACTTCAGAGGCGGCCGGACCATCCACGAGAGGGCGGACAGGAACAGGAGCAGGATGTGCCCCATTTCCTCGACATAGGCGAGCATCCGGCGGCCGACGCTGTCCACGAAAGCGACAAACCGATCCATTTACAGGGGACCCCTCTTGGATGCGTGAACGGAAAGGGCGGTTTCGAGGATCCGGTCGATGAGCCCCGACTGGGTGATGCCCGCGGCCGCGGCCTGGTGGAAGAGGACGGTCGAGGGTGTCATGCCCGGGAGGGTGTTGGGCTCCAGGACCACCACGCGGCCGTCCGCACGGACAAACATGTCGATGCGGGCGTATCCTTTCAGGTCGAGGGCGCGGAAGACGGCGACCGCCGTTTCACGGATCCTCGCCAGGATGTCCTCCGGCAGGCGGGCGGGCGTCTTGTTTTCCCCCTGCCCGTACAGGAACTTGTCCTCCAGCGAGAGAATGTCGTCCGTCGGCACCGTTTCGGAAGGAATCAGGGCGACCGGTTCTTCCGCACCGAGCACGCCGCAGGTCACCTCCGTTCCCTGGAGGAACTCCTCCACGAGGACCGTGTTGTCCCACTGGAGCGCCTCTTCGACGGCCGCGGCGACGCCCTGGGAAGACACGACTTTCTTGACCGCCGTGCTGCATCCCTCGCGCGAGGGTTTCACGACGCAGGGGAATCCGATCCCGGCCTCGATGGCGGCGGCCGCCGCCCCTGCGTCCGTCTCCCATTGCTTCCTGTCGACGGGGACGGTCCGGGGGACATCGATGCCGGAAGCCGAAAGCAGCCTCCGGCACATGAGCTTGTCCATGCCGACGGCGGAGGCGAGGACGCCCGATCCCGTGTAGGGGATGCGCAGCAATTCGAGCAGGCCCTGCATGCAGCCGTCCTCCCCGTACTTGCCGTGAAGGGCCAGGCAGGCCACATCCACCCTTGCGGCCAGGTCCTCGTAAGGGATGCGGACGGCCTCCGCTTCCAGGTCCTCCTCCACGTCCTTCGTGCTGTTGCGCATGAGCAGCTTGACGGGGATTTCCCAGAACCTCGCCTGCCCGTCGAGGAATATGGCGACCGGGTCGTACTTGCGCCGGTCGATCTTGCTGAAGATGTTGCGGCCGCTCTCAAGGGAGACTTCCCGTTCCGAGGACAGGCCCCCCATGATGACGCCGACGCGCAGCCGCTTTTCTTTTCCGGTTCCCACCGACAAGACCTCCATCCCCGTTCCCGGATCAGAAGCCGACCGTGAGGGCCACGAAGGGCCCGCTGTAGGTCGAATTGAGGGTGAGATCGCCCCGCTCGAGATTCAGCTTCACATACCGGTACCCGCCGTGGACGTCCAGGAAGGGAAAGGGCGTCCAGGAGAGATCGGCCAGGGCATCGATGAACGCGTTCCCCGAGTAGGCCATGCCCGTGACCTTGGCCCTCGCCTCCAGGATGTCGAGCAGAATGCCGATATGGGCGCCGACGCCGATCATGGGCATCACCACGGAGTAGGTCTGCTTCTCGTCGAATCCCAGCGACGGGGCGCTCATCCGCGTCTCACCGTCGATCCATTTGAGCTTGCCGATGACGCCGACGGAGAAACCCGCCAGGATGTTCTCCAAATTGACGAGGTCGCGCTGGTAATCGAAATCGAACATCTTCATCTTGAGATCGGACTCGGTCTGCGTGCCGGCCGTGAAGACCTTCCCCTTGAAGGTGACGTTCTGCGACAGGGCCGTCGATCCGCTGTAGTCCAGCGGCGTGTACATGAGGCTGAAGTGATTCTTGCCCAGGCCGGCAAAGGCCTCGACCGACGGGATCGCCTTGTTGCCCATATCCAGCACGTCCTTGTAATTCGTCTCTGTGCCGGTGATTCCGGAGGCGTCGAGACGCCCGTCGGCCTTGTAGCCGGGGAACCAGTAATACCCCCGCACGCCGAACTCCAGTGCCGATGCCGGCACGGCCGAAAGGGCAACCGCGATCGACGCGGCCAACACGATCCATCCTTTGAGTCCCCCGGTCTTTTTCATGGAATCCTCCTCATTCACAGAGATGCCCGAGATGCGATGAAGGCTTGAAATCCTTCAATTCTCTATAATGTGAATCACCCGATTTGTAAAGCCGCTTGCACCCGGAAGCCGGATGTCCGGCGCTGCCGCCGTGCAGGGGATTCCCCGTCTTCACAGGGGGCCGCGCTTGCCCCGGTGGATCGCAAGGGCATTCTCGATCAGTCGGGAGATGACCATGGACGGCAGCATGCCCGCGCAGGCGGCCTGCTCGAAGAAGAAGGACGAAGGGGCCATGCCCGACGAGGAGTTCGGGTCGGTGACGAGGATCCGCCCGTCCTTCAGAAGGAACCCGTCGATGCGCCCGTAGGAACGGAAGCCCAGGGCGACGAAGGCCCGGACGACGTGCTCCTTGATCCGCGCGACCTGTTCGGCGGAGATGCCCTTGGGCGGAGTGAACTTCCGGCAGCGGCCGGGCATGTATTTGTCGTCGTACGTGTAGTATTCGCTCTGGGGATGGATCTCCGTCAGGTCCAGCGGCCGCGGCGATCCGTCCTCCTCGAGGACGATGCAGGAGAATTCAATCCCCTCCAGGTACTCCTCCGCAAGGGCGGCCGTGTCCCAACGGAAGGCCTCCGCCAGGCCGCGGTCCAGGGAGTCCGCGTCCCGGACGATGGTGACGCCGACGCTCGACCCCTCCCGGATCGGCTTCGTGACAAGCGGCCGCCCTCCGAACCGTCCGGCCAGTTGCTTCCGTATCCCGGCGGCGTCCTGCCGCCACCGGCGCTCCTCGATCACGACGCTCTCCGGGACGTCCAGACCGGCGGCCTTCAGGATCTTCTGCTGGACCTCCTTGTTCATGCCGATCGCCGAGGCCAGGACCCCCGGTCCCGTGAAGGGAATGCCCAGAAGCTCCAGCAGCCCCTGGACGCACCCGTCTTCGCCGAATTTGCCGTGCAGGCACAGAAAGGCGAAATCGATCTCCTTCCCGAGATCCTCGTAGGCGATTCTCTGCGCGTCGTGCTCCAGCCGCTCGAAGATGTCCACCGTGGTGTTCTGCGATACGAGCTGCCAGGGAAGCACCCAGAAACGGCTGCGCTCGTCCAGAAAAACGGGTTTCCCCTCGTAGAACTCCGGGTCGAGGTTGTCGTGCACGTTTCTCCCGCTGTTCAGCGACACCTCGCGTTCCGAGGACATGCCGCCCATGAATACACCGACCTTCAGCTTTTCCGCCATGCTTCGTCCGTAATGCCTTTCCCAGACTGTATTTCTTTACGAGGGCTGTTCAAAAATGCCCGGATGCAAGGCTCCTGATGCTTCGACAAGCTCATGCTTCGACAAGCTCAGCATGACAACTCCCGCCAGCCTGCCCTGTGCCATGTCACGGTGAGTCTGTCGAACCGCGAACGGCGGGGAATGAGGGTCCTTCGATAAACTCGGGCCGCAGCAGACGGGCGTTTTTCAACAGTCCTCTCAAACGTCCCATATAAAGCTCACGCCGCTGTTGGGGAAAATCCATTCCTCGTCGCTGATCTTGATGCGGACGGACTTGCCCTTTTCCCGGATCACCTGGGGGTAGGGGTGCCGGCCGGCGAAAAAGCTGACTTCCTTGACGTTCCGGAAATCCATCCCGTGGTAGTCGAAGAGGATGTCCAGGCCCCGCGTCGGGTAGACGAGGTAGACGGAGAAGTTCCGGTTGCTCTTGGATTTCTTCGTCCGGATCTCGATCTCGACCTTGACGGGGCGGTTCAGCTTCCGCCGCAGATCGTCCCCCCCGCACCAGACCTCGTACCCCCGCTTCGTGGTTTCCGTCCGGAGGATCGGGACATCTTCGTGATCGATGCGCACGCGCGCCACCTGGAAATCCCGCTCGACGACGAGGTCCTCGCCGCGGTTCAGAATCCAGCGGTACTCGCACCGCTTGTCGTCGAAAAAGGCCTCCAGCTGCTCGTTGTTCGTGGCGCAGCCGATCAGGAAGACCGGGTTCCGCAGCGTCTTGACGTACTCGATGTGCGTGCTCACGTGAAAATAATCCGGCTCCCGCTCCCCGGGCGGCCGCGCTTCGCCGGAGGCCGGCCGGACATTGATGTCGTACCGGAAGTTCGTGCGGAGCTCCAGCTGCCGGTCCTCCTTGCCGAAGAGGGTTTCGAACATTTCGTAATAGATGGCGTCGCCCAGCTCTTCGTTGCGCGCCCGGGCCTGGAAGCAATTCCGGATGATGCTGTCGATGCGGGCGATCGATTTCTCCTCGTCGGCGATGAAGATCCTCCGCAGCCGCGGCTCCACCGTGCCGGTCTTGCCCTTGTGGAGGAAGACGCGGGGGGCGCGCTTGCCCAGGGCGCAGAGGATCTCGTAACTGATCGTCCCCACCTTTTTGGCGATCTCGTTGGCGGAGATGTACTCGTCCCCCTGCCTTCCCATCAGCACCACCTCGTCCCCCACTTCGCAGTCGGGGATGTGCCCGACGTCGAGGGCGCACATGTCCATGGAGATGCGCCCCACGATCGGCACGCGGCGGCCGCGGACCAGGGCCTCGCCGCGGTTGGAGAGGACCCAGCCGTAGCCGTCCCCGTACCCCACGGGGATCGTCGCGATCTTCGTCGGGTGATCGGTCGTGTAGGTGCGTCCGTAGCCGATGCTGGCGCCCCTGGGAAAATCCTTGATCAGGACGATCGCCGTCTTGAAGGCCATGACGGGGGCCAGCGACGCGAGGGAGGACGTCTCCGCCGACGGGTAGATACCGTAGGACATGATGCCGGGCCGGACCATGTCGAGATGGAATTCCGGGTAGTTGAGGATGGCGCCGCTGTTGGACATGTGGCGCACGGGGATGCGGATATGATGGTCTTCCAGGCGCTCCAGGAGTTCCGCGAAAAGCGCGTGCTGGCGGCGGTTGTAATCGTCGCGGATCTCGCTGATCGCCAGGTGCGTGTAGATTCCCTCGACGGTGAGATTGGGCAGTTTCGTCACCTCGCGGATCATGTCGAAGGCGTCGGCGTAAAGCGTCCCGACGCGCCCCATCCCCGTGTCCACCTCGATATGGACGGGGATGCGGCAGGCCGTCTTGCGCCCGCGCCGCTGCAGCTCCCGGGCGAAGCCGATATCGGACACCGAGGGGATCAGGTTGTACTTGAGGATCTGGCCGATCTCCCCGATCGTGGCCGGAGACAGGATGAGAATCGGCGCCGAGATCCCGCTGACCCGCAGTTGCGCGCCCTCGTCCGCATTGGCGACCCCCAGGCAGTCGGCGCCGTTCTTCAGCGCCACGTTGGAGATCTCCATCGCGCCGTGGCCGTAGGCATCCGCCTTGACGACCTGGAGAATCCGGACGCCCGGACCCACCAGCCGCTTCATCTCGTCCCAGTTGCGGGTGAAGTTGTCGAGATCGACCTCCACCCAGCTCCTGTATCGCTGCTCTTCCCTCATGAAGGCTCTTTCGCAAATCCTGACGGAAACGGGGTTTCTGTCAGAAACCCCGTTTCCGTCAGGAAACCGGACATCATTTCTTTGTCATGGTGTAAACGCCGTCCCAGGGGAGCTCAGGCGGGTTTTCCTTCAGATCCTGGCAGCGGCGGATGTAGACCTCGGACGGCGGATCGCCGGGCCTCGCCTCCAGGACCTTCCGGAATACGGCGATGGCCTCGTCCCACCGGCTCTGCCGGTAGAGGGCGAAACCCTCTTCGAACAACTTCACGGAGGGCCCCATCGCAGCCGCTTCCGACCGCTCCCCCAGCAGCTCGTAGATCTTGACGGGAAGCTTCTTGCCCTTGACGCGGACCCAGTCCAGTTCGCGGCAGAGGAGCGTATCCTTGACCCGCTCGTAGGTGAACTCGCTGATCACGATGCCGGTCCCGTACTCCTTGTTGATGCCCTCCAGGCGCGACCCGAGGTTCACGCTGTCCCCCATGACGGTGTAGTCGAACCGCATCTCCGAACCCATGTTGCCCACCACCATGTCGCCGCTGTTGATGCCGACGCCGATGTTGAGCACCGGCCGGCCCTCTTCGGACCATTTCTTCTGGAGGCGCTCCAGCTCCTTCCTCATCTTCAGCGCCGTCCGGCAGGCCCGCAGGGCGTGATCCGGCTGATCCAGCGGCGCGCCGTACACGGCCATGATGGCATCACCCATATACTTGTCCAGAAGGCCCTCGTATTCGAAGACGATGTTGGTCATGGCCGTCAGGTATTCGTTCAGCAGGTGGACCAGTTCCTCCGGCGAAAGTTTTTCGGAAACGGTTGTGAATCCCCGGATATCCGAGAACAGGACGGAGAGGTCCTTCTTGTCGCCCCCCAGTTTCAGCTTGGAGGGATCCTTGAGCATCTCGTTGATGACCGAGGCGGTGAGGTAATACTGGAAGGCGCCGCGGATCTTCTTCTTTTCCTTTTCCTCCGTGATGTACCGGTAGACCGAGATCCCGAGGTAGATCGTCACCATCGTCAGCAGCGGATAGATCAGGTTCATCCAGATGTTGAAATGCGAAAAGATGAACGTGTTCACCAGGAAGAAGGAAAGGACAAGGGCCAGGATGATGCCGATTCCGGCGACCGCGCCGAACCGCGGCAGCGCAATGCCGGCCAGGAGCCCCAGCACGATGATGACGCACATGTCCAGAAAGCGGATCCAGCCCGAGTAGGTGAGAAAGTTCTGATGCAGGATGTTGTCGATGACCGTCGCGTGGATCTCCACCCCGGGGTACACCGTTGAAAAGGGCGTAACCCGCAGGTCATAGATTCCCGTGGCCGTCGCTCCGACCAGAACGATCTTTCCCTTGAAGGTCTCCGGCGGGATGCGGCCCTTCAGGATGTCGGCGATGGAATAATGCGGAAACGTCTTGGCCGGCCCCAGGTAGTTGATCAGCAGTCGCCCCACTTCATCGGTCGGGATGTCGATGTCCCCGATGCGGATGCCCTCGACGCCGTATTCCGCCAGCCGGAGCGTCGTCATCGGCCAATCCAGGTACTGCATCAGGAGGGCGACGGACAGCGAAGGATAGGCATTCCCCTGGAATTTCATGACGAGCGGCGCCCAGCGGATCGTCCCGTCTTCATCGGGAAGGGCATTGAAGTATCCCGCATTTTCGGCCGACGCGGCGAGCGCGGGAAGGTTGGGAACCGCCGCGTATGCTTCGATCATCAGAACGTCTTCCGGGGGGCCGCCCGACTGGATCGCCGGATATTTCGAGGGAGAGATCAGCTCCGCCGCCTTCTGAATCTGTTTTTCCGTTATATGGGCCGCATCGCGCTCCGACAGATGGAAGAAATATCCGAGCGTGACGTTCTTGGCCTTCTTGACGGCCCTCGCCAGGGCGGCGTCCGTATCGGCGGCTTCTCTCTTCTCCCGCAGCACCCGTATCAGCCTCCTATCGGAGATTGCCATCTGTCTGAGCTCCCGTTCGAGTTCGGCGACGGTCTTGAGGCTGGAATTCTCATCGGGTTCCGCGAAAACGATATCGAAGCCGACAGCCTTGGCGCCGTTTCGCTTCAAGGTGTCCACGAGCCGGGCGATCGTTGTCCTCGGCCACGGCCAGCGGCCCAGTTCGCTGAGGCTTTTCTCGTCGATCGTGGCAATGACCGTTTCCCCTCCGGCGGCGATCTTCCCCCGCGAGATCATGCGGAGGTCCAGACTCTCCAGCTCCATGAAGCGGAGAAAGGAGACGTCCATGAAAAACAGGACAAGGGCAAGAAAGATGACGAACAGGGCGATCTTCAGCGGCGTTACCGTCAGGATCTTCTTGATTTTCTCGCGCATGGCCCGTTCTCCTTCCAATATGGGGCGGATTCTACCAGAGCAAAGGGGATTGTCAAGCCGACAGGCTCCGCAAAAACGCCGCATCCGGGCATTTCGGCAGGCATTTCGGCAGGACCTTGACAAGGAGATGCGGATAGGCTACATACCGCACGTTTTCAGGAATTTCCTCCCGAAAGAACCTGCCGGGGACTGGAAACGGGTCGCCAATCCTGTCAAGGCGCCGGAGTAGCTCAACGGTAGAGCACGCGATTCGTAATCGTGAGGTTAAGGGTCCGATTCCCTTCTCCGGCTCCAGTCAGGACATCCATCCCGTCGTCTCGTCCGACCGGACGCGGGAAGCGATGCACCGGAAGTCCTGCTCGGCGGGATCCGCCATGCCCGGCGGATGCGAGAGTTTCAAGGCCATTCGCACAGCCTTCCCTCCCCCCTTCCAAGAGAATCGATGAGACCCCTTCTTGCGTGCGGTGAAAACCGTAAGGGGCGTTGCCCTTGACGTTCCCTTTCTCGTGGCTTACACTACTTGAAGTCGCGATGACGAAGAGGCCAGCAGTCGCAACATCGCGATAACGCCGTGAGGATTTCAGGAGCCTGCCATGGAATTTATTCGCATCACACTCGAAGACGACATCGGACGGATGGAGAGGGAGTTGCGCCGGGACATCGGCGAGATGGTCCGGCTTGCTCACACCCGCTTCGCGCTTTCCACCCATGTCTGGCAGCCGTCCGTGGACGTGGTTGAAACCGAGCGGGACATCTTCATCAGCTCCGAACTGGCTGGGGTCAACCGCGCGGACCTGCAGGTCGAAGTCGGCGCAAGGACGATCCGGATCGCGGGATACCGCCGGAAATGCGTCGCGGGCGAAGACGTCCGCTACCGCATCGCCGAGATCGCGTACGGACCCTTTGAGCGGGCGCTGACCCTCCCCGCGCAGATCGACACGGGCTCCGTCACCGCGACGTTCGCCGAAGGACTGTTGGTAATCCGGCTCTCCAAACTGCCCGAGCGCGTCCGCAAGATCGAAATCACCCGGGGATAATCCCATCGGCCGAAGAAACGTATCACGGAGGACAATATGACGGATTCCAAACCGCCTGAAGAAATAAAGGCATTCACCCTGCCCGAGGTGCTCCCCATCCTGCCTCTGTTCAACGTCTTCGTTTTCCCCAAGATGATGCTCCCCATGGAGGTCGTCGGCGAGGAATCGATGAAGCTGGTTGACGATGCAATGGCCCGGGACCGCATCATCGGCCTGGTGAAGGCGAAAAAGGCCCAGGGTGATGCCACCCCGACTCCGGAGGACCTTTACGCCGTGGGAACCGCCGGCCTGATTCTCCGCATGGCCAAGACCGTCGAGAACAAGGCCCAATTGCTCGTGCAGGGCATCAGCCGCTTCAAGGTCCTCTCGTTCACGGAAACGCAACCGTACTTCAAGGCCAGGGTGGCGCCGCTCGAGGATGTCTCTGTAAAGGACCTCGAGGTGGAGGCCTTGGTGGCGAACCTGTTGACGCTCTTCGACAGCGTCGTCAAACTTTCGCCTTTCCTGCCCCAGGAATTCGGCATGATGGCGAAGTCCATAGGCGACCCGGGGACCCTGGCCGACATGATCGCCTCGGTCATCAACGCTGACGCCGAAGAGAAGCAAAAGATCCTGGAGATTCTCGACGTGAAGGAGCGCCTGCGGGAAGTGACGAGGCTCGTCAACCACCAGGTTCAGATCCTGGAGCTGGGGAACAAAATCCAGTCCCAGGTGAAGAGCGACATCGACAAGTCCCAGCGGGAGTACTACCTGCGCCAGCAGCTCAAGGCCATCCGCCAGGAACTGGGCGAGTCCGACGAGCCCCGCGTCGAGGTGGAGGACTACCGCGCCAAGATCGAGAAGAAGAACCTCCCAGAGGAGGCGAAGAAGGAGGCGATGCGCGAACTGGACCGTCTCTCGCGGATGCATCCCTCCTCGGCCGAATATACCGTGTCGTCCACCTATCTCGATTGGCTCCTGTCCCTGCCCTGGAACGAGAGCACGGAGGACAACCTCGATATCGCCAAGGCGAGGCACGTTCTCGACGAGGACCATTACGGCCTGGAAAAGCCCAAGAAACGGATCATCGAGTACCTGGCCGTGCGCAAGCTCAAACCCGACACGAAGGGACCGATCCTCTGCTTTGCCGGTCCCCCCGGCACGGGCAAGACTTCGCTGGGGCATTCGATCGCCAGGGCGATGGGCCGGAAGTTCATCCGCATCTCCCTGGGCGGCGTCCGCGACGAGGCGGAGATCCGCGGGCACAGGCGGACCTACGTGGGCGCCTTGCCGGGCCGGATCATCCAGGGCATGCGGCGTGCCGAATCGAAGAACCCCATCTTCATGCTGGACGAGATCGACAAGGTCGGCAGCGACTTCCGCGGCGATCCCTCCTCGGCGCTGCTGGAAGTCCTGGATCCCGAGCAGAACTTCTCTTTTTCCGACCACTATCTCGACGTGGCCTTCGATCTGTCGAAGGTCATGTTCATCACCACGGCGAACGTGCTGGAGACGATCCCGCCGGCGCTTCACGACCGCCTGGAAGTGATCGAACTGCCCGGCTACACGCTCGACGAGAAGATCGAGATCGCCTTGAGGTATCTCATCCCCCGGCAGCGCGAGGCCAACGGGCTCCAGGCGGCGCAGATCCGCATCGGCAAGGGCGCAATCCGCGGGATCATTTCGGGGTACACGCGCGAAGCCGGGGTGCGGAATCTGGAGCGCGAAATCGCCGCGGTCTGCCGCGGCGTCGCCAGCCGCATCGCCGAAGGCGCCATCAAAAAGGCTTCCGTCGAGGCGAAAGACCTCCAACTCTACCTCGGGCCGGTCCGCATCAGCCCGGAGATCGGGATCCGGGTCAGCAAGCCCGGCGTCGCCCTGGGGCTCGCTTGGACGCCGACCGGCGGAGATCTCCTGTTCATCGAGGCGACGGCCATGAAGGGAAAGGGCAGCCTCACGCTGACGGGACAGCTCGGCGACGTCATGAAGGAATCGGCAGCCGCGGCCCTGAGTTTCGTCCGGGCCAACGCGGACGAACTCCGTATCCCGAAGGACTTTTTCGAGGGAACGGACATCCATATCCACGTGCCCTCCGGAGCGATTCCCAAGGACGGCCCGTCTGCCGGCGTCACGATCCTCACGGCGCTGACCTCGCTGTTCCGGGGAAAACCGATCCAGAAGAAGCTCGCCATGACGGGCGAAATCACCCTCCGCGGCATGGTCCTGCCCGTCGGCGGGATCAAGGAAAAGGTCCTCGCGGCGCACCGCGCCGGAGTGAAGACCATCATCCTGCCCCGGTGGAACGAAAAGGATCTGATCGACGTGCCCGCGAAGGTCCGCAAGGAAATCCGCTTTCATTTCGTAGATGAGATGATGGAGGTTCTGAAGATCGCCCTAGGCTGATTCGGACGCCGTTCGGCGGACTGCCCCGGCCCGGGCCGGGGCAGTCCCTATTCCTCGAGATTCCGACCCCCTGCAGGAAAACCTTGACAGATCCCGACCTTGTATATTAACTATTCAGTTAAACTTACCGGTTGGTAAAATCATCGCCACGGGCGGAATGAGGGAGCGGGTCCGGGATGGCCGGCGAAGCGGTAAAGGAAAAGGGGCAGGAAACGAGCCGTCGCATCCTGGAGGTCGCCAAGGAGGTCTTCTCGGAGGTCGGCTACGAGGGCGCCCATGTGGACGAGATCGCGCGGCGCGCCCGCGTGAACAAGGCCACCATCTACTACCACATCGGCGACAAGGAAACCCTGTACGCCGAAGTGATCCACACCGTCCTCGGCAACACGGCGGAGCGGATCTCCCGGGACATCCGTTCCACGGACTCGCCGCAGGAGAAGCTTCGCGTCTTCATCCGCAATCTCGCCCGCACGGTCGAGGAAAACCCCCAGATGCCGCCGCTCATGATGCGGGAGATCGCCGGCGGCGGCCGGAACCTCCCGGACATCGTGCCCCGGGACATGGGCCGCATCATCGGCATGCTGACCGAGATCATGGACGAGGGGCGGGAAAAGGGCGTCTTTGTCCCGGCAAGGCCGTTCCTCGTCCATTTCATGGTGATCGGCGCCCTGCTCCTGTACAAGTCGAGCGCACCGATCCGGGCCAGGCGGAAGGAATTTGACGGCATTTTCCGGCCCGTCGGGGAGGACGTCACCAAGGTCCTGTGCGGGGAAATCGAAGACCTGATCCTGCGCGGTCTGTCCGCAAAACCGCCTTCTCCGCGCCAAGCCGGAAGAGGCAAGGAAACGGCGTCAGGCCGGACGAAGAAAAAGGGGGCCCTATGAAAACCGGAGCCTTTGGTCTCATTCTTTTCGGGTTGGTCGCGATCCCTGCCCTGTTCCCGCAATCCCCGCTGTACGCCGCCGAGGTCAAGCCGCTCGGTCTTTCGGAGTGCATCCGCCAGGCCCTCGATCGAAGCGCGGTCCTGAAGGGAGCGCGCGAGGGGGTGAAGGGAGCGGAGGCCCAGCGGAAAGAGGCGCTGACGGGCTTCCTCCCGAAGCTCAGCACATCCTACGGATACACCCGGCTCAACGAAGAGCCTTTTTTCAACTTCCCCGGCGCCCCTCCGGCCATTCCGGCCCAGCAGATCGTGACGGGGACCAAGAACAACTACAACTGGGCCCTCGAGGCGCAGCAGCCGCTCTTCGCGGGCGGCCGCATCAAGGCCAATTACGACGTCTCCCTCGTGGCAATCGAAGTCTCGCGCACCGAGGAGCGCGCCGCGGTCCTGGACGTGATCCAGGAGGTCAAGGAGGCCTACTACGGCGTCCTCAAGGCCGAGCGCTATCTCGACGTGGCCCGCCAGTCAAGGGAACGCCTGAAGGCCCACCACGAAACGGCACGCGGCTTTTTCGACGTCGGGATGATCCCCAAGAGCGACCTCCTGTATGCGGAAGTGGAACTCGCCAACGGCGAACAGCTCCTGCTCCGGGCCGAGAACGGGCTCGAAATGGCCCGCTCGCGTTTCAACACGGTGCTGCGCCGCGGCCTCACGGAACCGGTCGTTCTCGAGGACATTCTGGCGCCGGATTCTTCCCTGATATCGCTGGAGGAGGCTGTCGCGGAAGGGATGCAGCAGCGGCCCGAACTGAAGACGGTCGAGCTGCGGGTCGAACAGATCCGCAAGCAGATCAAGGCGCTTCGCAGCGAGTATTACCCGCAGGTGACGGCGGTCGGCAACTACAGCCGCTATGGCGATACGCCCTCCGTCGGCGGCACCCAGTACAAGGACCAGGAGAGCTGGTACGGCATGCTGGTGGCGAACTGGACTTTCTGGGAATGGGGCCGCACCAATGCGCGCGTCGACGGCGGCCTCAGCCGCGAGCGGCAGGCCATCGAGGTTCAGGAGAATCTCAGGGACCAGGTCGTCCTGGAGATCAAGAACGCCTGGCTCGCCGTCGGGGAGATGAGCCGCAGGATCGAGGTGACCCGGCAGGCCGTCACGCAGGCGGAGGAGAATTACCGGATGAACGCGGAACGCTACCGCGAGCAGGTCGCCACGTCCACGGAGGTGCTGGACGCCCAGACTCTGCTGACGAAGGCCAAGTCCGATTACGTCCAGGCGCTGGGCGATTGTTCCATCTACCGGGCCCGCCTGGACCGGGCGATGGGGGTCCGCAAGGAATAGCGGCAGGCTGTTGAAAAACGCCCGTCTGCTGCGTCCTGAGTCTATCGAAGGGCCCTCGTCCTTCACCGTTCGCGGTTCGACAGGCTCACCGTGACATGGCACAGGGCAGGCCGCAGACATTGTCATCCTGAGCCTGTCGAAGGATGAGCCTGTCGAAGGATGAGCCTGCCGAACCATCGGGGGCCTTGCATACGGGCGTTTTTGAACAGCCTGATACTTCTTCTGGAATCGGCCGCAGGCCAAGGGGGAAATGTGAAACGCAAGACACTCATCATCATCTTCCTGAGCCTTCTCATCGGCGTCGCCGTGCTCGTGTACGTGGGCCAGTGGAAATCCAAACACCGAGAGAGCTATTACTCGGGCACGATCGAGGCGACGCAATCGAATCTCGCCTTCCAGGTCGGAGGCAGGGTCGTCGCCGTGCCGGCCCGCGAAGGCCAGCGGGTGGTGAGGGGGACCGTGTTGGCCGAGCTGGACCGCCAGGAACTCCAGGCCCGCCTCGATCAGGCGAAGGCCGCCCTCGACAGGGCCGTCCGGGGCAAGGAGCAGGCGGAGGCGCTGCTGGAGGTGTACCGCCAGACGCTCCCGGCGGAACTCGAGCGGGCGGAGGCGGCCGTCAGGGCGCTGCGCTCGCAGCTTGCCGAACTGCGCGCCGGGAACCGGCCCCAGGACGTCGAGCGTGCGCGCCAGGCAATGCTGGCCGCCAAGGCGGCCCTGGACGACGCCGCCCGGAACCGCGAGAGGTACGAAAACCTCTTCCGCAAGTCCGTCGTTTCGGAACGGGAGACGGACGCGGTGCGGCTTCGGCACGAAACGGCGCTGAGGGAATACGAACGCAGCCGCGAGACCTACGACCTCGCCAGAGAGGGGGCACGCAAGGAGACGATCCGGACGGCCGAAGCCCGTCTCGAGGAAGGGGAAGCGGCGGCAAGTCAGGCCCGCAGCAACCTGCGCAAGATCGACGTCGCGAAGAAGGACGCCGAGGCGGCCGCCGCCCAGGTGAACCTGGCGACGGCTTCCCTGGAGCAGGCGAAGATCCAGTTCGATTACGGGCAGCTCAAGGCGCCCTACACCGGCGTCATCACGAGCCGCAACGTCGAACCGGGCGAAGTCGTCACACTGGGCCGCGAAGTGCTGACGCTGGCCGATCTGAGTTCGGTCGATCTCAAGATCTTCGTGGAGGAGACCCGCATCGGCCAGGTGAAACCGGGGCAGGAAGCGGAGGTCCGCGTCGACACCTTCCCCGAGAAGGTCTTCAAGGGGCGGGTGTCCTTCGTGTCTCCGGAAGGGGAATTCACCCCCAAGATCATCCAGACCCACAAGGAGCGGGTCAAGCTCGTGTACCTCGTCAAGGTGGCCGTTCCCAACCCGGATCTGGAACTCAAGCCGGGGATGCCGGCCGACGCCTGGCTGAAGGACTGAACGGTCATGGAAAGCCGCAAGCCAACAGGCGACGGCAGGCAGGCCGCGCCCGGCGGAGAATCCTTCATCCGCGTCGCGAACGTCTCCATGCGCTTCGGAGCGGTCGAGGCCGTGCAGGACGTCAGCTTCGGCGCGGAGCGGGGAACGATCTTCGGCCTCGTGGGCTCCGACGGGGCGGGCAAGTCCACGCTCCTGCGCATGATCGCGACGATGATCCGGCCCCTTTCGGGGAGCATCCGGATCGGCGGGCGCGACGTCGTCACCGATCGCGCCGCCGTCAAGGACATGATCGGGTACATGCCCCAGCGGTTCGGCCTCTACCAGGATCTCACCGTGGAGGAGAACATCGAGTTCTTTCTCAACGTCTTCGGCATCCGGGGAAAGGACCGGGTGCAGCGCAAGGAGAGGTACCTCGGTTTTTCCCGCCTTCTGCCCTTCAAGGACCGCCCGGCGGGGAAGCTCTCCGGCGGCATGAAGCAGAAGCTGGGCCTCGCCTGCGTCCTCGTCCATGAACCGGCCGTTCTCATCCTGGACGAGCCGACCAACGGCGTCGACCCCGTCTCCCGCCGCGAATTCTGGGAGATCCTCGGCGAGATGCGGGGCGGCGGCATGACGATCCTCGTTTCCACCGCGTACCTCGACGAAGGCGAGAAGTGCGACCGGCTCGCGCTCCTGCACCGGTCACGGCTGCTCGACGAGGCGGCGCCGGGAGAACTCCGGGGGAAATTTCCGTCGCTGGAGGAGGCGATGATCGACCGCCTGCAGACTGCGGACAGGGAGCTCGCCAATGAGCCTTATCAACGGTGACGCGATCGTCGTCCGGAATCTCGTGAAGCGTTTCGGCGATTTCACGGCCGTCGATGCGCTCACCTTCTCGGTCCGGCGCGGGGAGATCTTCGGTTTCCTGGGTTCGAACGGCTCCGGCAAGTCCACGACGATCCGCATGCTCTGCGGCATCCTCCTGCCCACGTCGGGCGAAGGGACCGTTGCAGGCCACGACATCTTCACCGACCCGGAGGGCATCAAGCAGTCCATCGGCTACATGTCGCAGAAATTCTCGCTCTACGAGGACCTGACACCCTTCGAAAACCTCCGCTTCTACCTCGGCGTCTACAGCGTACCGGAAAGCCTCTGGGCAGAGCGGATCGACTGGGTCCTGGGCATGGCGCGTCTCCTGAAGGATTCCCTCCTGTCGGAGGACCAACA